>JAZRBG010000016.1:0-56767 GCA_045634945.1 Akkermansia sp. | reverse complement strand
GAGTAGGGGTGGGATGGTTATAATGGGCGGGTATGAAACTACATCTGCCCTTATCTTTGCTTGTTTATGTGTTTGGCGTGTTGAGAGCCACCGCTGCGGTGGGAGACACCGCCGGTACGTGGGATACCAACTGGGGTGCTGACGGGTTGGCCGGTGCACCGGATGCCGCAGCCCCGCAGTATCAGGCTGATATCAGCACGGCGGGGATAACGGCGTTGGTGCAGCCCGTGGGGGTGGCGGCTCCTTATGATTTCGGCAGCTATACGGCCATTAGCCTGGTGGGGGCGGGCAATAGCGGTGCGCAGATATTCGGCGGCGCATCTTCTGCCGATTCCGGCACCACGGGCAGCGTGACGCGTGATACCTGGATAGCGGCAGAGGCGGGGCAATACCAAATGCTGGTGGGCGGCAATTTTGCCGACAATTGGAACTCCGGTGTTGCTTTCAACTTTACGGGGAATTCTCATATTCTGGTGAATGGTGCAAGCGTTGCCACTGTGATGGGGGGTAATTTTAAGGATGGTCAGGCGGCCTCGTTTACGGGTAATTCTTATATCTCCGTGATGAGCGGTGATGTAACGGGGGCTGTTGTGGGGGCCGGGGTGGTGACGCACAACCGCAACGTGCAGTTTACCGGAGATACGAATGTGTTTGTGTATATTCCGTTGAGCCATAATACCGGCCCCGCCATTAATCAGCTGCCTGTCAATATGGTGATGGGCGGTTACGGGTGGGCCACCAATACATGGAAAACGCAAACCATAACGGGCGATACGCATGTTACCGTAGACCTCAGCAATTACAGCGGCCCCTCTGCCGACTTTGCCAAGCATGTGGTAGGCGGCGGCTTTTGTGGGGCAGGGGGTAATGCGCAGGTGATAGACGGTGACACGTATGTGTCGGTTCATTTGGGTGAGCAATCCGCCGCGGCAGATGTACGCATGGTAGGCGGGCATTGGGTGAACTCCGGCAGCGGTACGGTTACGGGTACATCTCACCTGACTATCAGTGGCGGTACCTTCCATTCTTGGGTGGTGGGCGGTTCTTGGACCGATGTAGCCAACACCGCTACCTCATACGGCGGCGTGCAACTGCAATTGAGCGGCGGCACGCTGAACGGCAATGCGGTGGGGGCTTCGTACTTGGCCGCAGGCGTGGGTACTGCGCAGGTGGGTGAGGTGCAGGTAGTGGCCGATGGAGCTGCGCTGGCGGGTACATTGTACGGTGGTTATTATATTAACGGCACGGGCACGGATGCTATCAACGCGCAGGTGGGTGACATCTCTATTGTGCTCAGCGGGGGTAATGCGGCAAACATTATCGGTGGCAGTTATGTGCCGCGTAACAATGCCGATACCGTGGTGCAGCAGGGCAATATCTCCATAGACCTGCAAGGCGGCACGGTGAGCGGCAATATTCATGCAGCCGGTCAGCAACTGGCTTCCACAGCCATGCAAACGGAGTCTACCACCGTCACCATCGGTGCCGGGGTAACCTTTGCAGATACCTCAGTCATATCGGGCGGGTATGCGGGCAATACCGTTACCTCCATCGTAACGGGGGAGCGCGCGCTTATTTTTAATGATGCTCAGGAGTACACCAATACCACGGCCGTGGCCTTTGAATCATTCGATTCGGTGCAGGTGACAACAGGGGCAAGTGTGACACTGGAATCCCTCACCCAATCACCGTCTCTGCAAAAGTCGGGTGCGGGAGATTTGCTGCTTACCACCCATGATACCTTTACGGATTTGGATATCCAGGGCGGTACGCTCACATTGCAAAGCGCACAAGATTCCGCTGCCTTGCAGAGCCTTACCATGGCGGCCAATACGCAGTTGAGCGGGCTCAGCGGCACGCTCTCCACGGCGGATACGGCGTTGACGCTTACCCTTGCCCCGCAAAATATCGGGGAAAACGCGGCTGCCACCCCCATGATACTCGGTACCGGGTTGACGGTGGATATCAGCTCTGCCGATAACGTGACGCTGGATTTGAGTGCCGATGCCGTGGTTGATGTGTTGGCGGCCCACAGAGATGCCGGCGCGGTTTCTTGGCTTACACTGACGGATGGTTCGCTGCAATTTGCAGATGCCGCCGCAACGGCTATCGTGCCGAACCTTTTCCCATACGGCATAAGGGTGAGCGGGGTGAACGGCGGCAGCCTTTTGCTCAGCGGACAGGCGCAGGGGCTGTATTTTGTCACGGCAGAGCCCGATACGTCAGACCCGCATCTTGTCACCACCTACCCCTCGCTCGGTATGTATGAGGGCGTTGTGATAGAGGGCGGGCAAACTCTCACCCTTTCTTTGGCGGGGGATGATGATGCCGCCACACAAGCCGTTGTGCGTAATCTTACAAGCGGCACGGACAGCACACTGCTGGTACAGAACAGCAGTGCATCCGGTACCGTTGAGGTGCAGTTAGAGCAAAATGCAGATACCACTGCCGCGGGCAACATAACGGCGGGGGATGGTGTGCAGCTCATCAAAAACGGGTCGGCAACACTCACGGTGCAGGGTGCTTTGCAAGCCCCCGAAGTGTGGGTGACAGACGGCGCACTGGAGCTGGACGGAGACGATAACCTTTTGAAAAAACTGTACGGCGGGGCTTCCGTCACGCTGGGAGAAATGTCTCAAACCACCTTTAGCTTCAATACCGATACAGGGGATAAAATCATTGACCTTGCAGGCTTGGTGATAGAAAGCGGGGCTTCACTCACCCTCTATTCCGAGGGGCTGGAGTATCTGAACACGGGCGAATACGTGTTGGGTGAGTTGGATGAATTGATGGCGGGGGATTATAATCTTACTCTCAGCGGTACACCGTTCATGCGTGTTGATGCGGCGCGAAGTTTTTTGGCGCAGGAGGACGGTCGGCTATTGCTCATTTTGGTGGAAACCGGCAATAATCCTATGGCCGACGTGGCAACGTCTCACAACGCCGGAGCCGGTGCCGATGTTTTATGGAATTCCCCGATACTTCCCGGAGGTGATGCTCAAGCCGCTTATAATGAAGTGATGCACCTTATACGCAGCGGTAATACGCAGGCCGCCAATGAGTTGATGGCTGCGGTAGCCGGTGCCTCGTACGCTGCGCTGGGTACGGCATTTCAGCATGAGTTGCAGCAGCGGCTTTACTCCATCCGCAACCGCACCACTCAAATGGGGCTGTCAGAGTGTTATATGTATGATGATATCCCCCTGTGGAATACCTGGGTAAATGCAGATGGCGCGTACTCCGAGCTTCATGCGGACGGCACGGCTGCCGGTTACAAACTGTCCTCTTGGGGTGGTACCGTGGGCGTAGATACGGCATTCAATGATGCTTGGGTAGGTGGTGTGGCCTTCACTGCCCTTTACGGGGATTTTGATGCCATTGCACCGGACCGCCTCAGCGGAGATGTTGATACCTATACACTCACCCTTTTCGCGCAGTATGAAAAACGCCGTTGGTCGCACACTCTCATAGCCGCAGGCTCATGGATGGAGGCAGACCTGCCCCGCAGCGTGCAGGTGGGCTCCCGCGCATATTCCACCGCGGGAGATACACATGGATTCGGGCTGGGGTTCATGTATGAGGTAGGCTACAAAATCCCCTTTGATGAGCAGCATGATACCTACCTGCAACCCATTGCGCATGTGGTGTATACACATAACTCCGTTGCGGCGTTTACCGAGTCCGGGGCAGATGCCGCTCTTACCCTCGGCTCCCAATCCCTCAACGCGCTCGTGTTAGGGCTCGGCCTGCGAGCACAAACCACCATAGGTACGGATGATGCAGAGCGTTCCGGCACCCTGCAAGGGCGTGCTTTGCTCAAACTCCACGCGCTCGACCGCCGCAGCGAGGCAAAACTTGCCTTTGCGGGGGGCGGGGCTTCTGCCTCCGTTATCTCTGCCCGAGACGGGGTGTTGGGGGCAGAGCTGGGGGCAGGGCTGAATATCCCCGTCGGAGTCGGTACGGGGGTGTTGTTTCTTGATGCCGCTGCCGAGTTCAGGGCAGATGCGGTGGATGTGTACGGAACCGTGGGTTACCGCGTGCGGTTTTGAGTGCCGAAACCGCAATCTCTGCAAATTACCGTATTCAGCTTGCAAAATCCGCCTGAACGGCCTTTTACACGCTCGCGCGCGAGGAAAGTGGGCATTTTAGGCTTGACAACGGGTAGAGTTAAGGTATAGTGGGGTAGCGGGGCAAGAACATCCCCCTATCAACAACATGGAACCGATTTACGAAGGCAAAGCCAAGAGACTGTTCACGACAGATGACCCCAATGTACTGCGCATGGAGTACAAGGACTCCGCAACGGCATTCAACGGCGTCAAGAAAGAAGACTTTGAGAACAAAGGCCGCTTCAACAAGGCCATCACGCTGATTATCTACCGCATGCTTGAGGCACGCGGCGTAGAGACTCACTTGGTGGATGATGTAGACGACATCAACCTGCTGGTAAAGAAGGTATCCATCATTCCCCTTGAGGTGATTGTGCGCAACGTGGCCGCCGGCAGCTTCTCCAAGCGCATGGGCGTGACAGAAGGCACCGCTTTCAAGAAGCCCATCGTAGAGTTCTCCTACAAGGATGACTCCCTGGGTGACCCCTTCATCAACGATGACTACGCCCGCGAGATGGGTGCTGCCACCGAGGAGGAGTGCGCCAACATCAAGAAGATGGCTCTGCTGGTAAACGAGGTGCTGTGTGAGTTCTTCATGCAGGCCAACCTGCGCCTCATTGACTTCAAGATTGAGCTTGGCCGACTTGCAGAAGACCCGAGCAAGATTGTACTTGCCGATGAAATCTCCCCGGACACCTGCCGCCTGTGGGACGTAGAGACCGGCAAGAAGATGGATAAAGACCGTTTCCGCCAAGGCTTGGGCGGCTTCATGGAGGCCTACGCCGACGTTTTGGACCGCTTGCAGAAGTAAGATTTCAAACCCGCAGCCACCGTACTGAAAAAGTGCGGTGGCTCTTTTCAATTTTATGGCAACACTTACATTTGAGGTATTCAGCCGCTTCCAGTCCGCTACGGACGCTAATAAGCTGCTCTACACCCCCATTACCGACAAACTGACCTACAACCACACCCGCTTGTACACCGTAGAGTGTGAGGGCGATGTGGAAGAAGCCGCAGCCTACATGCGCCGCGTGCTGGTAGACCCCATCTCTCAGAAGGTGGAAGAAGGCGGCACCCCCGCTTTGGAAGGCGAGCTGTTCTGCATCTCTTACGGCATCAAGAAGGGTGCTTTGGATTTGGAGAAAGAGGCTATTCTCACCAACTATGCAGGCCGTAAGGGGCTTCCCTTTACGCTTACCTCTCTTACGATTACGCAAAAGATTTACATCTTCGGTGAGGGTGATAAAGAGGCTCTGTCTGCCCGATTCTGCAACGACGTGTGCAACCCCGCCATCCACACTTGGAGCGTTAAATAACAGTACGAATTAAGAGTACGATTTACGAATTTGAATTATGGCAACGTATCGACACATACCTGTACGTAACCTGAGCGAGGCCGAGCTTACCAAGCTGAGCCAGGATATGAAACTCTCCCTCTCTACGGAGGACATGCTGGTGGTACAGCAGATTTTCCGTGAGATTGACCGCGAGCCCACGGACGTGGAGCTTGAGGTGATTGCCCAAACGTGGTCCGAGCACTGCAAACACCGCATTTTCGCCGCCACCATTCAGCACACCGTGAATGGCGAGACGGAGGAGATTAAGAGCATGTACAAAACCTTCATTCAGCGCCCCTCCAAAGATATTATGGCGCAGAAACCCGGCTTTGTGCTCAGCTGCTTTGTGGACAACGCCGGCTTTATCAAGCTGGATGACAATCTTTCCGTATGCCTTAAGGCTGAGACGCACAATCACCCCAGTGCCATTGAGCCGTATGCCGGTGCCAACACGGGCTTGGGTGGTGTGATTCGTGATATTCTGGGTGCAGGCAAGGGTGCCAAGCCCATCGCCAACCTGGATGTATTCTGCTTCGGTGCTCCCGATACTCCGCAGGAGATGGTAGAGGGTCACAACATCATCCACCCGCTGGGCATCATGCGCGGCGTGGTGCACGGCGTGCGTGACTACGGTAACCGCATGGGTATTCCCACCACCAGCGGTGCTA
This sequence comes from Akkermansia sp., assembly GCA_045634945.1. Lineage (GTDB taxonomy): Bacteria > Verrucomicrobiota > Verrucomicrobiia > Verrucomicrobiales > Akkermansiaceae > Akkermansia. The sequence goes on along the minus strand of JAZRBG010000016.1, from coordinate 50,653 downwards.
TCCAGTTTGACCCCACCTACATTTACAACCCGCTCGTATTCTGCGGCACGGCAGGTGTTATCCCCCAGAGCGACATTGCCAAAGAGATGAAGCCCGGCTTGGCCGTGGTTGTCATCGGTGGACGCACGGGTAAGGATGGTCTGCACGGTGCTACGTTCTCCTCTGCCGCCATGGGTGAGGAATCAGCCACGGAAGACCAGCAGGCCGTTCAGATCGGTAACCCCATTGAAGAGAAGAAGACGCTGGACGTGATTTTGGAGGCTCGCGAGCGCGGTCTCATCGAGTTCGTTACAGACTGCGGCGCCGGTGGTTTCTCCTCTGCCGCAGGTGAGATGCTTTCCGAGACCGGTGGCAACCTGTATCTGGAGCGCGCCCCGCTCAAGGAAACAGGCATGCTCAGCTGGCAAATCTTCCTCTCCGAGTCTCAGGAACGTATGGTGCTTGCCGTTAAGCCCGAGAACCTTGAGGAGCTGCAGAGCCTTGCTGACACCTTCCAGACCGAGATGACCGTGCTGGGTGAGTCCAATGACAGCGGCGTGCTGCGCGTATGGCACAACGGTGAGCTCGTGGTAGAGATGGACAACTCCAAGCTGCACGATGCTCCCACCAAGTACCTTACCTCCACCTTCACCCCCGCCCCGGCTCTTCAGGGTGTAACGCTTGATGACAGCAACCTGAGCGCAGACCTCAAGCAGGTGTTCGGTGATTTCGCCATCGTTTCCCGTGAGCCCATCATCCGTGAGTATGACCACGAGGTGCAGGGCAACACCGTGCTCAAGCCGCTGGCCGGTGCCACGGCAGACGCCCCGCAGGACGCCTCCGTCATTGACATTGATGGCTCCGATAAGCTCATGTCTTTGGCCTTGGCCATTCTGCCTGAGTGGGGTAAGACAGACCCCTACGCCATGGGCACGGGTACGGTAGATGAGACGGTGCGTCAGCTGGTGCTTGCCGGTACCAACCCCGACAAGATTGCTTTGCTCGACAACTTCTGCATGGGCAACCCCGAGTGTCCCACGGAGCTGGGTCGCATTGTAGAATGCGCCAAGGGTATCCGTGAGGCTGCCTTGGCCTACGGTGCTCCCTACGTATCCGGTAAGGACAGCTTCTATAACTACTTTGAGACAGAGGACGGCCCGGTGAATATTCCCGTCACCTTCCTGTGCTCCGGTTTCGGTGTGGTAGAGGACCCCGACCACGTGCGTGGTGCCTCCCTGCGCCGCAACAACAGCCGCATCTTCATCGTAGGTAACACTGAGGATGAGATGGGTGCCTCCGTCTATGCCCGCATTAAGGGCGTGAAGGATTGCAAGGTGCCGCAGACCGACAATAAGGCCAACTACGCCATCTACAAGCAGTACTACGAGAAGGCTCTCACTCAGGGGCTTGTGCTCTCTGCTCATGACCTTTCCGAAGGTGGTTTGGCCGTAGCCGCCGCAGAGATGGCATTCTCCGGCAAGGGCGGTATCTGCATCGATCTCGACAAGCTGCCCACCGTTGCCGGCTGGCAGAACAACGCTGTTCCCTGCTTCTCCGAAAGCACGGGCCGCTTCTTGGTTGAGGTAGACGAGGACATGGCAGACGAGTTTGCCGCCGCCATGGAGGGTACTCCCTGCGCCTGCATCGGCTGCGCCACCGCAGACGGCAAGCTCACCATCACCGCCAAGGGCAACACCGTTGTCAGTGCCGATGTAGCTGAGCTCAAGAGCATCTGGAAGCACGGTCTTACGCCGTTCTATTAATCAACTTTGTAAATTGTAATTTGTAAACAGTATTTTTCGTTATGCCTCACGCATTACTTTTAAAATATCCCGGCACCAACTGCGATGTGGAGACTGAGCGCGCCCTGCGTGCCGCAGGCTTCACCACACAGGTGCAGCCCATCGCCACGGCCACCCCGCAGCATGTTGCCAAGGCTCAGCTCGTGGTATTCTCCGGTGGTTTCTCTTACGGTGACTATGTAATGAGCGGCCGTCTTGCCCAGTTGGAGACCGAGCGTTTCTTGGGCGATGCCCTGCACAAGCACCACGCCAACGGTGGGTTCCTGTTCGGTATCTGCAACGGCTTCCAGATTCTTACAAAACTCGGCATCCTGCCCAAGGCCTCTCTCATCTGGAACAAGAGCGAGCGCTTTGAGTGCATGTGGGATAAGCTGGTGAAGGTGGCCCCCAACTGCCCCTACACCACCTACCTGCCCGAGGAGTTCGAGCTGCCCTCCGCCCACGCAGAAGGCCGCCTCGTGTGTGACCCCGGCGATGCCCAGAAGTACATGGATGCCGGCTGTGTTGCCCTGCAATACGCCGACAACCACAACGGCTCTGAGCTGCGCATTGCCGGCCTCATGGACCCCACCGGCCGTGCCATGGGCCTCATGCCCCACCCGGAGCGTTTCCTCAAGCCCCGCCACCACTATGACCCCGATTGGTCCGGTGACAGCGAATGGGGTTGGGGTTACTACTTCTTCAAGGGTGCATTTGATGCCCTGAAGTAAGTTTCATACTTATCCCCCCAAAACAAAACCGCCACTGTTTAACACGGTGGCGGTTTTGTTTTGAGGCAGATTAAGCTTTATTCAGCCTCTTCCTCGTACTCAGACTCATCGTCTTCGGTGTATTCTTCTTCCTCAGAGTCATCATATTCCTCATCCGTATCCTCGTCGTCCTCATACTCCTCCTCATCTACCTCATCGGGCAGAACGGGTACGTTATATTGTTTCAGCAATGCGGTAATATTGGTGCGTAACGGCTCTTCATACGGCAAATCGCTTTCGTACAGTTCTGCCGTGGCACCATGGCGCAGGATTATCTCTATGCATTGCAGGCGTATTTGTTGGACTTTTTGCAGGTCTTCATCGGTGATGCCCATCATCCCCAAGTTGTCTATCAGAAACACCAGCGGGGGCGTGTCCCCGCAGTATTCTTCCACGTAATCCTTATACTCTTTATCACTGTCAAATTCCTTTCTGTCACGCAGGGGCGGAATATAATTGGGGTTGAACCCCAGGGCAATGAGTTTTTCCGTTTTCTCGGGAGCATCGTTGGGGGCATGCGTGCTGAGGGAACAGAAGATGGATTCATTGCATTCTATACCCTTTTGGGTAAAGATACCTTTTTTGAAAAGGTGCTCAAAGGCAGCCCAAGAATCGGGAATCCAACCCAGCATGGTAGAGGCAAGGTCCTCTTGCCGGTTGGCGGTCAAACTGTCCAATTTATCAAGAACGAGAGCCGAGCAGGTGCAGCTCCCGTTCATCATCTCCATTTTGCAGCAAATACTCAACATCTCCGGGTGGCTTTTGTTGGGGTCTGCGCCGTTCTCCAACATCCACTGCAACAGTTCGGCATATTCCTCCGGTACCATATGCACGGATGTACACAAGGGGGCTTGCCCGATAATGGCAGATAATAAATCCTCACCCATATTCATGCCCACCACTGTCATCTGCTGATTCGGGTTGGCACCGCGGCGTACCAGCTCTTTCACCATTTCAGGTTTACCCAGTCTAACGGCCATCCAGGCAAGGGAATTTCCGTCTGAGCCGTAGATATCCCCCCGCCCGGTGGCAGCGGTTTTTTTGAGAATCTTCAACATAGGTGCCATTGTGGCTTGAACAACCGCTCTTTCTATTGCAGAGGCTTGCTCGCTCAGTGTTTCTGCCGGCACATCCACGCTCAGCAGCTTGTACATGTGCTGTATGTCGGCACGTTGTTGCTCCGTCCAGCTCTCGTGAAAGGTGATTGTGTTTTTTTTGTTGGCTGTCTTTTTGGCCGTGGCTGCGGGTTTTTCTGCTGCCTGATACAGCGGGGCAGAGCAGAGGAAAAGGGTTGCAAGTAGGATGGCGTGCTTATTCATCAGAATGAGGTGTGGGTTCTACCTGTGACATTAGCATGATTTCACCCCCGTGTCAAGCAGTAAACAAGGGTGGTATCATCATGGCGAAAATCTTTTGTAATTAACAAGTGTCACGATTTGGGCTTGACTTACAGAGAGAACAGGCGTATTCAATAGGCATGAGTTTAATTCCATGGCTGACAATGGCTGCCCTTTCTGCAGGGGCGGGGTATTATAACCCGATAGCACAACCCGGCGAACCCGGCTATACGGCAACTCCGCGCCACCATTTCCGCGGCACTATGGAGAACGATTCCGCCTTCGGCAATGATTCCAGCTATTCTCACGGCACGCGTTTGGATTATGCTCAGTGCTTGAATAATGGTGATGCCTGGGGTGTCAGCCTTACACAAAATATATACACCCCCACCACCCATACCAACGGCTCCGTGATGGGCGAGCACCCCTATGCCGGTTATTTGGCCTTGGGTGGCGCGTATTTGATGCGTGGTGAAAACTTCGGTAATGCCATAGAGTTACAAGTGGGTACCACGGGTAATGCCTCATTTGCCCGTTATGCCCAGAATGGCCTGCATGAGGCCTGCGGCATGCAGACATGGGATGGTTGGCAGGACCAAGTGCCCGCAGAGGCAACGGTGCAGCTCTCAGCACAGCAGAATTTCCGTATTCCGTGGTTAGAGACAAGCTCCGCCAATGGTTGGAAGAGCGATGGTACTTTCATACTGAGAGAAGAAGTGGGTACGGCCTTTATACGCGGCGGTGCCGGTGTAACGGTGCGTTACGGCCGTAATTTGCCGCCTGCCATGGAGGTGAACGGCAACCGCGCTGCTCAGTATGGTCTCAGCCTGCTGCAGAAACCCGGCTATGACCCCACGGAAATCTCTTATTTTGTCACAGCCGGTGCGTACGGTGAGTATGTGGCGCATGATATTTCGGTAGACGGCGGTGTATTCCATCATTTTGATCAAACATGCAGCCGCCAGCCGTGGCAGGCAGAGTTCCGCTTGGGTGTGGGCGTGTCCTACCAAGGCATTGACTATTTTGCAGGTGCCGTTTACTTTACGGACTCATACCGCCGCCAGGGGCAGAACAGTGTGCTGGGCTCATTCTCCATCACTTGGCATTGGTAATGTGACATGAGTGGATTGTTGAAAGCCACTTTGATGGTACTGGGGGCGGCCTGCGTGTTGTTGCTGGCAGGGGCGTTCCCCGTGCTGGGTAATCCGGCCGTGTTTCGCGGCGGGGTGATGATTCTGCTGGGCGTTGTGTCGGCCTTGCTTGCCCTTTGGGGCGGTTGGCGTTTGTCTGCCGGTAAGCATGCACAGTTCATTTTCGGGCTGGTGAGCCTGTATTTCACGACATCCGGCCTCATTACCGCGTGGATGTACGGCTGCAAGGCGGTAGAGCATGCCATGCTGGGCGGGGCCATGTGGTTCGGTGCGTTGGCCATGGCCTGTACCATGGTGGTGGGTGGGCTTTTTGCCGTCATTTTCGGTTACTTTTTAATCAAGCTCATGCAGCCGCGTTTGTGGCTGGCCGGGGCTCACTGGTGCTGCACGCTCATTGTTGTGGGGGCTATGCTCGACTTTTGCGGTGAGCAAAATGCTTACATTTATGCCACACCGGGCAGTGGCGACAAAATTGACAGCGTGACTGACGCCGCAGGAGAGAAGCTCCCCCTGGGCTTTTCCTTGCAGGTGAATGATTTTGCCGTATCTCTTTACAGTACAGACACCGCCGCGGCACCGCAACACCATTTGCTGATAACGGAGCAGGGGGGCAAATACGCCGCCGCCGTGTACATGAACGGCCGCTGGATGCCCTTGCCCAAGGGGCATCTTACGGAAGCGGGGGATACCTTGCAGCTTGCCGGGCGCACGTTCCTCAAGTCGGATGTCAAAGCCCACCCGGCCATGGAGTTTCCCTGTCTGCTGGTCAGCTCCCCCATGCCCTCTTGGGTAAATAAGGTGGGCACGGTAAAAGAATACAGCGCAGATTGCACCGTATACACCGACCACCGCGGCCGTCCCGAGACCCGCCGTGAAACCCTCAAGGTAAACGCCCCCATTGCCTGCAAGGATTGGCACATTTACCTGCTGAGCTATGGCTATGACCCCATCTGCAACAAAGTAACACTGGTGTTGCAGGCCCGCAATGCCCCCGGCCGCTGGTATGCCTTGGCCGGTATGGTAGGCCTCATCATCTGCACCGCCTGCTGGTGCTGGTGGCGACGCGCAAAAATCACCCCCGAACCTACTGATAAGGAGACCCCCGCCGTATGATAGTCATGATTTATACGCTGAGCATCGGCTCCATGCTTATGGCTTTGGCTGCCTGTGTGTTGGGATGCCTGCGCCAAACGGAATTCGCCCGCGGCATGTTGGCGGGCTCTTGGGTGACGTCTTTGGCGCTTTTTGTGGCCAATGGGGTGCTGGCAGAGGCCTTGCCTTTCGGCAACATGCGCCACGTGCTTTGCTTCTTCCCGCTGGTATTGGCCCCGGCCGCATACTACATGCAGCGTTGCCGCGGGCTTGATTTGACCGCCTTTTTTGCCGCCACCGCCGCCCTGAGCATGGTGGGGGCCCTGTGCATGCCCATGCAGGCAGCTTGGCGCCAAATGCCTGCACTGCAATCCCCTTGGTTTGCCCCGCACGTTACCTCTTACGTCATCTCATACGGCTTCTTGGCCGTGTCTGCCATTTTGGCCGTAGCCTCATGCTTCGGCAGTTGCAAGCAAAAGCGTTTACACGCGGCAGATGAGGTGGTTATGCTCGCTTTCCCCTTCCTCACCTTCGGGCTGTGGAGCGGTGCCTTGTGGGCAGATGTAGCTTGGGCTCGCTATTGGGCTTGGGATATCAAAGAAGCCTGGGCACTCATCACCTGGTGTGTCTACCTCCTCTACTTCCACTTGCGCGGGCATGCTTCCTTTGCCTCCTGGTGCCGCCCGCTGCTCATTATCGGCTTTGTCGCCGTGCTGGTTACCTTCTTTGTGGTAAACTTGCTCCCCTCCATTCAAAGCATCCACAGCTATGTGCAGTAGAGTGCGTAGCTGTCAAGGCGTGGTTGCTTTCCGTTTTGCTGCGGAGGTAGTACCTGCTTTTTTCCAGAAAATATCGGCGTTTTTATGCAGCAGCGGGCTCATGTAGCGGGTGCGCAACAGCCCGGAATCCCTGTGCCCCATCTCCAGCTGCAGCTCCGGCAGATTACGGAAGTATGCTGCATGGTAACTGGCAAAGGTATGGCGGCAAATATCCGGTACCCAGTGAGTAAATCCCGCAGCCTGCCGCAGCGCCCTCCAGCGGCGCTGCCAATTGGGCGGTATCACCCAGTCTTGTTCGTTCAACTGCTGTATTCCGCGCAACGGTACCACACGCCCGCCTCCCGTTTTGCTTTTTTGAGGGCGTATAATCACCACTTGTTCCTGTCGGCAAAAGTCTTCTGTCCTTAAGCGGCTTACCTCAGTCGGCCTTATGCCGCTGTACAATAAAAGATTGACAGATAGCTTCATATCCCGAAATTCGGGCTGCTTTGTTACTTGTTGCAGGCGTTCCACGTCAGCCAAGGGCAGGGGTGCCTTGGGCGTTTCTACCACGCGTGGTACCTCAATACGCGCCACCGGGTTTGTATCGCACCACTCGCGCCGTATTCCATAGGTAAATATACTGTGCAACATGGCTCGCCCCTTGATATAGCAGCTCTTACTATGCCCGAACGCCTGTTGCAGTATATCTCTGCACTGTGCAGTGGACATGGCCCTGAGCGGCAGTTCCGCCACGCCTGAAACTTTCAGCATTTTTCTCAAGTAATAGCGCAAATCACGCCGTGTTGTCGGGCGGCAGTCCTTGCGCGCCTCCACACTTGCCCACCCCGCCTCTGCAAAACTCACTGTTCTCTCCCTCATGGCCAAGGCATGTAATCCCTCGTCTATAATGGTCTCACAGCGTGTGATGATGTCCCCATGCCACGGCGTAGCATCATCGGCACCAAGACGTAAGCGTGCTACTACCGCACATACTATCTGTGCCGCATTTAATACGCCCAACCCCGTGCTCTTCAGCAACGCCAGTGCAGCTGTTTCCTTTTCCTTCTCTGTTATTTCTATCGTGTTCATATTTTTGAAAGCTGATGCAAGCATAAACTGTTTTTGCATTGAAAATTATGGGGGAAAGTCTATTTCATGGTCAGATAATAGGCAAAATCATTTAAGCTCTCGCAGGCTCTTTTCATTCAACATAAAGAGGTGGGATGAGGTGTCGGGGATATTATCTTTCAAAAAGATATAATCTGTAGTGCGGGGGGGAATCTCCGTGCGACTTCATATGAAAGAGCTTATCTACTTGTTATAAGTCTGGTTATTGATGGAATCGTTGTTGTTTTCCTGCCCGAATCAACGCGCGCACAGACATGGAAAACGATAAAATCTATCAAGTAGGCACCAACATTCAGGAAAAATCCACCGTCATCTGGAATGTGGCCAACGCCATATTCGGTATCTTCAAACCGCATGAATACGGCAAGGTCATTCTGCCCATGACTGTGATAAAGCGTTTCCATGACTGCCTGACTGCTACGCACGCAGATGTTCTGGCGGCGCATGAGAAGCACGCCAATCTCGCTCCCGGTGCGCTGGATATGATGCTCATGCGTGCATCCGGGTACAAGTTCTACAACACCAGCAAGTTCAACTTTGAAACGCTGATTGCCGACCCGAACAATATCGAAGCTAATTTCCGCAATTATCTGGCAGGCTTCTCCCGCAACGTGCAGGACATCCTCACCAAGTTCCGCTTTGAGGACCAGCTCAACACGCTGGTGGAGCATAACGCCCTGTTCCTCGTGGTGCAGGAGTTCGCCTCGCCCAAGGGCTATCTGGGGCCGGATAAAATCAGCGCGGTGGATTGCGGCTACATCTTCGAGGAGCTGGTGCGTAAATTCTCCGAATCCTACGCCGAGGAGGCCGGTGCTCACTTCACCAGCCGCGATATCATTTACCTGATGACTGACCTGCTGCTCAGCGGCTCCACACCCGGTGATGCCAACGTGACGGTGTATGATATGACCATGGGCACCTCGCAGATGCTCTCGTGCATGGAGGAGCGTATCCACGCGCTCAACCCTGCCACGCCCGTGACCTGCTGCGGACAGGAGCTCAATGGCGAAACCTACGCCATCGCCAAGTCCGATATGCTTATTCGCGGCGGTGATCCCGACAACATGCGCTACGGCAATACGCTCTCCGAGGACCGGTTCGGCGGCTACAAGTTCCGCTACATCATCTCCAACCCGCCTTTCGGTATCGACTGGAAGCGCGAGAAAAAGGTGGTGGAGGATGAGCACGCACGTGGCGAGGCGGGTCGCTTCGCCCCCGGTCTGCCCAAGATTTCCGATGGCCAGCAGCTCTTCATGCTCAACGGCCTCTCCAAGCTGGACGATGAAGGCCGCATGGCCATCATTCAGAACGGCTCGCCCTTGTTCAACGGCGATGCCGGTAGCGGCCCCTCCGAAATCCGCCGTTACATTCTGGAGCATGACTGGCTGGATGCCATCGTGCAGCTGCCCAATAATTCCTTCATGAACACCGGCATTGCCACATACGTGTGGTTGCTTGCCCGCAATAAGCCCGAGCACCGCCGAGGCAAGGTGCAGCTCATTGACGCCTCCCATTGCTTCGAGCCCCGCCGCAAATCCATCGGTGATAAGCGCAATGACATCACGGGCAACTGCCGCCAGCTCATCATGCAGGCCTATGAAGCCTTTGAGCACGACGCCGTCTATGGTGACCCCGAGAGCATCTACTGCGAGAGCAAGGTATTTGAGACGCAGGAGTTCGGCTACTACAAGATTACTGTAGAGCGCCCCCAGCGCGATGAAGCGGGCAATATCATCAAAAAGAAAGGCAAGCCCGTGGCAGATAAATCCCTGCGTGACACCGAGAACGTGCCCATGACCGAGGACATAGGCGCCTACATGGAGCGCGAAGTGCTGCCCTACGTGCCCGATGCCTGGGTAGATGACAAGGCCACCAAGGTGGGCTACGAAATCCCCATGATCCGGTACTTCTACAAGTATCAGGCACCTGAGGCAGCTGATTCCATCGCCGGGCGTATCTCCGCCTTGGAGGCTGACATCGCCGCATCCCTGAAAAATCTTTTCTCCTGATTCCCATGGCAAGACAGATGAAAGACAGCGGGGTGGAGTGGATTGGAGAGATTCCAGAGGGGTGGAGCACAAAAAGATTATCTTCCCTTTTTGACGAGGTAGCCAGAAAGGTGAGTGATAAAGATTTCCCCCCCTTATCGGTTACAAAACAAGGGATACTTCCTCAGATAGAGGGTGTCGCAAAAACTGATAACGGAGATAATCGCAAATTGGTTCGCGTTGGCGACTTTGTAATCAATAGCCGTTCGGACAGAAAAGGGGCTTCAGGAGTTTCCGAGTATGACGGCTCTGTTTCTTTAATCAACATCGTCTTCCAACCGAAGGTCTCAGTAAACATGCGATATATGCATCATTTGCTGAGGTGTTGTGGCTTCCAAGAGGAGTTTTATAGGTGGGGGCACGGCATTGTGGCTGATTTATGGACAACAAATAGTTCCAATGCAAAAAATATAATTCTTCCTACTCCTTCTTATGAAGAACAAACTCATATAGCTGACACCCTTGATGCTAAATGCGCCGAGATTGATAAGGTAGTAGAGCAAACCCGTGAGACGATTGAGGAGTACAAGAAGCTCAAGCAGGCTATCATCACCGAGGCCGTGACCAAGGGCGTGCGCGGCCCCCGTCCCATGAAGCCCAGCGGCGTGGAATGGATTGGTGATATCCCGGAAGAGTGGGAATGTAGAAAATTAAAAACATTAGTTTTGGAGCCTGATAGTGTTTTTATTGACGGAGATTGGATAGAAAGTAAGGATATATCTTCAAGCGGTATACGATATTTCACAACGGGAAATGTAGGTGACGGTGTTTTTAAGCATCAAGGCACAGGCTACGTGTCAGAAAAGACCTTTCAGCTACTAAATTGCACGGAAGCAAGAGGTGGGGATTTGGTTTTTTCTCGGTTGAATCTTCCTGTTGGTCGCGCGTGTATTCTTCCTCCTATTGATAAATGCGTTGTTGCGGTTGATGTTGTTATTGCTCGTTTAGACTCAATATGTTATAATAAATACATCATGTACACAACTATGTGCGATCGTTATCAGTCTTTAACTGCCATCTTGGCGAGAGGTACAACTATGCAGCGCATAAGTCGCACTCAATTGGGTAACATCTCTTTTCCGTTACCTTATTATAATGAACAGCAAGAAATCGCCACCTACCTCGACACCAAGTGTGCTGAGATTGACCGCATCATCAAGAAGAAGGAACAGCTCATCGAGGAGCTTGGGAGCTACAAGAAATCGCTCATTTACGAATACGTCACCGGTAAAAAGGAGGTTACAGCATGAAGGAGAAGCAATTTGAAGCCCACATTGAGGCCGCACTGACATCACCCGCGGGCGGTCTGACCAAGGGCACGGACACATACGACTGCGCCACGGCTCTGTACCGTAACACCTTGCTGAGCTTTGTGCAGGAGACCCAGCCCAAGGCGTGGAAGAAGTACACCCGCCTCGTGACGCGCAACCCGGAGGAGGCCTTCATCAAGGCCTTCAACGAGCGCTGCACCAAGGACGGCTTGCTGCATGTACTGCGTCACGGATTTGATGCCGTGGGCGCGCGTTTCCGCGTGTGCTACTTCCGACCCGAGAGCAATCTGAACGAGGAGCACGAGAAACTGTACCGCGCCAACAAGGTGGAAGTCTACCGCCAGTGGTACTACAGCGAGAAGTGCAAGAACTCGGTGGACATGGTGCTGGTGCTCAACGGTATCCCGGTGTTTGCTCTGGAGCTGAAAAATCAGCTCACGGGGCAGAATATCGACAACGCCCGCAGGCAGTGGAAAAATGACCGTGACCCGAATGAGCGCTGCTTCGGGTTCAATTTCCGCATCCTGAGCTATTTCTGCGTTGATCTCTACGAGGCCTGCATGGCCACGAAGCTGGCGGGCAAGCATACGTACTTCCTGCCGTTCAACCAGGGCAGCGCAGGCGCAGGCAAGAACGGCGGCGCGGGCAACCCCAAAGCCCCGGACGGCGATTTTGCCGTATCCTATATCTGGCGCGAGGTATTCCAACGCAACAGCCTGATGGATATTCTGCACCGCTTCATGAACCTTGAGACCAAGGAGGAGAAGGTGCGCCGCAAGAACGGCAAGGAGGATAAAGTGGTGAAGAAGACGCTCATCTTCCCCCGTTACCACCAGCTGGACGTTGTCCGCAAGCTCGTGGCACACGTGAAGCAGCACGGCAGCGGCCACAACTACCTGATTCAGCATAGCGCGGGCAGCGGCAAGTCCAACTCCATTGCCTGGGTGGCCCACCGCCTTTCTACTCTGTTCAATGCGGAGAACCAGCCCATTTTCAGCAGCGTGATTGTGGTGACCGACCGCACCGTGCTGGATGCCCAGCTGCGCAACACTATCTCGGGGCATGACCATACCCGCGGTGTCATTGCCGCCATTGATGATGAAAAGACCTCGCAGGACCTGAAGGACGCCATCAATGCGGGGGCCCGCATCATCATCACCACGCTGCAGAAGTTCCCCGTGATTTATCGTGAGGTGATTCATTATGAGGGCCGCCGCTACGGTATCATCATTGACGAGGCGCACTCCTCGCAGGGCGGTAGTGCTGCCGCCAAGATGAAGGCCGCGCTGGCAGATACCCGCGCCGCGCTGGAGCAATACGCCGAGGAGGAGGAACTGGACGCCGAAGCCAACGATGCAGAGAACAAGCTGGTGCAGGAAATTCTGAGCCAGGGCAAGCACGATAATCTCTCATTCTTCGCCTTTACCGCAACGCCGAAGGATACCACCCTGCAGCAGTTCTGCGAACAGGGGCCGGACGGCAAGTGGCATCCCTTCCACGTGTACAGCATGCGCCAAGCCATTGAGGAGGGCTTTATCCTTGACGTGCTTCAGAACTACACCACGTACAAGACCTGCTGCAAGCTCATCCGCACCGCCGAGGAGAACGAGGAAATGGCCAGCAGCAAGGCCGCACGTCTCATCCGCCAATACGCCACGCTGCATCCGGAGAATATCCGGCAGAAGGCAGAAATTATTGTGGAGACTTTCCGCGAAACCACACGCCACAAAATCGGCGGCAAGGGTAAGATGATGGTGGTGGCATCCTCCCGTCTGGCTGCGGTGCTGTATTTCCGCGCGGTGAAGGCCTATGCCGCCGAGCAAGGATACGCTGACGTGAAGCCCATGGTGGCATTCTCCGGCAAGATTGAGCTGGAGGACGGGGAGGAGCTGACCGAGAGCAAGCTGAACAAGCGAGCTGATGGCACAAGCATCTCCGAGGCGCAGACCAAGGAGGAGTTCCACAATAACTTCAACATCCTCATTGTGGCAGAGAAGTATCAGACCGGCTTTGATGAAAAGCTGCTGCACACCATGATTGTGGACAAGAAGCTGCGCTCTGTAAAGTGCGTGCAGACCCTCTCGCGCCTGAACCGTACCATCTACGGCAAGGAGGATACCTATGTGCTCGACTTCATGAACGACCATGAGGAAATCAAGGAGGCCTTCCAGCCCTTCTATCAGGAAACACTGCTGGAGGGTGACCTGAGCTACGACCTGATTTACCAGACCAAGCGAGACCTGCGCCGGTTTGATGTCTACCATGATGACGACGTGGAGAAGGTTGCGGAGGAATACACGCGCCACAGCGAGCAGCAGGAATCCGAATGCGCCGCAGCCATCACGAACCTGCTCATACCCGTTATCGCCGACTACAATTCAAAGCTGAGCGAGGATGACCAATACGAATTCCGCCGCAAGCTGCGAGCCCTGTGCAAGTGGTATGCCCACATCGGGCAGATAACGCGCCTGAATGACTTAGAGCTGCACAAGGAATATGTGTTTGCCCGCTACCTCATCAAGGTGCTGCCCACTAAACCCGGTGAGCTTGTGGACATAGAGGGCAAAATCGAGATGGAATACTACAAGCTGGAGGAAACCGGCAACGGTAGTATTCAGCTGGCCGGTACGGACGGCATCTTGGAACCGGGCACGGCCACCGCAGGCGGCGGCGCTACGGACAAAAAGGAGCCGCTCGATGAATTGCTGAACCGCATCAATGAAGCCATGGGCGGCAACTTCACCGAAGCCAACAAGGTGGCAGCCCGAACTATTATGGCTATGCTCAAAGAAAATACCTCACTGGCGGCATCGGCCCGCAGCTCCAATATGAAGGTGTTTATGGATACTATTTTCAAGGGTATCTTTGAACATGCTGCTATGGATTGCTATGTAAAGAGTATGGAGGGCTTTGAGGACTTGATGCAAGATGACCATAAGCGTAATAAACTCCGCGAACAACTGGCTAAGGAACTCTATCGTCAGTTCCGTAGTGAGTATATAGATGAAGAAGAACTTGTATTAGAGGCTGCTGAAACGGAAATTTGAGCATAGAGCACGGTTGCCATGAAGATACATCGCAAAGCAAAAGAGCCGGAAACGATCAGAAAAGGCCGTGGTGTGCTTGTTGTGGGGCAGAAAACTCCACAAAAAGAGCACAAGGAGGACAGCCCGATATGTGAGGCTTTCAGGCAGGTGTCGTATCTTCATCTTTATTACAAAGTAGGAAAGGTTTATGCCTTTACCGTCGGGACATGTGTATCTGACCAAAAGACGGATGGTACGCAGCAAACAAGGTATTTTGTCAAAGATAAACGAGGCGAGAAACATACCTTCTATTGTGATTGCACATGTTTTAAGCATAATCAGGAAATTTTTTTACGCATTAAAGAAATTAGCAACGGCCAGTTGAAATTTGAGAGTGCCATCATAGAGCGGTTGGATGAAATCTTTGAAAAAGGTGAGGCGTATGAGTTTGATGTCATCTCTTACCAAAAAGACCGTTATGTTGTCAGCGATAATCAAATAGGGAAAAATCACTATCTCAGTTCAAATGATAGCAAGCTCTATAAAAATCGTGACAGGTTGAAGTTAGTGGTTCAAGACTTTGATGATAAAGGTAGATTGTTGTTGGTAGATCCCAATCCGCCACCACCTACGGAACCTTGGAAAAATACGTTGCAGGAATTGGCTGAAAGTATGGCGAAGGAGCAAAAAAATGCAGCTCCGCAAGTGCAGAAGAAACAGAAAATCTCTGCTGCCCGCCGCCGAGAGAATCTGCAATACTCAAGTGGCACACCAAAAGTATCACCCAGCATAGCGATACCGCGCGAAGATAAGAGGGTATTGGTGCAGGATTTGGGATACAAAATGCCTCCCAAAGAAGAAAAATATCTGCCGCAAGCGGCAGAGCCGAAGCCTGTTTATACGCATTCTATCAAACAACCTCAAGTAGAGGAGAAACGTGTTGATATTTTGGAGGATATTTTGAAGCTTGCCCACAAAGGGAATGCAGAGTATCAGTTTTTGGCGGCTAAGTATTATCAAGAACATGGTAATAAGGAAGAGGCAAATAAGTGGTATAAAATAGCAGCGCAAAAAGGACACGCCGAGGCGTTGTATTGCTATGGAATGAAATATTTGAATGCTGCCAGAAATTATTTGGAAAAAGCAGCCAAGAAAAATCATGCAGGTGCGCGCTATGAGTTAAATAAATTGGATGATGCAGCAAGAATTTTTAATAAAAAAAGTGTTCGTCATTTTGTTTATTACGTTGTAGATAATGAAGAAATGAATTATTCTCATTGTGTGAAACGGGTGCGTGATACCGTATCAAGCGTGGTGGATGATGTGTGGACGTATGAATGGTGTGAGAGTGGTGCTGAAGCTATGCCTGAAGAGTTATGTGTTGTTCAACCGTTTCTTGCATGGATGGATGGTGTGTGCGGTATGGAGAAAACACCGGACTATACCGCGTATAGTGGTCATGGGGAAGAGGGGGAAAGCGTAGAGTTTCCCTGTTATGATATGCAAGAAGTTGATGAAGACGTGGCGGTGGTTGAGCAAATGGAATTCAAACCGTGGTATGTGCGAGTTTGGCAGATGATTAAGAGTTATTTCTGCAAAAATTAAATGGCTATGGACATTGACGACAAAATAGCGGATGCATACCTCAAGCGGAGTGAGGCAGTGGCAGAGAAAGAGGGTACCGTATACAAAATTGTGATGTATAAGGATGCCAAGGTGTCGCGAGATGTAGCAGAAAGACCGTATACCGATGTGTTATACAATATACCCATACGCCCGTTCTATTACAACAAGAAGTCACGCCTGTTGTTTTGCTATGATAATGGGCATGTTAATGTGATGATACCGTGGGTGTTGTTGAATAGTAAGTTAAAAATCAAAGGCTTGAAGTCTAATGGTTTTAAGACGGATACCAAGGCATCGTTGTTAAGGGTGATGGTGTGCCGCAAAGATGATTACTTGGTGATATGCAGTTACGGCGGGGATGGCAAAAAATATATTAAGGCTATGCCGCTGGAGCACCGTACTACGCATGGGGCGATGGATGCGGCGGGGAATGTTTTTGTAAAAGAAGCACGTCCTTATAAATGGATGCTTGTACCTAAGAGCCTGGTGTATACAATAGCCCCGATTATATGCAGAACTACCTGTATAGGGGATTTACAAGAAAATCACAGTGACTTGGTAGCAGCATTATTCAGGCAAAATGCTGCCGCTATGGAGTTATACCCACGGCCGGTGGAACAGCTGGAACCGAATGGGTGAGGGGGGCGATTGATAAGGAGCAGCCTCGGTTTAGCAACAAAAATGCCTTCGGAGAACAGCTCGACAAGCATGGTCCGAATACCGCTGCTACCTCTCGGTCCTGACGGGGTTTTCCGGCCATGCCTCCAAGAGTCCCCGAAGGCGAGAGCATTCTGGCACATTGTGCGCCGTGCGTCAAGCGTTTATTGATAACATGACGCAAAAGGCGGGGTACGGGGTGTTATTTCTTTTTGGGTTGGCGCAGCACTTTGTACATGGCGCGGCCCAGGGATGCGTGGTGGCTGAGGGGCAGGTCTGTTTCGTATGCCCAAATCATGACACCGCCGAAGTTATTATCTTTAGCCCAGAGGCATTTTTCTGAAATGAGTTTGCGGCCGTTGAAAGAGTGCATGGCACCGTCGCTGCCGTCTTTCTTTTTGGCGCGGAAGGTGTTGACGTCCGGCTTGAGGTTGGGGTACCAGTTGTAGATTTGAGAATAGCCGTATTGGTCTGTCAGTTTGCCTTGCTCGTTGCTGTAGAAGGGCAGACCCAGCACAACTTTAACCTTGGGCATTTTGAGCTTGTTGACACAAATGTTGGCTTCTTTTTGGTAGCGCTCCATAGAGGCGTGCTGGGCTGCTTGAGAACCGTAGGACATGGTGACGATGAAGTCAATCTGATCTGTCACCTGCAAGGTGGGGATACGGTAGTTGACGGAGGCGGCAATACTGATGGAGACGCCGCTGCCGGCCAGCTCCTCACGCAGCTCTGCCAAGAACAGGGCAAATTGGTTCCATTGGTTGGCGTTTTCGGGGTATTCCCAGTCCAGGTCAATGCCTTGGTAGCCGTGCTCTATGGTCCATTTGGCCATGTTGCGCGCCAGTTTGCGGCGCACGGCGGGTTTGGTGTTGATGGCAGTGATTTGCTTGTCTATGAAGCCGAACCCGGCGATGAGGCGCGCGCGGGAGTCTGCCTCATTGTGCAGGCGTTTAATCTCCTTCAGCGCAGAATCTACGGTCGATTTACTATCCCCGCCACCGGCCCATTGGTAGGTGATGTCGCCTTTGTCGGATATGCTGTAAGCAAAGTGGATGAGGTCTGTAAACAGGTTGAAATGCTCCGGGGTGAGGTGGATGGCTTTTTCTGACTTGCCCCAGCCTTTGACCCAGCGCGGGCGGTAGTAGGGCACAATGCGGTGGGGGAAGGGGTATACACGGCCGATGACGCGTTCTTCTATACCCTGAGCCAGTTTCAGCTCCGGTTTTACCACGCTGCCGTCTGCCATATGGATTTCGGTACACACGGCGTCTACCTTAGAGTTGCGTTTGGCGGTGTCGGGTAAGTCATAGCTCACCCAGAGGTAAAGCGGTTTGTCGCCCAGCTCAATATCTGCATTCAAACTGAAGCTGCCCTTGGCGTTCTTTTTCTCTGCCTTTTGTTGTACGGGATTTTGCGTGTGGGTGGTGAACATATTGCGGTTGCCGGAGCTGCTGAGGCGGGCTACCTTGATTTTGCAGGTAGAAGAGGTTTCTCCCGTGTTGATTTTGAGGCTCTTGATTTTCTCACCCGCGCTGCCGTTGATTTTGAGCTGCAACACCGGCTGGTTGTTCAAACCGGGGTAAAAGACGCCGTGGGTGTGGCGCATTTCTGCCGTGGCCGCGTGTACAAACGGTGTGTTGCTGATGAGCCCTATCAATATGGTTACCATCCATTTCATGGGGGCTAAATCTACCACAAAATGCGGGGTTGCGCAAGCGGGAAATAGCCTTGACTTTCAATATGTGCTTTGTTACCATGTGTTGAGTTGAAGATACCGTTATTCGGGAGAAAAACGTGTAGTTGCAGCAGATAGTAAACCGGCACAAAAAAAGGAGAGATACCACCGTGAATGTACACCCGTGTTCTGTGATTAGAGAGGCTGAGCAAGCGTGTTTTGCTGAGGGACGCACAACATCTGACCAATTGATGGATGCCGTTATTGACCGCCTGTGGTATGCTTTGCAGCATGACCCTGAGTTTGCCGCCCGCAAGATTGAGCGCGTTACCGTGTATGCCGGCAAGGGTAACAACGCCGGGGATGCCATTGGCTTGGCGGCGCGTTTTGATTGCCGTGTGCAGGTGTGCGCTGTGTGTGACCCGTCGGAGTTTTCTCCCGAAACCCGCCGCCAATATGAGAAATTGCAGAACCGGCCGCAAAAAGAATACCTGCCTATGCCTGATGTGGTGCAGGGTAATGGATGCTCGCTCATTATAGATGGCTTGTTGGGCAGCGGGGTGTGTGGCAAACTGCGTGATGAATATGCCGTCTTGGTGGAGGAGATTAATGCCATACGCCGCTACGAGCCTAATTCTCTGATACTTTCCATTGATATTCCCACCGGTTTGCAGGCAGATACGGGGGAGGGGCTGGGGGCTGTGGTGCAGGCAGATATAACCGCTGCCATCGGTTGCGTGAAACCCGGTATGCTGGTAGACGGGGCAGAGGACTACGTGGGGCGCTTGCTGTGCATTCCCCTCCCCATTGTGCCGATGCCGGATGCCGCAGATGCCGTGGTAACAGACCCCCTGAACGCAACTGTGTGGCCCCGCAACTACTCTTGCTTTAAAAATAAGGTGGGCAGGGTCAATATCGTGGCGGGCAGTATAGGGTACATAGGGGCTGCCCAATTGTGTGCAGAGGCTGCCGTGGCTGCCGGTGCCGGGTTGGTTGCCCTTTATTGTAAAGAAGATATATACCCCATTCTTGCCGCGCGAGTTGCGCCGGAGGTAATGGTGCACCCCGTTAAATCTTATGCAGAGGTGCCCATGGGCGGCGCGCAGGTACTCGTTATAGGCCCCGGTATAGGGCAGCCCGCTGTGGCAGAGGCAGAGGCGTTGCACCGCCTGCTCAACGGCTTTGACGGCCCGGTGGTGCTGGATGCCGATGGCCTTAACTTGGCTGCTAAGTACCACTGGCACATACCCGAGAACGCCATTCTTACCCCGCACCCGGGGGAAATGCGCCGCCTTTTCCCGCAATCCGCCGGTCTTTCCCGCGCCGAGACGGTGCGGCAGTTCCTGAAACATACCCCCTGTACCCTGCTGTACAAGGGCGCGCGCTCCATCATTGCTTCTGTCACGTTCCCGTATTTGATTTACAACAGCACCGGCGGCCCTTACATGGCCAACGGCGGGCAGGGGGATGTGCTGTCCGGCGTGATTGCCGCCCTGGTCACCCAGTGGGGGGATGCCATTTGCGCCACCCGCAGCGCGGCCTATGTGTGCGGCCATGCCGCCACCTATGCCCGCGCCGCCGCCTCTAATCCCCCCGCCACCCCGGGCTCCGCCGTTTTCCGCTACCTCCCCGCCGCCCTCAAGGCTTGATATTTTTATGTTGTTAAGATTTCAAGGGTTGACATGAGAAAGTAAACTTTATACAATATCTCAAGAGAAATGAGTCTGCATATTTCAAGTGTTGAATTAGAAAACTTTAAGAAATTTACTCGAGTGAATGTAAATTTACATTCCGGGTTATGTGTTTTTGTCGGGGATAATGGAGGAGGAAAGACGTCTATTCTGGAGGCTCTTACGATTTTGATATCTTCTCTTTTTCCGTTGTGTCGTTATGTGCCCAGAATAAGTTCAATGGCGTTTGAAAGTGATTTTATAAGAGCTTGGTATGATAAAATCCAAAAAAAATCTAGTTTAACGTATGCCGAGAGTAGTCTCTTGAAATGTGTGTTGAAGAAAGATGCTGAAGATGATGAAAAATCATCGATAGTTGTTCAATGCAAAAGAACAGGAACAAAACGAAGTTTAGCAATGGTAGCAGATCTTGCAAAATGTTTGCAAGAACCTCGCCTTGCTCAGACTGGGATTCCTACATTTGCATACTATGGGGCTCACCGAGGTGCTGCTCAAGGTGATAGGAAAAGATTCGGAAGAAGAAAAGTTGACTATACTAATCCATGTGCTGCATATATCAATGCATTAAAGCCTAGCCTAGATTTTGATTTGTTTCTTGAATGGTTCAGCGAGGAAGAACATGCTGAATTTATTGTAAACAAAAGACAGAAAAATTATGTAAGTAAGGAATTAGATGCAGTAAGAAGAGCAATTTCTAAAGTATTTGAAAATAGCCCCATAAAATACACAGAACCTCATTTTGAGGTGAACCCAAAGAGGTTTGTTATGATGCAAGAAACCTCTAATGGTGAGGTTTTACCTTTGCCGTTTGATAATCTCTCAGATGGTTATCGAGCTATGATTGCTTTAGTCGCTGATTTTGCTCGTAGACTGGCTATAGCAAATCGATATACGGAGACTGATCCTCTTTTGGGAGAAGGTGTACTACTTATCGATGAGATAGATGCTCATTTGCATCCGAAGTGGCAGTATAGAGTGATAGAAGATTTGCGCCGTACATTCCCCAATGTTCAGTTGATTGTGACAACGCACTCGGCAGAGGTTGTGTCTACCGTTGATAAGGAAAGTGTGTATGTTTTGGAGCCTGATGGTGGTATTTTGGAAGAGAAACACCCGGAGGAACAAACGAAAGGCGACTATACTGATTACATCGGCGGTACGGTGATGGGAATACCGGATAATATGGATAAACACCCCGAGTTCAAGGCATATATGAATTGCTTAGCCTGCATACAGGAGGGGAATGTTGAAGGTGATTTCTTTGAGTCGGAGCACCAAAAAGTGTTGAAAGCTTACGGGGAAAATCATCACTTTGTGCGTGAAATTAATGCCCGCATGGAAGGACTGAGAAAGAAAAAGGAAATGATGTCTCGATTGAAATCATTGAGAAAATGAGACCCATCCCGATACAATGCAATTTGATGCCGAGTAGCTTGGCTGAAGCCAAAGCTACCGGCCTTACGTATAGCGAATACTCGGTCAGTGAAAAAGGAGACGAGTTGCGTCGGTTGAAAGCTGTAGAGCAGGGCGGTCTATGCGGATATTGCGAGTGTAAACTTACAGATGAAGGTGGTGTTTTGCCGAAGAAAGTAGCTCATATAGACCATTTTTACCAACAATCTCGTTACCCGAAGAAGATTTTTGATTGGGAAAATATGGTGCTCTCTTGTGAAGATGCGAATACATGTGGTCGGTATAAGGATAGGCAAAAGAAATATGCAGCCATAGATATTATCAATCCGCATGTTGAAAATCCACGCAAATATATTACTTTTGTGCAGTCTTCAAAGTTCAGAATGCGCGCAGTTGCTGTGTCTACCTTGAACCCTGAGGAACGAGAGCGTGCAGAACATACCATTGATGCTCTTCAATTGAATGACCAACGCTTGTTGACCCAACGCAGTATTGCATGGGTGGCAAGCAAACAAGTAGTTGATTGTTTCGTGGATGAGCCACAAACCGAAGAATGGTATGAACTTGTAGACTTAATGCTACAAGATATGGAAAATAGAGAGTTCCCCTCAACTTTGCAGGCTAATGCTAAAGCAATTTTGGGCTTATCATGATATAAAATGGGAAAGCTGATAGGAGTTGTTGAAAAATGAAAAACTGCGCAGTGTTGTCGGTTTGCCAAATGGTACATTTTTGGAACGATTTATATGAGTGAAGGTGTAGTAGGCTGATTATTTGGATGAATATTTATCCTCCGCCGTTATCCGCTACCTCCCCGCCGCCCTCAAGGCTTGAGGGTAGGTTAACGTGTTTTGATGAGTAAACGGATAAAAATAACTGAATTTCTGTCATTTGCGGGGGGAATTCGGTTATGTTGGGGATTATATGCTTGCGTTGGGGTTTGAAACTGTGTAAAATGAGCGCGAATGCGTGTAGCTGCGTTGAGCGGTGGCGCGCATGAAGCGGCAGGGTAGCTTAAGAACCCTGCCACCTGCCGAGGAAGGAATTGGCCGGTTCCGTCCTTTTGAGGTGAAGCAAGGAGCCGGCACAAGAAGATAGAAAAAGAAAATAAAATGAGTATACATTCCGTATCGTGCGCCGTAGGCGCCAATCCCATCACAATTGAAACCGGTAAGATTGCCCGCCTGGCAGATGGCGCAGTGACTGTTCGTTGTGGTGATACCGTGGTGCTTGTTACCGTTGTGAGTGCCACCAAGATTAAAGAGGGGCAGACTTTCTTTCCCCTGTCCGTAGAATACAAGGAAAAGGCAGCAGCCGCAGGTATGTTCCCGGGTGGCTACTTCAAGCGTGAGGGCCGCCCCACGGAGAAGGAGATTCTGACCTGCCGTATGACGGACCGCCCCCTGCGCCCGATGTTCCCCAAGGGCTATTTCTATGACACGCAGGTAATCTCCCTGCTGATGGCTGCCGACGGCGAGAATGAGCCGGACATCCTCAGCATCAACGGTGCTTCTGCCGCTTGTGTGATTTCTGACCTTCCTTTTGCCGAGCCCGTAGGCGCCGTGCGCGTGGGTCGCATCAACGGTGAGTTCGTTATCAACCCCACCAACAGCCAGCGTACGGAGAGTGACCTTGACTTGGTATATGCCGGTTCTAAGGACCAGGTTATCATGATTGAGGGTTCTGCCAATGAGCTGCCCGAAGAAGATTTCATTGCCGCCCTGCGCTTTGCCCAGGAGAATGTAGCCAAGATTTGCGCTGCTCAGGAGGAGCTGCGCGGCCTTTGCGGCAAGCCCACCCGCGAGTACGAGCTGACGCTGGCCAAGCCCGAGCTGCTTGAGATTGGCTACCAGGTGGCCGGCGACCGCATTGAGGACGCCATTTACGCCCCCAACAAGATTCAGCGCCAGAAGCAGGTAGGCGCCCTCCGCGATGAGGTTGAGGCCAAGATTAAGGAGACCTACCCCGAGGCTACCGACTTTGACGTGGAGCAGGTGTTTGAGTACATCCAGAAGAAGGCTTTCCGTATCTCCATCATGGAGCAGGGCAAGCGTGCCGACGGCCGCGCCATTAAGCAGCTGCGCCCGCTGTCTGCCGAGGTGAATGTGCTGCCCGCCGTAGTACACGGCTCTGCCCTCTTCTCCCGCGGTGAGACCATGTCCATGTGCTTGGCTACTCTTGCCCCCATGGAGGAGAAGCAGTACCTTGACAACTACACCGGCTCCGTGGATGAGAAGCGCTTCATTCTGCACTACAACTTCCCCCCGTTCACCGTGGGTGAGACCGGCCGTTTCGGTGGTCAGAACCGCCGCGAAATCGGTCACGGTGCATTGGCAGAGCGCTCCATCGCCCCGGTAATTCCCGATGAGGCTGATTTCCCCTACGCCATCCGCGTATCTTCTGAGATTATGGAGTCCAACGGCTCTACCTCCATGGCCTCCGTATGTGCCGGTACGCTGTCTCTGTTGGCAGCCGGTGTGCCGCTGAAGCGCCCGGTTTCCGGTATCTCCGTAGGTTTGGTGACAGAGTTTGCCAACGAGGGCGACCGCGAGCCTGCCCGTTACGAGACGCTGCTTGACATCATCGGCTCTGAGGACTTCTACGGTGACATGGACTTCAAGCTTTGCGGCTCTGAGGTGGGTGTAACCGGTTACCAGCTGGACCTCAAGCTGCCCGGTATTCCGCTGTACATTCTGGAGGACGCCATTCACCTGGCACGCAAGGGCCGTTTGGATGTGCTCGACACCATGAATGCCTGCATCTCTGCCCCGCAGAAGATGAGCCCCAATGCCCCGCGCATTGAGTCTACCTCCATCCCGCAGGATCGTATCGGCGAGCTGATCGGCCCCGGCGGTAAGAACATCAAGGCTCTTCAGGCCGAGACCGGTACCGACATCAACATTGAGGAGGACGGCACCGTGCGCATTTACGGCAGCCGCCAGGAGGGTGTGGAGCGTGCTCTGTACCTCATTGACCGCATGTTCAAGGAGATTGAGGTGGGCGAGACCTACGAGGGTAAGATTGTTTCCACTAAGGAATTCGGTGCCTTCATGGAGGTGCTGCCCGGTAAGGACGGCCTCATCCACATCTCTGAGCTGGCCGAGGGCCGCACTCAGAAGACTGAGGACGTGGTGAAGGTGGGCGATATCGTGACCGCCAAGTGCATCGGTATTGATGACAAGGGCCGCGTTAAGATGTCCATGCGCGCTGCTGCCCGCGACCGCAAGGCCGCCGAGGCTGCTGCCAAGGAAGCACAGGCCTGATGCCCCGCTGCTCTCTCCTATATAGAATAGAGATTTTCCCCGCGTCATGCACCGTTATCCCGGGCGGACGCGGGGATTTTTGTGCCCGAATTCGGAGCGCGAGTCAAAAAAGTGCAATAAAATTCGCGTTGGGTGCTTTTTTTGATTGCCAAGCAGTGAAATCTGGTGTAAAAGATATATCGAACAGTTGCAAATTTACTTACACCATGTGGAAATACATCATCATCACATCGTTCGTGTTTCTCGGCACGTCCTATTATCTCTTCTCTCAGAACCACAAGGCTCTGACGCAGAGCGGTGGCGAACTCTCTCTGATTCAGGAGCGCTTTGACAGTGCCGTTAAGTCTAAGACGGATACATACCAGAGCAAGATTGATGCCGCTTATCGCGATGTTCGCACCGAGTGGCTGACCGGTGAAATTGCTCGTGAGGAGGAGGTTCAGCAGAAGGCTGAGGAAGATGCTGCTCTCGCTCGTTCTAAGGGTGATGAGTATAAGGATGAAAGCGATACGCTTAAGAGCGAGACCGAAACCGTAGAGCGCGAGCTGAAGGATGTGGTCTCCAAGACGGCTGAGGCTGTGGATTTGGATCGCGACAGCGCCGAGCCCGCCGAGATTATCCTTGCTGCCAAGGCTTTGATGGATGAGAACAAGGAGCTTGAGGCCAAGATTGATGCCGAGAACGAGCAGATTGCTACCCTCGGTGCAGAGAGTGAACGCCTTAACGGCCTTATTGATGCCGCCCGTAAGCTGGGTCAGGACCGTCAGAATCGTATTTCTCCGCCCGAGCTGAAGTGCTCCGTCTCTTATGTTGACCCCGGTTATGCATTCATCATGCTCAATGCCGGTATTGACAACGGCGGCGTGGTTATCGGTTCTCGTTTGGCTGTGATGCGCGGCGACAAGAAGATTTGCGAGCTCAACGTATCTAACGTACAGGCCGGTGAGTCCATCGCCTATGTGGTGAAGGGTACCATGCTGGCCGGTGAGCGCGTCAAGGTTGGTGACCGTGTTGTATCTGTCCGCAACGATAAGTAATTTATAACATCTTTAGAATATGAAAGCTTTACCCGTTATTCTCTCCTCTACGGTACTGGTACTTTCCATTGGTGCCTGGTATTATTCTGCACAACAGCAGGACGTAATGAACATGGCCATTAAGGTCAGCGGCGGTAACTCTGCTGAGGGCGGCATGAGCGCCGTTCAGCGCGAGGCTCGTTCTCAGGCCGATGAGGCATCCGTTGCTGCTGCTGAGGCTGCCAAGAAGACTCAGGCTCAGTACATTGCTCTTAACGGTGCCGGTCAGGCCATTGAGAAGCGCGAGGCCGCAGAGCGCCAGCGCGACGAAAACATCAGCTACCGCGACGGTATGGCTGCCGAGCTCGAGTCCACCAAGGAGCGTCATGCCGATGCTCAGGCTCGTGCCGAGGCTATGCTGGCTACCATGCGCGAGCTTGAGGACCTTGCCGCTGTGGCAGACCTCAGCGAGGCTGTAGAGACTTTCCAGGATGTGGTGCAGAACGCCAAGGAGAAGAAAGAAGAGCTTGTGCCTGAGCTTGAGAGCTTGGTAACTGCTCGTGAGGCTGCAACCAAGAAGGTGGCCGATGAGACCACCGAGCTTGCCCGCCTGGACCAGATTAACCGTGACTTTGAGGCCAATTACCGCAAGAATGCCAACGAGTACGTGGTACGCGTAGTTGACCCCGCCCGTAATATCATCATCTTCACTGCCTCTAAGGACAGTGGTTTGGTTGCCGGTGATACCACCCCGCTTATCGTTAAGCGCGGCAAGACCACCGTTGCCACTCTGCGTGTAGAGAGCATCAAGAACGGCGAGGTTGTTGCCAAGTACACCACCGCTGCCGGTCAGAAGATTCGCGTGGGCGACAACATCATCCACGAGAAGCCGCACGGTTCGTAATGACCGTGTTGCGTTAAGCAACTGTTAAACTCAACCGCCGCATGTTGTACATGCGGCGGTTGTTTTTTGACGGCAGCCCTGCATGTTGTAAACGGCGTATTGCACCCCCGAGCGTGTGTTGTGTCATTCTGCCTTAAATACGCTGGAAATTCGTGCTGAAATATGCTAAGATACGTGTATTGACAATAATGCCATGAACAAGTTCATTGTACTTACAGGAGCCGTTGTATTTGCTGCACTTGCCGTATCTTGCCAACCCTCTTTACCCCTTGTGCCCGACAGTGGCCGTGAGGTAGTGCGCCCGCAGGGTACTACCACCATTGAAAAATCCTGGAACGCCCCGACCCGCAGTGAGGGTGATGCCGTGCTTGGCCCGTTGAGCAACATGCGCCGCTGATTTTGCCGATATCCTGCCATGCGCCGCGAAGAACGAGCCGCCATTGTGCTGGAGGAGCTGGAGCGGGCATACCCGCAGCCGGGGTGCCCCTTGCACCACCATGACCCCTTTACGTTGTTGGTGGCGGTTATGCTCTCTGCCCAGTGTACCGATGCGCGTGTAAACAAGGTGACACCTGCGCTTTTTGCCGCGGCTCCCACACCGCAGGCCATGGCTGCCATGGATTGGCAGGAGGTGCGGGAATACATTGCCACTTGCGGGCTTACGCAAACTAAGGCCAAGCGTTTGGTAGAAACTGCCGAACTGTTGGTAGAACGCCATAACGGGCAGGTGCCGGCTACCTTTGAAGAGCTGGAGGCCTTGCCCGGCGTGGGGCACAAAACCGCCTCTGTGGTGATGGCTCAGGCGTTTGGCATGCCGGCATTCCCGGTAGATACGCACATCTTCCGTTTGGCGCGTCGCTGGCGGCTCAGCCGCGGTAAAACGGTTGAGGCGGTGGAGGCAGATTTGAAAAAGTGTTTCCCGAAGGAGCTGTGGAACAAGCTGCACGTGCAGTTTGTTTTGTGGGGCAGGGAGCATTGTCCTGCGCGCGGTTGCAAACCCGTTTGCCCCGTCTGTGCCCGTTTGGGTGTGGCATAAAGTATGCCTTTTTGAATGTTTTTGATTGACATTTACATCAAAAAGTAGTTTCATATCCGCCCGAAAGTAACACGTTATGCTTGTTTCTCAGCTAAAATCAAAAATTCATCGCGCCATGGTTACCCGTGGTGATGTGGAGTATGAAGGTAGCATAGAAATACCGCAGGATCTCGTAGAGGCCGCCGGCATTTGGCCCGGTGAGAAGGTGTTGGTTGCTTCCATCACCTCCGGCAATCGCTTCGAGACATACGTACTCGTCGGCCCTCCCGGAACAGGGCAGATTATCATTAACGGTGGCGCTGCACACCTGATTAAGGCCGGGGAGAGAGTGGTCATTATGAGCTTTGCTCTTGATGATAAGCCTATCACCCCCACGCGCATCGTTTGCAACGAACTTAATGAAATCATTGCTTAAGGCTTTACAAACAACTTTTAATCTGATACAATCCCAGCCATGCTTTTAATCACTTTCAAATACATCGTTTTCGCCCTGCTCATGATTGTGTGCGCCATGCTCCTTTTGCTGGTGCTCATGCAGCGTCCCAAGCAGGAAGGTCTTGGTGCCGCATTCGGTGCTCAGATGACAGACCAGGCCTTTGGTGCCCGTACTACCGATGTGCTGAAAAAAGGTACCATCTTCTTCGGTTCTCTGTTCATGATTCTGTGCTTCTTGCTCAGTGTGCTGATGCTTAATGAGCACCACGAGAAGAACAAGTCCTCCATCCTTCAGAATCAGCCCAAGGCCGTGTTGCCCGTTGCTCCTGCTGCTCAGCCCGTTGAGGCTCCCGCCGCAGAGATACCCGCAGAGCAGCCCGTTGAGGCTTCCGCCGCAGAGCAGCCCGCCGAGGCTCCCGCCGCTGAGGCACCCGCAGAGCAGCCCGCCGAGGCTCCCGCCACTGAGGCACCCGCAGAGCAGCCCGCAGAGGCTCCCGCCACTGAGGCACCTGCTGAGCAGCCTGCTGCCTGATAGCAAGTTTACAGCATATTAAAAAAGGAGGCATCCCATGGTGAGGATGCCTCCTTTTTTGTTGAGAGATTTTGCAGGCTCTTTATAAACGAGTGTTTACGGAAGCCTCCTGACGGCTTATGAGCCGGTTTCTATACGCAGGAGGGCGGCAGCCCAAAAGGCGTCTTTACCATCGAGTATGTCTTTGCAAAGCTCAATGGCTTGCTTTTCGACCTCGCCTATGGTGCTGAGCTCATCGGCTTGGGCAAGGCAATCTTTCCACATGCGTACAAAGTCTACCTTTTGCGTGCAAGCAATGGCCAAAATGGTATCCGTGCCGAATGGCGGTTCTACGTAGAGCTCGTATTTGTTGTTTCCCTTGGGAGGGAACTGGGTATCTTGTTTAGCCGTAAGTCGATTATCGGCACCACCCACACCGGGTACCAGCATGGCGGCATTGTGCTCGCTGTCATATTGAATCAGGAACACGTGGCAGTCTTCTTCTGCGGTGATATTGAAGTTGAGCAGGTCGCCCTCTTCAATGGTGGGGGTAGTGTTGAGCAAGCTCATGCTCAACGAGAAATCAAAGGGAAGGCCTATGTCGGACGCCGGTTGTGAGGGCGGACGCTGAATCCTGATGCCGTTGGTGGCGCGGCGGTGTTTAAGCTCCTTGGGCTTGGCAACAACGGGCTCGGTACTCAATGTGCCTGCCGCTGTGTAGAAGGGGCGGGGGGCTGCTCTCTTAACCAACGCTTTGCGCGGTGGAGGCGGAATGAACTTACGCTTGGGCAGGCTTACGGGGCGGGGCGCGGTGGCAGGTTCCTCTACCGGCATGGGCTGCGGTGTTTCCTCCGCAGGTTGCAGCTCTGCTGCCGGGGCTTCGTCTTGCGGCTCGGGTTGCGGTTCCTCCTGCGGTTCCTCCTCCGTCTCCGTTATCTGTATCGGCGCCTCATAGACCGTTTCCTCCGCTGCCGTGGGCAGGGGCTCTTCATAGGCAGGGGCTTCGTCTGCCATGGGCTCAGGCTCCGGCAGGGGCTCTTCGTGGGGCGTTACTTCCTCTGCTGTGGGCTCAAGGGGTGCTTCTTCGTACACGTACGCAGCCGCTTCCTCCTGATAGGCGGTGGCTTCACTGTCAACTGCGGGCTCTGCCGCTGCTTGGTCGGGAATCTCTTCAAGCATTACTTTGCAGTTGCTGATGCGGTATTGCTTGCCCGGCAGCATGAGAATCTCCTGCACGCGGTTGTTGTCTTCAAAAATACCGTTGCTGGAGTTATTGTCCGTAAGCAGCGCGCAGCCTTCACCGATGGAGAGAATGCAGTGTACGCGCGACAGGTGAATCTCCTCAGTCAGAGCGATTTCGCAGTCCATGGAGCGCCCTATGCGGTAAACGGCGCCCGGGGTGGTATCCAGCTCGTAAGAGTAGCAAATATTGTCGCTATTGATGATGGTAAGAGTGAGCATGGTATCAGAAATCTATGGTAATGCCTTTTTCCTGTGCTTGTTCCTGCAATACGTTGAGGAGTTTGTCGCCGAGGTCGCCACTGGCTTTTTGTTGCTTGTAGAGCTCTAACAGGCGCGTGCGGCGTTCGGCCTCGCGGCTGAGGAATTCAATGATTTCATCCTCACTCTTGTCGCGGAAGCTGACGGGCAGGTTACCCTCACCGCCCAGAAGGTCGATGGAGAACTCGCCCTCCGGCGTTTTGCGGTAAATCTCAATGGCATCCCAGTCATAGCCTACAAGAATGCGGCGTTTGTTGTCAGACAGCCACTTGGAGAGCTTTTTCGGGTTGTTCTGGGGCGGTGCCTCTGCACTGTTGAGCATGTTAATGTACTTGCGCTGCACGGCAGGGGCGCCGATGGGCATGGGCTTGCAGTTGTGCAGAGCCTTGAGAGTTTCGTATATCTCTTGCGGGGAAACGGTTTTATTACCTGTTTGGTGAATATCTAAGGTAAGCCCCATGCCTTTGCCGAGGACGGCGGCTTCCTCCCATTCGGGGTCGGGCGGCCCGCAGTGAATGGTGTTGACGATGATGTGCTGCTCCGTTGCCTGAGCAATAGCGTGTTGATAGTTAATGACACCTTGGTCGAACGCTTCGTTACCGGCAATGAAAATAACCTTGAGCATATCATCGCGGTCGCGGCGGTTCCACTCAAAGTTTTCAACCGCAAAGGCAATGGCAGCACCGCATTCTTCAATGGCGCCGTCACAGGCTACCTTCTCCAAGCGGGAGCGCATCTTTTTCACCTGCGTGGTAAAGGGTGAGAGCTTCATGGGGGCACCGTTTTGGGCGGCTTGGCCGTATACCACAATACCCACGTTTACCTTGGTCTTTTTGCCGTTGAGCTTGGCATTGCTCAGGGTGGTGAGCACTTTCTCCATGGACTCTGAGGCCGCTTTGAACAGCTCGGACATACTGCCCGAGGCATCCAGCAGCAGAACTACCTGAATATCATCATTGTAGCCGGCTCGTTTACCGCCGCCGTCGCCGCTGCCGTCACCGTCTCCGCTGCCTATGCCGCCGCCATCGCCCAGGCCGTCGCCGAAGGCGTCACCGAATCCCATACCCTCCAAACCATCCGCATCTGCCAAGCCGGCACCCATGTCATCAAGCGTGGCAGGCAAATCCATGCTGTAAGGGGAGTCATGAGAAAGGATGACGGGGGAGGGCGGTGAGGCGTTGGACGGGGAAGAAACCGCATTCTCCTCACTGGTGGTTTTGCGGGAGGCCGTGCTGGGCTTTTTGACCGGCGGTGTATAGGTCACAAAGGAGCTGTCTGTCTGCTTTTCTATGTAAATCTCATATACATAGAGAATAATGGCACTTAACAAAATGCTGAAGAGAGCCAGACCCAGCGCGATGGCAAGCATGCGCCGAATAATGGATGCTAACTTGATTTTGACCGTGTTGGTCGCTCTTACATGAATGGCCATGGGCGTTAGTTTTTCTTTTGGTGTTGCAGCCCGGCGGCTTTCAGGGCTTCTGTTGCGGCTTGGTCTTTAGCCAGTTTGGCATAATAAAGGGCGGTGTTCCCGTCATTGTCCGTGGCTTGGAGCAGCTCGGGGGTGATTCCCTTGAGGGCCTCTGCCAGTGTATCGGCATCTGCACTGAGGGCTGCATGCATCAGGGCGGTTTCACCTCGGGAGTTCTTTTGTGCGGGGGATGCACCCAGCTTGACCAGTTCGCGGTAAAGCTCTGCGTTGCCGCGGCGGGCGGCTTCGTGCAGCGGCAGGTTGCCCTCTTTGTCCTCTGTGCTCAGTAATTTAAGGTTTTGAGTGGCTGCATATTTGGCGCACTCGGTATCTGCCAATCTCATGGCAAGGCAGAAGTATGAGGTGCCGTCTTCCGTATGGAACTTGTTGAGGCTCTGCGCTTGATTAAGCCATGCAATCAGGCAGTCTTTGTGCTCATCGTCCATCAGGTGACGGAAGATGGGGGAGCCGTCCGAAAAAATGATATCGGTTTCTTTCAAGCCACTCAGCAGGGCATCTACGGCGTTGGCGTTGGCGTGAGCAACTGCCAATTCAATGAGGGCGGTGCCGTCCTGCGTGCGGTTGCCGGCGTGTGCACCGTGCAGCATGAGGCGGTCGAACACGGCATTCTGGTTGCCCTGAATGGCCAAGGCCAAGGGCGGCTGCCCTGCCACGGGCCAGTCCGGGTTGGCACCGCAGTCCAGTATGTTTTGTATTTCATCCTGATTGAAGGCCAGCACGGCTTTTTCCCACAAGGGTTTCAGATGATTGTTCAAGGTGCTGCCGCCGCCTTCGTTCTCATAGTCAATGGCTATCTTGTTGTCATTATCATACAGGAAAAGCTCCGGATTGTCTCTCAGTACCAGCGCGGTTGCCGTATCATTGCCCATGGCGGCCACCAGCATGATGAGGGTGCGCCCGTGCTCATCTCTCATATTGATTTTGCCGCTCTTTTTGACTTTGGGGGCCAAGGCGCGGATGTTTGTTTTAATGGCACTGCAACGGCGTTTCTCGGCATCCATGTCCTTTTTCAAATCGCGGGCATAGTCTCTTTGCTCGGGGTCGCTTTTCAACGCCTCGTATTCTCTCTCCATTTCAGCCAGCTTGGTGCTGCCATGGTCTATGAGTTTCAAAAGTGTTTTGTCATCGAGGGCCTGTGTGCTCAGGGTTGAGCAGGCCATCAATGCCGTGCAGAGAAATTTGTGTAAGCCGGAGAGGTGCATGAGAATAGGACTCTATACTACCAGTTATATGCCCCTACTGCAAGCTCAGAGTGAGCCCCGGGGAAGTTTTTTCTTGTAATGAAGAGCTGAATTTGCTATTTGTTATGCATGAAATGGTGGATTATACCCATGGCCGCTATCTCTCTTATGCTGCCCTCATGTTTGGTAACAACATCTGTTGCTACGGCAAGAAGTTGTATTTATGAGCCTAAGCATGATGATGCGCAAGCTATGCAAATTTACCGTAAAGGCCATGCCTACTACCTCAAAGTGTCCTTGCGCTATGTGTGTAAGGCGGATAAAATGGTGATTGGCGGGATTGTGGCTGTGCCGGAAAGCGAGGTAGAGCTGCCCTTGGGTTATCATGATGAGAAAGCCCCCCAAACCATGTATGTACTGATGGATGAAGAAGCTGTAAAGTATTATACTGGGGTGACGCCGTTGCCGATAAAAGGACGTGTACCCCGGTATTACTCTGCCGCGGATTGGGATGCCTCTGCTGCGACGTTGTGCAAGTTGATACGCCCCCTGCCGAAGAAACGAATTTTTGTAAGGGGTAAAGATGATGCGGAGTGTTGGTTATGGAAAGCCAATGACGAAAAATGGAATAAGTTGCATGTTTATGTACCCTCTGTTTACGGGTGGGATGCTGTGTACAAGTTACCCTTGGCAGCGGTGCTGGCTGTGGGGGTGGATATACCTTGCACGTTGGTTGCAAATGCGGGGCTTATCGGGGTTTCGTTGTTGGCAGCTCCCGTGGCAGCTACGGCGCAGCAACAACAGCAGGGCAGCGAACTGCCGGAGCCGCCTGCCCCACAAGAATAAATTACCATGAATCTGAAGTTTCTTGCAGTGCTGCCGCTTATTGCCTCTCTGCTGCCCTCATGTGTTTATTTGACATCGGCCGCTATGGCGGAAAGCTCTGCGCTTTACGCAAAAGCGATTGATGATGCAGCGGTGCAGTTTTTTATGCTCAACGGGCATTATTATGCACAGTGTAAGGTGCAGTATGTGGTTGAGCAAGAGCGTATCAAAGTGGGGTATGTCGTGCCTGTGCGTGAGATATATCTGCCGTTTGGCTACAAGAGGGAGCGTGCTCCCGAGGTGGTGTATGCGCTGATGAGCCCGGATGTGGTGAAGCGCTGCTTGGGGAAGCGTGTGGCAG
The DNA here is from genome assembly GCA_045634945.1 of Akkermansia sp. Lineage (GTDB taxonomy): Bacteria > Verrucomicrobiota > Verrucomicrobiia > Verrucomicrobiales > Akkermansiaceae > Akkermansia. The sequence goes on along the minus strand of JAZRBG010000016.1, from coordinate 16,723 downwards.
AGCCCGCCCCTGAGGTGCCGCGTTTGATTGCTGAGGATGATTGGGATGCCGCAGCTGCGCTCCCCTGTGCTGCCGCCGGGGGTGAAACATGGACGCTGGGGTGGTGTTCCGTGGCTTCCGACCGTACGAGGGAGGGGTGTTTGCGTTATACGGAACGCCCGAATGAGTTAGGGGTAAAGATGCCGTATTCTTACAGTTGGGATGCCGTGGTAAAGTATCCCTTGGCCGCACTGATGTTTGTGGGAATAGATGTGCCCTGTACCGTGGTAAGTAATGTAGCGTCAGCGGCTTTTATCATCACAGCATGGCCATTTGTGGGGCGGCAGGTGAAGGAGGATAATGGTTATGTGCCGCTTCCGTCTATTGATAGTGAATAAATAATAACGGTGTATAACAATGAAAAGATTTTATAATGCTTTATTCGGTATGAGGTGGTTGTCGGTGTCGGCTTCTCTGTTGTTGAGTTCTTGCTTATGCTCTCCGAGCACGGCTATAAGAGAAACGTACCAATATAACGCAAGCGTTAAGAAAGAAGATGCCTTTGCTTTTTATCGTTTGGGAGAGCAATATTATATGGCGTGTGATGTAACCTATGAGCTGGAACGTGACGCCCTGACGTGTGGCTCTTGGGCGTATGCTTGTGATGTGCAACTCCCCATCAGCGTGAAACGAGCCCCTGTACATAAGCGATATTATTTTTTGCTGCTACCGGATGCAGCTCAGAAGTTGCTTGGTGTGACCCCGCCTAAGCCGGATAGATTTGTGCGTGATTACATACCGGCAGATGATTGGGATGCTGCGGCGGCAGAGCAGGTTTTCTCCCCTATCAAAAAGGCAGAGATAGAGATGCATACGGGGGTGATGCATACTCCTACGCGTTGTAGGTATTGCTCTGACCCGCCTCAGTTCACCCTGCATGCACCCATATACCGCCCATGGGATTATTGGGTGAAAATGCCTCTGAGCTTGGCCGTGTTTGTGGCTGTGGATATTCCTTGCACCTTAGCTGTCAATGCGGTGTTGCTGACGGGGGAGCTGGTGAGTTATCCTTTTGTGGCACCGTTTCTGCAATATGTTGAACCCATGGAAGTGAAACGGGGGCCGGAAAAAGAATGATAGAGGCTGGTGTATAAGGCTTATTGACTTATTGTGTTAATTCTGCTATATTCCGCGCCATGCTGACCAATGTTACAGAAAAGACGGGGAGCTCTTGCCTGAACCGGGCTTTTTTACCGGATGTACTGCGCATTATATTGTGCTTGGGGGTGTTTGTGTACCACCTTACGCCGGAGCGTTGCAGCAGCGGCCCTCTCTCTGTGAATGCCTTTTTGGTGATGAGCGGATTTTGGGTGGGGGTGATGGTTTTCAGCGGTCGCCCGTTTGACTCTCAGGTCTTTTTCAGCAAGAAGTGTAGGCGTTTGTTGCCCATGTTGCTGATAGCGTTTGGGCTGGGTGTAATTTATCGCTTTGTTGAGGGTAACGGTTTCTTTTGGATGCCGCGTGAGCAATGGGGGTATTTTGATATGTCTCAGTTCTTCTTTTACTACAACAGGCCGTTGTGGTACATGGTGATTGAGTGCATATTGCTGATATCCGTGCCGTTTATGGTGTTTTTGGCTCGCAAAAAAGGCTTGCTGGAGGCGGCGTGGATAGTGGCGATTGTTTTTGCGGGGTGGTTGTTTTCTCAGGTTGCGGAGAATGCTCCGTTCGGGCAGGGCTTGTATTACTCTCCATGGGCGCGTATGTGGCAATTCATGGCCGGGCTGATTGCTGCGCGTTATGTTTTGAGAATGAAAGATTCTTCCATGGTGCAGGGGCGTGCTTTCAAAGCCGTTACTCTGTTGTTGTTTGCCGTGTTTGTTGTGGCCATGGGGCTGCTGATGGTGTTGAAACAGGACCGCGATTTGAATTACCTGAACTACACCTTCAGGTTTGATGTAGTGACTACTTTGTATTGCGTGCCTTTGGTTGCGGGGCTTTACCTGTGGCGTTTCCGCGTGTCGCAAGGACTGTCTCGGGTGCTGGCATACGGTGCGGAGTTGACGTATCCTGTCTTTTTGTTGCACATGGTTGTGTACCAATCTTGTGAATTATTTGTTGAGACGCATGAGATGACGGTTTCTCACGCTGCTGTTGTGGGGGCTACTGCCGTGCTTACTCTCCTGTTGTCTGTGTTGATGTTGCGTATGGACCGTTTGGTGCGCGCTCTGTAGTTTTTTGCGTTTGATTGATTTTTGAGCGAGCTGCGCTTCGCGGGGTTGACAGTTCCTGCGCGCTGGGGTACAATGCAGGTGTGCATTACGATTCTGTCATTCAACTGAAAAACGCTACTGCCTTGGGGGAAACGCAAGGTGATGTTTTTGTGCAGCTTACGCAAAAACTTACCCGCACCACCAAAACCGGTACACCGTATTTGGAACTTACCTTGGCTGATGCCGCAGACAGCATGGTTATTAAGGTGTGGGATAACGCCCCGTGGAATGCTGTCTGCCGTGCCATGCCGGAGGGCGCATTTGTAGCGGTGAGCGCGGATTGGACGTGTAATCAATACGGTATGGATGCCAAAAATGTGGATTACCGCCCCCTTACCCCCGAAGAGGAGGAGGTGCTGCTCAGTGGCGGAGCAGAGATGCGTGCTGCTCAGGAGCAGGCATGGCAGGATATTTCAGACTTTATCAGCGGAATGAAAGACCCGCGTTTATCAGCACTTTGCCGTGCGCTGACGGAGACGCATGAGGCACGGTTTCGGCGTGCGGCGGCTGCACGCGGCATGCACCATGCCCGCCGCGGTGGCTTGGTAGAGCACACTGCCGGGGTAATGCGTGCGGCAGATGCCATTTGCGGTGCTTACCCGCACATTAACAGAGACTTGGTGCTGGCCGGGGCTTTGTTTCATGACTGCGGTAAGATGTGGGAGACCGGTTGCGCAGAGCAGGGCTTTGCCGTGGAGTACTCCGATATGGGCGAGCTCTTGGGCCATATCTCCGTAAGTATTGAGGTGGTTAATAAGCTTTGGCAGGGTATTTGCACGGCAGAGCAACGCACTGAGTGGAAAGGCCTTGTGCCCGCCACGGAGCAAGTGCGCCTGCACCTGCTGCATCTTATTGCATCTCACCACGGTGTGTTGGAGTACGGCTCTCCCGTGGTGCCCAAAACACCTGAGGCTCTTGTGCTGCATCATGCAGATAATATTGACGCTAAGCTTGAAATGTTCCGTGCAACGTATGAAACCTCAGAGGCGCTTACGCCCACAGTACGGCGCAGAAAGTTCGGGCTTGAGGGGAATGCCGTGAGCCCGTTGCCGTCTTTTAACGGGGGAAGCGAGGCATGACGGAGGTTGTGCTCAGTATGAGTGTGGTGTGTGGGCTGCTGGTTCTTGCCCAGCTGAGCCCGGGGCCGGATGTGTTTTTTGTGTTCCGTACGGCCTTGGCTCGCGGTTTTCGGGCCGGTGTGGCCGTGGGTGCCGGTATCAGTCTGGGCTTTTTCATACAAGCCGCCGTTGCTTGTTCTGCCGGCGCATGGGTTATGCGGCAAAGCTGGAGCATGTACATGCTGTATGCCGCAGCCGCTTGGTTGCTGTATCTTGCCTGGAAGATTTTTCCGAAACAATGGGGTGGCGCAGAGGTTGATTTGCAGGAGAAAGAGCAGGGGAGCTCATGCCGCGCTTTGTTGTGGCAGGGCTTTTTGTGCAATATTCTCAACCCCAAATGCATGCTATTTATTCTTACCCTGAGTGCCGGTGCGTTGCAGGAACATGCCGCTTTGTCATGGTTTGCACCCGTGCTGGCGGTAATGATGACGCTGAGCGGTTTGTTGGGGTGGGTGCTGTGGAGTGCCCTGTTGCAGTGGAGCCCCGTGCAAGGGGTATACCGCCGCCATGCCGTGCGGATAGATGCTGTTTTTGCGATTTTGTTGGCCGTTTTTGCGTTGCTGCTGCCGGTGCAAAGTTGAAAAAATAGCCCCGTATACTGTATTGGTGCTTGCTTTTTCTGGTGGAATGGGGTAGAGTATGTCTTGCAAAGACGTTATTGCACTTATGAACGACATTATCACGACAGCATGCAAATTCGTCACGTCCTCCATTGGTCGCAAGATTCTTGTGGCCTTGACAGGTTCGTGTCTCCTCCTCTTCCTGGTGGGGCACCTTGCCGGTAATATGACCATCTTCGGTGGTGATGTTGCTGAGGGTGGTACCTCCTGGATTAACTACTACGCAACAGGTTTGCACTCAATGCCCGCCTGGCTTCTGTGGTCCATTCGTTTGGGCTTGTTGGCCGTGGCTCTTGTTCACATTGTGCTTACTCTGGTGCTCAAGTATGAGAACTACAATGCCCGCACCCATTACCAGAAAGAGGGTACCCTCAAGGCCACCCTTTCTTCCCGTACCATGGTGATTACCGGTATCATGATTCTCTGCTTTGCCGTATTCCACCTCTGGCAGCTTACCTTCAACGGTGATCCGCACGATTGCTACAACCACATCATTGCCGCATTCCAGGATCCCCTGTGCTCCATCTTCTACATCGTAGCCATTTGCTGCCTTTTCATGCACGTGCGCCACGGCCTTCAGTCTGTGCTTCAGACCTTCGGCCTTGCCACCCGCAAGGTGCGCCCCCTGTACAACATCGTTGCCGTTCTTTTCGGTTTGGTTGTTTGCGGTGGCTTCATTGCTATCCCCGTGTGTGTAATGCTGGGCATCCTTAAATAAACCTTTACTCTACAAGCTCTGATTATGAACGAAATCAAGTTTCCCGTAAGCGACTACATGCCGGATTCCTGCATTCCGGATGGCCCCATTGCCGAGAAGTGGACCAAGTACAAGCGCGAGGCCAAGCTCATTAACCCCAACAACCGCCGTAAGTACACCGTGCTTATCGTAGGTTCCGGTTTGGCCGGTGGCTCCGCCGCTGCCACGCTGGCTGAGTTGGGCTACAATGTGAAGTGCTTCTGCTACCAGGACAGCCCCCGCCGCGCCCACTCCATCGCCGCTCAGGGCGGTGTGAACGCTGCCCATAACTACCAGAATGACGGTGACTCCGTATACCGCCTGTTCTACGATACCGTGAAGGGTGGTGACTTCCGTGCCCGTGAGGCCAACGTATACCGCCTTGCTGAGGTGTCCTGCAACATCATCAACCAGTGCGTGGCTCAGGGTGTTCCCTTCGGTCGCGAATACGGCGGTTTGCTCGATAACCGTTCCTTCGGCGGTTCTCAGCTCAAGCGTACTTTCTACAGCCGTGGTCAGACCGGTCAGCAGCTTCTGCTGGGTTGCTACCAGGCCATGGAGAAGGAAATCGGCAAGGGCCACATCGAGATGCACCCCCGTACCGAAATGATGGACCTTGTAGTGGTAGACGGCCACGCCAAGGGTATCGTGGTGCGTGATATGGTGACCGGTGAGATTAAGAGCTATGCCGGTGATACCGTGCTGCTGGCTACCGGTGGTTACGGCCGCGTATTCTTCCTTTCCACCAACGCCATGGGCTGCAACGTAGGTGCTGCCTGCGCCTGCTGGAAGAAGGGTGCCTACTTCGCCAACCCCTGCTTCACTCAGATTCACCCCACCTGTATCCCCGTTAAGGGCGACTACCAGAGCAAGCTGACCCTCATGTCTGAGTCTCTGCGTAACGATGGCCGTATTTGGGTACCCAAGAGCCGTGAGGTGGCTGCCAAGATTCGTAAGGGTGAGATGAAGCCCTCCGACGTAGCCGAGAATGACCGCGACTACTACCTGGAGCGCAAGTATCCCTCCTTCGGTAACCTGGCTCCCCGTGATATCTCCTCCCGTGCCGCTAAGGAAGCCTGCGACGATGAGCGCGGCGTAGCCAACACCGGCCGCGGTGTGTTCCTTGACTTCAAGGACGCTATCAACCGCATGGGTAAGGAGTGGATTGACGGCCAGTACGGCAACCTCTTCGAAATGTACGAGGAGATTACCGACGTTGACCCGCACGAGCAGCCCATGATGATTTACCCCGCCTCTCACTACACCATGGGTGGTCTGTGGGTAGACTACAACCTGATGTCTTCCATCCCCGGTCTGCACGTTCTCGGTGAGGCTAACTTCTCCGACCACGGTGCCAACCGCCTCGGTGCTTCCGCCCTCATGCAGGGTCTGTCCGACGGTTACTTCGTCATCCCCGCCACGCTGCCCACCTATCTCACCACGCAGAAGCCCGGCAGCATCACCACCGCCGCCCCCGAGTTCAAGGAGGCTGAGGACGAGGTGAAGGCCCGCATTCAGAAGATGATGGACGTGAAGGGTACCAAGACCCCCGACGAAATCCACCGCGAGCTCGGTAAGCTTGTGTGGGACGACGTAGGCATGGGCCGCACCAAAGAGTCCTTGCTGCACGCCATTGAGAAGATTCCCGCCATCCGTGAAGAGTTCTGGACCAACGTACGCGTGGTAGGCAGCACGGAGGGTATGAACCAGGAGCTTGAGAAGGCTTGGCGCGTTGCTGCGTTCCTTGACTTCGCAGAGGTGCTCTGCTATGACGCCCTCAACCGTGAGGAGTCCTGCGGTGCTCACTTCCGCCTCGAGCACCAGCTGGCCGACGGTGAAGCCAAGCGCGATGACGCTAACTTTGCCTACGTAGCCTGCTGGGAGTACAAGGGCACGGGCGAACTGCCGGTTCTGCACAAGGAGCCGCTTACCTTCGACACCGTACACCTGGCCATCCGTTCCTACAAGTAAAGACACGTTCCAAACTCTAACTTTTCATACACTATTATGGCAAATCTTAATCTTACGCTCAAGGTTTGGCGCCAGGAGTCCCCTGAGGCCCAGGGCCGCATTGAAACCTACAAGGCTAAGAACATCCCGGATGAAGCTTCCTTCCTCGAGATGCTCGATATCGTTAACGAAGAGCTCGTTCACGAGGGCAAAGAGCCCATCCACTTCGACCACGACTGCCGTGAAGGCATTTGCGGTATGTGCTCCCTCACCATCAACGGTGTACCCCATGGCGGCAAGAAGGTAACCACCTGCCAGCTGCACATGCGCCAGTTCAAGGACGGCGACACCATTTGGATTGAGCCTTTCCGCGCTGCTGCTTTCCCGCTGCTGCGTGACCTTGTGGTAGACCGTACCGCTCTGGACAACATCATCGCCGCCGGCGGTTTCGTTGACGTGCGCACCGGTGCTGCTCCGAACGCCAACAACATGCCTATCCGCAAGAAGACCTCCGACGCCGCTTTCGACGCCGCTGCTTGCATCGGCTGTGGTGCTTGCGTGGCCAGCTGCAAGAACAGCGCTGCCATGCTCTTCACCTCTGCCAAGGCTGCTCACCTCAATCTGCTGCCCCAGGGCCACCCCGAAAAGAACAAGCGCGTTCTTGCCATGGTGCGCCAGATGGACGCCCTCGGCTTCGGCAACTGCACCAACCTTTACGAGTGCGAGGCCGCTTGCCCCAAGGGTATCAGCGTAGACAACATCGCAAAGCTCAACCGCGACTACATGCTCGCTTGCGCTTCCGAGGCTTTCGGTGTCTTCTCCTGATAGCTGAGCATAGAACATCATTCCTTACCGCCGGAACGGGTAAATCCCGCTCCGGCGGCTTTTTGCTTGCTAAACGCCTCTCCCTTGAGTATAATGCGCGCATAGCCGTTTCCGTTTATGAAGTTTTATATTGTCACCCCCGCGTATAACGCCTTACACTGGTTGAGAAGCTGTGTTCGCTCTGTGTTTGACCAAGTGTGTGAGGGGGTAGAAGTACACCACCATGTGCAGGATGGTGGTTCAGGTGATGATACGGTTTTGTGGCTGCAAGAGTGGCAAAACAGTCATGCAGATGTGCCGGGCTATCGCCTTACCTTTGAAAGTGCCAAAGACTGCGGTATGTATGATGCGCTCAATAAAGCGTGGGAGCAAATACCTGCCGATGCGGAGGTAACGGCGCACCTTAATTGTGATGAGCAGTATTTACCAACGGCCTTGTCTCAGGTTGCAGCGGCGATGTGCAAGAATCCGGAGGCCGATATAGCGATTACCTCTTATATCATTATAGATGCTCAGAGCCGCTATATTTGTCATCGCCGTCCGGTGTTTCCCCATTGTTGGATAGGGCATACGGTATGTGAAATCATTACCTGTGCTTGCTTTCATCGTGTTACCACTTTTAAGAAAAACGGCGTCACATTCGATCCGCAGTGGCGTTCCATCGGTGATTTGATATTTTATAGGGATATTTTGCAGCATGCTCCGCGCTGCGTTGTGCTGCCCCGCGTCTTTACCGGCGTTTTTCGTGTTACCGGAAACAACTTGGCGTGGACCGATGTTACTGCGCAGGAGTGGTTGAGGTATGAAAAGACGGTTCCCGCATCTCTTTTGAAGCTGAAAAAATTGGCCGCTTTTATCAGCAATGTCAAGCGCCGTACTGCCGATTGGTGGTATCCTGCCCCTGATTCTTACTGTTTTTATGAGCCTGATAGTGAGACTCGCTGTTCTCGCTTCATTAAACGGCCTACTTCTCATTGGGGATGTAGAACAGAAGGTGAAAATTGATATTTTAGTTATCAATAATTAACTTTTTGTGGCATACTGATATTTTCTTCTGTGCATTTGTATGGGTGTGTGTTATTATGCACACATGAAGAAATTTATATCAAGCTTTTTCGTGGGGGTGGCCGCATTGGTTGCCGTGGCGATGCCTGCAAATGCGCAGGAGGAAGAGATAAGTGCAGATGATTTGCTGTATGTGATGCGCTCCATGACGGTGAATCAGGAGAACACGGACGTTATGGGTGCCATCCGTAAAGGTGCCAAGAAAGTGCCGTTCAGCCTGAGCTCACGCGGTGATACGATTGTATTCCAGTATAAGCAGAACAATGCTTGGAACCGCTTTGACGTGCGCATTAAAGAGAAAAACGTAGACCTTATCCGCGTGGTGAAGGGCAAGGCTCAGGTCATGTCTGCCAAGGGCTATTCTACCCCCATTGCCGGTACGGATGTTTGCTATGAGGACCTCTCCCTGCGCTTCTTATACTGGAAAGGGGCTAAGCTGATTGATGACCCTGCCAACAGCCGTATCAAAGGGCGTGATTGCTACATTGTGGAGGTTGCCAATCCCAACCCCGCTGTCGGCCAGTTTGCCTGGGTACGCATGTGGGTGGATAAAGAGAACGGTACTTCTTGGCAAATTGACGGTTACGGCAGTGACGGCAAGCTTAAAAAACGCTTTACCATCACCTCTGTTCAGCGTTTGGATGATGGCAGATGGTTCTTCAAGCAAATGAAGCTTGAGGTGCGTGACCCCAAAAATCCTGACAGCAATCTGTCCATCAATTATATGGATATGGATGACCTTAAGAAATAAGCCCCTCCGTATACCATGCTCTCGGTATGAAAAAGCTGCTGCAGCGCTTGTTGATTGTGGCTTTGCCCATGGCCGCCTTTTGGTGGCTGCTTAAGCTGGTGGTGATGCCGCTTTTTCATACCGGAGATGCTTTAACCGCCCTCGTCTATGTGTTCGGGGGCGTTGTTTTTCTTGCCGTGTGGGAGGGGATTGCGTTTCGCGCATGGGTGTTGCCCTTTTTCGGGCGTGTTTTGCATCACTCTGTGTACGGCGGTTCATATTCTGCGGCAGATGACCCGCTTGTTGCCATGGCGGCGCGCATCCGTAAAGAGGCAGATGCGGCTCTTCTGCCTGAGTTTCTCTCGCTGGTGGAGCAAGAGGCATCCCGCGCCCGCGCTTGGACGGAGCTGGCCTCCCTCTATGCAGATACCTTCCGTAACGTGCCGGAGGCTCTGCAGGCCCTGTTGCAGGGCGCAGAACAGGTAGATACTAAGGAAGACCGCGCCATGCTGCTTTACCGCGCTGCTCAGATGCGGCGTACGCGTTTGAATGACAAGGTAGGCGCTGCAGAGTTGGCTCGCAAGGCTGCTGCGCTATATCCCCGCACGGTATATGGCAAAAAAGCAGCTCAGCTTTGTGAGTAAAGGTTCACCCCTTGCCGCGGTGCGGGGGCTGTGATAACCGTTTCGGGTAAACGGAATCAGCGTTTGCGGCGTGTTGAACTATTGCTGCGGGTGGTATTGCGCTTGTTTTTATTGCTGCTGCCGGTGTTTTTCTTTTTTGTTTCGGCGGCAGGCTTTTTCTTTTCAGGCTGAGCCGGTTTGGATATTTGCTTGGGCTCGGGGGGCGGCTCTGCAACACGGGGCGGGGTAGGCACGGTAATGGCGGCACCGGGACGAATAGCCGTTTTGAAGCTAGCAATACCGTTGGCCAGACCTTTTACCAGCTCGGCTCGGTAAGCATCCGTAGACAGGGCGGTGGCCTCTTTTTCGTTGGTGGCATAGCCGGCCATCACCATCACGGCCGGGCAATTAATGGTGTTGAGCAGGGTGTAATGGGCACGGCGGCATGCGCGGTCTGTTGCTTTGGTGGCAGCAACCGTGTGGGATTGTATGGCAAAGGCAAGCGCAGCGTTAGCGGCATCCAAACGGTTGCCGGCCATGGCGCGCTTGTGCGGGGTGGCGGGGGCTATGGTGTAGGTTTCAATGCCCTGCACATCACTTCTGCCACTGTTGAGATGCAAACTTACAAAAATGGCATTGCGTGTGCCATCGGCAATTTTAACACGTTCCGTATCGCTCAAATCGTGGTTGCCGTTGCGGGTCAGCACGGTGTTGATGCCTCGTTTTTTGAGCTCTTCCGCCAGTTCTTGTGCAAGTTTCAGGGTATACTCGCCCTCGTTGATAAAGGCTGTTTTGTTACCGGAGTCCGTACCACCGTGGCCGGGGTCTATTACCACTGTTTGCACATCGCGCCGTTCGGCAATGTAAGTGGGGCGCAAAACCGGGTCTATAAGCTTAACAAAATCCGTTACGGATACCATCAGCTCGCCCGCTGTATCTTTTACGGCGGGGGCACTCAGCTGTACTCTGTACCCGCTTATGGTGGCTTCTCGGCTGTCCGGTGTAAGGGCAAGAGAAAATGCAGAGTTGCGTATCACTTGTTGTGTGCTGCCTTTTTTAGGCTCTGCGCTGCTCAGCTTATAAAAGGTACGCAGCAGGTTCAGCCCGTAATAGGCTGTGCCGTTTACATCGGTAGGCGTCCAGGTAATCTCTTCCTCTGCGTATGCCATGGTGCTGACACTCAGTGTAGTGAGTGCAAGTAAGGCATGCATGAGGAGACCGGCTTTCATGTTAAAACGTGGGCTGATTTTTCTTTATTTAAGGCGAGTGGAGCCACGGTAACGATTCCCGCCACCATGAATGGTACCACCCCCGGTACGCGGGTTGCGCTGCTTGAGGGGCTTGGCTTGTATGGTGGCAATGTAGCTGGTAATACCTTGGCAGATGCTGTTTGCCAGCTTCTCTCGGTAAGCGTTAGAGGAGATGAGCTTGCCCTCCTCCGGGTTGGACACGAAACCGCCTTCAAACAGCACGGCAGGGCGGGTAATTGTGCAAAGTACAGAGAAACGCGCGCGCTGAATGCCGCGGTCTATTGCTCCCGTGTTGCGAATCGCACGGCTGTGTATGGCTGTGGCCAAGGCAATGTTGGCACTGTCTTGGTTGTTGCCTGCAAGAGACTCTCGCCTGCGGGTGCGGGCAAAGGGAGACGTTGTGCCATGCGGGGCCAGGGTGAAAGTCTCAATGCCCTTGGCAGCGCGGCGGCCGGAGTTATGGTGTATGCTTACAAACAGACAATTGGGTGTTTTGTTGGCAATGGCCACACGCTCCCCCAAGGTCAAAAATACATCAGAGTCTCTGGTCATCACTACGGTGAGTCCGGCCTGTTTCAGCTTGTCTCTCACTTTGCGGGCCACTGCCAAATTGCAGTCTTTCTCTTTTGCCCAAGGGCTTACGGCACCGGCATCATGCCCGCCATGCCCGGCATCTATCACTACGGTGGTGATAACACCTGCCTGCTTGTTGTAGGTGGGTCTCAACACGGGGTCCACCAGCTTCTTCATATCCACCGCAGAGATGAGCAACTTGCCGTTATGCTCTTTAATGGGGTATGAGAGGATGTAGCGGAAGTTGTTGACGTAAAAGTCTTGCTTGCCGGCTTTTACAGAAATGGTGTGTTGAGCTGAGCCGTAAGACTTAAACCCGGGACGCCCCTCTTTAGGCAGATATTTATAGAACTTGCAGGCATCTTCTACCTCCACATACTCAACGTCGCCCACTTTCCAAACCTGCCAATCCGTTTCATCAGCCTTTGCCTCAAGCAAAGCCGTGCTCACCCCTGCCAAAAGGGGGAGCATCAGAAACAGGTTCTTCAACAAGCGGCGCATGGGATAATGCTAACATGCGGCCGCCCCGTTTGGCAAGGCAAAATTATGACAACAGACAGAGGAAAATTCACTGCGTTTCAGCATGGTGTTGCCTTTACCGTTATGGGGTAAAATACCGTGTGCGGAGGCAATGCTTTTTGCCCTGATTTTTGCGGCAGAAGGGGGCTATTTTCTTTCCAGCATAAGCCGGAATCCCACCGTAGGTGTGCGCTCCGTAGCAGGCAGGGGCACGCGCCGCCCCAAGTGCAGTTGGGTGGGGCTGAAAGAGGTGTAATCCCCGCCGCGGGTAGTGCCGTGGCTGCGCAGCTCCAGCTCGTCCGGGCCGCCGTAGTCATCGCTTACCCATTCTTGAACATTTCCGCTCAAATCATGCAGGCCCAATGTGTTTGCCGGGAAAGAGCCCACCGGTGCCGTGTACGGAAAACCATCGCGGTACAGCTCAATATAGAGGTCTTGGGGTACATAAACCTGAGCAGAGGTATCGGCAAAGTTACCGCTGTCTCTCATGGGGGGCCAGCGCTTACCCCACGCAAACTTATGCTCGGCAAAGCCGGTGTAGTGGTGGTCTCTCTCATGGGGGGAGGCACCTTCCTCCGCCGCCAGCCCGGCCATGGCACTCCACTCCGTATCCGTGGGTAAGCGGTAAAAGTCCGTACTCTCAATCAAGCCGCGCTGCTGTTCTCGGGCGGTAAGCCAGGCGGCAAAGGCTTCTGCCTCTCGGCGCGTTACATTGACTACGGGGTGGTGCTCATTGCGCTCAAATCCCGGGGCAGGGGCATCTGCCTTGCCGGTGGCTTTGCAATAGGCGCGAAAGTCTGCCACACGAACCTCAGTAGCGGCTGCCAGTAAACCTTGTGTCAGGGGCACAAACTTTTGTCCCAAGCTGTTAATCCACTCTGCCCCGAACACAACGGAGTTATTGGCTTGCAGATTGAGATTAAGGGATAATCCTTTGGGCGACAATCCGCTTCGGCGTACGGTAGAGTAACCGGGCAGGCGTACCTCCAGCAAGTAGGGGGCAATAGGCACTCGCACGGACTGCATGGGCGTAACGCCCAATACCTGGCCGTTGAGCATCACCGTGGCGCCGGCGGGGTTGCTGTATACGGTGATGGCGGTTTTCATGACCGGTGCTGTGCGCATGCGGTAAGCTCTCATGCCCTCTGCGTCCGTGCCGGGCTCAGCCTGAGAGGTGAGAGAGTGGTCTCTGCCTATGGTGCCGTTTTCTGCACAGCGGCGGGTGAGCCACAGGGTGTAGGCGCCAATACCCTCTGCCGTGGTGCGTATCAGTTCACTGCCGTCAATGCGCTCGTAGCGTATGTCTTTGCCCTCCTCAGAGCTGTTTACAAACTCTTCAAACAAATCTGCCGTTACCGGGGTGTCGGCAATATGGGTATCTTCCTGTGGGGTATAGGCGGTACCCTGAGCATCCTTCCATACTTGGCCTTGGCGGGGCGGGCGATACGGCGTGAGCGGCCCACCCAGCCTTACCAGCTTATCACCCGTTACCGTTCCGCTCAGGTGAGAGTCTGCATACCCGGCCATACGCAGGGTATACCCTACACGGTGCCCCAGTGGCTTTTTAACGGGGCCGTAGGGCGTTTCTCCCAAGTATTCCCCCTTGTCGGAGTATACGGATGCGCCGGAGGGCACAGAGGTAATGAGCACGCGCCCTTCCGTAGGATGGGGAGTGGCTTGTATGGGCTCTTCAACAGCCGGGGCGGGGGCAGGGGGAGCCTCTGTCAAAACCTCAGCTGCGCGTTGCAGGCGCATCACCAAGCCATCCGGTAAAAAATGAGCCCCCACGGCTACGGCCAAGGCTGTAAACAGCAAACCCGTCAATATATTTTTGCGCTGCCACCAAGCGGGACCGTGCAGGCGGCGTGCCGCGGCTTTGGGCTTGGTGGCGTAGCCCCGCAGGGCATCCAACCTGTCTGCCAGCACCTGTGCCGTGATAATGCTGTTTTTACCCACAACGGGTTCAGCCGCTGCGCAAATAATGTTATTGAACTCGTGCCAGCGTTTGCCCGGTGTGCCGTCCGGCAGCTCTGCCGGTAGCTCGGGAAAATCCAGTCGGTCTTTACCGGTGCTCATTTCGTACAGCACTTTGGCAAGGGCATATACATCCGCGCGCGGGGTGCCGGGGCCATCCGGCGGTATATAGCCCTCTGTCCCCACAAAACTGCGTTTACTGTTGTGTGCTACCAACCCTGCATCTGCCAGTTTGGCGCGGCTGTTTACAAAAATAACATTGGCCGGTTTTACATCGCGGTGTATCAGCTCTTCCGCATGCAGGCCTGCCAAGGCGTGGGCCAGTTGGCTGCCTACCTCCAGTACATAATCCAGCGGCATGGCATGCAGGCCATACAGTTGCATATCACTGCGCAGGGTGCGCGGCATATAGGCAGACGGCTCTATGTGAATGCCCGTGTACGCATCATCCGCCAGCTCCATCACATAGTAGTAGTACGGGTATTCTCCCTCATGCCGCCCCACATGCAGAATATGCACCAAGCCGGGGTTGTGGCGTGCTATGGGTTCATATTGCAGCACCCCCTCAAACTCACGGATAAAGCTGCGCTCATCATCAAAATCTTCTCTCCACACCACCTTAACTGCGCGGTGTGCCCCTGTTACGGTGCGGGCCAGCCATACCTCCCCGTATGCACCGGTACCGATGATGCGCAATATCTCCAAATCCGCTATCACAGGGGCTGTTCCCTCCGGTCGCCTCGCGCGGCGCGGCACGGGGCGCAGTACACCGGATTCAGGTCCCGGTGCATGCCGCTTTTGTGGCACACCGGCCTCCGGCGGCTCTGGTTTGACAATGGGCATCTGCCTCGCATTATACCCCTTACTCCCGCTCTTGGCAAGCTGCAACCCCTCCTATCCCTCCTTTTTTGCTCTTTTTTGTGTCTTTTTTGCCTTTTTTTAGAAATTTGGCTTGCATTCCCTTTGCTTTTGTGTTTTAATCCTCCCGCAATCAAGTCCAACGCGCACGTGGCGGAATTGGTAGACGCGCTAGTTTCAGGTTCTAGTGAGTAATGTCGTGGAGGTTCGAGTCCTCTCGTGCGTATAGATTGAATAAGAGGGAGTTACGATGCAAATCGTAACTCCCTTCTTCTTTGTAATCATTCTCAAATACTGCCAAAAAAAATACCCACCCACGGTATAAAACCAAGGGTGGGTGATGGTAAGATTTCTATTCGCTCGTGTTACTTCTTTGCTCCTGCTGCCTTCAACAGTTCAACGATGTCTGAGTGCCTATTCTTAGCAGCCATATGCAGCGGAGTCATGCCAGCATTGTCCGCCTGATTGACATCTGCTCCTGCTGCAATAAGTAATCTTGCGATTGCTATCTTTCTATCATATGCCCCGCAGAACACCATGCCACTACTAATGTCTCCATCCACAGCACTATGCAAAGGCGTCCTGCCATCTTCGTTTGCTTTATGGACATCTGCTCCTGCTGCTATCAACTCCTTGGCAACTTCTGTGTGACCATTCCTAGCAGCATCAAACAGCGGAGTCCAGCCATACTTGTCCGCCTGATTGACATCTGCCCCTGCTGCTATCAACACCTTGGCGACTTCTGTGTGACCATTCCTAGCAGCCTCAAACAGCGGAGTCCAGCCATTTTTGTTTGCTAGATTGACATTTGCTCCTGCTGCTATCAACACCTTGGCGACTTCTGTGTGACCATTCCTAGCAGCCAAATGTAGTGGGCTACCCGAAAACCAGAAAGAGTCTTTGACATCATTGATATTAGCCCCCTCACTAATAAAGCGTTGAACGGTAGCCACATCTCCTTTCATAGCAGCATCGTGCAAACTGGTGCAACTATTGAAACAAAAAATGAGAGCTAACAAGGAGCAGCAACTAAAGAGTAATTTTTTCATGACCGTAAAACTTCCATCTCATAAGACTGTTCTATTGGGAACTGCCAACAATGTAACACCTCTATGCTTTCACTACAAGAATAAACATAACTAAAATTCAAAATTTTGGGAAGACAACAGAAGAATTATCCCTACACCTCACACGCTATCAGGGGTGATGTTGTAGTAATCCTCGGCTTCTGTCTTGGTGATGGCTCGGCGGTAGTGTTTCAACAGCATGCCGATGTCGTGTCCGAGTTGAAGCGGGCGATGTCATTCTTGGTAACAGCTTTCTTTTTGTCATTATTCTCATAAATAGCCCCGTAAAATGACGTATCGGTACAAAAAACTTCCACCACGGGTGTAGCGTGGTGGAAGTGCGTAAAATTGTATACTGATGCTGTTATTTTGCTTAGGGTATAGGAGTTACAACGGGTTTGCCGTCGGCACCGATGGTAATTTTCAGAGCCTTAACGGGAACCAGAACTTCCTTACCGTTGACGATAATTTTTGCATCAATTTGCATGGGGGACTTGCCATCTGTGGCGGGGGCAGCAGCGGGCTGAGCATCCAAGGCCGGGGAAGTCGGAGGCCAAGCGGTC
>JAZRBG010000015.1:0-50540 GCA_045634945.1 Akkermansia sp. | reverse complement strand
CCCGTGGTGGCCGCCATGGCCCAAGGTGGCATGCGCCAAGCGGGGCCAGATGTTGGCATTGCCGGGGCCGGCAATGGCGGCCCCACCCCAGCGGGCGGGGGGCCCCACGGCGGGCAAGGGCAATGCAAACCGTGCCCACGGGGGGCTCACCCTCCGCTGCGGTGGGGCCGGCATTGCCGGACACGGCAATGGCAACATCTGCCCCCGCTTGGCGCATGGCACCTTGGGCCATGGCGGCCACCACGGGCTCGCTCACCACACTGTGCTCTTCAATAAGGGTGGGCGGTACCCCAAGCTCTCTCTCCTTAGCTTCATTACAATAGGTAACCCAGCCGTAGCGGAATACGGCAGATGCCCCCGGCACACCGGTAATGGCGGCTGCAATAAGCCCGCCCGTGCAGCTCTCTGCCGTAGCAACGGTGAGCCCGGCGGCCTCCAGATTGCGAACAGCTGCAAAAGCCATCAGCTCAAGATTGGTGTCCATGGCTTATTCGGGGAGTTGAATGGCAACGGTGGCAAAGGCGGCCATGCCCTCTCTGCGGCCCAGAGCCCCCAGCTTTTCGTTGGTGGTGGCTTTAACCCCCACGCGCTTGGGGGAAACGCCGAGTATGGGTGCAAGCGTTTCTTTCATCTGCTGCACAAAGGGCATGATTTTGGGAGCCTCTGCAATGAGGGCGCAGTCTGCATTGACCATTTTACCGCCTTGGGCATGCAGCAGCTCCACGGCTTTCTCCACAATGCGCAGGGAGCATATATTGAGGCAGCTGTCATCATTGGGCGGGAACCAGTAGCCGATATCCGGCTCACCGATGGCACCCAAAATGGCATCTGCCAGCGCATGGCAAAGTACATCGGCATCACTGTGCCCGGCCAAGCCTTTTGTTTCATGTACCATCACCCCGCCAAGCCAGAGCGGCCGCGGCGTGGCTGAAAATTGGTGTATATCGTATCCTAAACCGACGAGCGTAGTCATGTTTAATCTATAATGTCGAATGTTAAATTTTTACGGAGGACGTAGGCATGTTTCGTCTTTGTCCTCAGAATAGAAAACGCTTCTTTCGCTTCTTCTTTACCTGTAGCCTCAGAGTGAATGTTCCTCATCATTGTAGCAAAGACACAAAGTGTGGTCAAGCTGAATGCCGGATAAATGCCGAGGGGGGATGAATAAAAACAGCCCGACAGCATGTGACTGTGGGCTGTTCTGAGAAGAAAAATCTATTTTTCTTAGTCAACGATAATAACATCGCCGGTAGGCGGAGTCATCGGAGCGGTAGGTGCTTGCTTTTTTTGCAGTCTTGGGGCTATTTTAAGCCCGGCAGCGGGGCGAATTTGCTTGCGCCAAGTCTCATAACCGGGTGCCGAAATAGTGATAACTCCGGTAGTGGAGGGAAGCGTAATAGTGCAAGGTGTATTGCCCACAAAATTGCCGTTGAATTCGATATCGGCGCCATCAGGGGTTGACGTAATGCTGACATCTACCATGGGAGCTGCCGGTTCTACCGTGTCTTGAGTTCCCGGCGTTGCAGCGATTTTGCTGAGGAATTTGGGAACACAGCGAGAAATGGCTTCGCGCATTACCGGCTCCCAGTCATATATGCCGGTGAGGTTAGTGACACCCTCGGGAATTCGCATGACGATGCGTTCTTGGCTGTTTTCACCGGCGATAACTTGCATGGTGTTGACATCAATCAGCTGCATATCAACACTGACGCTGGTGATGATTTGGCAGCGTTTTACACCATATGCAACGCCCTCTGTTTTGTCTACACGGAAACGATTCAGTCGACCGAGTAACAGATATTTTGCATTGCAGGCTTGCAGAGTGCTGAATACTTGTGTGGCGGCTGCGCTGCCGTTAGTTGCTTGGTAAAGAAGCTCTGAATCAACGCTTTGCAGTGCCGGAGTACTGCGGGACAATACATGAAAACGCCCAGTGCTCACAATGGCAGATGTGGCGGCATCTGTTGCCATTTCTGCTGCTTCATCAGGCAGTTGCCACTCTCCATCTGCATATTCTACCTGCATTTTGTCAATATAGCGGGAGTTTTCTGCATTGGCGTCGACATCCAAGCGCACGGTAGCTTCATACTTGGCTTTGCTGGTGTATGAACCGGGAGCTATGCGCTTGGTTTGAGTTTTTGTGCGGTTGCTGAACAACGGCACGGCGATAATCGGTTTTTCTACCGTCGGAGTAGAGTAATTCGGTGATGTAGTGATGTCTTGTGCCACTGTGGCCGGGGCGCACAGCGCAGCCAAAAGACAGCATGCGGTGGTGATATGTCTATGTTTCATTGTTCGTTTGTTCGTTTGATGAGTACTGATTTGGAAGGGGTGAGGTCTATACGGGCCTTAACTTTCCAAGGGAGACCGTCTTTCCACTCAATGGAGGTGTTGTATTTAAGCGTTACGTCAAAGTATGTATGGGTGCCTTTTGTCGGGGATTTCATCCATTCTTCCATTGAAGGAAAATAGCTATCATACAATGTTCTCGTATTGTTATCATCAACGTGTACGAGATTTTTGTGTGCCTCTGCACAGCATAACGACATTGGGCCGGCATAGACACAGCCATCTTTATAAAATCCGTACATGGCTTTAGCTGCTATTAATTGGGCTGCATGTTTTTTATTGTTTATGTTTTCTCTGGCTATTTCTATAGCTTTTTCCTTGAGTTTAGTTTTTGCCGGGTGTGTTTTTGTGTTTATAGTGTTATGCCCCCAAAAAAGGAACAAGTTTTGCCCTTCAAGCTTTTCCGGGGCCACATATTCATCTGAAATAATGACCTCGTATTCATAAACGAGTGGTACATTCCGATTTTCTGCTTCAATTTGCTCAAAGAGGTCATTAAAATCATTTTCTCCATTGTGACCTTGCCTGGTAGCAGTGGAGCCATTGCTGTGCTGAGCAATATTTTTTGTGAGCAGAAGTTTACCTCCCGGGATAGCGCTGAACTGTAATTTGTATTGGTGTGTGCCGGGGCTGCTGAGAGTATCTTTCAGTTGGCCGATAGCTTTGGCATGGCCGGGCATCGCTTCTTGATTGCTCAGGGAAGTCTCACGGGCCGCCAGTATAAAGAACTCTCGTTCGTAGAGGTGTATGCCTGCTTTGAGAATGGCCGGTATGAGTTGGGCGTATGCTATACGTTTTTGTAAAGTGTTGTCGGCACTTTGTGCACCGTTTTGCCCCATGGCAACACCGGTATTATTCAGTTTTTTCAATCCTCCTGAAATTTTTTCGAGTTCTGCTTCTTCGATATAAGGCAGACTATGATTTTTGGGGGTGCTGGTAGAGCCGTTGATGGCACCCTTTTCAATTTGATTCCATTTTACCATTGCAAAACCGGCATCTAAAATGGCGGTATCCGTGGCGCGGAAGACACGGTAGGAGATATACCCAACGGAGTCACCCGGTGCAGAGAATATCTCGCCAACCATGATGGCGTGAGATGCAGTAAGTTGCTCTCCATTCATGGAAAAACCGCTTTCTGTAGCGATTGCTTTGCTGTCTTCTCTATCATATATTTCGGGGGATGCGTCATCGGCGCAGTTGGTAAACTCATCCAGTATGAGACTGCGTATGTGTTTTGTCAGCGAATTGCACTGTCCACCATTGCTTTGGAATGATACTACGGCAATGCTTTGGACTCCTTGTTTAGTTGCAGCCGCCGTAATCTGTTTTACCATGGCCGTGATAGCTTGGTCACTACCGGGGAAGTTCTTAGTTTCTGAGGACGTCTTGGGGGCCTTGGTGCTAGCCTCTTCTTCGCTTTTTTGAGTGACAAGAGAGGGGTTGAAGAATGAGTCAGGATTGCCGTCGTTTTCTTCTTCTTCCTCGTCATAGTTGTATTCATCAGTTGAGTCCGCTATTTCCGGAGTGTAGTCGTTGTCAGTGCGCCACTCAGGGGAAATTTTGTCGAGTCGGCTGATAGCTTTTTCTTCTCCTTGTTCAGCGGCAAGTTTGTAATATTTGATGGCCTGTGTTTTGCTCTTGCTATAGTAAATTCCTTGTTCATAGAGTCGGCCTACTTGATAAGTTGCGGCAGCATCGCCGCAGTCAGAGGCTTTTTTCAGCCATTTAGCGCCATTAGGTATATCTCTGGCCTTTACTCCGATTCCTTTGATGAGCCGGAGCCCCAGTTGGCGCATAGCATCTGTATCTCCGGCTTTTGCTGATGCATAGAGCGATTTTGTTGATTGAGCTTCAGCAATGGGGGTGCTGTACATAAATATACCAACCAGAACACAAAGCAGTATCGAGAAAAAACGCTGCCCGGCCCTTGCGGTTTTAATAGAGGAAGTTTTTAAAGAAAAAATGCGGTTCATGAATATACGCTCGTGTTGTTGACCTTGCTGTACTTTGTGCAGTATAGCATTCGCTTACTGGATGTCAATATGAAAGTGTTAATAGACATGCAAAAAATATCAAAAAACATCAACTTCTCAATGCGCTTCTAGCCAGTTGGGGGCGTGGTTGGCTTCAACCTCCAGCGGCACGTTGTTGGGCAGGGGGAGGGCTGCACGCATGGTGTCAATAATGGCGGGTATGCGGTCATGCTCGTCTTGGTGCAGGTCAATGAGCAATTCGTCATGAATCTGCATGATGAGGCGGCTCCGGCGGCCTTGCAGTAAGTTGTGCACGCGTACCATGGCCAGTTTAATCATGTCTGCGGCGGTGCCTTGAATGGGGGTGTTGATGGCGGTGCGCTCGGCGGCGGCGCGCAGGTTGAAGTTGCGGCCGTTGAGGTCGGGCAGGTAGCGGCGGCGGCCACACAGGGTTTCGGCGTAGCCTTTGCTGCGGGCGTCTTCCACCAGCTTATCCATGCAGGTTTTCACGCCCGGGAATTGGGCAAAATAGCTGTCAATGAGTGCGGCAGCCTCCGTGCGTGTGCAATCCAAGCGCTGGGAGAGCCCGAAGGAGGAGATGCCATAGATGATACCGAAGTTGACGGTTTTGGCAGCTCTGCGCATGTCTGCCGTTACCTCCTCACGCGGTACGCCGTAAATCTTGGCAGCGGTTTCGGCATGAATATCGCGCCCTTCGGTAAAGGCGGAAATCATGGACGGGTCGCCCGACAAGGCAGCCATGAGACGCAGCTCAACTTGCGAGTAGTCTGCCGAGAGAATGGAATACTCCGGCCCGCGGGCAATGAAAGCTCGGCGTATCAGCTTGCCGGCATCGGAGCGCACGGGGATATTTTGCAGATTGGGGTTTTGCGAGGCAAGTCGTCCGGTGGCGGTGACCATTTGTTGCAGGGTGGAGTGAATGCGCCCATCTACCGGGGAGATGTAGCGGGGCAGGGCATCCAGATAGGTGCCTTTCAGTTTGGTCAGCTCGCGGTACTCCAAAATATCTTGCACCAGCGGGCAGCCGGGGGCAAGTTTGCGCAGGGTTTCTTCATCCGTCACAAACTGGCCGCTCTTGGTCTTTTTGGGCTTGGCCAGCAGCTTCATCTCGCCGAAGAGCAGGTCGCCCAGTTGTTTGGGAGAATTAAGGTTGATGGGGCGGCCCACAATGGCATCTATACGGTTGCGCAGGGTTTCGATTTGTTCCCCCAGCTCGGCAGAGGCTGTTTGCAGCAGCTCCGGGTCCACACGCATGCCCTCCGCTTCAATATCGGCCAGCACGGGCATGAGGGGAAACTCTATGGTTTGCATCAGTTGTGTTTGCCCTGCTTGCTCCAGCTGCGGTGTGAGCACGTTGGCCAGTTGCAGGGTGACATCGGCATCTTCTGCGGCGTAGTCGGCCATCTGTTCCACGGGCACGGCAGCGGTGTTGCAGTCTTTGCCGGCAATATCCGTCAAACGCACGGTTTTGTAGTTGAGCAGCGTCTCTGCCATGTCATCCATATTGTGGCGCAGCTCGGGGTAAAGCGCACAGTGTGCCAGCATCACATCAAAGAACGGGCCTGCCACCGGCACGCCTGCCGCGCGCAGCACTTGCAGGTCAAACTTGGCGTTGAGCCCCACTTTCTCTGCCCCGCAGGCAAATACGGGTATGAACTCCTGCGGCACCCTGCCGTCCTCCGCGGGCACATAGTAGGCCTCGTGCTCTGTGATGCAGAATGACATGCCCAGCAGGCGGTCTTGCAGCGGGTCCAGCCCCGTGGTCTCGGTATCAAACGCCCAGCGCGGGGCTGCCAGCAGGGTTGCCGCCAGCGCGCCGCGTGCCTCTGCCGTGTTGACCAAGTGGTAACGGTGCGAGGTATCGTTAATATCTTTAAGTTGCGGGATACTGAAGAGGTCCGGCTGCGTCGGGGCATCTGCCTCCGTTGCCGCTGCTGCTGCTTGTTCGGCTGCTGCAAAAAGGTCATCTGCCGGTGCTGCGCCTATGCGTTTATCCAGCCCCTTAAACTCAAGCTTGGCAAAAATTTCCCTCAGGGCGGGTATGTTGAACCCGTTGCGTGCGCAGTCCGTAATCGTGATAGGCAGGGGCACATCTCGGCGAATGGTGGCCAGCTCGTAAGAGAGCCGGGCATTGTCGGCATTGGCCTCCACCTTCTCACGCATTTTGCCTTTGATTTGGTCCGTGTGGGTCAGCATGTTTTCTACACTGCCGAACTGGGTGATGAGCTTGCGTGCCGTTACGGCACCCACGCCGGGTACGCCGGGTATATTGTCACTGGCGTCTCCCATGAGGGCCAGAATATCAATAATCTGCTTGGGCTCACGGATGCCCCATTCCTCCAAAAATGCCGCCTCATCTATTACCTCAAACTCACTGCCTTTTTTGCCCGGTTTGTGGAAAGAGCAGGTGGGCGACAACAGCTGCCCCAAGTCTTTATCAAGAGATACCATGTAGGCATGCATGCCCTCTCGCTCGCCCGCCAGTCGGGTAAAAGTGCCTATGAGGTCATCTGCCTCAAAGCCCGGCACGCGTACCACCGGTATGCGCATGGCTTGCAGAATCTCAATAATCCAGGGGATGGAGTCCCTGAGCTCTTGCGGCATGGCCTGGCGGTTGGCCTTGTACTCCGCGTATTGCTCATGGCGAAACGTGGGGCCGGACGGGTCCAGACACGCTACAATGTGCGTGGGTGACTCTTTCTCAATAAGCGACAGTACCGTGTTGGTAAAACCGAACATGGCAGACGTGTTTAACCCTGCCGCTGTGCGCATGGGGGCATTGATGAATGCGTAAAAGGCGCGGTACATCAGCGCCATGCCATCCAGAATGTAAAGAGTTTCCATCGCGGTGGAGTATAACACAATACCTTGCCTGCTGTCAAATAAATCGGGCGGGGAGGATGCGGCACGCCACGCCGTTGCCCCGCCCCGTAAAAAAGCGAATGCGGGAGGCGCCACTCAGCATCTCCCGCATTACAACTCAATCAACTCTGAAATTACATGAAAAAAGACTTTCGGTGCACTTTCGTGCCCTTCTGAAGAGTAAGACACCGCATGTGGCTTACCCGTTCAAAATTTTTCCGATTTTTTTCAAAAATTATTTGCAGAAAGTTTCCCACTCGTTGACAAGGGCTGCGTGCCCGGACTTAATCACCGTACCGTACTTATCAACAATGGTAGCACCGGGCAAGCCACTCACGGGGGTGTACCCCGGCAGTTTCTTGGTATTGGGGTCAGAGTCCATGAGGGTAGCAAACTTCATGCGCTCGGATTTCACATACTTCTTGGCAATTTCCTCGTCGGAATCATGGTTAATGTGAATAATCTCCACCTTGGCATTCTTCATCTTCTTGTACTCCTTCACAATGGTCGGTATATACGTTTTGCAGGCAGAGCAGGTGGAAGATGAATGCAGGTAAATGTAGTAATTAGCCTTTTTAGAGGGCTTGCCGGTCACAAACTTGAGCTCTTCAAGTGCCTTTGTTACCTCACCCGGGCCATCGGAGGCGGGTTGGTTGGTAAGCTGGCGCCACTGCAACACCATGCGGCCATGGCCTTGGGTTACGGTGTTGCCCTCGGCATCTATCAGGCACACATTGGGTACACCGTTGCCCTTAACATATCCGGGCATACCCTGTGCGGCAATCGGCATGATACCGGCAAACTCTGCGCCGTAGCTCTCAAGGTACTTCTTGGCATTGGCCTCATCTTCGCTGGCCAGCAGTATAAGCTCAACACCGGCTTCTTTCATCTTGGGGTACTGCTCCACAATTTTGGGCATTACCGCCTTGCAGGGACCACACCAAGAGGCAGACTCCAAGATAAAGTAATGTGTGGCGGCGGGGTCGGGCTTAACCTCGGTAAAGAAAGTCACATTTTGCAACCACTCACCCATGGCGCCGATTTTGGCTTCCTTCTTTTTGCCTTTCTTATCTTTTTTGCTTTTCTTTTTCGGCTTGGCTGCTACCTCCTCCGTAGCGTCTGCCGTATCGGCAAACACAACAGGCTGCGTGCCGACGAAAAGACCGGCCAACATGGTCAGATATAATGCGGTGTGTTTCATGTCGCTGTTATTCTATCATGATACAGCGCAGGCGGTCAACAAAAAAGAAGAAGAGCCGAACTCCACTCGGTGCTCGGCTCTTCCTTACCACTATAATAACATGAAAAAGACAATTTAACGGGGCTATGTGCTCTCGCACATCCTGTATGCAGTATTATACACTGCCCGTTGCCCTTTTGTTCAAATAAAATTTAAAATTCAATATTTTTTGTCAGGCGTGTCTGCCTGAGATGGGGTACAAGCTGCGCGCGGCTGCGCCGTTTGCATGATAGTCAGACATGATAGCTGCGCATGAAGGGGGCTGAGTGCCATGATAAAAGTAACTATGCCGCCGAAATAACACTTGTGGAGTTCTTTTTACTGAGATAACCTATATTGCGGAAAGTGGGGTTATCATTATTTGCCGGGGTGTCCGCCTGAATGGAGGGGGGCTTAATCCTCGAACGCCAGGGTTTTGCACCAGCCATCGCGCGGGGTTTGGGTGTTGGGGAAGATGGCGCGGGCAACCTCACGGAAAGCCTTGGGGTTGGGCAGGGAGGGGCTGTAATGGGTGAGCCAGAGCTCTTTCACCTCACCGGCATCTGCCGCAAGGTGAGCAGCCTCAGAGAAAAGCATGTGGCGGTTTTCTTTTGCCTTGGGCAGCATGTCATCCTCGCCATACATGCCCTCGCAGATAAAGAGGTCTGAGCCGTGTGCCGCGGTGCGAATGGATGCGGTGGGGCGGGAGTCCGTGCAGTAGGTCAGTTTGAGGCCTTTGCGGGTGGGGCCCAGCACCATATCCGGGGTGTAAGTGAGCCCCTCATGGGTGATGGTTTCGCCCTTTTGCAGGCGGTTCCAAAACGGCAGGGGTATGTTTTGTTCTTTGGCTCGTGCGGCGTCAAATTTGCCGGCACGGGGCAGAGAGAAGCTGTAACCATAGCAGGGCATGCCGTGGTTTACGGCAAAGGCGGAGATATCGCAGTCCATAAAGTACATGAGCTGCTCATCCGTATCAAGCTCGCTTACCTGCACGTCAAAAGGCAGGCTTTGGGCAATGCTGCGCAGGGCGTATACCACGCGCTCCGTACCCACGGGGCCTACGATGGAAAGCGGTTCTGTGCGCCCCATGTTGCCCATGGTAAGCAGCAGGCCGGGCAAGCCGCTGATGTGGTCTGCATGCAGGTGGGTGATGAGGATTTTATCTACGGGTTTCAGGCTGAGGCCCGCTTTTTGGGCGGCAATCTGGGTGCCTTCTCCGCAGTCTATGAGAACGGCGTGCCCCTTGTAGCGCACCATCAGAGAGGTGAGCCAACGATTGACGAGGGGCTGTGTGCCACCGGTTCCCAATAAACAGATATCAAGCACGGGGGGAAGTGTGGCACAGTTGCCCCGCTTTGTCAAGTGCATCTTGCCAAACAGACAAAAACTTGCTACAATGCCTGCATGAAGATGCTTGTATTCGGTGGCGCCGGTAGAACCGGGCAGGTGGTATGCCGCATGGCAGCGGCTGCCGGTTGGCAGGTGTGTGCCCCCGGCCATGCCGAGTGTGATTTGGAAGATACGGATGCCGTGAGTGATGCCGTGTTGCACAGCGGGGCGGCTGCCGTGGTGAATTGTGCTGCCGTCAGCGGGTTGGAGGCTTGTGCGGATGACCCGCTGCGTGCGCATTTGGTGAATGCCGTGGCACCGGCGGCCATGGCTCTGGCGTGTCGCCACACGGGGGCGCGTTTTGTTCATTTGTCTACCGACTACGTGTTGGATGGCCGCCGCGCGGGGGTGAAGGATGAAAGCACCAAGTGCAAACCCGTCAGCGTGTATGGGGAAAGTAAGAGAGAGGGGGAGTTGCAGGTGTCGGAGGCATTGGGCTCTGCCTTGGTTTTGCGTGTATCTTGGATTTGCGGCAATCCTGTCAAGCCTTCTTTTGTAGAGAGTACGGTGTTGAAGGCGTTGCGCGGTGAGCCGCTTGCTGCCATTGCGGATAAATACTCTCTGCCTACTCACGCAGAGGATATAGCACGCGTTATTATGGAGCTTTTGCCGACGGCGGCTCACGGTGTGTACCATGTGTGTGCCACGGGTGAGCCCGTGAGCTGGCATGCCTGTGCCCGCATGGCCTTGGAGTATGCGGTGGCGCAGGGGGTGCTGCCTGCCATGCCGGAGCTGCGGGCACAGCTGCTTAAAGATGCCACGTTTTTCCGAGAAACGCGCCCTACCCACACCGCCATGAATAACGCCAAACTGCTTGCTGCCGGGGTGGCCATGCCCACGGTGCGTGAAACCATATGCAAAGCGGTGGATGGTTTAATGGCAGATGCCTCGAAGCATACGGATTAATATGGCAACCCTCACCTATTTATCAACTGCCGAAAAGCACCTGTGGCAACGGGTGCGGGCGGAGCTGGCAGCCGGTGAATACCCCGTGTTGGTGGCGCAACCCAAACGCCGCCGTATGCGCCCCGATGATTGGGATGGGTTTTTCTTTGTGCTGTTCTGGAATGCTTTGTCTTGGTTTTGTTGCGGTGTTGCTCTCATGCGACCTCCTGCCGAGTGGGGGGATTTGATATTGATGTGGGGTGTGTTGGGTGTTCTTTTCTTGGCCGGTTTGGGCTTGATGACGGCTTGGGGGTGGCATTATTACGCTGCACGCGCCGCTGTGTATGTGCTGACGAATCAGCGCGCCCTGATTCAGCTCCCCGTGTTTCTGAGCCGCATCCCGCGTGTGCGTAAGTTCCCTGTGGATGCCTCCTTGGTGCGCAGTGTGCGTACCCGCAAAGATGGCAGCGGAGATATCGTGTTCGGTTGGGATAAAGATGAAGACTCCCCCAAGGTAACCCCCTACGGTTTTATGGATGTGCCGGATCTTCGGCGTGTGGAAGCTGCGCTTGATTCCCGCATTGTCCAATTACAAAAAATGGGCGAAAATGTATAATTTAAGACATTTAAAGACAAGAAAATAAGCTAAATTTCCCGCAAATCGGGAGTGATGCTCCCGATTTGTGGGAAATTTAGCTTGACTCATTGATAATAATGTGAGAATATAAGCCCATGAATAAGAGTGTTGATGCGGGATACCGAGAACGCAGCTTGGAAAACAAGGTGAGGGAACTAAATGACTGCTTTGCGTGTATCATGGTGACAGGGGCCAGACAAGTAGGTAAATCTACTATGTTAAAGCGACTGATGCCGGGGAACATGCGATATGTGACGTTGGATGACCCTGAGATGGCCGATTATGCAAAAAAAGATCCCATAGGTTTTTTGAATGAGATGGGAGAGCCGCTTTGTATAGATGAGGTGCAATATGCCCCGGAGGTGTTGCGTGCTATTAAGATAAGGGTAGATGAGGCCCAACAGCGCCCGGGTATGTATTGGCTGACCGGGTCTCAACGCTTTGACATGATGAAAGGCGTAAGCGAAAGCCTTGCCGGCCGTGTTGCGATTGTAGATTTATACAGCATGTCTCAGCGCGAGGTGTGCGGAGGAGAGGTGTGCCATGAACCGTTTGACCCGGCCCGCGCCAAGGAGTTGGTGCAGACGCAGAATATTTGTGACTTATCTGAACTGTACCGGCGTATTTGGCTGGGGGGATATCCCATGCCGGTGCTGCGGCCTCAGATGGGGGTGGATGACTATTTCAGGTCTTATGTGCAAACCTATGTTGAGCGAGATGTTCAGGCCTTGTCTCAGGTGGGTAATTTGGCTTCATTTGTGCGGTTGATGCGCTCTGCCGCCATGCGCACAGGGCAGCAACTGGTGTATAGCGATTTAGCAAGGGATGCAGAAGTGTCTCCCAAAACGGCTGCGGCTTGGGTCAGTATATTGCAGGCCTCCGGCATCATTTCTTTGTTGGAACCATACCACGTTAATACTACTAAGCGTTTGGCTAAAACCCCAAAACTCTATTTTATGGATACGGGGCTATGCTGTTGGTTAGCCGGGTGGAATAATGCGGAACAACTCAAAAACAGTGCTTATGCCGGGGCTATTTTAGAAACGTGGGTGTACGGTCAGCTTGTGCGTAGTTTTGCGAATGGCGGGCAACGCCCGTTTCTCTACTACTATAGGGATAGGGATGGTGCTGAGGTGGATTTTCTTCTATTGCAAAACGGCGGTATTTACCCTATGGAGGTAAAACGCAGCAGCAGTCCTTCTACATCAGATTTGAAGTGGGCATCCCGAATCCCTGTGGGGTTACATTATGAACTTAAGCCCGGTATTGTTTTCTGTACCGCAGAAAAACCGATTCCCATGCCGTTCGGTGCCTATGGTTTCCCTATTCAAGCTTTATGATTAAGATGTAATTCCCGCAAATCGGGAGTAGCGCTCCCGATTTGTGGGAATTTGCATGATAATGCTTGATTTTTAGATGAATATCAGTAAAATAACATTGAAATGGACACTGAAACACTGAGCCCTGAATTGAGCGCAAGAATAGACGCAACGCTGGAGGCGGATGAGCGCCTGGTGTTGGTAGCCAAGCCGGATTGGTGGTGGGCTTCTCCCGCTGCGCGCTTTTTTGTCTTATTCGGTGCCTTCTGGGTATCTTTGCTTACGGTGATAACGGTGTGCATGGTTATTGCGCCGGACACAACCCACCGAGACTACCTGTTTTTGATACCCTTTTGGGTAGTGGGCATCGGGGTTATTGTGGGTGTATTGCTCAGCCGTGCCGCGGGAAAGCGAGCGGCGTATCTGATTACGGATAAGCGTGCCATTGTGTTGCGCTCCAAAGCGTTATTTTGGCCGTTGAAGCCGGATATGGTAAAAGCGGTGGAAGAGCATCGAAACGGCTACGGCGATATTGTGCTGGGGTATAAATCATACCAAATCAACAATAAACCGGCGCCGGACGGTTTTGTGGGGGTACCGCAGGTGCGGGAGGTGTTGGCAGCCTTGCAGGCACAAATTAAGGCTACCTGTGCGGTGGTATATCAGCCTGTTAAGTGGCAGACAACGGAGCTGACACCCGAGGAGAAACGGAAAGCTGCCCGCACGTTCGGTATTTTAGGCGTGTTTGCCGCTTTATTCGGTTCCTTATTTTTTGCGGTGGGGTTGTATATGTTTATACAGCACCGTCAATTGGTGCAAGAGGGCATGCCGGCAGTGGCAAGAGTGGTGAAAATTGTTGTTGACTATGACTCCGACCACGGGAAATCCTATTTTCCGGTGGTGCAATTTGCGGATGCCGCAGGAAAATCCCATACGGTACAAAGCAGCCGCAGCAACAGAAACCTATGCAAAGGCGAGCAGGTGAATATCCTTTACAGACCGAGTAACCCGCAGCATTTTGAAATAGAAGGGGAGGATGCCACGACTTTTTCCTGCTGCTTTATGGCTGTGGGTGGCATTATTATGCTGGCAGGTGGGTGGTTGTTTGTGCGCATGCTGCGCCAACGTAAACGTCAATCTGCGGTAAAAGAAGCATGAAACGAGAGATAGACAAGATTTTGAAACCGGGGGAAACGGTAGAGCTGGTGGTGTACCCGCAGTGGCGTTGGTTGTCTCAGGCCAATATCATCAGCGTGCTGGCTGCGGTGGTGTGGTTGGGTATTATCGGCAAGCTCTCAGCGGTGATGTTCTCGCTTGAGAAAAACGGCGAGTGGTGGACGCTGTTTCTGCTGCTGGTGCCTTTTTGGGGTGCGGGTATAGCACTGGCCGTAAGCCCGCTATGGAGGCGCAAGCGCGTGAGCCATACGCTGTATGTGGTGACGAACCGCCGCGCCATTGTGGCACAACCGTCTCCCTTTTTGCTGAAACCCGAGACCCGCACGTGGTATCTGGAGCCGGGCTTGGTTAAATCTGTCTATGCGCAGTCCGACGGCTGCGGTGACATTGTGTTTGATTACCGCAAAGTGCGCACCAAACACGGCTGGCGTGATGAGCCCGAGGGCTTTTTGAGCGTGCCTGAGCTTGACCGTGTGCACACCTTGCTGCAAGAGTTGATAGAGGCGGCCTCTGCTCAGCCGGCGGAGCCCGCCCCCGCCGTGGCAGACCCTTGGGCGCAAACGTATTTGCCGCCGGTGCCTCCCCGTAAACGAGCCTCTTGGAAATGGGGATTTCTCTTCATTACCCCGGGGTTGATATGTTTGTCCTTTTTTGCTATGGACATGCATAAACATGCCAAAATGGTAGAGCAAGGGGTTACGACCCAAGCGGTGGTGGAGTACTGCTGCAGTGATGTGCTCCCCAAATTGGCGGTCAGTTTCCGTGATGTTGACGGGGAGAAGTATAATGAGGTATATACCATATGGGGTAATCCGGATTTTGATAATTACCGCCCCGGTGACAAAGTTATGATTTGCTACATGCCGGATAATCCGTATTTAGTGGCATTGGTAGACCATAAACCCGATGAACCCTTGTGGGTGGGCTTGGTGCTTGTTGCCATCGGCGGCTGTGTTTCTCTTGCTCTCCTCAAAAGGAAATAACTTTCGCACCGATCTGAATGAATTTAACTGCTCGAAACAAAATATGATACGCATAAAAGGAATACGGATAGACGGGGTGGGCACAAGCATACGTGTGCTCAGAAAGGGTAAATTCCCGTGGTGGATGGGGATGCTGTTTGCCGTTGTCGGGTGTGTGGCGTTGGTGTTCGCCATTCATGAGCACCGCAACAGTGAAGAGCTGAAAGCCCACGGGGTGCAGGTCGAGGCCATGGTGACGGATGTGCGCCGGCATGAGAGCCACCGAAGCTCTCGCCACGGTCACAGCTCACGCTCCGTTACCTATTACCCCACCGTTACCTACACAGACAAGGCCGGTGTGGCTCATACGGTTGAAAGCTCTGCCGGTGTTTCCTCTCGCACGGCATACCGCCAAGGGGATATGGTGCAGGTGCTGTATATGCCCGCGGAGCCTGCGCGCATGGAGATAGTAGGCCTGACGAGCCCGTTTTCTCATTATATTTTCATGGGGGTGGGCGGTGTGTTTTTCGTTGTCGGTGTGGGGTTGACTCTGTACGGGCTGAAACAAAAGAAGCTGAATACCCCCGTTGCGGAGGACGAGGCGACAGAAGATGCGGAAAAACCGCAGCCTCCTTATCCGCTTTGACTTGACTTACACCCCGCTATCTGGTAAAAATAGGGTAACTTATGGCCAATCCTGATCTTTATATCAAACCGGAGTTGCCGGATCGTATCTTCCCCTGGGAGAAGTATGACCCGCAGACTCGTGAAGAAATCGACGCATTTTTCAACAGCCCCGAGGTGCGTGTCATCAAGGAGCGTATGGTAGACATGGGCCGCCGCTTGTGGGCTCGTGAGTATGTAGACGGCAATGGCGGTAATCTCTCCGTGCGCGTTGCCAAGGACCTTGTTCTTTGCTCTCCCACCCTTTGCTCCAAGGGCTTTATGACGGTGGAAGACATTTGCATGGTAGACATGAACGCCGGCCAGCTTTGCGGCTACCGCCCCGCCACCAGTGAGGTGAAGACCCACATTGCCATGATGAAAGAGGTGGGCGTAAACGCCTGCATTCACGCACATCCTCCGTGCTGCAATGCGTTCCTCTTTGCCGGTAAGGTACCGCCCAACGGCATCAACCCCGAGGCAGACATTTTCTTGGGTCACATTCCGCTGGCTCCCTACGGCACCCCCGGCTCTCCCGAGACGGCAGAGGCCGTGGCCAAGGCCTGCCACCAGAGCACGGTGGTATTCATGGAGAACCACGGTGTTATCACCGGTGCCCGCCACATTGAGGAGGCAGAGTGGTTTATGGAGAACGCCGATGCTTACTGCAAGATGGTGCTCTTTGCCGACATGCACGGCGGCGGCCTGAACCAGGTGGATGAGGCCGGTATTGCCGACTTCTTGCAGATTCGCAAGAACATCGGTTACGCTGTACCGGAGGGGCAGCCCCTGTACAACATGCGTGAGTACAACGGCTATACCATGGGTATTGCCGGTAAGAAGTAAAAATTGACAATTTACCATTTACAATTTACAAAGTGATAGTGCGTTGCCTCAAGCTGCGTTCTTTCACTTTGTAAATTGTTTTTTGTGGGTACCGTATTCATGATTCCGCAAACGGAGAAATTGACGGCTCTGGCGCCGATGCAAGATGTGACTGACCTTGCTTTTATGCGGGTGTTGGCGCGCATAGGCTCATTGCCGGATGTATTTGTGACGGCCTATTTTCGCAGCACACCCACCACCTGCGCCATGGCCGAGAATAATTTGCGGTGCATAGAAGAAAATGAGACCAGTGTACCGGTGCTTGCCCAGCTGGCAGGGGCAGAGGCCGCGCCACTGGTGAGGGATGCTGAGCAATTACTGCAATTGCCCGTTGCCGGTATCAATTTGAATGCGGGGTGTCCGGCTCCCTTGGTGAATAGGCACGGTGCAGGTGCCGGCTTGTTGCGTCATTTGCCTGCCTTGGAATCTGCGGTGCAGGGGCTGCGTGCCTGTGTGCCGGCAGGGATGTTCAGCGTAAAGTTCCGTACCGGGTGGGAGAGTGAAGAGGAGCTGCCCGCCATTCTGGATATCATAGGTGCAGCTGCGCCCGACTATGCCATGGTGCACGGGCGCACGCGCAAAGCATTGTATAAGCCGGGTACCATGAGCGAGGCCACCGTCCGCTTGGCGGTGCAAACTTTACCGTGCCCTGTGTGGGGCAATGGAGACATCTGCACGGCAGAGCAGGCGTTGCAGTGGCTTACCCATATATCCCCTGCCGGGGTAATGATTGGGCGCGGGGCTGTGCGCAACCCCTATATCTTCCGCCAAATCAAAGGCGGGCCTGCCCCCACAGCAGATGAAATGAAACACTATTACCGTGTGTTGGCAGAAGAAACGGACCGCATTTTGCATACCAAACGCACACCCGCCGGCCATTGCAACCGCATGAAAAAATACTTGGCTTATTGCTATGCGGATTTCACGCCCGAGCAGGAATACGCCTTGCGCCGCTGCATGGATATTGACTCAATGCTGCGTATTCTCTGCGGTTGACCCGGCCGTGGGCAATACCAGCATTTTTCTCATGGCCAGCACGCGGTCATGAAATTGGGGGGCATACACCGCGGGGGCTCCCGTGAGCTCTATGCCGTATTCTCTGTTGCTGAGGCTGATGTAGGCCTCTATTTTTTTGCCGTTGAGCGTGCCGAAGGTGTAACGCTCAAAATCATCTATCACCTCCCCGTATGCTACGGAGTGTGTAGAGGTTGCCAAGAGCTTGAAGTCATCCGCATTTAAGGTGCCCAGCAAATAGACAACGGGTTTATCCCCCTTGTATTCTATGCCGTGGTAGTACACGTTAATGGCCTCTTGTGTGTCACACAGCGGGCTCAGCACCTTATGCAAATCTTCCGTCTCCTCTGCCGTCATGGGCATGTGTGAGTATTCCTTGCTCAGCATGTCCATGCAGCTGTCTACCATGAGCTTGGGAGCTTGGAACACCGCAGGAGTGGGGTCATCAACGTCATCCGCAAGCCTTTCGGCAGGCGTGGCGGTATGGCATTGGCAGAGCATCATCGGTACAATGACTCCTGCTGCGGTGAGAGCTCGGTGATTCATGGCGCGGCAGTCTAGCACAGGGCTGTGACTCGGTCAAGGTTGAACTTCGGCATTTTTCTTTTCTTCCTCCGCTTTTTCTGCGTGGTACTTGCGGATGAGGGTTTGCAGGAACACGTGGAAGGTGGGGGCACTGACGGTAATGCCGTCTGCCAGGCGTATGCCGTGCTCGGGCTTGATGCTCATGGTGATTTTTTCGCAGGGGCCCTCAGCGGTTTTGATGAGGTAATCGGTAAACTCCGTTGTGGGCTCACCCATATATATTTTATAAGGGCAGGCGGCCAATACGCTGAAGTGTGCCGGTGAGATGGTACCTATCAAATCATCCCCGTTGTACAGGGAGAATGAGATGGTTTCTTCAGACTCGGCAAAGGGCTCCAGCAGAGCTGTCAGGTATTCGTGGTCCTCCTCTGTCATGAGAACTTTTTTTATCTCACCCGGTGCCAATGGAGTTTCCGGCAGGGTTTGAACCGGGGGGAGCAGCGGGGCGGTACCCGTTGTTTGGCAGTGGCTCAGCAGCATGGCTCCCAGCAGCGGAATAAGATAACGGCGTTTCATAGCAATCAGATTCTAAATCAGCTGTTGCCCGATGTCAAGCTCGGGGAGGGGTGACATGCTTTTTTCTTGCATAGCCGTGGCCGTGGCGTTAAGATGCTGCCATGAGTTCAAAAGTAAATGCCGAGCAATTGGAAATGGTGCGCCGATGGGCCTCTCAAGGTATAGACCTGAATGGTATTCAGAAAAATTTGGTAGCAGAGTGCGGTGTGCACCTTACTTATATGGAGGTGCGTTTTCTGCTGCTTGACCACGGTATTGAGATTGCTCAGCCGCAAGAAGCCCCTGCGCCGGCACCCGCCCCGCAGCCGGAGCCTGCCGCAGCTCCCGCCCCGGTACCTGCTGCCGACCCCATGACCGGTGCAGCCCCCGTGAAGCCCACCATGAGTTTGGATGATATCCAGATTCCCGGTACCATTCTCAGCGGTAAGTGTGAGTTCCCCTCCGGTACCAAAGTAGCCTGGCAGATTGACCAAATGGGGCAGCTTAACTGCACGCAGCTTTCCGGTACCATGACCCCGGAGGAGCAAAATGCTTTTGTCTTTGAGCTGCGCCAAATTCTCAGCAAAATGTAATTTGCTGCGCTGTTTGTCAACGCACCTTAGGTGCAAAATGAAGAATGAGCATCGCTCATAAACGAAATCTTTAACAGCACCACTCATAAAAACGCCCGCCATCCGTTGCCGGATGCGCGGGCGTGAGATTATGATGAAATCGTGCTATTCTCAGGAAAATTACTTGCCGAAGTAGCGCTTGAGCAGGCCATCAAAACCCTTGCCGTGGCGGGCTTCGTCCTTGCACATCTCGTGCACGGTGTCATGGATGGCATCATAGCCCAGTTGCTTGGCGCGCTTGGCGATGGCGAGCTTGCTGTTGCAGGCCCCGAACTCTGCCTCGGCGCGCATGGCCACGTTCTTCTCCGTGCTGGAGGTAAGAACCTCACCCAGCAACTCGGCAAACTTGGCGGCGTGCTCGGCCTCTTCAAAGGCGTAGCGCTTGAAAGCCTCTGCTACCTCGGGGTAGCCCTCGCGCTCTGCCTGGCGGCTCATGGCAAGGTACATGCCTACCTCGCAGCACTCGCCCGTAAAGTGGTCACGCAGACCCTTGACTACTTCTTCGTCAAGCCCCTGAGCCACACCCACGCGGTGCTCGTCGGCATAAATCTTCTCTACGCCCTCTTCAATCTCCTCAAAGGTGTCTACCCCGCATACGGGGCATACCTCGGGCATGGTCTCGCTCTCGATTACTTCGCCACAAATGGTGCAACGGTACTTTTTCATTGTCGTGTATGTAGGTTTGTGTGTTTGTAGAACTGTATGTATGTGCTGTATGTGTGGTCACCCATCAGGTAGGTGACGTCACAAATATATCTGAATTGTAGGAATTAGTCAAGAGAAAAATTAGAACGATTCTAAAAATATGCAATTTTTTTCAAATTTATGCTGAATTTTGCGATTTGCCAACAGTTGGGGAGTATGATATACTGGGGGCATGGCAGCAATACCGTCAGGCTTGGCACCGCAAGAGGCACTCAGAGACTATTTCGGCTTTGAGGGGTTGCGTGCGGGGCAGGATGAGATAGTGGAGGCCATCATGGCGGGGCGAGACACCCTGGCCATCATGCCCACAGGTGGCGGTAAATCCCTGTGTTACCAGTTACCGGCCTTGTGCAGGGAGGGTGTTACCATTGTGGTTTCGCCCCTCATTGCGTTGATGAAAGACCAGGTGGATGCCCTACTGGCTAAAGGTATACCTGCGGCCGCCATCAACTCCTCCTTGGCGGGCGAGGAGTACCGCCAAGTCATGAATGATTTTCGCCGCGGGGGGCTCAAGATTGTGTATGTTGCGCCCGAGCGTTTCGGTAATGAGGGGTTCATGCGCACGTTGCAAGGCATGCAGATATCTCTGCTGGCAATAGATGAGGCGCACTGTTTGAGCCAGTGGGGGCATGATTTTCGCCCTGATTACCTGCGCTTGGGGAGGGTGCGGCAAGAGCTGGGCAACCCGCAAACCGTGGCACTGACAGCCACCGCCACGGAGAATGTAAGGCAGGATATACTGCAAACCCTGCAACTGCTGGAGCCCGCGGTGGTCATCAGCGGGTTCGGGCGAGATAATCTGGATTTCGGTATCACGCATTGCGAGGGTCGCAAAGCCAAGTTTGAGCGCATACGCCAAATCATCGGCAAATGGAAAAAGGGCATCATTTATTGCTCTACCCGCAAGAATGTGATGACG
Source organism: Akkermansia sp. (assembly GCA_045634945.1). Classification (GTDB taxonomy): domain Bacteria; phylum Verrucomicrobiota; class Verrucomicrobiia; order Verrucomicrobiales; family Akkermansiaceae; genus Akkermansia. The sequence goes on along the minus strand of JAZRBG010000015.1, from coordinate 29,850 downwards.
GTGTTTGAAGAGATACAGGGCTACGGCAGCACGGCGGTGGCATACCATGCCGGTATGACGGATGAGGAGCGCGAGTTCTCGCAAAATGCCTTTATCTCCGGCAGGGCAGATGTGGTGGTGGCTACCAATGCGTTCGGTATGGGTATAGACCGCGCGGATGTTCGCTTTGTCATCCATTTTGAAATACCGGGCAGTGTAGAGGCCTATTACCAGGAGGCAGGCCGCGCGGGGCGAGACGGTGAGCTGTCTGTTTGCGAGTTGCTGTTCAATCATGCAGATTTAAAGACGCAGGAGTTTTTCTTTGAGGGCAGCAATCCCTCCGTAGAGCTGATACGCAGCGTGTATAACCTACTGCGCGCTCGCTGCAACCCCGATACGGGCGAGCTGCAAATGACGGTGGATGCCATGGCTGCAGAGCTGGGCAAGGATGTCAACCCCATGGGGGTGGGTACCTCGCTTTCGGCTCTCATACATGCCGGCGCCATTACCCGCAGCGATGTTGCCGGCAGCAATACCCGCCTTACCAAGGTATTGAACCCCGGCATGGTCTTTGCTGCGTTGGATATAGATAAAGACCGCATTGAAGAAAAAGCCCGCCGAGACCATGCCAAGATAGAAGCCATTACTCGCTACGCTTACAGTATAGGTTGCCGCCAGCGGTGGATTCTGGATTACTTCGGTGAGCAAGGCGCATGCGATTGCGGACACTGCGACAATTGCAAGGCGGAAGAACCCGCCGATGCCGAAGAGTTGCAGGGTGAAGATTCGGTCATTGTGCGCAAGGCTCTGGCCGGTGTGGCGCGTGCCTCCAAGCGCATGCCCGATGGCTCATGGCAGGGTATTTACGGCCGCAGTAAAATCATGGATATGCTGCGCGGTGCCAAAAATGCAAGCATGCATTATTACCTCACCTCTTTGTCTACCTACGGCATTTTGTCGGAGCTGACAGACGCCAAGATGAAAGCCCTTTTCCGCGCCATGCAAGAGGGTGGCTTGCTGCAAACCTCCGGCGGGGATATGCCGCTGCTTACGCTCTCCCCCAAGGGTGAGGATGTGATGCGAGAGAAAGCCCCCGCCCGCCTTACCCGCCGCGGATGGAGCAAAGAGGCCACTCGTAAAAACAAATCTGCCGCCATCAACACCCGCGGGCAAGAGCTTATTGCAAGCATGTTGGGTGGCCGTATGGATAAAGAGCTATACAACCACCTGGCAGAGCTGCGCCGTGACTTGGCGGCAGAGTTCCGCATGCCGGTATACCGCATTCTGAATACCGAGACCATGAAAGCCATGGCCACCATTAAACCCACCACGTTGGAGGCCGCTGCCCGCCTGAAAGGCATAGGCCCGTGGACCCGCCAAACAACCCTGCGCGCTTTTGTGGAGCTGATACAGGATTATGAGGGCGTGTAAGCTGTTACAGGGTAATCATAACATGCTCCCCCAAGGGGCAGAGCTCAAAAAGCGTGAGCATGTCTTGCGGGGCAAGGCGTATGCAGCCGTGAGAAACGGGGGTGCCTATGTGTGCCGTATCGGCAGTGCCGTGTATATAGATGTAACGTGCGCGCGTGTTGGCATTGGCGGGCTCCAGCCCGTTGAGGGCTAAAATGCGGGTTAAAACGGCATCTTCTCCCCGCGCTGCCTCGGGGTAGGTGCCCACAGGGAGGCGCCCGCGGAATACCGTCATCTGCGGTGCATTTTGCCCATGCCGAGAGCATACCTCAAAGCGCCCGAGCGGGGTCTTGCCGCTGCCCTCTTCGCTACCCACCCCCGCTGCGCCCGTAGAGATGCGGAAGCTGTGGCCTTTGTAGCATAGCGTCTGTTGAGAAATGCTTATTTCTATCATGCGCTTATTGTATGCGCCTTGCCCGCATACGTCAATCTAATTTTTATGGAAGGGGCGGCGCTTGAATGGGGGTACGCAGAACCCGCATTCCGTTACTTTATCACGGAATGCGGGCTCGGTGTTAAAGCATGCCTGCTTTTATTTATCCGTTGCAGAGATGAATTTGGCGAATATCTTGCAGGTGGCGGGCATGACCAGCAGGTTGAGAATGGTGGCGGAAACCAAGCCGCCGAACTGCACGATGGCCAGCGGTGCCAGCAGCTCACCGCCCGGTTGGTCCTTTGCCCAAATGAGCGGCAGCAGACCCAAAATGGTGGTGAGTGAGGTCATCATGATGGGGATGACTCGCTCCGTAGAGCCCGCGAGAATCGCCTCTTCAGCGGACATGCCGCCGAGCTCAAGCGCGCGGTAGCGGTTGAGCAGAATGAGGCCGGAGCGAATGGCAAAGCCGATTACCGTAACAAAGCCCACAATGGAGCTCACGGAGAGGATGGGGTGCACATAGCCCGTGCCGCTCAGTACGGAGCTGACCGTCTCCGGCGAGGCCAGGAACACGGCCACAATGCCGCCCACCAGGCAGAGCGGAATGTTGATGAGCGTAACAAGTGCACGGCGTACACTGCCCAGGGAGCTGGAGAGCAACAGTACGATGAGCACACAAACAATACCGCCCAAAAGGTACAGACGCTTGCCGGCTTCTTCTCGGCTCTTGATAGTGCCGGCATATTCTACCGTGCAGCCCATGGCGTTCATGGCGGGGTCCAGCTTTTCACGGCAGGCTTTGGCAAGGTCACCCAAGTTGGAGTCTGCGGCGGGGTTACAAGAGATCATGGCCTTGCGGCGGGAGTTGTCACGCAGAATGAGGTTGGTGGTTTCTGCGCGGTACACATGGGCTACTTCACCCAGCGGTACTTTTTTGCCGCCGGGGGCCACCAGTTGCAGGTTGCGCACATCATCCATACTGCGGCGCAGGTCTGCATCCAAACGCAGCACCACATCCCAGTGGTCAAGGTTGCGTATGATTTCACCCACCTGCATGCCGTTGAGGGCTGCGGAAACCTGCTCCGCGGCGTCGGTCATGGTAAGCCCGTAGGCTGCCAGCACCTCTCTGTTATAGTCCACGTGTATGGTGTCTACCATCACCTCTCGGTTGGCGCGGGCATCTGCTACCTCCGGCATTTCTGCTAAAATTTGGGCAGCCTTTTTGGCGGCGGCGCGAATTTGGGGAAGGTCATCACCGAAGATGTTGATGGCGATTTCCGAGTTGGAGTTGGAGAGCGCAGAGCTGATGCGGTGAGCAATGGGGAACCCCACCATGCCGCTGACACCGGGTATGCCGCGCATGGCCTCTTTGAACTGCTCTCTCATTTTGCGTTGGTCCTTGTTCAGGTCTACACGCACCACCAGCTCACTGGCACTTACGGGCTCAGCGTGTTCATCATTCTCTGCGCGGCCTGTGCGTTGGGTAACGGTTTTAACGCCGTCAATTTGCTGAATCTGCTGCATGACTTGGCGAGAGATGCGCTCCGTCTCCTCCAGTGAGGTGCCGGGAACCGCATTCACGAAGAGCGTGTAGCAGTCTTCATTGAAAGGTGGCAGGAAGCTGGTGCCGTAGGTGCTGCCCAGCCACAGGGAGGCACCCGTGATTGCCAGCAGTGCACCGAATACAGACTTGGGCCATGCCAAACAGAAATGGAGAATCGGGGTGTAAAGGCGCTTGATGAAGCGGGCCGTGGCGGAGTCCCCATTCTTGGTTTGTGTTTTGCCTGGCTTGAACCAAATGATGCAGAGCGTGGGAATGAGCGTAATGGATACCAGCAGAGATGCCGCCAGTGCCAGCATGTAAGAGATACCCAGCGGGCGGTAGAATTGCCCTTCGATACCGCTCAGGAACAACAGCGGGGCAAACACCAGCAGAATAATGACGGAGGAGTAGCTGATGGAGCTGACAATCTCTTTCTTGGCATCCATGAGCACGCGGTAGCGGCTTTTTTGCTTCTCTTTGGGTTTGGCGGCGTTGCGGCTCAGGGCTCGCCACGCGATTTCCACAAAGATGATGGCGTTGTCAACCACATCACCCACGGCCACGGCCAGACCGCCCAGTGTCATGATATTGACACCCAGCCCGAAGATGGGGAAGAGTGCCATGCCGAACACAACGGAGAGCGGCATGCTGATGAGGGTGATAATGGCTGTGCGTATATTGAGCAGCGTGAGCAGAATAACCAGCACTACCACCACTGCGGCGATAAGCAGGGTCTCTTTGCCGTTCTCCAGAGACAGCTCAATGAAGTCTGCCTGGCGGTAAGCATCTGCATACAGCTTCATGTTGCTCGGCAGTCTGCTCTTTTCAAACTCTTTCACGGAGGCATCCACTGCGTAGGTGAGCTCCAGTGTGTTGGCTCCCGGTACTTTTTGTACGGAGAGCACCACGGCCTCGCCGCCTGCCGTGCTGCCGCCGCGCCCATAGCCGGCATTGCCGCGGCGCGGGGCACCGTCAATCTTGACATCTGCCACGTCTTCCAATCTCACCACGCCATCGGTGGGGTGGTCTGTCACAATGGCGCGCTTGAGGTGCTCGGGGGTAAAGGCGCGGGTGTTTTGTTGTACGGGCAGCTCAACACCTGCCACGTCTTCCAAGTACCCGGCAGGTATGCTGCTTTGGGCGGCCTCTACGGTGTTTTTGAGGTCTGAGAAGCTTACGCCTGCCTGGCGCATTTTCTCAGGGTCATAGGCCACTTGGTACTCGGGCAATCTGCCGCCCAGCACGGTTACTTGCCCCACACCGGGGATGGCCAGCAAACGGTTGCGCAGCTCAAACTCGCCCACGCGGCGTACCTCCAGCGGGTCTGCCGTTTCATCGCCCTGAATGGCGATCACCATAATCTCACCCGTTACGGAGACAATGGGGGCCATCTCGGTTTCTACCTGCTCGGGCAGGGATTCTCGCACGGTTGCCAAACGCTCCGACACAATCTGGCGCGCCAGGTAAATATCCGTGCCCCAATCAAAGTCTACCCATACAAAGGAGAGACCGCCGCCGGAGGATGAATCTACCTTGCGCACACCGGGGGTGCCTTGCATGGCAGACTCCAGCGGGATGGAGATATACTGCTCTACCTCCTCGGCAGAGAGACCGCCGGCCTCGGTCTGAATGGTGACGCGCGGCTGCTTGAGCTCCGGGAATACGTCCACCGGCAATGTTGCCACCACAAAGGCGCTCACCGCTGCCAATATCAGCGATATGAGCACCACCGTGATGCGGTTTTTAAGACAGAATGATATCAATGCATTCATGACCTGTCATTAATGCGTTCTGTTTTTTGCTTATCAGTGGTCTTCGCCCTCGTGGAATACGCCGTCTGCATGGAAATGCCCGGCTTTTTTCTTCTGCCCGTCGCCGGGGATGAGGTACTTGAGCTCGTACCCGCCTTTAACCACGATTTTCTGGCCGGCGGAAAGGCCGGATACCGGGGTCATGCCGCGGCGGCTTGTGCCGGCGTGCACCTTGACCATGGCAAATTTGCCCTCACCTATTTCTACGAACACAACATCATCTACACCCACTTTCACCACGGCGGAGTCAGGTATGGATACCGTGCCGTGGGAGTTGCCGGTGTTGTAGAGGTCCAAGCGGCAAAGTTGGCCGGGCTGCACCCCTGCGGGGATGGTGGTGGGGTTAAAGTATAACTCGCGCGTGCGGGTGGTGGCGTCCACTTCTTCTGCCAAGCGCCAGGTGCCTTCCACGGCTTGTTGCTCACGGCCTGTGGGTATGGTGGCTCGCACGGTGGTAAAGTCGGGCACGTCGGAGGCGTAGATGGTGGTGGCAATTTCCATCTCCTGCACGTTGCTCATGGATACCACGGGAGACCCCTGTTCACCCCAACTGCCTTGGGTAACACCCACGTTGCGCACGGTGCCGTCTGCTTCGGCGCGCACCTCCAGTACGGTGAGGGAACCTTGCTCTGACAGGGTGCCGCCCAGCGTCAGCATGTTAAGGCGGGTTTGTACGGCGCGGAACTCCTGTTGCTGTTGGGCGAGCTCTGCCTTTTTGTTGGCCAGCTCAACCTCCAAATCTTTGTTGCGGGTACCGGCTGCTGCAAGCTCTTTGATGCGGGACTCCAGCGTGGCAATCTCTGACTCGCAGCGTTGCAGGGATGCGTTAATGCGGATGACCTCTGCCTGCTGCTCCATGATGTCGGGGCTTTGCAAGGTGTACAGCAAGTCTCCCTTTTTCACCTGCTGGGCAGATTTGACATGCAGGGTAATGCGGCCGCCGCAGGGCAGGGCGTATGTTTGCATGGCGTGGTCGGGCGTGCTGAGGTAGCCATACAGAGAGTGCACCAGTACATCTGAGGGGGAGGGCACGGTTTCAATGCGCATGTTCACCAGGTCTCGGGCGCGGGCATCTGCCTCCACAATGATGGTTTCGCCACCGCTGCATGTTTCACCCGGGGCATGGTTGTGTCCGGCGTGGTCATGAGAGCAACCGGGGCCGTGCACGTGCTCTTCTTTGACTTCGGCAGCGTGGTCATGGTTGCAGCCGGGGCCATGCACGTGTTCTTCTTTGGCTTCGGTGGCGTGGTCATGGTTGCAGCCGGGGCCGTGCACGTGTTCTTCCTTGGCTTCTGCGGAGTGGTCATGGTTGCAGCCGGGGCCGTGCACGTGCTCTTCCTTGGCTTCGGCAGCGTGGTCATGGTTGCAGCCGGGGCCGTGCACGTGTTCTTCCTTGGCTTCGGCAGCGTGGTCATGGTTGCAGCCGGGACCGTGCACATGCTCTTCTGCATGGCCGAGCATGCAGGCGGCTGTCATAGAAAACAAAAACGGTGAAATGCGGGAAATTTTCATTGTTTGTTATAAGAGGGGTTCAAGTATTGAAGTTTGCAGCGGGACACCAACAGCTCGGAGAGGCAATCCAAATAAGCCAAGCGGCGTTCATAGGCCACGTGGCGGGATTCTGCCAGCTCAAGGATGGAGGTTTCACCCAGATTGAAGAGTTTTTCTTGTTGGTCGGCAGCGGCCTCCAGTTCATCAAGACGCTCAAATTCTGTTGCGCAGTGTTGGCGCAGCAACTTTTGCTCATTGTTCAGCAGAGATGCCTGCTGCACCAGCTTGCGCCACTCGGTGATGAGCTCTGCGTGCTTGATGGTGCGGTCTCCCGTGGCGCGCGCAATGGCCTCGCGGTTGCGGTTCCATACGGGCAGGGGAATGGAAAAGCCGATGGATACCTTGTCATTGCCGTCTTCACGGCCGTAAAGGGGAGCTATGCCCAGCTCCGGGTATTGTTTGCGAATCTCGGCGCGCAGCTCTGTCTCAGATGCGCCGTAGGCTGCCTGCGCAGCCAGAAGCGAGGGCGAGGTAAGCAGAGCCTCTGCGGTGGGGGCAGCTACCAAGCCGGGTACACCGTTGGGCAGGTGGCCGCTCAGCTCGATTTCACCCACGGTGGGGTGCAGCCCCAGCATTTCAATCAATTCATTACGCTGGCGCAGGTGTTCGGTCTCCAGCTCCATTTGCTCGCGGCGTGTGTCATTCAAACGCTGCGTGGCCACTTGGAACGCACCGAAATCTACCTCACCCAGCTCATGCAGACGGTCAATTTTTTTCTGCTCTTCCTGCATGACTGCAAGGCGGTGTTGCATCACATGCAGCTTGGCATGCGTTACCATAATGCGGTGGCGCAGGCACTCCAGCTCGGTCAGGTAGTTGCGCTCGGTAGCGCGCATCTCCCAATAGTCGCCTTCTTTGTACTGCTCTGCAATTTTCTCTGCCAGTGCGGGCAAGCCCGTTACCGGCAGGGTCAGCTCGGGAGATACGGCATTGTTGGTAATGTTTTCACCGAACACGCGCTCTATTTCAAATGATACGCTCGGGTCTTCCCAAAGCCCGGCAAACTCTGCCACGGAGGTGCTCTTGGCTACTTTGAGGCGCGCTTGGTTCAGCTCGCGGTTCAGCAGCAGGCCAATTTTAATCATTTGCTCGCGGTTAAGGTGTTGACCTTTGCACATGGCGGCAGATACCTGAGCCCACTCAAGCGTGTCTCGGTTCAGGTCTGCCGGTGCCTCTTGATAAGATACACAGCTGCTCAATGACAAAGCAATTGAGGCAACTGCAAAAGTATAGTGTTTCATTAGCTTGATATTATCTGTCTTTTGAAAGGAAAATGCCTGCTTACAAATACGGTAAACGCGCTCTCGCCGCAGGCGTGGGTGAGACCGACTCTTTTACAATCAAAGGTGTGCTTTAAATCAACAGCGGGAGCAACCGTGTGTCCGGTGGATCCCATAACTCGGTGCGTTCTAAGCTCAGCGCAACCAAACTGTGCATGCGGCTCAGGCACCAGTGAAAATCCGGAATCTGTACTGCGGTGCCTTGCGCCCAATCAAAAATAGGCAGCTGTATTTGGGCAGATACCGGCTGCATTTCATTCTCCACATGAGCACAGCGGTGCTCCTGCGGTTGTTCTTTTTGAGGTTTTCCCTCGTGAATATGCCCATGCCCGCAGCCGCAACTTGTGCCTGCATGCACCACCTCATGGTGGCAGGTGCACACACTGACAGCCCCGCCCGCTGCCACTACCGGTAATATCAGCAGTGCCAGCAGCATCTTGGCCCATGTGTGCATGCGTGTCATTTGCGTACCGCAATTTTACCCTTGCAGAATGTAATTGTCAACCTTAACTGTTTCGTTATTTTAACTTTCAGGCGCATCGGCACCGCAGGCGGGGCTGTTTCTGCACCATACGCCGCTGATTAATGATGGTGACGGTGGTGGTGGTGATGATGATGGTGGTGGTGAGGATAGAAGTCATCATCATCGTCATCGGCCTCTACCAGCACCCATATAACCGCGGCCACGCCGGCGGCAATGGCTGCGTTTTCTGCCACGGTAACGGGCAGGTCTACCAACAGCCAGTTAAAGGGGGCTGCTGCATACAGCCAGCCTGCGTTGGGAGAGCGGTATGTGTAGCTTACCGTTCTTTCCGTTGCTTTTTTGACAACGGGTATACGTTGGCTGTACTTTTTAAGGTCCTCACCGTTGGGTACCTCAACCAAAATACTGCTTACTTTCTCTTTACCGCCTTGCCCCGTGAGGTATTTGGCAAAGGATTCTGAAATGAGGAACATGGCATCCCCGCGTTTTTCAGCCACTGCTTCGGTGGGTTCATCATCAAATACGGAGTGTTGAATGCTCAGCGGTGTGCCGTAGCGGTATCTCGGCAGCTCAATGTAATAACGGGTGCCGTCAAAATATACCACGGGGTTGGGGGCTTTATTCAAATCTGCTGTATTGGCCTGCGCTTCATAGCAGGCTTTGTCTATGATTTTAGCCGTCGTGTTGAAATAGCAGCTGTTCAACAGCCCCGGTATGCACAGGGCTGAAATGATGAATCGGAAAAGTGTTCGCATGGTGTATTTGTAACATAAACACCTGTCAGAATCAAGTATTTTCAGTTAGCTTCAGAAATGCTATTTGTTAATAAATATTGACAAATGGCATTTATTGTGCATAATAGCGCGCGCATGAACACGAAAACCACAGCCTGCATGATAATCGGAATCAGCGCGATGTTGCTCAGCTCTTGCATTACGTCCACCCTGGTGGCTGCAAGCGGCGCGGTGGCAGGTGCTGATGCGCTGGTCAAAACCACAAGCAGTGGCATTAAAAGTATCAGCGATGTTTTCAGCAGCGACGCCCCTGAGTCTCTCAACGGGCATACGCTGGTAATTAACGGTGAGTCTCGTGTGGCTACCGGCACTGAAAAGGTAGAGAAATCCCTCTGCTTTACCTCAGATAACGCTTGCAAAGACTCCGCTTCTTTGTTTAAATATGAGCGTTCCTCTGACACAAAAGCCATTGTCACGGAAACGGTGAACGGCGGTGCAGAGACCCATACCTACCGCCTGACCTTTACGGATGGCGATGAGGGTGTATACTCATACGAGAGCAGATTGGCCGATGGCGCCGTTGTGGCAACGGGCGACGGTTCTTTCTCTCTTTCTGACAATGATTAATTAACACATGACTGCGACAGAACTGGTGCTCAATTATTTGCACACCCTGCAAGATGCGGGTGTGGAGCGCCTTTCTGTCGATGAGTCTGCCCGCGGTATTTTGCGTGAGTGGATGCTGGCAGCCCGCCGCGGGGTGTGTAAGCCCGTGGCTGCCCCCGTGCAGGCGGTTGTTGCCGCCGCACCCGCAGCACCCGCCATGGCTGCTGCACCTGCCCCTGCTGAGCCGGTGGAAGGTATCAGTGCGCTGCTCTCTGCCTTGAGGGAGGCAGATGCCCCTGCTGTGGTTGACCGCGGGTACCGAGAGGAAGACATACCTTTCTTCCGCCCCGGTGGCAGCAATGCGGATGAGGTATGGGCAAACACGGAGCGCATGCTGCCCACTTGGCGGCCGCTGAGAGAGCTGGGCACCTTGAGGGATAAAGTGGTGTTCGGTGAGGGGAATCGGCAGGCAGATATCATGTTTGTGGGGGATGCCCCCAATTATTATGATGAGAGAGCCGGCCGCCCGTTCAGCGGAGAGGCCGGTGAGAAACTCAATGGCGTTCTCAAAGCCATGGGGCTTACGAGAGAGCAGGTATATACCACCCACTTGGTAAAATTCCGCCCCTCCATGGCACGCCAAACAACCAACAACCGTGCGCCGTCTGAAAAAGAAATCCGTTTCTCCGCCTCGGTGGTAGAGCTGGAGGCACGCTTGGTGCAGCCCCGCGTCATTGTTGCGTTGGGTATAGTGGCCGCCCGCGGTTTATTGCAACGGGGAGAGCTGCCGCTGGCAGATTACAGACGGGATGGCGGGCAATTTTGCGGCATACCCGTCATTGTGACGCACCACCCCAGTTATTTGTTGCGCACCAATGACATGGCAGAGCGCCGTGAATTGTGGGAGGAAATGCTGCGCGCCATGGAGCTGGCAGGCATGCCTATCTCTGATAAACAACGCGCTTTCTTCACCAAAAAGTGATAAGGCGGTAATTTTGCTTGCCTGAAAAGCCTTTATGTGCATAATGCCTGCATGCACGACTTGATAGTAATTTGGATGGACTGGGTGAAAGCCTGGGAGTATTTGGGGGTAGTCATTCTGATGGCGATGGAGAGCTCCATCATCCCCGTACCCAGTGAGGTTGTCGTGCCGCCTGCCGCTATTCTGGCAGCCATGCCCGGCAGCAATATGAGTTTTTGGGGGGTGGTGATTGCCGGTACCGTCGGCTCTTACGTAGGCTCCGTTATCATGTACTTTACCGCGCTGTGGGCGGGGCGTCCGTTCATTTACAAGTTCGGTAAGTATTTCTTCATGCCCAAACACAAGGTAGAAAAGGCAGAGGAGTTCATGCGTGCCTATGCCACGGGTGGTATTTTCTTCTCGCGTTTCCTGCCGGTGATTCGTCACCTTATTTCCATTCCTGCCGGTATGGCTCGTGTCAACTTCCTCAAATTCAGCATTTCCACCATCACGGGCTCTGCCATTTGGTGCTGGGTATTGGCTTGGTTCGGCGACAAAGTGGGCCGCAACAATCCCGCTCTGCTTGATTCTCCGGAGGAGCTGATAGCCGCTATCAAGGCAGAATCTCACCTCATTGTGCTCGGTGTTGTCTTGTTGGTGGTGCTGTATGCTGTCATGAAGTACATGACACGCCCCAAAAATAACGCACAAGATTCTGCCGATAAGGCGGAATAACCTTGCAGGCAAGCACTGCCGTGTGTTATGATGTGCGCATAGAAATCAAACCGGTATCATGAAACGCAGGCTTCTCATTTACGGCATTTCTCTTGTTCTGGCAGGTATTATTTTGTCTCTGGTTACATCTTTGTACGCCGGTCGCAAGATATTGAATGCCAAAGCAGCTTCTCAGGCTGAATCGCAACCTATTGTCGCGCAGTCTTCTGATGTGCCCCCCGAACAACTTGCCGTGGCAGAGCCCGAGCCTCAGCCCACGGAGCCCGAGCAACCCGCCGTGGCAGAGCCCGAGCCTCAGCCCGCGGAACCCGAACAACCTGCCGTAGCAGAGCCCGAGCCGCAGCCCACGGAGCCCGAGCAACCCGCCGTAGCGGAGCCCGAGCAACCCGCCGTAGCAGAGCCCGAGCCGCAGCCCACGGAGCCCGAGCAACCCGCCGTAGCAGAGCCCGAGCCGCAGCCCACGGAGCCCGAGCAACCCGCCGTGGCAGAGCCCGAGCCGCAGCCCGCGGAGCCCGTTGTTCTGCCGAAAGACCCCGATATTCAGCTTATTCTTGATTCTTTGTCTCAGCCTGCACCGCATCAGGAGATACCCCTCATTCAAGCTGCCGAGAAAGGTAATCTTGACAGTGTCAAACAGCTTTTGGCCGACGGTGCCGATGTAGAGGTAAAAGATGTAGCCGGCTACACAGCTTTGTATGCCGCCGTATTGGCCGGTCATAAAGAGGTGGTGAGTTTTTTGCTGGAGAATCAGGCCTCCCCTAACGTGGCAGATGTCATGGGCGTTACCCCGCTGATGCATGCTGCATTCAAGGGAAATACGGAGATGGTGCGCCTGCTCTTGGCTGCCGGGGCAGATAAAACTGCACGTGACAAAATGAACAACTCCGTTATGCTGTACGGCAAAGAGAGCCGGGTGCCCGAGGTGGAAGCCCTCTTGAATGATTAGCTTATTGGGGCCACTCCATGTGAGCGGTAGCGAACCCTTCATGCTTGCGCAGCAAGCACCTCATTTAAGCCCCTCAAGCCGCCGCCTGTGCTGTGACGGATGGATTTTCTACATTCTACTTACCGAAAAATCGCATTGCTCTTAAAAAAGTCGGCCTCGGCGTAAGATATCACGCATGGGGTCAGCATTCGGTTGTTTTTCATACATGGCATCCTCCTGTTTTTGTTTGGCCTCTTTGGCATACATGAGGGGCGTTTTGCCGCTGTTATCGGGCGTGTTGGGATCCGCGCCGTGTTTAACCAAATCTTGGTAGAGATAACGCCTGTTGTTGATGGCGGCATAGTGCAGGGCTGTGCGGCCCTCTTTGTCTTTGGCATGAATATCTGCCCCGTGCTCCAGTAGCTCCTGCAAACTGCCTGATTCCGTGGTATACATGAGGGGTGTTTTACCTTCCTCATCAACCGCATTGGGGTTAAGCCCCAGTTCAAGCAAGTGTTTAATGACCGCGTAACTGCTTGTGTCGCTCAAGGCTGCAATATGCAGGGCAGACATTTGCCGGTGGTTGAGGTGGTGGGGGGATTGCCCCTTGGCTGCCAGATATTTCAGCAATCGAATATCACAGGAAGAGGCGGCGCATTGGTACACATTGCTGCCCTTAGCCGTTATGGCGTTAATGTTGGCACCCTTGCTCAATAACCACGCAACACCATGGATATGCCCGCCTGCTGCCGCATGGTGCAGGGGGGTGAGTCCCTGCCGGTCGGGGGAATCCAAGTCTGCGCCTTTTTGCAACAGGAGCTTCATACCGTCAATGTTGTTCTCGGCTGCGGCAAGATGCATCAGGGTCTTGCCGTCTTCCGAGAGGTAGTCAAAATTCATTCCCGTTTGCAAAAGCTGCTGCAAGGTATCTGCAGAGGCAAGACTCACGGCATTCTGAATCACATATCTGTTGTTGACATCGGCTCCGTGTTGCAGCAGCAGGCGAATCACATCTGCTCCTTCGTCCCGATAATCGGCCTTCACGGCGTATACCAAGGGGGTAATCTCATCCTTATCGGCAACATCTGCGGGGGCTCCCGCCTCGCACAGCAGTTGTACGCACTTAACTCCGGCATCTCGCACGGCAAGGTGCATCAGCGTATATCCGTTCTTATTTTGTTGAGCAAGGTTGGTATCATGCTGCAGCAAGAGTTTGACACAGTCCGTGTGGTTATTGCGCACGGCCATGCTCAGGGCGGTATCACCGTAGGGGTCTGTGGCAGATGCCGTAGCCCCGTGCTCCAGCAACAACTGCACGCAAGCCGTATGCCCTGCGTCTGCCGCCTGCATCAAAACCGATTGGCCGGAGTTGTTCGCCTCATTCACCTTGGCCCCCTGTTCTATCAACAAGCGTGCACAGTCCGTGTGGCCTTTTTGTACGGCATACATCAGCGGGGAGTGCCCCTGTGTATCTTTCACCTGAACTTTGGCCCCCGCCTCCAGCAGAAGTTGCAGGCACTCTGCGTTGCCGTGATGTGCCGCAAAGCAAAGGGGTGACATGCGGGCATCGTCTCGTGCATTTACTTTAGAGCCGGCGGCTAACAGCAGGCGTGCACAATCTGCGGAGCCTTTGGCTGCCGCCAACATGAGAGATGTAGTGCGCTGACGGCGGGTGTAAGAGTCTTTGGCCCCGTGCTCCAGCAAAATACGCACACACTCCGTATTGCCGTTGCGGGTGGCTTGCATCAGCGGGGTACATTTGCTCTTGTCTGCCAAAGCGGCATCTGCGCCGTGTGCCAGCAAAAGTTCGGTGCCCTCAGTGCTGCCGCGTTGGGTGGTCATGAGCAGGGGGCTTACTCCCTCGTTATCCTGCGCGTTGACGTTTGCCCCTTTTTCTGCCAAAATCTTCATGTTTTCCAAACGCCCGTGGAGGGCAGCCATCAGCAGGGCTGTTTTGCCGCTCAGGGCTCGGGCATTCACATCTGCCCCTCGGTTCAACAATTCGGTAAGCATGTCAGGTGTTTCCATGCAGGCTGCGGCCATTAACGTGGTGTAGCCTTTTTGCGTGGCGGCCGTCAGATCTGCCGTGGCTGGCAGCAGCAGCTCTATACATGCCTTGTTGTCAATCTCCATGGCAAGCATGAGGGGCGTTTTCTCTTTGTGTACTGCGGCAGATGCATTTGCCCCGGCCTCCAGTAACAACTTGACACAATCAGCGTGCCCCTGTGCAGCGGCATTTGCCAAAGGTGACCCATCTGTATCTTCAGATATGGCATTCGGGCAGGCACCTGCTGCCAGCAGCAGTTTCACGCAGTCCGTATGCCCTTCTTCGGCCGCCCATTCCAAGGCGGTGCAACCCATAGAGTCCGGGGTATCCACCGCAACGCCTTTGCTCAGCAGGTATTGTACGGCCTGTGTATTCCCCTGTTTTGCTGCGTAGTGCAACAAGCGGTCTTCTCGGGTGGGTTCCTCTTCTTTCTTTTTGCTGCTGCTTGTTTTGACGATAATAAATCTCCCTACGGGCATGTTGGCATCCACACCGCTGTCTGTCAGGCGCATGACGGAGTCATAACAATTGTAGAGGCAAAGCTCCGCCATCACTCGTGACAATGTTTCGGTATCATCCGTCTTGAAGGTGGCTCCGGCTTCTTTCAGCAGGGCTGCTGTTTCCTTTTGTCCGGTCAGCGTAGCCCACAACAGGGGAGAATAGAAGTTTTCCTCGGGTGTTGCTCCCGCTTCCAACAGCAGGCTGCAGTGCTCCGTATAGCCCAGCATGGCTGCCGGGGTGAGCAGCCGATTCAGTTCATTCTCGTCCGTCAATTCATATTCTTTGTACAAAGCCAACAGCCTTTTCAAATCTGTCGCGTCAGGATTGAGGACGGCATGGTGCAGCGCATCCATGCTGTGCATATTCCAGTCTTCTGCCTGAAAAGCATCCGCAAACTCAGGCAGGGGCGGTGCAGGGGCATCCGATGTCAGGAAAAAGTTGAAAAGGCCGCTTTCCTGTTCGGCAGATATTTCTACCAAAATCTCCTCCCCCTGCATGGCTAGGAAACGAAGGCTGCCGTGTGTGTGCTCAGCATTGTCTGCGGCGGTGGTGCTTATCTCCGTTGCTTGGTCTCCGTCTTGCCGGAAGATGCGGCAGCGGTGTCGGGCATCATTGAGGGTGCGGAATCCTGCGGTGTAGGTGGCGGTGTGCGGGGCGGTAAAGCGGTACCACACATTGGGGGCGTTGCCGGGGGTGGTGTCCGGCGTGGCGTTGGCCGTGCTGCCCCATACGCGGGTGAAACGGTTGTTGCAGAATAATTGCGGTGTGTGCTCCATACATGCCGCCATCAGGAGCAGCAGATTGTCATTATCACACTGCTGCAAGCGGGCAATGTATTCCGGCATGGACAGCAGCGGCGGCAGCTCGAAGGCGCGTTGCGGGCTGTCATTGAGCACAGCGGTGGCAGAGCCCGCGCGGTAGCCTGCCACCATGGGCAGACTCATGAGAAAACAGCGGCGGTTGTCCGTGTCGGCATTGCCGGTGTTGTAGGTGATGCCGTCTTTCTCATACGGCACGGGGGATGAAAGAACGCACAGCTTACGGAACTGCCCCCGCCTGTATGAGTGCTCGCGGCGGTTTTCATAAGTGAGCAGGGTAACGGCAGATTGCTGATTATCCACCGCGCCGACGGCAAATGTGTACAGACCGCGCCATGGTTGGGTATCCTGCGTTTGGCTGTGACCGCCCCCCATTAGGTGGGCCAGCTCATGTGCCGTCGTGTATGAGTAGGTGGACTCTATTCTGTTGGTTTGTAGCACGTCTACCTCTGCAAGGTAAGAATCTTCTTGCGGATTCAAGGCTTGTCCGCACACAAACTCGCCGTACATTCCCGTTGTGTAGGCTTGCCCGCCTACGCCGTATTGGTCAAGCACGCCCAAGTCCAACACCAAATCTGCTTGGTACTGCTCACGCAGGCTTTGGGCTATGCCTATTTCTTGTGCCGTGGCGTGGGGGGCACTGTACAGGTGTACGCCTACCAACCTGAACTCTGCAAACTCACTCAAGCGGGAGTTTTGCAACATAGTGTTGATTTCTTCTTGTGTTTGCGCCTTGAGTTTTTCGGCAGACTGATACACCTCATTCAAGTGAAATGTGTTGATGGTCAGCAATACGTCTATGACGGCTTTGGGTGTTTCGGTATCTGCCTTTGCCGCAAGTGAAAATGTGAGCGGTTCCTGTGCCTGCACGGGGTAAGACATCAATGCCAGGGCCGACATTACATGGGGTAGAATGTTGTGTTTCATGGGTAGTAAGATAACATATTGCGCGCGGTTTGGCAAGAAAGTATTTTGAGTTCTTGTATGGCAGCCATCATGGATAATTATAATGCAAGCGGCGAAGCCGCGCGCGCAGTTTGTCCCACCCTTCAGGCGGACATGCCTGACAAAATCCCCCGCACATAAATGCAATTTGACATTCATGCTATAATACCCCCATGGCGATATCTGAAGAACTTTTTGAGCGTGCATGCAAGGTAATACCGGGTGGTGTCAATTCTCCCGTGCGGGCATTCCGCCGGCTGGAGCGTGCGCCGTTTTTTGTAAAGCGTGCACAGGGTGCCCACTTGTGGGATGAGGATGACAAGCAGTACATTGACTACGTGGGTACGTGGGGGCCTGCCATTTTGGGGCATGCTCCGCAAAGTGTGATATCTGCCGTGCAGGCTTCCATCCCCAACGGTTTGGGCTATGGTGTACCCACCCGTATTGAGGTGGATATGGCCGAGACCATTTGCCGTTGGATTCCCTCCATAGAGAAAGTGCGCATGACCAACAGCGGCACGGAGGCTACCATGAGCGCCATTCGCTTGGCCCGCGGTTACACGGGGCGCAAATACATCATCAAGTTTGAGGGCTGCTACCACGGCCATGTGGATAGCCTGCTGGTTGCTGCCGGCAGCGGTGCTCTTACCCATGGAGAGCCCGACAGTGCCGGTGTGCCCCGCGAGTTTGCAGAGCTTACCATTGCCCTGCCGTATAATGACCCCGATGCCGTGCGCCGCGCCTTTGCGCAGCACCCGCAGCAAATTGCCGCCATTATTGTAGAGCCGTATCCTGGTAATGCCGGTTTCTATCTGCCCAAGCCCGGGTATCTGGAGTTCTTGCGTGAGATTACGGCGCAAGAGGGCGCGCTGCTCATTTTTGATGAGGTGATGACGGGGTTCCGTATCTCCCCCGCCGGTGTGCAGGGTAAGCACAACATCACGCCGGATCTCACCACCCTGGGCAAGGTGATTGGCGGCGGCTTGCCCGTGGGCGCGTTCGGTGGTCGCGCAGATATCATGAACTGCGTTTCCCCCCTGGGCCCCGTGTACCAAGCCGGTACCCTCAGCGGCAATCCCGTGGCCATGGCTGCCGGCCTCGCCCAGTTGCATGAGCTGGAGTCTACCGATGCCTACACACGCCTCGAATCCCTCGGTGCCCGCTTGGAGGACGGCGTGCGCGCCGCGCTGGCGGATTTGCAGCTGCCGCTCACCTTTAAGCGCAGCGGCTCCATGTTCTGCCTCTTCTTCACCACGCAAGATGTCACGGACCTTGCCACGGCCTCTACGGCAGATTTCAACATGTTCCGCCGCTACTTCCTCTCCATGCTGGAGCAAGGGGTGTACGTTGCCCCCTCTCCGTATGAAACGGGCTTTATCTCTACCGCCCATACAGAGGCGGATATAGACGCCACCGTGGCCGCCATGCGTAAGGCGTTGCAGGTGGCTATTTCTTAAAAAAAATGAAACTCAACACTATCCCTATGAAATGGATTTTCTTGTTGTTGGGGTGCTTCTCTCTCTGCTCTTGTGGCATGATAGAGAGCCACCATACCCCCGCCATTGAAATACCGGCCGCTGAGCAAGCCACGCTGCGTACCCATGTGCAGCGGCTTTGCGCCCACCCCCGCTATGGCAGCACCATCAACCATGCGCGTGATTATATTGAGGCTCGCTTCCGTGCTGCCGGTTGGCAGGTGCAACGCCAATACTTTACCACCGAGGACGGCGAAAAACGCTGCAACATTTGTGCTACCCGCCCCGGTGTCAAAGACACTCGCTATATCATCGGTGCTCATTATGATGCCTGTGATATAGGTGAGGATTACGGTGTGAACCAAGGGGCGGATGACAATGCTAGTGCCGTGGCTGCCCTGCTGGAGCTGGCGGCACGCCTGCCGAAAGAAACTTTCACGCACACCGTAGAGCTCGTGGCGTGGGATTGTGAGGAGCCGCCCTACTTCAACACGCCCGATATGGGCTCTGCCCACCACTCCGCTGCTTGCGATAAGGAGAAAGTGCTGGGGCTGATTTGTCTGGAGATGCTGGGCTATTACTCAGACGAGCCGGACAGCCAGCCCTCTATCTTTCCCGGCTATTCTCTCATGCTGCCCACGGTGGGTAATTTTATAGCCGTGGTGGGAGACCCCGCCGCCCGTGAGCTTGCCGTCAGTCTGCTGGCAGAATTGAAGAGAGACATGCCCGCCGCCCGCATTAACCTGCCCTTTGTGCATGATACGGAGCTCTACTTCTCCGACCACCGCAACTATTACCCCCTCGGTATCCCCTCCGTTATGATTACCGATACCTCCATGTTGCGCAATCCTCATTACCACGAGCCTACCGACACCCCCGATACGCTTGACTATAACCGCATGGCTATCGTCACCCGCGCCATTATCCGTGCTGTGCATCTATTGGCGAAACCGAAGCGGTGAATGTTTGATGTTGAATTTCAGCCTCTGTTAAGGATTACCGTGGCTAAGTGCCCTTCATGCGCAGCTATCATGTATGACTATCATGCACCGCTATCACGCGAACGCAGTGAGCTATCATGCAAGCGGCGCAGCCGCGCGCAGTTGGTAATCGTCCCCTCAGGCGGTCACGCCTGACTAAAAAATCATTTCCGCAAGGCAGAAACTACATGAAATGGATGAAGCGTGGCTTCTCCGCATGAATAATGAAATCATCCACCAAAAAATTTAACAATCCCCCCTTTAATGTTGAATATAGAAAAAGCCGCAGTGTATCATCACTGCGGCTTTTTCTTGAAATGGGTGTGCCTCCCTTTTACTTGCGGCGGCGACGTGCGGCCAAACCGGCTAAGGCCAACAAGCTCAGCGTAGCCGTAGTGGGCTCGGGAGCTGCGGGGGATTCGGGAGTGGTGGGGGGAGTGGGAGTTGTTGAGCCAGAAGATGCCAAAAGTAAATCTAATGCTGCTTTACCATTGTCTTTATCCAAGACAGTGTTGTATACTGCATATTTTTCGCAAGCCGATGTATTAATATTCAATAAAGTAAAGTTGGTAATTGATTTGTTTTTTATATCGTCCTTTACTTTGTATACAGGGGTGCCGATTATGTTTCCGTTCGCATCACAATTATACATAAGCAACGTCAGATTGCTGTTATAATTTGTACCGCCGGCACCATCATCAGCGGGCGCATATTGATAAGTATATACCAGAGCTATGCTCTCTCCTCCTACTACATTCCAGCCCAAATCTCCGGTTGTAGCATTTCTGACAACAGCTGCTAGTTCCCCCCACTCAGAATCGTACGATAATCCGAAAGTTGCATCGTCTTTCCATGTTGATTCAGTGCCTGTAATTGTCAAAAAATTAACCCCAGAACCGGTAAGTGATTTATAGTTTAGCGTTAATGCAATAGATATTTCATTATTTTTGAAAGTTTCGTTGTCTAATTGTGCTGTTCCATTTGCGTCCAGTTGCAAAACAAGCGGCTCTGCCCCCGCGGCAATGCTAACGGTGGCAAGTAGTGCTATAAGTGTCTTTTTCATGTTATGTGAGTATTATATATTGTTGTTGAGAGCTTTCGTGTGCCTTTTTAGGCTGTTATGCCGTTTTGTGAGGCAACGCGCGCTAGGATATCTATTTTTGAATGAGATGTCAAGCTAGAATTTTACAAATGACTCACTTTTATTATTTTATATCACTTTACATATATAATAACAATAGGAATTAAAATGCTCTTGTTTTGTTATTGTGTCTTAATTTTCAATAGCGTTTGCGTATATCTCATTCAAAATCAGGTAGACTCCGCGCCCGTGCGGGTTGCGTATGCTAACAACCTCAGCACGCTATCACTTTCTAATAACACTAAATCAAAAATGTACATGAAAAAGACAATTGCATTACTGCTTGCCATGGCAGGTATGGCTATGGGTTCTACACCGGTAAACATTACTTGGGAGGGTAGTACAGCTTCTCTGACAGAATCTGTAGGAACAGGAAAAGATATTAGTATTGCCATTACATTGAATTGGAATGCGTTTATTAAGAAAACGAGCTTTTCCTCTGTTTATGTTTTGAATACTGATAACGATAATTCTTATGCCGTGTGTAGAACTGGTTCTATTACTTCAAACACCGGTGTTCTATTTGGTGGCACGGATATCTATGATTCATACTCTGGCCAGATTTATGATGCTATAATCAACATTGGAGGTAAAAGTGGATTGGTGATAGATCGCGAGGTCAGCTATGCAACATCTGTTTATACTTTAAGATACGAAGGTTTGCAGTATACTTTGACAAATAATTTGTATTTGTGGGATGAAACAGGGAAACTCATAGCATCAGATACTAAATCAAATAATTGGGATTATAATTTCGGAAGTTATACGCAACTTACGATAAATGAAGAATTTCTTTCTTCTGGCGATGTAAGTGTTTATAATACCGCATTTAGTGTCGATGAAAGTCTTGAGATAGCGAAGGGGATGCTTCCTTTTGAGTCAGATCCCACCGACCCCTCAGACCCCACCATTCCCGAGCCGACCACGGCTACGCTGAGCCTGCTGGCTCTGGCTGCTCTGGCTGCACGTCGCCGCCGCCGCTAAAGCTTCCGCCTACGCTGAAGCTTCGGCGTGATAAATTGGCGTGGCAAGCGCCGCCGCAAGTAAAAAAGGCGC
Organism: Akkermansia sp.; assembly: GCA_045634945.1. Lineage (GTDB taxonomy): Bacteria > Verrucomicrobiota > Verrucomicrobiia > Verrucomicrobiales > Akkermansiaceae > Akkermansia. The sequence goes on along the minus strand of JAZRBG010000015.1, from coordinate 8,432 downwards.
AACAATTCTGATAACAAGCCGCTGTGGGAGACCGCAGCGGCTTGTTGTATGGGTGTGACGAGCGGTAAATCGGTGTTTGTGGGCAGCGAACGAATCAGCCTTGGAGCCACCAGCTGCCATTATTCTTAAGATTAGGAAGTTAGCGCAGCTTACGCTGCGTGGCGATTTTATTTCAGAACTCCTCGCCTTGAGGGCTCGTCGGTGAAACCTACAGGCTGACGCCCACGGTGAAACCTCGCTTACGCTCGTTGAAATCTCGTACTCTGCGAGTACATCGGTGAAATCTCGCGCCTTTCGCCGCTCGGTGCACAGCTCGACAAATTGACATTTGCGGGGGAGGGTGGCAGAGATTGAGCTTGAAAAGGCAGGGGGCAGGTGATAAGCTGGGGGTAATGAAGAATTTTGCATTAACAGCTATACTGGCAGTGGGGGCATGTGCTGTGGCAGAGGCAGCCGCGGTGAGCGCAGCAGCCAAAGAAGCGCAGTCTGCCGCCAATGAGTACCGCGCAGCCGTGATGGCCTGTGACATGGGGTGGTGCTGCGACTCAATGTATCCGCCCATCAAGCGCACGTTGGCAGATCGCTTGGCCAGCCGCACCCAGGGCGATAATATAGACTACATTACGGGCAAGAAAAAGATGAACACGGGAGAAGCCGAGGCCCGCATGAAGAAGAACATGGACGCCCTGCGTGCCCAGTATGTGGAGATGGGCCGCCAGATGAAAGCAGGCGGTTTCAAGGTAGAACGCTTTGTCATCGGTGCACCGTATGCCGAGTATGAGCTGGTGAGCTCCGGCAGTGCCTTGCGCGCCATACGAGACGGCTCCCAGAAAGGCAAGTACAAAGAAGCGCAGGATATCAAATTGCAGGGCGACCGCAGCCGCTTGGTGGTATTGCCCACCACACTGTGGTTCAGCGTGCCCGATACTGCCAGTGGCCGCCGCGTACGCATGGAACGCCGTGATTTCATCTATGCGGTAAGAGATGAGTCCTACCGTGATAATGTCAACACCCGCGGCACAGAGAAGAATAAGTGGTACTTTATTGACAGCAACACGAATGTGAACACCCTGCGCACGTATTTCCCGACGCTGCCGTTGAATATACGCACTCCTGATACAGGAGATAGACCGCTGCAATAACACTGAGGGCGATAGCCCGAAATTTCACCGCGCCGCAAGGCAAGGTTTCAACGACGAGCCGAAGGCGAGGAGATTTCACCGAGCTATGCGAGGTTTCACCGGAATGCTCTTCAGGGAGCATTCCGCCTTGTCCGAGAATCAGATTGCAGCGTAGCTGCCAATATTTCAATACAGACATGGATAACAAAAAAGGTAAACTTAAACATGCTTCCATTGATTTGGCTATACAGATTATCAATCTGTATGACCAAATACAGGGTAAGTCATTCCTGAAAAATCAGATGGCTCGTTCAGCAACAAGTGTAGGAGCCAACATACACGAGGCTGATTATGCTGAAAGCCCGGAAGATTTTGTGCATAAGTTAAAGATAGCCTTAAAAGAGTGCCATGAAACGGAGTATTGGATGCAGGTGCTGTCTGCGGCTTGCCCGGAATTGACGGAGTCTGCCTTGGCACTTAGGAAGGCGGCGGGTCATATTCGCTATATGCTTATCGCCAGTATTAATACGGTTCAAAACGGTTCTGAAAAATAGAGCGAGGCTTCGCCTCGGGGTGAAGAGGTGGCTCCTGCCGATTCGGCGTTGAGCCGAATCGGGTGAAACCTCCGGCGGCGCCGTCGGTGAAATCTCGCAAATGCTCGTTGAAACCTTGCCTTGCGGCGCGGTGAAACTTCGGGCTGAAGCCCTCAATTAAAGACGTGCTGATATCACAAACAGAGCTAGACTTCTCTCCCTCCGGCTTGCTTTCCGGGGGGCGGGGATTTGAGTACCGCCCGCAGCAGCAGGAAATGGCGATGGCGGTGGCGGCGGCATTGCAGAATCGCGGGTCATTGTTGGTGGAGGCCGGAACGGGGGTAGGCAAATCCCTGGCGTATCTGATACCGGCGGTGCGGTATGCGCTGGAGCATGACCGCAAGGCGATTATCTCTACCCACACCATCAATTTGCAGGAGCAGTTGTTTCATAAAGACATACCCACGGTGCGCAAGGCGTTGCAAAGCGATTTCTCTGCTGCGCTGTTGAAAGGTCGCGCCAATTACCTGTGCCGCACCCGCCTGAAACGTGCTCTTGAGCAGGCTACGGATTTGTTTAACCAAGCAGAGACCAAGCAGCTGCATGACCTGTTGGCTTGGTCTCGGGATTGCGGGGAGGGCTCGCTTGCCGAGCTGCCGCCGGAGCTGGGGATTACCCGCAAGGTGTGGGCGCAGGTGTGCAGTGAGAACCATGTGTGTACCCCGCGCAACTGCGGCCCGGATTGCCCCTACCAGGCAGCCCGCCGCAGGGTGGATGAAGCGCAGGTAGTGGTGCTGAACCATACGCTCTTTTTCGGCTTGTTATCCATTGCAGAGCTTACCCGCGCAGAGCAAGACCCCTTTGAGGAACATGCGGAGCAGTTGCCCTCTTTCATCTTCCCCAATGATTTTGTGATTTTGGATGAGGCTCACACCATAGAGACCGTGGCTGCCAACCAGTTCGGGCTGTCACTGGGGGAGGCAGAGCTGCGCTATGACCTGCTGCGCCTGTATAATCCGCACACCCGCAAGGGGAGTTTGCGCCATTTTGCCACGCCTAAGTTGCTGCATTACATAGAAGAGGCGCAAACGGCGGCAGAAGAGTTTTTCCGCTGCGCGCGGTTGGATTGCCGCTTGGATGACCACAACGGCTGTGTGCGCTTGCGCCAACCCGAATGGACGGAGGATATTCTCTCCCCCGCGCTTAATGCGCTGGAGAGCGAGGTGAAACAAATGGCGCAGGTAGAGGAGAATGAGGTGAGCCGTGCGGAGCTGATGGATATTGCGGCGCGCCTGCTGGCCTACCGTAACACGGCGGCAGAGCTCATACGCCTCAGCGAGGCAGATACCTCTGTGTATTGGGCAGAGAGTGAGGGGGCAGAGCAGCAATACACTACTTTGCGTTCTGCACTGATTAATGTGTCTGACACGCTGCGAGAGAAATTATTTGAGACCGGCAACACCTGTATCTGTACCAGTGCCACCTTGTCTACGGGTGACCGCGGTATGGGTTATTTTGCCGGGCGCGTGGGGGCAGAAAGTGCCGAAACGCTGCAAATAGGCAGCCCGTTTAACTTTGCCGAGCAAATGCGTATTGTGGTGGCGCGCAGCATGCCGCCGCCCCCTCCCGCAGGGGATGACGATGTTTATCGCCCCGCGCTGTTTGATTGGATTTGCCGTTCTCTGGTGGAGTCCGACGGCCGCGCCTTTGTGCTGTTTACCGGCTACACGCTGATGCGGGATATGGCTGCGCTGTTGCGCCCGTTCTGTGTAGAGCACGGCTGGCCGCTGCTGGTGCAGGGAGATGGGCAAGACCGCACAACCCTGCTGCGCTCCTTCAAAGACAATGTGGGCAGTGTGTTGCTGGGTACGGATAGTTTTTGGACGGGGGTGGATGTGCCGGGCGAGGCACTTTCTCACGTCATTGTCACCAAAATCCCCTTTGAGTCTCCCTCTAACCCGCTTACCGAGGCTCGCATGGAGGACATCACGGCCCGCGGCGGCAACGCCTTCAAAGACTATTCTTTGCCGGAGGCCTTGCTTAAATTCCGCCAGGGTGTGGGGCGACTCATACGCTCCAAAACAGACACCGGAATCATCACCCTGCTGGACTCCCGCATTACCTCCAAGTTCTACGGCTCCCGCTTCATGTATGCCTTGCCCGCTGCCGCCCCCAGGAGGTTTGAATGATATTCCCATCGTGTGAGCGCAAGCGAACGCTTCATATACACGCGCAACGCGCGTGTTCTTCATTCGAGCGATAGCGAGTCTTCATATACGACTCTTGAGTCGTTCTTCATTACGAGCAACGCGAGTTCTTCATGCTTGCGCAGCAAGCCAATGCTGAATTATCAAGATGAAACTTCACGTTGTTCAATGAAATCTCGCGGTGGTGCCGCTCGGTGATGGAGTGGAGGATGAAAAACGCCTCCCACCGGAGAGGGGGAGGCGTAAATGAAGAGTTCACTTTGTAAATTGTAAATGGTAAATTGTAAATACCATTACTCCCATTCGATGGATGCCGGGGGCTTGGTGCTGATGTCGAACAGCACGCGGTTGATACCCTTAACCTCGTTGAGAATGCGGTTAGAGGCCTCACGCAGCAGGTCATAGGGCAGCTGTACCCAGTCGGCGGTCATGGCGTCCTCAGACACAATGGCGCGCAGGTTGGTGGCAAACTCGTAAGAACGCTCATCACCCTTAACACCCACGGTCTTAACGGGGATGAGGCCTGCGTATGCCTGCCAGCACTTATCATACCAATCCCACTTGCGCAGGGTGCCGATGAAGACGGCATCACACTCGCGGATGATGTCCAAGCGCTCCTTGGTTACCTCGCCGGGGCAGCGCACGGCCAAACCGGGGCCCGGGAAGGGGTGACGCCACAAAATGTCATGAGAGATGCCCATGGAGGCACCCAGCTCGCGCACCTCGTCCTTGAACAGGAATGCGAGCGGCTCGATAACCTTGCCCTCCTCCTGCATCTTGAGCACGCGCTCTACGCGGTTGTGGTGGGTCTTGATGACGGAGGCCTTGCTCTTGGCGTTGCTGGCGCTCTCAATCACGTCCGGGTAAAGTGTGCCTTGGGCAAGCATCTCGGCATCGCCCACGGCATCCCAGAACACATCAATGAACAGGTTGCCGATAATGCGGCGCTTCTTCTCCGGGGCGGTCTCGCCGGCCAGTGCCTCCAAGAAACGGGCAGAGGCGTCAACCGTCTCAATCTCTACACCCATGCGGGCAAAGTTGGCTTGCACCTCCTTGGCCTCGTCCTTGCGCAGCAGACCGTTGTCCACAAAGATGCAGCGCACGTTTACGCCTGCCTCATGCAGCAATACGGCCAGTACGGTGCTGTCTACACCGCCGGATACACCGCAAACTACCTGCTTGTCGCCCACCTTGGCGCGGATGTCTTCAATGAGCTCGCGCTTGAAGTCGCCGATGTCGAAGGGAGCCAGCTCTTTGGCGTGGGAGAGGAAGTTCTTGAGGATGGTGCGGCCCTCGTGGGAGTGCGTCACCTCGGGGTGGAACTGGATGCCGAACATGCTGTCACCCCATTGCAGGGATACGGGCACACCGTCGCTGTTGCGGGCAATCACCTTGCAGTTGTCTGCCAAGTGGTCCACCGTGTCGGAGTGGCTCATCCATACCTGAGAAGAGGGGGACATATCTGCATACAAGCCCTCAAGCTTCTCGGGGATAAGGGCGGCGGGACCGTACTCGCGCTTGTTGCTGCTGCGTACCGTGCCACCGGTCTTGATGTTGAGCAACTGCATGCCGTAGCATACACCCAAAATCGGTACGTTGAAGGCTTTGAGCCATTCAAAATCAATATCCGGAGCATCAGGCTCGGAGGTGCTGCGAGGACCACCGGAGAGGATGATGGCACCCGGCTCGCTGATCTCATGCAGGTCTTCCAATGCGTACAATTTGGCAAGGAAGCCCAGCTCACGCACGCGGCGTACAATCAGCTGCGTGTACTGTGAGCCATAGTCAATAACGGCTACAATGTGTTTCGGCGTCATAAAAACAATGGTGTTAACGTGTGAAACGCTTAGTGATGCGCAGATTATACCATGCAGCGGTTTGAAAGTGAAGCCCAAAATAGCAATTTTCTCCGCAAAATTCTTTATGTGTAGTTATCATGCGCAGCTATCATGTTTCACTATCATGCCCCGACTATCATGCAAGCGGCGCAGCCGCGCGCAGTAGGTAAATATCCCCTCAGGCGGGTACGCCTGACAAATCAGAAACCCGCGCAACGGGCTTTAAAATCCGCTCACCTGCGATTCACATCCATTCCGATAGAATTCCATAAAAAACGCGCTCGGGGGAGCGCGTTAATTGCGGATATGCGCCACACCGCCCTCAAAGCGGGCAATGCACACGGTGTCACCCTCTTTCACGCTGCCGTGTTGTTCTGCCGCCAGGGGGAATAGCTGGTCCCCCACTTTAATGCAGAAGCTGCCGGGCTCTCCGCATACGGTGCCGGTTTTGCCTGTAAGGAGCGTACCCAAGTCATCCTCAGGGGCGCGTTTGTGTACATACCCGTTGACTACGGGTGAGATGAGCTTTTTCCACACCCCGTAGTACAACGCAGCCCATATGATAATGAAGATAAAGAAGGTAAGAATGCTCCACTGTGCGGGCGGGGAGATGCACATGGTGCCCCAAGCTGCAAAAAGCCCCATGGCCAGCAGTGTGAGAAAATCCGTGTTGAAAAAGAAAATATCCAACACCAGCAGGGTAATGGAGACGGCGAGCATCCAATGCAGGAACACGCCGTCGCTCACCCAAAGAAAATCCGCAAGCGGGAGCATTCTTCTTCCCTTTCTATCTGTTATCAGTCTTTGATGTTGAGTACCCCCGGCATATCGGAGGGGATAAACACCTTATCTGCCGGGTTGGCAGAGATGGTCTTGTAGCCGTCCAGAGCCTGGCGATTGAGCAGGGCCTTGGTGGCACCCTCTACACCGATGGTCTGGGCAAGCTTGGCAACGTATTCGGCCTCTGCCTCTGCAATGAGTTGCATGGCGGCTTTGGTGGCCTCTGCGCGCATGATGGCGGCATCTTTCTCAGCCTCTGCATTAAGGCGAATAGCGCGGCTCTTACCTTCTGCCTCCAAGGCAATGGCGCGGCTTACGCGCTCTGCCTCCATCTGCTTGAGCATGGCGTCCTGAGTCTTGGTGTCGGCAGAGAGCTCTTGAATCTCAACGGAGTTGACGCTGATACCCCAGCGGGCGGTGGTGGCGGAGATTGCCTGTACCACTTTTTCGGAAAGCTGGGAGCGGGAGCTGAGCAGTTCATCCAAATTGCGGTTGCCGATGAGGGCGCGAAGCTCGTTGAGTACCAGCTCATGGATGGCGCGGTGCAGGTTTTCTACCTCGTAGAGGGCCTGCTTGGCATCCGTAATGCGCCAGCGGATGATGCAGGAGACATCCAGCGTGGCGTTATCCTTGGTCACGCAAGAGCGCGGTGCGGTGTCCAGCAGCTGCTCGGAGAGCTGAATGTATTTGCCGTCCGTGTGGGTCTGCACCCAATCCACATGCTTGATTTTTTGCAGGAAGGGGATGTAGAAGTTCAGGCCGCTCTTCTTAACGGATACGGGCTTGCCGAACATTTCAATAACGGCACAATGATTTTGGGGTACGGTAAAGATAAACATGGTGTTCAGTTGGCTGTGTTGGTTTCGGAAATTTGAAGAATGAGCTCGCGTGTGGCCTTGGCTTCATCCAGCCAAGCGCGCACGCCGGGTTTGTCTTGGTTCTCCAGCAGGGTAACCAAGCGGTGCAGGTCATCCACGCAGCGGTGCAGTATTTCTCGCACGGCCACATCGTTCTCCCACAATATGTCTGCCCACATGGCAGAGGAGCCCGAGCTCACGCGGGTAGTGTCTCGGTAGCCGCTGGAGGCCAGCCGTTGCAGGTCTGCCGTAAGGGGATTGCCCACCGTGGCATTGCGGGCTGCCAAGCCTGCCACAATGTGCGGCATGTGGGAGATACGCGCCACGGTGCGGTCATGGTTAACGGGGTCCATGCGGTAGGTGCTGCACCCCAGCTTTTGCCAGAATTGCTCCAAGCGGGTTTCAAGCGTTTGCGGTACGCCGTGAGGGTTGGTAACCACAACGGTGGCGTTTTGCAGCAGCTCGGGAAAAGCGTTTTCAAGCCCCTGTTTCTCTGTGCCGGCCATGGGGTGAGAGCCTATGAAGTGCCGCCCGCGGTCTGTCAGCAAGGCACCCGTGGTGCGGTGCACATAGGCCTTGACGGAGCCTACATCCGTAACGAGTGCGGTTTTGCTGACGGCGGGTAAAACACTGCGTGTCAGCTCTTCAAACACGCCGATGGGGGTGGCCAGGATAATGAGGTCTGCCCCCTCGCAGGCGCGGCGGGCATCTGTATATGTGTGTTCAATACCCAAGCTTTTTGCCAGCTCCAGCGGTTGTTCTCTGCGGGCCCACAAGCGCAGCTCACACTGCGGCATGGCCTGCCGCACGGCAAGTGCCACAGACCCGCCCAGTAGCCCCGGGCCCAAGATGGTAACAACGCTGAAAGGAAGCTCTTGCATGATTTTTCTTTACCAAGCAGGTACGCGGAACTCTTTGTCCGTGCCGCGTACGCGCAGTACGGTGTCTTTGGGCAGGGGCTCACCCGTTGCGGGGTTGATGGTGCGAATCGTCAAATCCGGGGCCAGCGGATTGTACACGCGGGTGGGGTCTCCGGGTACACGCACGGCGTAGGGAATATGGCTGTTATCTTTCTTGGGCTCTGCTGCTGCCGTGG
>JAZRBG010000014.1:0-15471 GCA_045634945.1 Akkermansia sp. | reverse complement strand
AAAGCCGCAGAGAGGCACATTTGACTTGCATTATTGCAAATATAATGGTACATAATTCACACGCAAAAGTGTAACCTATGTAGGTGAACTAAAGTGTCACCCATGTGAGTGGCGCACCCCTACCGAAATCCCCCCCCCAAGGGTATCGGCATACAGCCAAACGGCAACGAAAAATAACAGGGAGGCAGCATTTAGCTGTGACATTCAAAGCGAAAAGCGAAGTTTAAGCTTGACGTTGGTAGAGAATCTATGTAGACTTGACGCGCAATGGACACAAATATCATGCCGACACATTCACACACAATCTCTGTACTGGTAGAGAACAAGTTTGGCGTGCTTTCTCGCGTGGCCGGGTTGTTCTCCGGCCGCGGTTACAATATCCATTCTCTCAATGTGGCTCCGTGCGAGGATGCAAGATTCTCTCGCATGACCATTGACGTGAACGAAGCAAGCGAGAAGCTCGACCAAGTTATCAAGCAGCTCAGCAAGCTCGTGAACGTGGTAGAAGTTATCGACTACCGCGAGGAGCCCACCATTTACCGCGAGGTTGTGCTCATGCGCGTGCGTTTCGGTGAGAAGAAGCAAGAGATACTTGAGCTCTGCAACATTTTCGGTGCCCGTATTTTGGATGCCACGCGCGAGCTGCTCACCATTGAGATTTGCGGTGGCGTGTTCCGTCTCAACCGATTCCTGAACCTGATGCAGGATTACGATGTGACGATGCTCACCCGCTCCGGTAAGATTGCCGTGGTGAAGCCCAACGCATAATCCCGAGCCTTAACCCTTTTTTTACGACCCGATGTCTAACGGCATCGGGTCATTTTTATGCCACGTCGATTCAAAAATTGCACAAATCAAGACATTGTGCGTGACGGGCAGCATAAAATATGGTAGAATGGCGGGTGTAACGCAGTCAAACAAAATGATAGCGACAGATTTCTTAGTAATCGGCAGTGGTGTGGCAGGTTTGAGTTTTGCCCTGCGCGCCGCAGAACACGGCAAAGTCATCGTACTGTGCAAGAGTGACCCTCTCGTCTCCAGCTCAGCCAAGGCGCAGGGCGGTATTGCCGCCGTGATGGATAAGAATGACACCTTTGAAGAACACGTGGCCGACACGCTGGATGCCGGGGCGGGCTTGTGTGATGAAGCCGCCGTGCGCACCATTGTTACCGAGGCACCTGAGGCCATCCGCGAGCTGTTGGAATGGGGCGTAGACTTTGACCAGCATAAGGACGGCGAATTCTCCCTTGGGCGTGAGGGCGGACACGGCAAGCGCCGCATTCTGCATGCCAAAGACACCACAGGGTTAGAGATTTCCTCCAAATTATTGGAGTGCGCCAAACGCCACCCGAACATTGAAATACTTGATCACCGTATTGCCATAGACCTTATCACAACAGCCAAGCTCGGTTGCGTGACGGAGGACCGCGTGCTGGGTGCCTATGTGCTGAATCCCGCCACGGGAGAGGTGGACATTTTCCGCTGTGACCGCGTAATGTTGGCCACGGGCGGCACAGGGCGCGTGTATATGTACACCACCAACCCGCAAACCGCTACGGGCGATGGCGTGGCCATGGCATGGCGTGCGGGTGCCAATATCTCCAATATGGAGTTTGTGCAATTCCACCCCACCACCTTGTACAATCCCAAGAGTTCTGACAGAGAGGGGCTTACTTTCCTCATCTCAGAGGCCGTACGCGGTGAGGGCGGCATTCTGCGTGGGCCCAGCGGTAAAGAGTTCATGCAGAAATACGATGAACGCAAAAGCCTGGCACCGAGAGACATTGTGGCACGTGCCATCAACAGTGAGATTCTGCGCACGGGGCACCCCTGCATGTACTTGGACATGACCCACAAGCCCAAGGGTTTCATGGCGGAGCGTTTCCCCTACATTTACGAGACCTGCAAGAGCTACGGTATAGATGCAGATGTGGATATGATACCCGTGGTGCCCTCTGCCCACTACCAGTGCGGCGGCATTCAAACCAACACCAACGGGCAAACAAGCCTGCGCGGTCTTTTTGCTGCCGGTGAGTGCGCCTGCACCGGGCTGCACGGAGCCAACCGTTTGGCCAGTAACTCACTGCTGGAGTGTGTAGTGTGCTCCAAACGAGCTTTGTCAACCATGCTTACGCGTTTGCCCCTTGCCCACAAGATGGAGGAGTACCCCATACCCGAGTGGGTTCACGGTGAAAAGGCCGAGCGAGATGACCTTGCCATTCTCTACCACTGCTGGGATGAAGTGCGCCGTACCATGACGGACTATGTGAGCATTGTGCGCACCAACCACCGCCTGCAACGCGCCGCTACGCGACTGCGCAACATCAACCGTGAAATTAATGAATACTACTGGGGCTACCGAGTAACGCCGGAGATTATCGACCTGCGCAACCTGGCACTGACCGCTTCTCTTATTGTGGATTGTGCCATACGCCGCCAAGAATCCCGCGGGCTGCACTACACGCTCGACGCGCCCGACAAGCTCCCCGTAGCACGCCCCAGCGTTATTCACAACTGGTAAAGCAAAACTCATGAAGTCTCTGTTTCACATCCTTATCTTTACCGTTGTGTTGGGATTGCTTTGCCCCGCACAGGCGGCTACCATACGCGGCGGTGCATCCGGTAAGGCTTTGGAGGAGGAGCTGAAAAGGCGACAACAGCTTGTACCTAAAGCATCCTCAGGGACACTCAAAAAAGTTGACAGCGAGTCATTGCGCAAGGCGGCTATCAAGGCAGGCCCCCTCAAACCCAGTATAGACCAGAGCCACCGCAGCAACTTTCCCGACCCCAAAACCACCCCCACGCCCAAGCGACCAGGGGCATACCCGTGGCATTTTGATATAACGGCTACCTATTTTTACATAGGCGAGCTGCCTACAAAAAACAACCCCACCCCCAATACGGCCAGCAGCTGGGACAGCGCATGGGATGACAATTACGGCGGGTTTGATGACCCCAACCCGGCCAACCGTTGCCCCCGCACCTATTGCCCCAAGGGCTTCACTCCCAGACTCAATCCCTTTTATGTGGCCCTGCCCTACAATGATATTCAGAAGGGCGGCCCCAAGCCGGAGGCATCCCGCGTTATACCTTGGTACAGGAGAGACAAAGAGGGTAAGTATGAGTCCGTATGCCGTGGCATGTGGGTGCAGATTTATTACAACGGCAAATACTGCTTTGCCCAGTGGGAAGACTGCGGCCCCTTTGTGACAGATGATTGGCAATATGTGTTCGGTGGGGCCAGACCCAAAAATGAGAAAAACAAGGCCGCAGGTATTGATATTTCCCCCGCTGTGAGAGATTACCTCGGTATCCCCGGGGGCATGGCCAAGGTTCATTGGCGTTTTGTAGATTTTCACCTCGTGCCCGGTGGGCCATGGGCTAAGATAGGCAAAGATAATCCCTTTGTCAACCCTGCCCTGCGCAAAGCAATCCAAAAATACGAGCTCAAGCAACGCAACGCCCGTGCCGTCAACAAGGGTAAATATACTTCTCGCTGAAGTCACTACAAATATTCCGTATGTTCCGTAATCTCATTTTCGACTGGTCCGGCACGCTGTGCGATGATATGGCTCTCACCATTGAAGCCACCAATTACGTGTTGGCTCAATATAACAGAGAACCGCTTGATCGCAAGGCGTTTCGCAATGAGTTTCAGCTGCCGTACCCGGATTACTATGCGGTAAAGATTCCGGAGGCCAAGCTGGAGGATTTGGAGAACTACTACCGCTACGCCTTTGACCACTCTGCCACGGGTGTTACGCTGATACCCCATGCCAAAGAGTTTGTACAATTTTGCCAAGCGCGCGGGGTACGCTGTTTCATCCTCACCAGTATGGATCCCAAGGCTTTCCGCGAGCAAGCCACCCAACTGGGCATGTGGGATTATTTTGAGCACATTCACTCCGGTATTCACAATAAGGAGCATTACATTGCCACCCTTATGCAAATGCATGGTTTGAATCCCAACGAAACCGCCTTTATAGGCGACATGCAACACGATATACGCGCTGCGCATTGCGCCGGTATTACCGGCATAGGTGTGCTTACAGGCTACAACAACCCCACCCAACTGGCAGAGGCTGAACCTGATATCATGGTTCCGGATTTAGCGGCTCTGCGCGCCCTTATTGACCGTTGCCCCGCCCCGCAGGCAGATACGATTCACCTCAACGGTTTGGAGCTCAATTGCCGTATCGGTGTACCGGAGGATGAGAGAGCCCACCCCCAGCGACTTACGGCAGATATCACCCTTACCTCCCCCTGCCCCTTTACCTCCATGAGAGAAGACATTGCCCGCACCATAGACTACCACGCACTTTCACTGCGCCTGGCAGAGGTAGCGGCAGCAGAGCCCACCGTGCTGTTGGAAACCCTGGCACACAAGCTTGCCACTTGCTGTGTGCAAGAGTTCGGTGCCCCTCAAGCTACGGTAGAGCTGCACAAGTACATCCTCCCGCAGCTCAAATCTACCGCCGTGCGTACTGTGGTAAGCAAGGGGTAATGCCCCAAGCTACTCTTCATCTACCGATAAATGATAGAAAAGCTATCATTTATCATCCGTTTGCGGCGTTCGTCATTCATCAATAGAACGGGCCTTCACTGAGCGTTTTATCATGGAATATGCACTGATACCCCGCATAAAAAGGCATAGAAATCACTAAACTACCGCAACTCAACACAAGCACCGGAACATCCACCCCCACTGCAAGCACAGCCGCTAATGGCCATTTATACAGGGCGTGTGCCGATACTCGGTGGCGCACCCCGCTTATATCAACGGTTATCTCCCCCTGTTTCGTTTTGCAAATACGGTCGGCATGCCCGTTAGGGGTGTATGTTTTATTCATAACCCACCCGGCGTTCAACTTTCGGTGTAAGATAGGTACGGGTACAGCCGCAACCTCATCCCAATCATCCGCCTCAATATAAGGGGCAGTGCCGTTGGGTGGATCAGGCACCGTTATGCCAAGCAGAATCTCTGCGTCTTTCGGTGATAAAAGAAAGTAAAAAGTCTCGGTATAAGGGTCTTCATCCAGCGGCAAATCATACTCTCGCACTTCGCTTGAAAGTGGTATGACTACCCCCAAAGGAGCCTTCTGATATCGGGCAAACGTCACATTCACCGGAAAATAAACACAGTCCCCCCGGCGATAGCAATATGAAGCAGCAGGCTCTTGTTTCTCCGTGCGGTAAATGGTGCTTTCATACATGGCAAGCGAGGTAACCGGCAAGACAGCGCAAGACGGCACCCCTGCCACCGCAGCAAGAGCCAATAAACTAAGCCACCACTTTTTCATCACTCAAAGAGAGAGAGCAGCGCATCTGCCGCTTTGCCGGCAGCGCCGCCATGGCCGAGGAGGTCCATAGACTCCTTCATACCGGCAAGCACTTGCTCGCGGGTCTCGGGGGTGATAAGCTTCTCCAGCTCGGCAATGCAGTTCTCTACATTGAAATCCCCCTGAATCAACTCCGTTGTCACGGGCTTATCAATAAGAATGTTCACCATGCCGATGTATTTGATGGTAAGAAGCATGCGTCCCAACAGATAGGTACCCCAAGATACCTTGTATACCAAGGCAAAGGGCAGCTCATGCAGGGCGGCCTCCAGTGTGGCGGTGCCGGAGGTAACAAGAGCCGCCTCGGCGCGGTCCATCAGGTCATGGTAGCTGCCCAGCTGAATATTCACCACCTCTGCCGGTATGCGGGCATGGCGCACCATGCGGCGCATGCGCTCTGCCAACTTCTCTGAGCTGGCGGCAGTTTCAAAACGCCACTCAGGGTGTTTTACCTGCAACTCTTTCACCACATCGAGGAAGATGGGGAAGTGTTTCTCAATCTCACGGCTGCGGCTACCGGGGAAAAGACCGATAAGCCCTTTTTCTCTGATACCCACACGGCGGGTTGCCAAAATATCATCCACCAGCGGGTGGCCCACAAACTCCGTGCGCAAACCGGCCTTTTCAAAGAGGGGCTTTTCAAAGGGGAATGTGCACATCATGAGGTCCAGCATGGAAGCCAGCTTGGGTATACGCCCCTTGTGCCAAGCCCACACCATGGGGGCAATAAACCAAGCAATCTTGGTCTTGGGGCAAAGCTTGTGCACACGCTCGGCAAGGCGCTGATTAAACCCGGGGTAATCAATCAACAACAGGCAATCCGGCTGCTCTGCCACAATACGCTCTGTCATTTCTTTGAGGCGGCGTACAAAAAAGCGGGCGTGCTTCAGCACCTCTACCACACCGATAACGGCGGCTTGGTCTGCCCAGTCCTCTACGGCAGGGGCAAGGGCATGCATGCGGTTGCCGCCTAAACCTTCAAACTGAATATCGGGGCAACGGGTCATGAGCTCCTGCATAACAAGAGCCCCCTGTTTATCACCACTTTTCTCACCGGCTACAACAAAGAATTTCATGGCGTTATTGTAACAGTTTGTGCACGCCATGACAAGCAATTTCAAGCCCCGAGCCCAAAATACGGGCGGTACTGCCCATGCAATACCGCCCGCGCCACGGAAAATGATGTACCGGATTGGAGGTTATCAATGGTCTTCCGTCTCTTCTGCCGTAATGGGCTCTTTATCCAACGCATGCCAAGCCCATGCAATATAGGCTATGACAAAGGGGATAATGAAAGAAACGTAGGTCATGGTTTTAAGGGTGAACAACCCGGAGCTACTATTGGCAATGGTGAGCGAGCTTTGCAAATCTGCAACAGAGGGATAGAATGCCGTATTGTTCCACCCGGCACACAGCAGCAAAGCCAGTACCACCAGCACACTGCCGGGGCCTGCCAGCCAGAACGCATATTTCCACCCGCGCCAACCTTTCAGCATACCGCCCAGCACCATTAACACACCTATCAACAACATGGCGGTAACAGCCGGCATGGCTTGCAGGTTGTGCAGATATTTGTAGGGCTCCAAATACACCAGTCCGGCCTTATTCACCGCAAAGCCTGTGGAGCACAGCAAATACACCAGCCAGGTAAGGAAGAAGAGCAGGAAAAAGCCGCTCTCCATCACCAGACGCTTGCGGCATGTGGCACGCAGTGTTTCATCTGCTATATTTTCTGCAAAGTACAAACAGGCCAGCACGCGGGTAAGCAGCAATACACTGATGCCCAGCATCAGGTTCTGCGGTACCAGCGCAGCCTCCAACCCATGCAGGGGATTCACCCAAGAGGAAATCACGGGCATACCGGGACTGGCAATGGCAGATTTGTTTACCACAAACTCTGCCCCGGTAAAGAAAGTACCCACAGCCGTGCCGATAAGCAAGGGACCCAATATACCGTTGAGCAACAGGAACACACGGTATGTTGTGGTTCCCAGCACATTGGCACGCTTGAGCTGAAACTCATAAGAAACTGCTTGCAACACAAAGCAAAGGAGTATCAGTACCCACACCCAATACGCACCGCCGAAACTGGTGCTGTAAAACAGCGGGAATGAGGCGAAGAATGCACCACCGAATGTAACCAACGTGGTAAATGTGAGCTCCCACTTGCGCCCCGTGGCCAACAACAGCATGCGCCTTTGTTCCTCCGTCTTGCCGAGCGTCCATATCAAAGACTGCCCGCCCTGCACAAACATGAGGAAGACCAGCAGTGCCCCCAGCAAAGATACCAAGAGCCACCAATAATGTTGAAGTAATGAGATATCGTCCATAATCATGCAGCGGTTTTATCAGTTTCGGGGCCGGTGGCAATGGCTTTGCCCATAATTCCCAACTCTGCCACCAGCAGCAGAGTAAAGAGCACCAGGAAGATGTAGAATGTGGTCTGCACGGAGCCCGTCTCCAAACGAGAAATGGCAGCCACATTGGGCAGCAAGCCCTGAATGGCCCAAGGCTGGCGTCCTACCTCTGCCACAACCCAGCCGGCTTGGCTTGCCAACCATGCCAGCGGTATGGTGAGCACCACACCCCACTGTACAAGCTTCCATTTCTCTACCTTACCGCGCAGTACCAACAACCCGGCAAACAGCACGATAAAGTACCCGCCCAGCATCACCATAATGCGGAAACTGTAGAACGTGAGAGGTACGGACGGCACCAATTCAGCCGGGTCTTTCAAATACCCGTAACCGAAATAATCAAAGTTCTCACGCAGGGCTTTCAGGGCTGCCGCTTTATCTTCCTCATCCTCGGCATCTCGGTAAGCTCCCAGTGCCTCAATGGCGGCACGCCCGCGCGCAATCTTTTCTTCCGCAGAGAGCGCGGTGCTTCCATCCGGCAAGGGGTAACCACCCTCCAGTATATTGCGTATGCCGGGTACATAGCCGTCTGCCTCATGCGTGGCAAGAATGGACAGCGCATAGGGCATCTCTATATTGAGCAGCAGCTTATCTTCCTCGGTGGGTTTGCTCCAATCAACACCGGGACGCAGCACACCGGCCAAGACAAGCCCCTGCTCCTTACCGCCCTCATACAAACCCTCGGCGGCAGCCAATTTCATGGGCTGCTGCTCTGCTATAATACGCCCGCTGTGGTGCCCCGTATAAGCGGTAAGCAAAGAGGCAACCAAGCCGAACCATGCGGCAACCTTAATGCTTGCATGGGCAAACTCTTTGTGACGCCCGCGCAGCAAATACCAACAGCTGACACCCACAACGAATACGGCACCCAACACCCATGAGGATACCACCGTATGGCAGAACTTGACCACGGCACCCCCATTGAAGGCAACGGCCACAAAGTCTACCATCTCGTTACGCACGGTATCGGGGTTAAACTCCATACCCACCGGGTGCTGCATCCACGCATTGGCAACCAGAATCCACCATGCGGATATCGTAGCACCGGTGATGGTTAACCAAGTAGATGCCAAGTGTGCCCGCTTGCTCACTTTGTTCCACCCAAAGTACATAATGGCAATGAAGGTACTCTCCATAAAGAATGCCAAAATGCCTTCAATGGCGAGGGGGGCACCGAAAATATCACCCACAAACCAGCTGTAATTGCTCCAGTTGGTACCGAACTCAAACTCCAGAATAATGCCCGTGGCAACGCCCATGGCAAAGTTGATGCCGAAGAGCTTCATCCAGAATTTGGCGGTCTGTTTCCAAAACTCACGCCCCGTGCGTACGTAAAGCGTTTCCATGATGGCCATCACCACGCCCAAACCGAGCGTAAGCGGCACAAACAGCCAATGGTACATGGCTGTAAGCGCAAATTGTGCGCGAGACCAATCTACGAGAGATGTATCAATAGGTTCCATTGTTGTGTTGTTTTATTCGGTTGCTACGCGTTCCGTCAGCTCGGCAGACACGGTCTCCCCCTTCTCCTCCGCACTGCCCTTGAGGTAAGACGGAAAGAAAAATGCCTTCAGCACCGCAAACATGATAAAAAGTTTGATCAGGATAATGCACCACAGGGTGCGCCCCAACGTCATGTTGCGGAATCCCTCTATGTAAAAACGTGCTATCCGTCTCAAAATCATACCATGATTATAGCCTTTCTTATCAGCATGGCAAGAAGAAAAATGATTTTTATTCTTTTTTATCTGCATCTACCTTGACGAGCGCACGCTGTATATGTTAGAGTGGCGGCATGAGATACCTGCCTATTTTGACAGTGTGCGCCGGTGTGCTGGGTAATATAGCCACAGCCTGCGGGATTGAACCACCCACTTATGTATGCCAAAAAGCGGGTGCTGATATGGTAATAGATGGCAAAGCAGATGAACAGGCATGGCAAGCTGCCATGCCCCTCAGCCCGCTGAGAGATATAGAGGGGCCGGCCATACCCAAGCGCACAACGGTTAAAATGTTGTGGGATGATGAGTACCTATACGTGTACGCAGACATGCAGGAGGCGCACCTGTGGGCCACCCTGACGGAGCGCGATTCCGTCATCTACCGAGACCCCGATTTTGAGGTATTCATAGACCCCGATGGCGATACGAAAAATTACGTAGAAATAGAAATAAATGCCCTTAACACCGTATGGGATTTGCTGCTGACCGAGCCCTACCGCAGCGGCAATCTGGCCCTGCATGATTGGAATATCCCCAAGCTGAAGCATGCCGTCAACTTGCGAGGCTCTTTGAATAATCCGGCAGATACGGATGACGGATGGAGTGTGGAGATGGCCATTCCCTGGGCCAGTATCACAGGGCATTCCAACCACCCGCGCACTGTGCACCCCCCTGCGCCCGGCACTACGCTGCGCATGAATTTCTCTCAGGTCAATTGGCAGGTTCAGGCGGATAAAACATCCCCCCACGGCTATGCCAAAAAGACAAACGAACAGGGTGCCCCCCTGCCCGAGAGTAACCACGTGTGGGCAGCCACAGGAGAAATCAATATCCACATGCCTGAAAAATGGGGCTATGTACGCCTGAGCGATAAACCCGCGGGTGTGTGGGAATCCATGCCGGTACCGGCCGCCCACGCAACGGAGCAGCAGCTCTTTGCCTATTATAACAAACAGCTCGACCACCGAAAAGAACACGGCAAGTTCAACGTCAATTTGCAGCCGGAGTCAGGGGTGTCTGCCCCCATTCTCACACCCGAGTATTTTGCCGTAGAGTCCACAGTAGCCCGCACGGGCGAGCGCGTGCGTTTGGACAGCAACGCCACGCTGACCCGCACGGCCCCCACCCGTAACCTGCCTGAGATTTATCTGTGGGTACACGGCAACAACCATCCCGGCGACACCGCATTCTGGGGGAAAGAGTTTGCTGCCTACGCTGCGGCAGGCGTCAATGTGCTCATCATAGGAGGTACGGCAGAGCAAATTGCTGCCCTCACCCCGCTGGCAGCGCAACACGGTATGCAGGTTTATGCTTGGTTGTGGGCTGTTAACCGCCCGGGAGATGCAACCGCCCTGCAACACCCCGATTGGTATGCAGTGAACCGCCACGGTAAATCTTGCCATGCACCGCAAGACCGCCCCTTTGTTGAATACTACCAATTCTTGTGCCCCAATTGCGAGGAAGCACGCAACCACCTGCTGCGTGAGGTAGATAAACTCGCTGCCCTGCCGGGTATTATCGGTATTCAGTTGGACTATATGCGCCTGCCGGATGTTATTTTACCCCGCGGGCTGTGGAAAAACTATGGGCTGGACATGAGCACGGAGCTGCCTGAGTATGACTACTGCTACTGCAACCGCTGCCAAGAGCTTTTCCGCCGCCGATATGGCCGCGACATCTCCCCCGATGCAACGGCAGATGCAGATTGGCGAGAGTTCCGTTTGCAAAGCGTGGCCGACTACGCTAACACTCTCACCGCACGCATACGCAGCCACAACCTGCGCACAGCCAGCGCCGTATTCCCCACCCCCGAGCTGGCCGCTCAACTCGTGCGCCAGGATTGGAGCAGATTCTGCATAGACCTTGCCCTCCCCATGGTCTACTACTCCTTCTACAACGAAACACCGCAGTGGTCTGCCGACTGCACCGTGCAGGCAACCCTACAAACCCAAGGGCGAATCGCGCTTGCTCCCGGCCTGCACCTGCCTGACACCACAGCAGAGCAATTCCCTGCGGAGCTCTCCCGCCTGCATGAGGCATCACCTGCCGGCATCGGCATTTTCTGCGATGACCTCTTTACTCCTGCCCTCCAACGTGCCCTGCGCACTTGGCTTGATGAGCAAATGCAGAAGTAATTTTCCGCACACTGCACGTATCGGCTCGCCGTGTTTTTGCACGGCGAGCTTTTTTATTGAAAAACGAACAGTTGGCATCACTTTCTAACAATTTGAAAATTAGATTGCTACAGCGTGATATATCTGGCATTTTATGCAGCGAACGGGAGCCCGACTACCTTCCGTCAGTTTAACAACAAAGCAAACATACAATACCATGACACAACGTAATATCACACGTTACACGTACGAGACCACCTCATTCCAAGGCTGGAGACTGAGCATCTGCCGCAAATGGAATCAGTTTACCAAGTATTTTTCCGACCGCCAATACGGCAGTGAGGAAGAGGCTTTCAAGGCAGCACTGGAAATGCGCGACCGCATTTTTGATGCCCTGCGCAAAACGCCCGATGATCCCCGCGCCGTGTTTGAGCGTTTCAAGAACGGTGTAGAAGAAGACGCAGAGCCGATTCAAGTTGCCGCCGACAAATAAAAAAACACGAGCCCTCGTTATGAGGGCTCATTTTTTTACCACAATAAAAGATGCGCGCAGTTGCATCATTTGCCGTGAAAATCAAACTCAATACTCAGGGAGAGCAGACAAAAATCCTGCGCGCCATCCACATACAGGCAAAAGCCTTGCCCCACACCGGGTATGGGCATTTGAGAAATACGGATAGACCCCGTATACGGTGTGCTCAGCAGCTCCCGCCGCGGGTCATAAAGCTCCCACTGCTGTGCGCAGGAGGCTCGGTAACGGAACGCGGGGGTACTCTCCAGCAAACGCAGGCGCACACGGCCCTCCTGCCGTACGGAATTGAAAGAGCGTTCGCTCTCATACGGCATGGTATGCAGCTCAGAACGATACGGCAGGCCTATATGAAAACTGCCCGTTGCGCTGTAACGGAACAAGCCATCCTCCCCCACGGTAAGGGGGAGCGGTTCATCAGGGGCATCGTCAGAGATGGCATATACCTTTGCCCCGGCCAAATGAGGAGCAGAATACATACCCTCAGCCGTTGGAGAAAACGGCATGAGCGTATCCATATACACGGGTTCATCCATCAAACGCTCTATACCGATTGCCGCGGTGGACTCATAACGCACCACCAGCCATAATTCCTCCTCATTCGTATGAATGGACGGCAAAGAAGCCAAGTGCAACACCTGCCGCCCGGAAAACTCCATACGTTGCCATGCCGTAACCTGTTGCTCTGCGTTGGTGGTGAGCATAGCCACGCTGTGGTCATGCATCAGCACCCACACATGGGTACTGCTACCTCGGCACACCACCCACTCTTTCACACCGGCGCGGAAAAGGTGCTCTGCCAGCAAACTGGTATCGGTAGAGGTAAAACCGTCTGCCTCCAGTTTGTAAGAAATCTCACGCAGGCGTTTACCGCCCCGCTGCACATAAAGCACAGTGTTCTCCACACCGGCTGCCGGCAGCTGCTCGCTGCCAACGGATGAGTGACGAAGAAAAGCAGCATTGGTAGCCGTGAGCGGACTGCCATCCGGTGAACTGAGTGTCCATTCACTTTCCGTTGTACCCACCAACAAACTGCGCGCCGGGCAAACCCAGCAAATGGAGCTCTGATTATCCGTAGCCAATGACAGATGCAATGCATCATCATCTGCCGAACCGACATGAAAATTGTTGTAATCACCTACTGTACTGGCAAACAAGGTGGTGGGCAAACCACGTATACCACCCAACCACAAACGCCCTTGGTGTACCGCAGCAAAACGCGGAAACCCATTGCGCAGCCCGAATGCCCCGAAGCTCCAGCGGCGCGTGCTGAAACTCATACAAGGCTCCGTATAAAAAGAGCGCAAAGCGGCACGCACCTTTCGGGCACCGTGAAACTGCACAATCTCCCATTTATATTCTCGCGTACCGCCCTCTGCTCGGAAAAAGATGTGAGCATTCATTTTATCAGCCGCAGCAGCACGACACACCAACACCATACGGCAGGGCTCGCTCTCTGAGCCGGATACCGCCCAATTTTGACGCTCGGAATAGGCGGTTTGATCAAATGTGCGAATACAGCTCCACTGCCATTGCTTTGGGTCTATGGCTGTTGCTGAGGTATCATAGCTGCGCCATAGCTCCCATATGGCATTCCATTCTCCATTGGTGCGTACCTCCCAATCTTTGCAAACCTCGTAGGGTTGACCTTCACTTGTTAAGCGCATAACACCCGGTAAAAAACAGTCGGGATAATCTCGGGCAGACTTGCTGCCATTGTAATACTCCGGCAAATACATTTTATACGCCGTGTAATAATAGTACAACTTAGAGATAGCGTCATATTCTTTACAAACGGTGCCGATTGTAACCATGGTGATGGATAAATCCGGAGTGGCTACCGCAGTGACACTGAACTCCTCATTCATGAAATAAGTACGGGAGGGCACCTCCACCTCCGCAAGCACACACTCATTACCCGCCATCTGCGGTAAAAAATCCGGTGCAGGATAAGAGGATTCCAGTGTAGCGTAAGTACCGTTTTTCTCCAGCTGCACCCGCAGTGCCGTCTCCTGCATGTGGTAAGTCTCTCGCGGAAAGGGAGCAGGATTCATCTGCACACAACGCCAATCCGTATTACTGCGACGCTCTAAGCGATACGGTGCACGGTACGGACTTGTCACATATACCACATCATTCAGCTGATGAAAACGCAAGGCTTCAAGCTCCGCAGGCGTATCCCATGGAGTGCTTAGGGTATACACCTGTCCCTCGTCATTGACCAACAACTCGCCATCTCGGTATACACGCATACCACCGGGGTAAAGCTCCAGCATCAACGCATCTGTTTCCGAAAAGCGAAAAGGCACCAAACGCACCGCTCCGTTCTGCTCCGACGCCGCCCCTACCCACTGAGTACCGCGCCGCCTGCGTATCCCGCCATACGCCAATACCTCAAAATTACTCAGCAACGCCGCACCGCGTCGGTATGCCTGTAAATCAAATCGGGTAGAAAGCCACGGGCTCAACTCCCCCGCCGTGAATCCGGTAATATATTGTACATCTTGCATGCCTCCTTATTACCACATTCCACCGACCTTTGCACCCCTTCCCTACCACCCGCAGGCTCTTTTCATCTATTTATGCATCTATGGCGTCAGCCATTCTTCATGTACAGCGCAGCTGTTCTTCACCGATGGCGACAGCCATTCTTCACATACAGCCAGCTGTTCTTCACCGATGGCGCAGCCATTCTTCTCATACAGCGCAGCTGTTCTTCATTTATCATTTCCACAAGCACGCGTAGCGTGCCTAATTCAAAACCCGCGGCCTGGGTGGGCGTAGACGCCGCAGGCGACGAAGCCCCCTGCGGGTGACATAGGTTAGCGAGTGGTACAGCGAACCGTAGATGAGAGGAACCACTCGTATTGAACAAAAAAGAAACTGAACCCGTAGCACGGGTGACAGAAAGCAACGCTTCATATTGTAGCCCCTGCCTCTGTCACCCGTTCCACGGGTTCAAATTTGTTTTTCCATCGGTCGAGTGGCTGCGTCGCTCACGCGACTTGCGCACTCGCTCTAGCATATGGCACCCGCTTTCGCGGGTTTAGAATTCCGCTCGCATTCGCTCGCCGAAACGATTTATCTTTTTTTACTCGCGTTGCTCGTAGAGAAGAATCCGTCTTGCGACGGATAGTGAAGAGCTTGCGGGGCAAGCAGTGAAGAACGCCTCGGACGAGGCGTAGTGAAGAACTCGCTGCGCTCGTTGATGGAATAACGAAGAAAGCCGTAAACCTTTCGGTTTACGGCCTTCGTTATTCCTGGCGGCTATCTACTCTCGCGGGACCTATCGTCCGACTACCATCGACGTGCTGATGTTTCACTTCCGGGTTCGGAATGGGACCGGGTGGG
>JAZRBG010000013.1:0-7764 GCA_045634945.1 Akkermansia sp. | reverse complement strand
GTAGACGGGGCTGATAAATGCGTCTGCCCTGAAAAATACGCTTGCGCAGGGGAGGGGAGGCGTGGTAATATAGCAGTGTTATGAAGAAAAATCTGCAGCTTTTGTGGTGCTTGGGGGCGGTGTTGCCGTTGACGATGTGTCAGTCGGGCAATGAGCTTTTGCCGGCCGGTACGTTGACCGCCAGTGAGCCTGCGGCGGATGCTTTGTTGAGCTCTGCCCGTGGTTATATGGCACAGAACAAGCTTTCTGCTGCAGAGAGTGCGTTGGAGCGTATCAAGAAGCGCTATGAGAATGCACCGTGTGTGCCCGAGGCTCGTTTCCTGCTGGCAGAGGTGTATGAGAAACAGGGAGTACCCCGTGATGCTTTTGATGAGTATGAGAGCATTATTACCCGTTACCAGAGCAGCAATCTTTATAACAAGGCGTTGGACCGCCAGTTGGCTTTGGCTATGTCTGCGGCAGAGGGTACGCTGCGTGTGCCGGTGTTCGGCCTGTGGGAGTCTAACCTTGACTCTGCAACGGTTGAGGATTGGCTGGGCAAGGTGATTGCCAATGCACCTTATAATGATATGGCTGCCACGGCTACCTCTATTTTGGGTAAGTTCTTGGTAAAACAAGAGAAGTATGAGGAGGCTGCCATGGTGTACAACAAACTGGTGGAGGATTACCCCAACAGCCGCTATGCGCCCGAGGCTCAGTTGATGGTGGCTCAGTTGTGGGCTACCAGCCGTACGCGCGGTGACCAAAATTTGGTGAACCTGCGCCGTGCTCAAGAGGCGTATGAGGAGTTTACCCTGCGTTTCCCCAACCATGCAGATGCCGGTAAGGCGTTGTCTGAGGCCTCTAACATGCGCCGTTTGCTGGTGCGCCAAGAGTTGGAGGTGGGCCGCTATTATTTGGAGCGCTCCAAGGAGTATACCTCTGCGGTGTTCTGTTTTGAAAGTGTGATTCGGCAGAAGAACAATAACCCTGAGGCTGCCAAAGAAGCAGAGCGCCTGTTAGCCCGCGCCCGCTCTTTGCAAGCTGCACAAACTGCTAAAGCTGAAAAGTCATGAAGCGCGTATTCTCTCTCCTTGCTTGTGCTTTGCCTTTGCTGACGGCCTCTTGCGGCTATCAGTTGGGCGGCTTGGTGAATGGTAAGTTGGAAGGAATGAAGACGTTTGACGTCACCATGTTTGAGAACCAGACAACTTACCCGCATGTTGCCATGCAGATGACAACTGCCTTGGCAGATGCCATGCAGAGTGATGGTACTTTCCGTATGGTATCGCCCTCTGCCAGTGATTTTACGGTGTCCGGCAAGGTGCGCAGCGTGCAGGCATCCAGCCTGACCACTAACCCCGATGATACTTACCTGAGCCTTGAAATCGGCCTGGAGGTGCATGTGGAGTATACCATAACCGAGCGCAAGACCGGCAACACAATCAAGCACGGTACGGTTACGGGCAAGGGCAGCTACTTCAATACCCGGGGTAATGTGCAGTCTGCCCGTGAGGCTGCTTTGTCTTATGCCACCCGCGTGGCTGCACGTGTGCTGGTGGATGAGTTGACCCTGCCATGATTGAGTACCCCGTCAGTTTTGTGGGCTTGCCCATAGGCAACCGTGAGGACATTACCCGCCGTGCGTTGCAGGTGCTGGAGGGTGTGGACTGCATTTGTTGCGAGGATACCCGCAATACCGGTATGCTGCTGAGCCACTATGGTATTAAAAAGCCTTTGCTGAGCCTGCATGAGCACAATGAAAGTGCCCGCGCCCCTGAGGTTGCAAGCCGTGCGTTGGCCGGTGAGCGCTTTGCCGTGGTGACGGATGCCGGAATGCCCGGCGTGTCTGACCCCGGCTACCGCCTTATTCAGGAGCTCAAGGCGCGTGAGGTGCCTTTTACCGTGCTGCCCGGGCCATCTGCCGTGGTGACGGCGTTGGTGGGCTCCGGCTTGCCGTGTGATGCGTTTTTCTTCGGGGGCTTTTTACCGGTGAAATCCGGCAAAAAAGGGCAGGTGTTGCAAGCGGCACTGGCTGCCTCATACACGAGTATTTTTTATGAATCCCCGTTCCGCATTGTCAAAACGGTGAAAGCACTGGCAGAGCTTGACCCCGCCGCGCCCATTTGCGTGGCGCGTGAGCTTACCAAGGTGTTTGAGACCTACCACCGTGGCAGTGCGGCAGAGTTGGCGGCAGCTTTTGAAAAACAGCCGCCCAAGGGGGAGATGGTGCTGCTGGTGGGGGGTACCAATGCCCCGCGTGCGGGCAGCCGTGATGCACGCGGGTAATTTGCGACTGCATGAATTTTATGGGTTGACTACGGCAGTTGTGTGTGATAAATTGCGCACAATGAAGCGTATCTGGCGTTGGGTGAGTCATGTTCGTGTTGTCGCTGCGGCTGTTGCGGCAGTGTTGATTGTGGGGTGTTCTCAGCCTTTGTTGCCGCCTGCACGTGTGCCGGTTGCAGAGCGCAGAAGTTTGCCCGATGAGCAGTTGCTTGCCTTGTTGAAGCAAGATTGGGAGCTGTTGAAAAAAAGTCAGCTGACGGAGGCTCAGCGGGCAGAGGTGGTGGCGCGCTATAATAATAATTGCTATTTGCTGATGCGCCGTTACAGGCATGATATTAAAAAAGCACTCTCTGAGAATGACCACAATTACATGCCGCAAGGGGTGGTGTTTTATCAGAAAGGCATAGACCCCAAGACACCCTTGCGTGATATTTATGAGGATATTGTGCCTGCGTGTGATGTGAACATCGAAGCCCTGCAAGACCACTATACCGAGCCCGGCTTGGGTGTGCCCATGGTGGGTGTGATTCCCCCGGGTAAAGAGGACAAGGTGGGGAATCACTACGCCATTGCTTCCCGCGGTACCATACAGGCTTTGACCATGTTGGTAGAGTTTCCCGAGAGAGGGGAGCAGCGCGCCATTGTGCACATGGTGCCGCGTAACCGTGTAGAGTCTTTCAAGGTGGGTAAGGTTACATACCCCCTGGCGGCAGATATTTCTGCCTCTATTGAGTTGTATTGGAACCTCACCCGCGTAAAAGAGGACCGCATGCTGGGTATGCTGCGCCCGCAAGAGCTGCGCAATACTCAAGGCTTGTCTTGTATGGATGCCTACAACCCCAAGAAGATTCCCGTGATTCTTACCCATGGGTTGATGAGCAGTGCCGGTACATTTGATAACTTGGTGAACCGTTTGCTGGCAGACCCCGTTATCCGCAAGAATTACCAGTTCTGGTACTATAATTACCCCACCGGTGTGGCTTGGACGGTGACGGCCCGCCATTACCGTGATGCCCTTGCCAAGGTGCGCCGGGAGGTAGACCCCGGGCATACCAATAAAAATTGGGATAAAATGGTGGTGGTAGGCCACTCCATGGGCGGTCTTATTACCCATTACAGCCAGTGTACCGAGCCGTGGAAAATGCTGCGCGACCGCAAGCTTGGCTCTTTTGTGGCCAATGATTATATGGATGCGCGCTATATTGATGAGAAGCTGCCCATTGCCAAGCACCACTCTGAGCTGCAAAAGGATTTTTACTTCCGCCCCGTAAAAGCTGCGCGCGTTGTGTATCTGGCTACCCCGCACAAGGGTGCCCCCATGGCTCAGTACAGTATTACAGGCTGGTTGATGGGGCTGATAGAGCTGCCTCAAAACGTGATTCAAGAGATGTTTAACGTGGCAACCTTGCAGCAGGATATGCTTATTATGGAGCCCTCCCGCCTTACGGAGTGGTTTACCAGCGGCAAGCAGCTGTCCCCCGATGGTTATTCTATCAAAGGCTTGCAAGGGCTTGCCGTGCGCAATGTGCCCACGCACTCCATCATTGGCGACCGCGGCAATAATGACTCCCCCGACAGCTCAGACGGCGTGGTGCCTTATTGGTCCAGCCATATCTCCTGGGGTACGGAGAAAATAGTGCCCTCCGGCCACTCCGTGCAAGATGTTCCCGAAACCGCAGAAGAAATGAAGCGTATTTTGAAGGAACACTTGAAAAAATAAGGCCATTTATCATCTGCAAAAGCCAAATTCAGTGTTCGCGTTAGCGAACTCTTCATATACTCGCAACGCGAGTTCTTCATTCGAGCAAAGCGAGTCTTCATATACAGCAAAGCTGTTCTTCATTGCGAGCCCCCGGCTCGCTCTTCATGCTCGATGCAATCGAGCCATGTTTGTATTCTCCTCCTGCGGGCGTGCTTTCTACGCCCTCCCAGGGTGAAACCTCGCTGATGCTCGGTGAAACTTCACATGCGTTCAGTGAAACCTTGCGCCCGTTGGCGCGCGGTGAAATCTCGCGGTGGGGCCGCTCGGTGAGGGTGACTACAGATTGGAGGAGCCGACCACCTTTACCTTTTTACCGCGGGCGAGGATGCGCAGCTCTGTATCATCTGTAATCAGTATCATGTTGCGGTGGGTGGCGGCTACGCGCAGCAGTACGGTGTCTGCAATGGTGTCTTCTCCGCGTATGGCGGAGTCTTGTATGATGAGTCTGTTGCCGAGGAGTTGTTGCAGTTTTTCGATGCCGCGCATGCCGCGGCGGGCGGATTCTGATTTATCGGGTTTTTTGCTCAGGCCTTTGAGTTCTCCTACAACGATGGATTCTATATGAATGCTCCAATTTTGTTTGGGGGCGGTGCGGGCCATGCGGATGAGGGTTGCCAAGGCCGTTTCATTCATTAATATATTGGTATCCGGCAGCAGGATGCTGTGGGTGCCGGGTGGCGGGGTGGCCGCAGGTTTGGCTGCGTTATTTGCCGGGCGGGGGGCAGGGACTTTTTTGTGGCGTTTGCCGGTTTTTCTGCTTTTGAGCAGGATGAGAGCAAGCAGGCACAGCACGCCGCCCCCCAACCATGCCCCGTAGCGGTGCAGAAAGTTCAGGTATATGTGCACGGCTCTCTTAACCTCTGCCGCAGCGGTGATGTATTGATAGAGTACATATGCCCCTGCGCACAAGAGAATCGGCAGGGTTAATTTGCGTAAGAATTTCATGCCGGGGAAGCTGCCCGTGGTTAAGATTCAAAAATGGCGGGTTCCCACAGGTCCGGGCGGTGGAAGTCCGGTTGCGTATCGCAGGGCAGGGCGGTGGTGAGGAACACTTGCTGCGGCGAGTTGAGGATGGCGCAGGCTGCCAGCTTGCAGTCTGCAAGGTTGATGCCTATTTCTTTTAAGGACTCTGAGGAGATTAATGCCTCGCATTGCCAACCGTCTGCCGAGGATTGACCGCCGGCCGTAACGCAGGGACGCCAATCGGGGAAAGCTGCGTCCACCACGCGTGGGGCCGTGAAAACGGCTGCCCACCATGCGCCGTTGGGGGAGAGGTTGAACTCCATGTAGCGCTCCCCGCCGGGGGTGGTGATGAAAAACTCTGCCGCATCGTAGCGCCACAGCTCGGCTTGGTATTGTCCGCATGTGCCCTCGGGGTGCACCAAGGCGGCGGCGGCACGGCGTGCGCGGAATACCAGCCCCGCTGCCGTGTGGCAAAATTGGTACTCATACGGCGGGGTTACGGTCTGCCCGAACCACTCTTGTGCTATATTTTGCCACTCTTTGCCCTGTGTTGCTATAATGCTTTTCATGTTTGCTATCTTAGCAGGTTGTAGTTGTTTTGCAAGATTCTTTTGTGTAGAGGCGTAAAATTAAAATAAAAATACCGATATAAGCTAAAAATAGAACAAAATGTGTCAAAAATCAAAAAAAGGCTTGCAAAAGTCATTAAGAACGTGTATCTTTGCCCCGCGCGAGTTAATCAAAATCGGCCGTTGGTCCTCCATTTCCGCGGAAGCTTAGCTCGCATGGGGGGAAACCCGGTCACC
Organism: Akkermansia sp.; assembly: GCA_045634945.1. Lineage (GTDB taxonomy): Bacteria > Verrucomicrobiota > Verrucomicrobiia > Verrucomicrobiales > Akkermansiaceae > Akkermansia. The sequence goes on along the minus strand of JAZRBG010000013.1, from coordinate 1,965 downwards.
AATCAAAATACTATGTTAGACGAACAGAACAACGAGCAGGAGGTCATTCAGTTGGCCCATTTCGAGATTCCGAACACTCTCAAGCGCATTGAGGACCCGGAGGATCCGAACCACGTAACCTTTATCGCCGAGCCCATCGAGACCGGTTTCGGCCACACACTGGGTAACTCCCTGCGCCGCGTGCTTCTCAGCTCCCTTGAGGGTGCCGCCATCACCAGCGTACGTATCGCCGGTGCTCAGCACGAGTTCACCTCTCTGCCCGGTGTGGTAGAGGACGTGACGGAGATTATCCTCAACCTCAAGAAAATCAAGTTTGCCCACCACGGCAAAGAGCCCCGCACTCTTTCCCTGCGCGTTACCAAGCAGGGTGTTGTGACCGCCGGTGATATTCAGGATGACCACATCTACTCCGTAGTAAACAAGGATCAGGTAATCTGCCACCTTGACCAGAGCACCATCTTTGACTGCGATTTCGAGGTGAATGTAGGCCGCGGTTTCTACACTGCCGAGGACAACAATGACAAGGACCGCCCCATCGGCGTTATCCCCATTGACTCCATCTTCTCCCCCGTTACCCGCGTGAAGTACGCTGTGGACAACGCCCGTGTGGGTCAGATGACTGAGTTCGACAAGCTCGTGCTCGATATCTGGACCGACGGCCGCGTAAGCCCCACGGATGCCATGCTTCAGGCTGCCAGCATCATGCGCCACCACTTGGATGTATTCGTAGAGAGCGACAGCCGTCGCGTCTCCTTCGACAAGGCTTCCGGCGGTGATCAGGATGCCAACACTGCTCAGCTGCGCAAGTTGCTCAACATGAGCGTGAATGAGATTGAGCTTTCCGTACGTGCCGCTAACTGCCTTAACAACGCCAACATCACCACCGTTGGTCAGTTGGCTATGAAGACAGAGGCCGAGATGCTCAAGTACCGCAACTTCGGTAAGAAGTCTCTTAACGAGATTAAGGACAAGCTCGTTCAGTACGGTCTGTCCCTCGGCATGCAGATTGACGCCAAGTTGCTCTCCAGCCCCGGTGCTCCTGCTCGCATGCGTGAGAATGATGAGCCCCGCGCTACCGACCTTCAGGCTCTTATCTCCCACAACATCGCCGCCTACGGCTTGGATGATGAGGACGATGAGTAAAGCTCGCCTGTATCAAAACAAACACATTTCACTATTAACTCAATACACTAATTAAGAACTATGAGACACGGAGTAAAAAAGGCTAAGCTTCAGCGCACAGCCTCCCACCGTAAGTCGTTGCTTGCCAACCAGGCTTGCAGCCTCATCACCCACGGTCGCATCACCACCACTTTGGCCAAGGCGAAAGCCCTGCGCCCCTATGTGGAGAAGCTCATCACCCTTGCTAAGGACGGTGACCTGCACGCTCGTCGTCAAGCCATCGGCACTCTGCACCAGCAGCGTGTTGTAGGCAAGCTGTTCAGCGTTGTTGCTGACGCTTGTAAGGATCGTCAGGGTGGCTACTGCCGCATCGTTAAGCTTGGTCAGCGCATGACCGATAGCGCCCCCATGGCTCTTATCGAGATCATCGACCTGCCCCAGCTCTCCGCTCCCGTTGCTCCCTCCGTAACCACCGGCACTGCTTCCTCTCCCGAGGTTGCTGCTCCCGCCGCTGAGGAGGTTGTAGAGGCTCCCGCTACTGAGGAGGCCCCTGCCGAAGAGCAGAAGTAAGAGTAATTTGCTCGATTTAAAAAAGAATCCGTTGCCTTACATAGGTAACGGATTCTTTTTTTACCTCGCCGCAGATGCCCGATATGGGGGGCGGTACATACCCATGAAATGGCGAGTTTGCGAGTTCTCAAATCTCGGAGCGCGGGACTCTATTGAAATTTTGTGGTATCTTATCCCTGTTCGATGTACAATCGAGCTTACGGAGAAGGAACAATGGGGTAGCTACCCATTATTCCTGAAGAAGGGAATGCCCGTGCGCGGGAGGGGGCTGGA
>JAZRBG010000012.1:0-49354 GCA_045634945.1 Akkermansia sp. | reverse complement strand
ACAATCCGGTGCTCTAACCACTGAACTACATCCACCATTTAGTGCAGCTCAAGGTTGCGGGGAAATTATACAGATAAAGAGAGGGGAATGCAAGACTAAATTTAAAGAAAAGTGAAATTTTATGAAAAATTATGGGGTGAGGAGGGCTTTTCTGAGGGTGAGAGCGTGGTAAAGGGGGGCAATATCGTGGACGCGGTGGAGGTTTGCGCCGTTTTGTGCCGCGAGAAGGCTCATGACCACGGTGGGGAGAGGGGATGTTTTGGGCAGATTGGGGTCTGCAAGTATTTCTCCCATGAATCGTTTTCTGGAGAGAGCCATGAGGATGGGGCGGTCTGCCACGCGCAATGACTCCAGGTTGCGAATGAGGGTGAGATTGTGCTCGGTGGTTTTACCGAACCCGATGCCGGGGTCCAAACAGATGCGGGTGGGGGAGATGCCGGCTTGCTCTGCCAAGGCGAGGCGTTCTTCAAAAAAGGCTCGTACTTCTGCCACCACATCGGTATAGGTGGGGGCCAGTTGCATGGTTTGCGGGGTGCCCTGCATGTGCATCAGAATAATACCGCAGGGCCGGGCCGCGCAAAGTGCGCGCATATCCGGCGACGCGAGCCCGGTGATATCGTTAATAATATCTGCCCCGGCTGCAAGGGCTGCCGCTGCTACGGAAGGGGTGCGGGTGTCGATAGAAAGTATTGCATGAGGAAATTCCTGCCGCAACGCTGCAATGACGGGGGCTGTGCGTCTCTCTTCTTCTGCCGCGGATACAGGGTCAGCACCGGGGCGGGTGGATTCTCCACCGATATCGATGATGTTGGCCCCCTCATTCAACATGCGGCGGGCGTGGGCTATGGCCGCCGGAATGGTGGCGTGTTGACCTCCATCGGAAAAGGAGTCCGGGGTGACGTTGAGGATACCCATGATACCGCCGGCGGCAGGTATGCTCCATTGTTGGTGCCGGAGTTGCCACATATCAGATAAAGTATGAGGATTGGTGAATGGTTGAATGAATGCGGTTGTTTTCAGCTCGCGAGATGTTGAAAAAACAAAAGCTTCATTCAGGAGAATGAAGCTTTTAAAGAGTTGCGGGAATAGGATTTGAACCTATGACCTTCAGGTTATGAGCCTGACGAGCTACCGAGCTGCTCTATCCCGCGATTTATAGCGGCCTCTGGTGAGGACGGCGGTATTTTAGCGATTTTGAGGGAAGAAGTCAAGCTTTTTTCTTAACAAATCGACATTTTTTTCAAAAAGAGCTGCGTTTTCCGGCTTATTTGCGAGTTTGAGCAGGTTTTCTGCATCTTCAGAGCCGAACTCGGCAGCATTTTCAAGCCAGCCGAGGGCCAAGTCTTTGTTGCGAACAACGCCGAAGCCGTCATAAAAGCAAAGGAACATGAGGTCTGCCGCTTGGGGGGAGCCCTGCATGGCAGCATAGCGTATCTGCTCTGCCGCTTTGGCGGGGGAGGGGGCGGTACCCAAGCCGTTGGCGTAAAAGTGCCCCAGCAGCAATTGGGCGCGTATGTTGTCGCGGTCAGAAGCAATGCTGAGGTAGCGGTGGGCTTGTTGCAGGTCTTTGTCGGTGCCTTGGCCGGTGGTATAGCAAAGCCCGAGTATAGCGGGGGCATTGCGATTACCTGCGGCGGTGGACTGCTGTAACCACTCTATGGCCTGTTGGCGGCTTTGAGGTGTGGCGTCCGTATTGTGGATGATGATAACGGCACAGCGGTATTGCGCAACGGGGTCGCCCTCTGCCGCTTTACGGGCAAGAGCTTGCTGCGTGTTGCAGGCGGGTAACAGAAGCAACATGGCAAGTAAGGCGGGTATCAGGCTGATGAGAGTGCGGCTCATGAGGGGAGAAAGTATGCGCGCTGGCGAGGCGTGATGTTGAGGTTGAGTTTCTCCATAACGGCCAGAAAATCCTCCCACACTGCGCGCTTGGCACTGATGCTTTCATTGCGCAGCAAATAACTGGGGTGGTAGGTGACACGCACGGGTATACCTTGGCATTCAAACCATTTACCGCGCAGGGATGCAACGGAGGCCCCGCTGCCCAGCAGACCTTTGGCCGCCGTGCCGCCCAAGCAGATGATGCAGGTGGGGCGTATGGCCCGAATCTCTGCCATAATGAGGGGGAGGCATGCGGCAATTTCTTCATCGCTCGGGGGGCGGTTGCTCATGCCTTGGTTAGCTCCCATGGCCGGACGGAACTTGCAGATGTTGGAGATATAGACTTCTTGTCTGGACAATTTGGCCGCGGCTAGAATTTGGTTGAGTTTTTGACCGGCGCGGCCTACAAAAGGCTCTTGCAGGCGCTCTTCGTCATAGCCCGGGGCTTCACCCACAAGCATGAGTTCGGCATGTGGGTTACCGGTGGCAAATACCATAGTGTCTCTCAGGCTGCCGAGGGCGCGTGCCGGTTTCCAATTTTGCGCGCGTTGTTGCAGGTAGGCCAGTTTTTCTTCTACTGTTTGAGGGGCACTTGTTGGGGCGGGCGGTGCAGCCTCCATGGCCGGGGGCTGTTGCGGTGTTGCCGGTACTTGTGCTGCGGTGTTGCTGCCGTGGCGGGATGCCAGCATCCAGTCTCTGAGTATGCTGCGGGCGTTTGCATCCAACGCGAGCTGCTCTTGCCCGTTCTCCATGAGATGGGTGAGGGATTCTATGGTGAGAGCTCGCAGCGTGGGCATTTTGATGTTTCTGTTTGATGTTTGAAGGTATGATGCCCTACGCTTAATGCTTAACGGGGGTGTTGGGAGCAGGCGCACCGGTGAGTTTGCGCACCATGGCCTCTACACCGATGCAAACCTCAGCAAACTCGCGGTAGTCGAGTTTGTCTGCCGTGTCGCTGGTTTCGTGGTAGTCATCGCAGCGCATGTAGGCGGTATCAGTAATGGCAAAAGAGGGTATGCCTTCTTTCATGTAAGACCAGTCATCAGACCAAGCAATGCCACGGGTAAGATAGCCGAACACAACGGAGCGTACGGGAAATCGGGAGACAGAGGCGAAAGTCTCCGCGCAGCTGCGGGAGTATTCTTTGCCGCTGAAAGTGCTCATGAACGCCACGTAGTCGCAGCGGTCTAAAATGCCCACCAGTGAGCCGGCCACGGCGGTGCGGCGTTTTTTGTTGCTGCGGGGGGAGTATATGCCCATGCTCTCCGTTGTGAACATGCCCATGATGTTTTCTTTGCCCAGTTCTTTTACAATGCGGCGGGCGTGTTGGCGAGAACCCATTTCATCCGTCTGGAAGAAGGGGGCTTCTTCATTGGCGTAGGCTACAAAGATGATGCCGTTGCGGGTGGGAACATCGCGCAGTTTCTCTGCTAAGTACAGCATGGCAGCCACGCCGGATGCATTGTCATTAGCACCGGGAGTGCCGGTTTTACCCTCTATTACGGGGCCATGTACATTCCAACGCTTCATGCCTACGCGTGTGTCATAGTGGGCACCTATGATAAGCCACGGGGCGGTGGGGTCCGTACCGGGTTTACGGGCTTCAATATTGTAAGCCGTTTTGCCTGCGGCAGATTTATATTCCTCCTCATCAGGGATGGTGTAAGGCTGTTTTTCTACGGTGTAGCCATAGCTTTTCAGCTCTTTTACAATGTATTCTGCCGCGCGGTCATAGGCTGCTTGGTGGTAGTGGTTGCGCTCGCCAATGGTTTCTGCCAGCATGAAAACATGCTCTTTGAGTTCCTGCTCCGTGTCCTTTGTGAGGGGAATTTTACCATCGCCCGTGGGTTGGTACAGTTGGGTACAGGCGGGTAACAGGAGTGCAAGCGGGGCAAGAAAACGCAGAAAATTCATGCTGCGCATTTTAGCTCATTACAGTGGTGTTTGCAAGCAGATAGTGTGGCAGTTGTACGGCTATTTGATGCAGGTAGGTATCTGTACGCCGCCCAAAAGAAAAACCGCCGTGCCGGTGTGGCACAGCGGTTGAAAACTAACACGATACGGCCGGTATTACTTCTTGAGTTTTACCTGGATGCGCATGCGTGCATCAGTGCCCTCCATGGTGTAAATGGCATTGAAGCTTTCAACATGCTCAGCAGCGGCTTCTGCCACGTCTGCTGCGTTTTCAAACTTCTCGGCACGGCGCTCTGCCGGTGATTCCTCGCGGTAGTGGTAGGCGTAGATTTCCTCTTCATCAAAGTCATCTTCGTCTACATAATCAGCTTCCTCGTCAAATTCGGCGTCATCCTCGTCGTCCTCAATCACAACAACGGGCTCCGTTGCGGGTTGCTTCTCGGGGGCGGCTGCTGCCTCTGCCTCGGCGCGGTCTGCCATGTCATCTGCAAGACTGCGCAGCATGGTGGCCAGCGGGGCGAACTTGATGGAGCATACGGCACCGGGGAACTCAAGCGTACCTGTAGCGGCAGTGGCAAGCTCTGCGTTAAGCGTGGAGGAAGAACCTACAACGAATGCGGTGTCGGTAACGGTGAGATTGGGCACCAAATCCTCAGAGAACCAGGGGAGGGCAATGCTGTAAGAGGTAGCGTTGCCAAGCATCTTGGGAGCGATGGGCAGCATGTTCACCGTGGTGGAGGGATAGCCTACCTTCTCTGCAACCTTGCCGGCTACAGCCAACAGGGCATCCCAACCCTCGCTGAGTTTAGCGCGGTTGCTTACGCCGGAGTAGAACGCCACGCGGGGGAACTCTGTGGTGTTGCCGGGCTTGCCGCCCAGCAGCACGGGCATGGTGGCTGCATTGTCAATAACTATACCGTAGGTGTTATCCAGACCGGATACAACGGTGCTCAGAGCATTGACTGCCTCTTTAGCCTCAGGCAAGAAACCCTTAACCATGGCCATTTGCATGGCGGCAGATGCCTGCTCATCCTCCGGGGCAAGAGCAATAACACCCTCTGCAATCTCTACGCCGGCGTCAATAAGAGTGGCGAGCTCGGGCAGGGGGCAACCGGTGGTGTAAGCCGACTCTGTATACAGAATGGTGTTGGGGTCTGCAGCCTTACTGAGCAAACTGAGCTTGGCGGGCTTGGCTGTGTAACCCATGTTGTCGGAGTAAATGTCAATATCAATGTCGGCGTCGTTCCAGCTGATGCTGGCCGTGGTGGGTTGGGTGGCTGTGTGGTTGGTAAGGCCGGTCCAGGCATTGATTAACGTGCCCATGCTCTTGGCGGCGGCTGCAAATGTGGCCTGATTGGCATCTGCCTTACCGGCAAGAGCCGTGAACATGGCCTGAGCCGTTTTGCCGAGCTTGATGAAATCCTGGCCGTTTTCGGTGCTGTAGGGGTTGGTGGCCTCTGCAGAGGCATAGAATGCCATTTGAAGACCTTGATTCAGCTTAGAATCAGCCTTTGCCAGCTTATCTGTACCCAAGATGGATTCTTCTGCCGTGGCGGCGGTGTTGATTTGAGTGGGGTCTTCACATACAACGGCAATAATCTTGTCGCCCTCAAGCTTAAAGAGAACGTAGAGCGTGCGCTTGACAGCTTCTTGTACAAAGGCTGTTTCAAACTCATCTGCCCAGGGGGAGGGCTGAGACTCTTCCTCAGGCAGCTGAACCTTCAGACCGCTGTAACCGTTGATGGTGGTATATTCAAAGCCATCTTCCATAGAGACCTCTGCTTCTATCTCAGAGATAAGAGCTTCATACCACTCGGCAAGCATAGACTCGTAGCCGGGGTTGGCAACAAGCACAGCGTAGGCCGGGGCAATCTTACCCTGAGCCAGCAGGTTTTTGAAATCTTGCGTGTTGGCAGCAATAGCGTTCTCAACCTCTGCCTTGAGGGTTTCTTTGTACTGCGGAGCAGCCTCTGCAACAATCTGCTTGAGGGCGGGCATCATGTCGCCGGCAGAGTAGCAGTTGTAAAGCCCCATGATGGTTGAGAATGTTGCAGACATACCCTTGCCACCGGCAAGGGCAAAGCTGTTGATGGCCTTAATCTCATCGGGGAGCTCGGCGTAGTCTTCATCATCAATGGCCCCAACGGCGTGAAGCTTTTCAATGAAAGCGGGGATGTCGGTGAAGGTGAAGCAAAGCTCACAATCTGCGGGCATGATAGCCAGTGCGGGCATAGCCTCGGCGCGTTGTGCAGCAGTGGCGGTAGCCGTTGCGGGGGCTGCAAGGGCGGTGTATACCTCAGCCGGTTGCTGGGCGCTTACAGGCCCTGCCACCGTGGCTGCCATTAACATAAGGGTGGTGCGTATGTTCATAGTGGTTTCAGTATAGCGAAAAATCCTACCATGTAAAGCGGAAAATTCGCTACTAAGCATTGATGTCAGAAAAAATAACAGGCGTCGCCTTGCGGGCAACGCCTGTTGATAAAAAAGTGTAACAGCAGGGGGCGGTATTACTTCTCGCAGTAGCCGCGTACGGCAGCAGCAATGCGGGCAGATACGTCCTCTGGCTCGCCCTCTTCCACCACGTCAATCTGAACAACCTTACCCTGAGCGCGGTAGTGCTCTACCACGGGTACGGTAAGGGTTTCGTAGTCCTTACGACGCTTGGCGAAAGCCTCGGGGTTGTCGTCGGTACGCACAATCATGGCGCCACCGCACTTGGGGCAGATTTCCTCACCGTTGCGGGTGGTCTCACCGCAGGCGGGGCAAGCCTTGCGCTTGAGCATGCGGGCCTCAATGAGCTCTGCGGCCACGTTAAGGTAAACCACGATGTCAACACCCAGCCCCATGGCGGTCAGGTTAGCATCCAGCGTCTCGGCCTGAGCCACGGTGCGGGGATAACCGTCGAGCAGGCAACCGCAATCCTTGTTCTCACCCAGCCACTTGGCAACAATGCCGTTTACCACTTCATCCGGTACGAACATGGCGGCATCCATGTACTTCTTGGCCTCCAAACCAAGCTCAGAGCCGGCAGCAATCTCAGCACGCAGCAGTGCGCCGGTGCTCAGCGGCTTCAGCCCGTAAGTCTCGGAAAGGAAAGAAGACTGCGTGCCCTTGCCGGAGGCAGGGGCGCCTACAAGTACAAATCGCTTGAGTGTTTTCATTTTCGTGTGTAAGCTTTTTGTTGCCACCGGTATCGGCAGCGTGCGAGCATATTATGCCTGATTTGTGATAAATTGCAAGAAAAAATCGAGAGCAGCGTGTTACTTTTGTTGTCGGAGCCCTTGAATACGGCACATTTTGATGACCTGCGCATAGGAGAATTCGCGGGTGAGCATGGCCTCCAGCAACGGGTCTCGGGGGGATAATTTTGTTACATTGGCAAAATGCTGCGGGGCGGTAATGCGGGTGAAGATGAGATTGTGCATTTGGTCCATCGGTACGCTTTTGGTGCCATAGCCATCCGGCGTGTTGGCAGACCAATAGCGCAGGCAGATGCGGTCATTCTTTTTCTCTGCACCCAGAAAAACCACGAGGTGACCGCGCTCTTTGGCACCGATGCTCGGGGTCCAGAATATTTTGAGAAAATCACCCGGGCGGGCAAGGGCAACATCGTTAAAATTCACACCGGCTCCTACATCTGCCACCAGTTTTGCAAAACCGGGGCCATTGGCATTGGCGCGGCCCCATACACCATGCCCATCTGCCTGATTTTCTGAGATATTGAATTCTTGCCATGCTGCGGCGGGTAGTTTGTTGCCGCTGTGTTGCTCCCACTTTTGCAGGGCTTGCAACAGCACCAGATAGCAGGCTGCGGAGCAAAATGAGGGGCGGGCATTAAGCGGGTTAATTCTGAGTTGTTGAGTCTCTGCCTGCCAGCTGACCACATTTCCGGCCAAGTGATTAACCGTTTCTTTTGTGGCAGAGTAGCCGCCGCCCGTCGGCATGTTGTTTTTAATGACCCACAGTACGTAGCGGCCGAATTCAACTTGTGCTGTTTGCTGTGCAGCAGCGGCTTTTTTCAACTTACCGGGGGTAGAGAAATCTCGTGTCTTGAGTTTTACATTATCCCCTTTCTTTGCGGCGGCATAGGCAGGGGCAAGCATGAGTATGAAAACGAGCAGAAGGCGGAGCAGGTGGGTCATGCGGCGGTGCGGAGCTGTTTGTGGTATTCTATGCGGGCAAAAAGTATGCAGAGCTCGTAAAGCGCATACATGGGTAAGGCCATGAGCAGCATGGTGCCGGGGTCCGGCGCGGGGGCAAGCACCAGGGCAATGGCAAAGCATGCAATGAGGGCATAGCCGCGTGTGCTTTTCATGCGGTTGTAATTCAACAGCCCCAGTTTGATGAGAGGTATGACGATGACCGGCAGTTCAAAGATGACCCCGAACACGAAAATGAGTTTAAGAGCAAAGGTAAGGTAGTAGCCTATGCGCCATTCATTGGCTATACCCATGCTCAGCGAGTACTCGTAAAAGAAACTCAATACACGCGGCAATACGCCCCAATAAGCAAAGGTGCAGCCTGCCGCAAATAGCAGGAATCCCCATGCAATGCTCTTATACAGAATACGTTTTTCATGCTCCAATAAGCCGGGTATAATGAACCCCAGCAACTGGTACATCAACAACGGAAACGCCAAGATGATACCTGCAAAAAAGGATAATTGAACGGAGAGCATAAAAGCTTCTCCCGGTTGAAAGGCTCCCATCAGTTCGGATGTGGCGGGTGCCTGTGTGGGGGCTGACAAGGCTTTGCTTTGCAACAGTGCCGTTGCCTCGGTTTGCAGTGTATGGGCAGGCAGGTGTTCTTGCAGCCATGCGGCCTGCTGCTCCTTGGGTAATAAACGGGCAGCCCGGAGCAGGGGTATCATCTGCGCTAATTCACGTACTTTCGGGGATAGCTCGGCCGTCAGGGATTCTGCCGTGGCCTTGGGTAAGGCCGGCAATGCATCTGCCACTTGTTTGGCTTGCAACCAGTCCTGCACATTGATGCCTGCCGGCAGTTGGGCTGCTTCATGGTGAGTGTTGACGGTCTCTGCCGGGTAGCGCAGAAACGCCATGATATTGTCCACAAATCCGAAACAGCATAACATGGCCACCGTAGCCGTAATGAGCATGCGTATTACGGTGTGCCGCAGTGCCTCCAGGTGTTCCAGCACACTCATGTAACCCTCGGGATTTTGTGGTGACACCTGCATTTGCTCGCGCGCGCGAAATATCTGCTTGATAAAGAACATGATGCGCGCGGTTTATTGGTAAATATCTATGCCCAGTTTGGCAAGGTCTGCCAACGATACGGCGCAGGGGTCCGGTGATACCCAGTGACCGGGTTCAATCTCAACCGGGGTCAAATCCATACCCAAGGTCGCCTCCAGATACGGGTGGTTGATGCGACGCCCGAAAGCACTGCCCGGTGGCGGGTCTATGGGAGAGGGTACATCCCCCGGCAGCACGGGTGTATAATCCCTCTTGGTGGGATCCGCAATGGGGATAGCCGCCAACAATGCTTTGGCGTAGGCGTGGTGCGGGTGGTGATACATGGCATCTGCCCCGCCCATTTCAACTATTTTGCCCATGTACATAACCGCCACGCGGTCAGATACATGGCGCACCACTGACAAATCATGAGAGATGAAGAGGTAGGACAAGCGCAGCTCCTTCTGCAAGTCCAGCAGCAGGTTAAGCACCTGAGACTGCACGGATACATCCAGCGCGCTGACGGGTTCATCCAATATCAACAGCTGGGGCTTTTGGGCCAGGGCTCGTGCAATGCCTATGCGCTGACGCTGGCCGCCTGAAAACTCGTGCGGGAATTTATCTGCCGCCGTTTTGGAGAGCCCCACCATGTCCAGCAGCGCATCGACTCTCTTCTGTCTGTCTGCGCGGCTGCCTATGCCCTGCACATGTAAGGGCTCTGCAATAATATGGCGCACATCCATGCGCGGGTCGAGAGAGCCTGCGGGGTCTTGAAATACCATTTGCACCTTGCGGCGTAGACGGCGCAAGGCCCATTGGGGGCGGTGGGTAATATCTTTGCCCATGAGGCGAATCTTGCCTTCCGTGGGCTCCAACAGGCGCACAATACAACGCCCCAGCGTGCTCTTGCCGCATCCGCTTTCTCCTACAAGCCCCAGTGTCTCGCCGGGAGCAATGGAAAACGATACGTTGTCCAGTGCTTTGACAATACCCTTTTTACGAGCAAAAACACCGCCACGCACGGGAAAGTGCATGCTGAGGTTTGATACTTCCAAAACGGTGCTCATATACGTATGCGTTTACTCTACCACGGTACGGGGGCGGCTGCAAGCTAAATCAGTGTTCAGCGGCGGCTTTTTCTCGGTTGTATATTTAATATGAACTTGACATGGCCACATGTACATGCTATAGAAACGTATATGCGCGCATTTTTCTTACCCTCTCTTTTAGCTGCACCTATGGCTATGGTGTGTTCTGCTGCACAAGAGCCCTCAACAATTGATGAGCAGATTGCGTTGTTGAAACAGATACAAACTTTGAGTATCACAGAGGCCGTGGATGCCATTATGGCAATAGAACCGCCGGAGAATGCAAGCACGGGGTATCTGGAGTCTCTCAAAACGCTGAAAACAGTAGCCATTTTAACCGGCTGCTTCATAGCGGATGATGCCGCGCAGAAAGAGGCGTACACGGCACGCTGCCGCGCAGAGTATCCCGGTGTTTGGGGCTTGTTGCAAATGTCCACACCGGAGTTGTTTTCACGCCCGGAACCGCAACATAAGTTAGTTGAATTTTTCGAGCAGTTGAGCCCGCAGCAACTGAAACAAGATACTGCCCTGACGGCGTTGAAGTGTGCCATGTTGGTAGCACGAGAGGGAAAACAAATAACCCCGGAGAGGCGTAAAGAGATTGTGTTGAATACGCTGAAGGACTACCCGATGGACCCCGGTGCGTTGTCGATTTTGGCCGTGCATTACTTATACCCCGAGTACAAGATGCAGGATGCCGCCGCCGCAACGGATTGCATATTGGCCGGTGCACAGGCGCGGTGTACTCATACGCAGCTTTTCAACCCTCCGGATGCCTATGCGCACTCATTGCTCATGTCATTAGCATATGCCGCTGCGCAGCAGCAAGCGGTAGATACCCTTGCTTTGCAGTTCGGGGCACTTTCTTTGGCCATTCAACTGGATACGGAAAAGCCTTGGGCTCATTACCGTATGGCCAAGCTGTGCTCAGAGCATGCGAGTCACCCTTGTTTTGAGCCGTTTTCTCCCAAACTGCAAGCGATTAACAGGTTCGGAATAGCCGCCCGAGAGGGGCATGCACCCTCGCTCTATGCGCTGGGTAAAGAAATCAGCGACCCTGAGTTAATGGCACAGGCCGTGGATATGGGGTATGACGTAACGGTGGACTATCGCCATGTTTCGCCGGGTGCCACTGTAAATTATTCCGTTTGTACGCGCGTGGCACCGTATTTACCGTCTGAGACGGATAGATTATTTTCCGACTTGGTTTCAGATACCACTTTTTATCTTGTCAATAAAATAGTAGAGTTCTCTGAACAACAAGAAAATGTGTGGGGAAAGACGTTGATTCCCTTGCTTGAGCAATTGAAATTGATGCGGCTTACAGACATTGAACCTGTTACACACCGCGCAGATTGCCTGACGGCTACGGATGATGAGCTACTTGCGGCGGAGATGGAAGATTTCCGCCATTTGCTCAAGCTGCGGGAGGGTGAGTCCTATGAGCTTTATAAGCTGTACCGTGATGGTTCTGACCCCACGGGCGAAGGGAAAGATGCCGCATTGGCTGAGCAATACTTGCGCCGTGCTGCTATTATAGACGCTAATGAGGAAGCTTTGCTTGAGTTGACAAAACAAGACGACAAAAATGAGCAGGACCGCTTCATGGCTCACCTATTGGAGCCTGAGACCGATACAGATGCGCTGCTGGTCTGTTTCTTCAACATGGCGAATGACCCGTTGTGTAACGTGTTGCCCTTGGATGATGCCTTGCAGGCATGGGCTGCAAAACACCCGCAGCAAAGCAAATTGGCGGAGGCACTGAGAATCCACTACCTGCTTTTTGTGCACAATAAAAGTTGGAAGACAAGCCCGGAGAACAATGCCGCTGCGCGAGAGGTCCGTAAACGCCTCATTCAAATCATCCGAACGGTGCCGGAGACTGTAATAGATGCCCCCACCAAGAATTACTTGCAGCAGATATTCGAGACGCAAGATGCCGCAGAGGCACGCGACCTGCGCCGCTGGTATGCTGCCCGCAACATAACGCCCCCGCAGGAGAATTGATGCAGAAAGCTGTGCTTATCCGTTAGATGAAAAATACGCGCCGGTTATAAGTATAATCGGCGCGTATTCAATAGATAAGAGTATGCTGTAAATTACAGCGGCATGACGCTGTAGTCACCTGCCGGTGCCGGCGGAGTGGCGGGGATGGCCGGTTTTTGTTCATCCACTTCTATGTGGGTAACGGGGCGGAAGGGAAGCATGGCGTTGCCTTGCTGGCCGTAGTAGTGTTGCTGGGTAAGTCTCACCTTATCACCTGCTTTAAGCTTTGAAATAAAGGAGAACAACGCGGCATCGTCTTGCCCCGGGGTGGGATTTTTAATGTCAACCATCACGATACTGCCGGGGGTATAGGCATCATCACCGTATTTTCCGGTGCGCTCGTATTTCATATTTTTGAGAACACGGAAACGGGCTACCTCCGTGGCGTGGTTGCATTTATCCGGGCAATCTGCCGTGAGATGACGGCAGGGGATTTTGACGGTGCCCAAGAAGTGTGCCTCTACTGCGTTGGAGGCAAGAAGCTCTGCGTTTTCCGGCAGGGGGGAAGCCATGAGTGCCGGGGCTGCTGCGGACAGGATAAACAGGAGGTGTTTGCTGATATTCATATTTATTGTGTGTTTTGTATATTAGAAATACCTTTCCGTATACGATAATGCCGTGAATCTGCAAAACCGCGAAAAAAAATGTAATTTTTTTTAATAACGGCAAATTCGGTATCGGTTGACGCAAAAAATGGGGGTGCGCGTGTACTTTGTGCGAGACAAAACGAGTATCTTCGTATATAATGTGCGCGCCTTATTAATAAGGGCATAACCGTATTTTTATTTCTATCGAAATCATGAAACTGAGAATAGCAGTACAGTCAAAGGGGCGATTGAATGAAGACACCATGGAGTTGCTGGCTGAGGCCGGTATTAAGGTGAGTTCATCCAAGCGTACTTTGTTGGTAGCGGCTCGCAAGTTCCCGATGGAGGTTCTTTACCTGCGTGATGATGATATCCCCGAGACCGTGACAGACGGTGTGGCGGATATCGGCGTGGTAGGCTTGAATGAGTATTTGGAGCGTGAGGGCGATGCCGATATTGTCAAGAAACTCGGCTTTGGCGGTTGCCGCCTGAGCATTGCCATTCCCAAGGAGCATGATTACCATGGCCCGCAGTGGTTGGAGGGGCGCAAGATTGCTACCTCTTACCCCGGCATCTTGCGCCGTTGGCTTAAAGAGCAGGGGGTAACGGCTCATATTCACGTTATTACCGGCTCCGTTGAAATTGCCACGGGTATCGGTTTGGCAGATGCCATTTTTGATATTGTGAGCAGCGGTGCTACTTTGGTGAGCAACAACCTCAAGGAGGTTGAAGTGGTACTGGAGAGTGAAGCCGTATTGATTGCCAATAAGAACCTTTACGCAGAGAAAAAAGCTCTGCTGGAGCAGCTTATCTTCCGCATGGATGCCGTGATGACGGCTGCCGATAAGCGCTATGTGCTGATGAATGCCCCCAAGGAATGTGTGGAGCAAATTGTTGCCGTATTGCCCGGCGTGAAGAGCCCCACCATTATGCCGCTGGCTCAAGAAGGCTGGTGCAGTATTCACACCGTGTTGGATGAGCAGTGCTTCTGGGAGATAATCGGTCGCCTCAAAGAGGCCGGTGCTCAGGGCATTCTTGTGTTGCCCATTGAAAAGATGATTCTGTAATTTAATGAATATGAATATAGATTTTGAGAAAAGCGGTGGTTTGGTACCGGCCATTATTCAGGATGCCGAAACCGGCAAAGTGCTGATGCTGGGCTACATGAATGCCGAGTCTTATGCCCGCACGCAAGAGACGGGGCGTGTCTGCTTTTACAGCCGCAGCCGCAAATGCTTGTGGACCAAAGGTGAAACCAGCGGTAATTATTTGGATGTAGTGGGCATTAAGGTAGATTGCGATGGTGACACCCTGCTTGTGCAGGCCAAACCGCATGGCCCCGTTTGCCACACCGGTACGGATACCTGCTGGGGCGAAGACAATGCCGCCGATACGCTGCATTTCCTTACCGAGTTGCAGGATTTCATCAACGAACGCCATGAGGAGATGCCGGAGGGGTCATACACTACCTCTCTTTTCCGCGATGGCGTGAACCGCATGGCTCAAAAGGTGGGTGAAGAGGCATTGGAGGCCTGCATTGAAGCATGCAACGGTACTAATGAGCGTTTGCTTTATGAGGCCTCTGATATGCTGTATCACCTCATCGTTCTGCTTACCTCTAAGGGCCTGCGTATTGAGCAGGTTGTAGAAGAACTGGCCTCTCGCCACAAGCCGGGCTGGAAGAAACATTGATTTCTGCCGCCTGTCACTTACTCCATATTTCTTAATCGCGTAGAGGGGGCTTTTGCCCCCTCTCGTTTTCTTGTATTATAAAGCAGTTAGGGATAACGTATTATAAAAATAAAGTTGCCGATGAAAGACAAAAATGCTTGATGAAAAATATAAAAGGTATATATTAGAGCCGTTAAGTCATTAATGCTGATTATGAAATTAAATATCGTAAAAGCAAAGTCGCGTCATCTGCTTTTCATTATCACGGGGTTGTTGTTGCTTCCTTTGACTTCTTGTTGCTGTCACTTTGAGCATGAGGATATTGCGGTGGACTCATTGAGTTTCAACATATATAGCGTGTATATTGAAGCCGGAGGAAATAAATTTTCAATCAGCAGAACGCCGGATTTCATGCGGGTTGAGTGTGCTTCTAATTTCATGCACCCTGATAGTCAAATGGGTAAGGAAATTTCCAAATTTTGCGACCTCAGTCCTGATCCTGTTTGGGATGAGATGGTTCGAGATTTGTTATCATGTGGTGAGTACAAAAAGGATACGCCATCGTGGGCTTACGTGAATCCCGGTGCAGATGGAGAAAACCCGGCGAGTCCCGATATTATGGTACGTATATCTGTTCCGGGTAATAGCTTTAAGAGATATATTTACAAGGGAATTGATAATGAAGCATGTTTTCCGGATAAGGTTCGCCGGATTCACGCTGCTATGATTGAATATATTTATTCTCGAACGAAAACCGAGTTTTCTGACATCCCGATGTGGTTCCCGTTCTCTGCTACACCGCCAAAAAATGAGATAATGATTCCGGATTATTGTCCTACTACAATCTGATAAGTCAAAGGTTAAAAACTAAGCATTGTTTGTTGTACCGCAAAAAAGCCGTCCCGAAGTTATCGGGGCGGCTTTTGCTATGAATTGATATGAGGAGAAATTATTTCTTTTCTTCTTGCACTGCGGGCAGGGGCTTGAAGTGCAAGTCAAAGTTCTTCTTGGGATTCTCAATCCAAGAGGCGCAGGTCATGATACCGTGCAGGTTGCCCTTGTTATCAAAGTTGAGAATCAATCGACCGTCTGCGGCGTCATACACCTCGGCAGTGGGCTCATCGGGGTCATAGGCACCACTGTACAGGGTGATATTTACCTTGGAGCTGCCGTCTTCTTCACGCACAGTGCTGCAACGGCCGGAAAGCTCAATCTTGGCCTGCGGCAGCTTGGTATCATATACCACACCGTAGAATTGGATGGCATTTTCATGCATGGAGGCACCGTCAATCTGGATGGTAAGCTCGCCGAAGCGACCGTCGCGCGTCCACTCACCGCCGAACTTGCAACCGGTGCTGAAGTGTTTGATGCAGAAATCGCTCCACTCTTGTTTAGCGGCAGCATCGGCTGCGGCTTTTTGAGCGGCTTCCTCTGCCTTGCGGGTTTCTTCCTGCTGCACGGCTTGGCGCTCCGTCAACATGGTGCGAATCGCATCCTCACGGGTCTTGTGGTATTCCTCTGCGGCCGTTTTGAAAGCATCTGCCTTGGCGGCAATTTCTGCAAGGCGGGCAGCTATGAACTCTTGTGTGAGCACAGGTGCGCCTTCCTCAAGAGAAGAGGCGGGGCTCAGGAAGGAGAGGGGGGAGAGCAAATCCTCCGTCTCTACAATGTTGGAGATATTCCACTTGCCCTCGCTCCAATGAGCATCCATGGTCAAATCAAGCACAAATGTGGTGTTGGCCGTGCGATCGGGCTTAAAGCAGTAGCTCTCAGACAAATCTACCAGCTCATTGTAAATTTGTTGCAGGTTTTCCGGCAGCGGCTTCACTTTGCGGTCTTCATCCGTCAGCATGGAGGTCTCTGCCCCCATGTCCAGCAGGTAGGAAGAGTCGGGTTTCTCTACGGACTGGTGCAGGGCAAGTACCACCTTGCGAGCCTCGCGGAACTCTGCGGGAGATTCGCTGCGGCTGTAAAGATCCTCCGTAATCTTGAGAGATACTTTGGCTTTTACCTGAAGGTCACCGTTAGCTTTGGGGGTGCTTTCAATTTCTATACCCTCCTGTACCAAGTAGTTCTGTGCGGCAATGCGCGGGGCAAAAGCGGCGGAAACTTCATCTGCCGTGATAGCGGGCAGCACAGACTCGTCTTCTGTCGTCTGCACATTGTCTTCCGTTGTGGCGGCATCTGTGGGCAGAGGTGCTACATTTGTTTGGGTGGAGGCATTCTCATCACAAGATGTCATTACCGCAACCGCCGTTGCCGTCAGTGCAAGATGAATCAGTTGAGTTTTCATAATCGTTTTTTTCAGCTGAGGAGACCTGAAAGTTGTTTGTACGGACTTATTCTGCTATAAATCAAGCGTTTTGTCAAGCTTTACTTCTTGTCTGCTTTGGGGGCATCATTTTTAAAGAAGTTCCAATCCGTGATAGCCGGAATGGATGGGAACTCTACGGTGCCGAGTCTGGCACGGAGAAGGAACCAAAGTTTGCGGAAATTGTTGACACTGTAACGGCGGTCGAACACGCGGTATTCGTTATCCGCCATTTTGGTGAGAATCTTGTGGTAGATAAGGCTCATGGCTTGAGCGGGAATAAGCGCATTGCGGTCATCCACGGGGAGCTGCTGGTAGAGCTCCTCCGCCTCGCAGAAGAATTTTTCTGCCAAAGCTGCCTCGTATGCCAGCAACTGGCGTACGCGGTAGTCATAGCGCTGGTTACGTATATCATCTTTTGTTACGCCGAAGAGTGCCATATCTGCCGCAGGCAGGTAGAAACGCCCGTACTTTCGGCAATCTTCTGCCACGTCTCTCAAAATGTTGACAAGTTGTAAGGCATAGCCCAAGGCAATGGCGTAGTCACGAGCTTGCTCGGACGCACCCATAACCGTGGCACTGGTAATACCTACGCATGAGGCTACCTTGTACGCATAGGCAAGCAGTCCTTCGCGTGTTTCGGGTTGTTGCGGGTTAATGTCGCCGCGGCAACCTTCAATCAGCTCCAGCATGGGGGCGGTATCCAATTTCAGGGTTGTTACCAACTGGTGAACCTCTGCCTCGATACCGGGCTCGGGTGTAATCTTGCCGGTAACAATATCAATCCAACGGTTAAGCGCGTTGTGGCGCTCTTGCTCGGACATGCCGGGCTCGTCTACAATGTCATCCACAATGCGGCAGAAGGCATAAAACTGCGCCATGTGCATGCGTTTTTCCGGCGGCAGATCCAGCAGAGTGAATGCCAAGTTGGACTTAGCGTTTTTGGTGATGGTTTTAGCTTCGGACATTTTGTCGGCTCGGTTAAATTCGTTAATTAATCAATGTTGCCCCAGTGGGATGAGAAGGGCCAAAGTGTCATGACAGCCGGCCCCAGCAAATTGAATTGGCGCACGGGACCCCAGTAGCGAGTGTCTTTAGAGTTGGTGGTATTATCACCCAGTGCCGCATATTCTCTGGCGTTGGCATCGGTTTGGCTGTTTTTCAGCTCTAACACGGGTTTGCTTTCAGAGATGCAGAGCTGGTCATATTCTGCTCTCACTCGGGCAAGGCGGTCTCGTATTTCCAGCTGTTGGGCAAACGGTGTGCCGGGCAGAATGGTTACAACCGGCTCTGCCGCACGATTGTACCCTGTGGAGTTGTAGGGCTCCGTACAGGCAGCAACGCGCTGAATGGTGGCTTCTTCTGCCGGTTTGCCGTTGATGATGAGCTCAGGTTGGCGAATCTCGATAGTATCACCGGGTATGCCGCAAAGACGCTTGATGAAGTGGCTGGCGTTACTTTGGTCGGGCATGGCTTGCGGCACATTGGTGTTGATACCGCGGGTGTCAAATACGAATGTTTCACCGCGCTCCGGTTTGCGGAAGTGGTAGGCCATGCGATTGACCACCACCATATCACCGGCATCGAGACGGGCGCAGATAAGAGTTTCACCCGGTTTCATGTCGCGGAATTGATAGTCTCCCGTGATAATGCCTTTCTTGACGAAGTATTCCCGCAGAGCACCTTCTGCGCAGGGAACCGTTTCTACGGAGCCATCGCTGAAGGTGATGACCGTGCGGGTAAAGAGCAACATGTATTGCTCAGTTCTCAGGTCTCTGATTGTTTTGGGGGAGTCTATTTTGATGTTGACGTACTCACTGCCGTGGGTGATGAGCTCCATCCATCTTTGCGGTGCAGGGGGTATGTCTTTTTCCTCTACGTCATGAATGGTGATGCCGTTGAGGGTGGGCTGCATAGACCCCGTGGGAATGCGGAAAGGTTGAAGATAATAGGTGCGTATTCCCAAGAACACCACCATAATGACGAAAAATGACTCAATGAGCTCCAGTGCAACTTCTCTGTTGAAGCCCTCAAGGCCTTCTCCCAAGCTCTTGATTTTCTCCGTAAGGGCAATAACCTCTGCCTTGTTCCATTTCATGAGAGCCTCTTTGAGCTCGGTGAGCAGAGCGGTGATTTGTTGGGCTCTTTCCTCTGATAATGTGGGCTTATTGTAGTTGTAGTAGCGAGTGAGTGCCACGCGGGCTTCATGACCCTTGCGCCGCCAGCCGGGAGTAAACCAAGCTAAGCAGGAATCAATAATGGCATTAAGAGGCTTGAGGATGTATCGCATGCTCTTTTCATTCTACACGGATTGTGCGGAAAGAAAAGCCAAAACTTCGCCATGCCGGCGGATTTATGGTAGATGCGCGTTAAAATGCCAGCCCGGCAAAAAGGATGAGCCCCAGCATAACGGCGGCGGCACCTATGCGGTACCAACCGAAAATGGCCAAGCTGTGCTTGTTGAGGTAGCCCACCATCCATTTAACGGCAATGATGGCACTGAGCCAGGCCGTGATGGTGCCGGCAATAATGGCCGGCCAGCCGATGTCATTAATCATGGCTTGCCCGTATTCGTAGGCATCGTGTGCCGTGGCGGCACCGAGGGTGATAAGCCCCAGCAAGAAGCTGAATTCTACGGCTGCGGAAACGCTCAGCCCTGCGCAAAGTCCGCCGAGCATGGTCATCAGGCTTCGGCTTACGCCGGGGCACATGGCTATACATTGCATGAAGCCCACTTTGAGGGCTCCCATATAGCTGAGTTCTTCAAGTTTTTTGCCGTTGAACCCCTTGCCGCTCTTCTCGCGAGCGCGCACATAAAGCAAAATGACTAAGCCGCCCAGTGCCCACATGGTGGTAACAACGGGAGCATTGAACAGGTAGCCCTTAATGTATTTGCTGAGCATGAGCCCGATAACGGCTGCCGGTAAAAAGCCGATAATCATGTTGAGCATCAGGCGCATGCCGGCGGGCAGTTCTTTGTGCTCCTTGCGGTTGCGGAGCCAAGAGAACGTGTCGGCCGTGATGCTCTTGACTCGCTGAAAATAAATACCCAACACAGCAAGAATGGCACCGCCTTGGATGCAGATTTCGAATGCTTTCTGGGCGTCTCCGTCATTAAGCTGTAAAAGGTAACGGGCGATAATGAGATGCCCCGTGGAGCTGACGGGCAGATACTCGGTAAGACCTTCTACGATTCCCAGAATGATTGCTTCGAAAATTGACATGACGGCAGAGTCTGTACAGTATTTTCTTCAAAAGGTCAATCATAAAACACAAAAAAACTGCCATTGCCCCGCCAAATGCGAAAAAAAGGATTGAATCAGCCCGGCGGATGTGGTATAGATAGTGGCGTATTTTAGTGTACTGACATCTTTCTCCGGTTTATGAAAAGTTTCAGAAAAAGTGCGGCTCGGGGTTTTACCTTGATTGAATTGTTGGTTGTGATTGCCATTATAGGCGTTATGTTGTCATTGGCTGCTAATGTTTTGCAAGATCCCGGCAAGGGGCGTAATGTTACCTCCGGTGTGCAGATTTTGCAGAATATGATTCAGGAGGCTCGCGCAACGGCTATCGGTAATGATACTTGTGCACGCGTGATTATCGCCTGCGATGAGAAGGATTCTTCTAAGGATTCCATTCACTTGCGTTATGTTACGGTGCAAATCTATCAGCGTGACGAAAACGAGAACAGCAAATATGACGGCACGGATGTAGTGCGCAGAGGTGAATGGGTATCTACCTCCTCCGGTACGTTCTTGCCCGGCGGCGTTTATTTCAGCCCCACGTACAGCCGTGAGTTGCAGTGGATGGACAATGCACGTGATACCCCGCTTGAGCAAGACCCCGAAGCCCGTATCTCCGGCCATGGTATGGCTACCGTGTACTACATTGAGTTTGATGAAAAAGGCCGTTTTGTAACGCCTGATACCAAACCCGGTGAGCCCAGCCGTGCCCGCCGTTTGGTGGTGATTGCCGGTACCCGCAGTGAGCGTAATGGTAATATAGACGGCATCATGCCCTCTAAGTTGGATAAGGACGGTAACCCGGCTGAGGCTCGCGGTATTGTGCTCTGGCCCTCCGGTAATATCAGTGTCATGAAGACCATTGAGCAGGTGTATGACCCTGAGGTTTTTGTCGCAGAAAAACGCAATAAGTCCAAGTCCAAAAAAGGCAAGAACCGAAAGGATAAGAAGGACGATAAAAAGGCCGATAAGAAAAAGAAATAATTCTTGCTAGTAATTTTTAGGTATGAAAGGTAAAGTAAACAAATGGAGCTGCGGTGGTTTCACGCTGATGGAAACCCTGTTGGCCATGGCGTTGGTGGCTACGTTGGTGTCTATTTTCCTGGTGGTGTTTGTGCCTGCCCGTGGTATGGTGCAAAAGTCTCTGGCTCAGCAGGATGCCGACCGCTTGGTGGGTGTGCTCAAAGCTGAGATGAAGACCGTGCGTGCCGATGAGCGTACAACGGGTAAGGGCTCTGAGGATAAATACGCCAACGGTTTTGATAAAGGTTTTTATTGGCTGCGCAAAACGCGTAACCCTGATTCTGCCATTGTCATTTTCTCTTATCGAGAAGATTTGTCCAAGGCTCCCGGCCCGGATGGTACTCGCCCCGCCATTCCCGCACGTGAGAGTGTTCCCGGTGAAACTTCCAACTTAGTTACCATTGCCTGCCCCATAGATGATAAGGTGCACCGCAAGCACATTCGTGATGCCGTGGGACCCGTGTTCTTGGTGAGCATGACTCATCTTGAGTTTAAGAACGGCGAGTGGAAACCCAATACCAACCCCGGTGTTATTACCGGCGGTGGCTCCCCTGAGGATTACATCCGTGGTTGTACCAATCGAGAGCTCGGTGGTGCCAGTGTGTTCTACAGGGCGGATTTCTACCTGCTCAATACACCTAACCCCAATGTTGTGAAGAATAAAAAGTGGAGCAAGCTGGGCCGCCCCATCTTCTCATCCGTCATGTCTTTCGGCCTTTCCTCCTGATAATTGAATTTTATTTGCGTTCTTTATGAAATCTTTCAATATCAAACATAAGCGCGGTGGTTTCACCTTGATTGAATTGCTCACCGCCATGGCCATTACGGCTATTCTCGTATCCGTTATCATGCAGCTGACCATGCAGGGTATTGCCCTGTGGAAGAATGTGAATGATGACGTCAATACCACCTCTACCGCACGCATTGCCATGCAGACCATGGCTAAAGATTTGGAGTCTTTCCAAATGAAGCCGGGTGCCAATGATTATGAGTGGTTCAACGCCCGTAAAGACACGGATAATACCGGCGTTGATGAGCTCAAGAATAAAACAAAGCGCAAGAAAAAGACGGAGCGCCGTGCCAAGCCCGAGAAGTTGTCTTATGTGCCTGAGTCTGCACGTTTCGTGTTCTTCTCCTGCGCACCTGACCGCAATCCTGCCGTTTCCAGCGATTCATCTTCCCGCGCAGGGTATCGTCTGGACCTTGCCAGCGCAACGGACCGCGAGGGTGACCCCTATCTCGGCGATGTCAATGCCATCGGTTACCGCTTGGAGTACAAGGACCATATTCAGAACAAGTCTGCCTCTGAGCGAGAGCAGGGTGTGTACCCCGTGTTTGCCTTGTATCGCCACGTGGTCTCTCAGCGTCGCACCTATGATAACGTGATTTGCAAGACTGATTTGTATGAGGCTTTCCGCAATGAATCTCAGGATGAAGAGCAGGATATCATCTGTGATAACGTGGTGGAGATGAACCTTACCGTCAATTTTGAGTACTTGGAGGGCGAATCTTCCCCCGGTAAGCCCGCCCAGAAGGTCAGCGAGAGTGTAACGGTGATTTCCTCCAACGGCAGAAGCAAGGAGGTTTCCGTAAAGGGTGACTCCGTTGTGGTTAACGGCAAGGCATATCCCAATGCTCGCTTGGTATCTGCCCATATTTCCGTAACCGTTCTTACGGAGGAAGGTGCAGCTTTGGTTGAGCGCATGCGTCAGGGTAAGGCTCGTGCTCCCAAGCCCGTGGACTTCTTTGCTCGCTACACGCGACAATTCTCTACCGCGGTGACCTTGCCGCAGCCGTACTGATGTTGCCATGAGTTTTGATATGCAACAAAACCTGCCTGATGGGATGCTGCCGCAAACCATCAGGCTTTGGTGTGACCCCATTCCCCGTACCGGTTATGAAAATATGGCAGCGGATGAGCTGCTCAGCCGCAGAGCTGAAGCTTGGCTGCGCATTTACGGGTGGGCTAAGCCTGCTGTAAGTTTCGGGTACTTTGATTCTACCCCCGTTGCTGCATCCATATTCCCGGGGGATGATATTGAGTATATTCGCCGCTGGACGGGTGGTGGTATTGTAGACCACCGCAAGGGGTATACCTATACCGTTACGCTGCCTGCGCGTGAGGGTGTTATTTATCCGCCTGCCGATCGCTTGTATAAGTGGATACACGGTGCTTTGGCTGAGGCTCTTGCCGCTTGCGGCGTGCAGTGTACTCTGTTGGTGGAAGATGCCCCCGATGGTGGGCGTGCATGCTGGGCCAGCCCCGTTGCCAGTGATATTGTTGATGCTGCCGGTAACAAGTTGGCCGGTGCGGGGCAACGCCGTTACCGTGGTGCCGTGTTGCACCAAGGGTTGATTCAGGAGTGTGAACCTTCTGACGGCTGGCCTCAGTTGCTTGCTGAAGCATTAGCGCCGCATGTGGAGATTGTAACCGGTGAGGAGCCATACCCCGGCTTTGCTGATGAAGTTGCCGAGCTCTGCCGTACAAAGTATTGTACGGAGGAGTGGAATGATGAGACGCACGGGCGCCGTAAGCCCACACGTGCATGAGTGAAGACGGCCCCAAGTACCGCAGAAATGTAGCAGCCGTCATCTTGGATGCTGATGGCTGCGTGCTTGTAGGCCGTAAAAAGGCTGCATCTCGCTTCATTCATTTCCCACAGGGCGGTGTCGGCAAAAAAGAGACGTTTGAAGAAGCTCTGTGGCGGGAAATTGCAGAAGAGGTAGGCTTGCAGCGCGATTGCTTGCAGATTGTTGCCCGTTTGGCGGGGTTAAGTTATGATTACCGCCGTAAGAATCGCAAAAAAGAAAAATGGGAGGGGCAGGAGCAAACATATTACCTCATTCGCTGTGTGGGTGAGCGCCCTCCCGTAGGCGGTGGCAGCAGTACCGAGTTCGGGGTGTTGGAGTGGGTGCCGTTTCAATCTTTGTCTCCGGACCTGTTCGTATCGTTCAAACGCCGTGTTATAGGTAAGGTTCTTCAAACATTTTTTCCGTCGGATATGCAAAATCTTGATTCACATCTTGCAACTCTTGATGCTCAAAATCGTTATCGCTTTGATGCAGAAAGCTCGTTGTGCACAATATCCCCGCATGACCGCGCTTTGTTTGTAGGGGGTAAACAAGAGGCTCTTGCTCAAATGAAAGATTTGCAGGAGCGAATCACGGTGGCTCAAAAGCAATCGGAAGGTTGCCGTGTGTTGATTGTCATTCATGATGCCAATCGTTATACGGAGCGTCGCAGAACTAATTGTCTGAGACGGGTAGGGGGCTTGTTTGACCCCATTCTCACTCGTGTGCAAAAGCCGGCAGACATGCTTGCCCTCAGCAAAAACGGCCGCATGTTGCTGCCGCCGCTTGTGTATGCGCTGCCCGCAGATAATGAAACTCTTGTATTGTCGGAGTCCGTTTATTCGATTGCGGATGAATTAACCGATGAGCAGTTGGAATACATAGATGATTTTGAGAGCCTTTTGATTGCAGACGGCGTGATGGTGCTGAAGTTTTTTCTGCATATCACCGCGGAGCAATGGGAAGATTGCGGCGCTGACCCAGAGGAGGCCGTTAAGGCGGCCGAGCGTGTTCTCAAGGCTACCTCTTCATCCGTCAACTGGTGCATTGTGCCTGCGGAAAAGAAGTGGTACAGGGATTATGTGATAGCCTCTGTCGTGGCTCAAGCTCTTGAAAATGCTCTTGCTGACTGAAAAACGGACGGCTCTGCAGAGAATTAGCTCGCCATAGCGGGTAGAACATGGTATAGTAACGCCATGAAAAGAACTCTGGTAAAGCATGCGCTGGCAAGTGAGACCGCGCAGGATTCTAT
The DNA here is from genome assembly GCA_045634945.1 of Akkermansia sp. Classification (GTDB taxonomy): domain Bacteria; phylum Verrucomicrobiota; class Verrucomicrobiia; order Verrucomicrobiales; family Akkermansiaceae; genus Akkermansia. The sequence goes on along the minus strand of JAZRBG010000012.1, from coordinate 24,573 downwards.
TCTGGTAGAGGGCTGGGTACGTACCCGCCGTGATTCTAAGGCTTTCTCCTTCTTGGAGATTAACGATGGCACCAGCTTGGCCTCCATTCAAGTGATTGCAGATGCCGGTATCCCCGGTTACGAAAATATCGGTAAAATGACTACCGGTTCTTCCGTTTCCGTGCAGGGGCGTTTGGTTGAAAGCCCCGGTAAACAAAAGTGGGAGATTCAGGCAGATTCCATTGCCCTTGTCGGTACAGCCCCCGAGAGCTACCCCCTCCAGAAGAAGGGACATTCTCCCGAGTTCTTGCGCACCATTGCTCACCTGCGTCCGCGTACCAACCTGTTCGGTGCCATTTTCCGCACTCGTTCCCGCATTGCTGCAGCGGTGCATAAGTTCTTCCTTGACCGCGATTTCGTATGGGTACACACCCCCATTATCACGGCCTCCGACTGCGAAGGTGCAGGCGAGATGTTTCATGTAACCACGCTTGACCACTTGGCTGAAAACAAGAGCTATGACAAGGACTTCTTCGGCAAGCCTGCCAGTCTTACCCTTTCCGGTCAGTTAGAGGGTGAAACCTTTGCTTGTGCTCTGAGCAACATTTATACCTTCGGCCCCACTTTCCGTGCAGAAAACAGCAACACCTCCCGTCATGCTGCCGAGTTCTGGATGATTGAGCCGGAAATCGCTTTCTGTGATATCTATGGCGACATGGATGTGGCAGAGTCTTTCATCAAGCACATAGCCGATACCATGTTGGCTGATGAGAGCGGCGATTTTGACTTCTTCTGCCGATTCGTGGATAAAGGTCTCAAAGCCCGTCTGGAAGAGGTGAGCAAGAAGCCCTTTGTGCGTTGCTCATACACTGAGGCCATTGATATTATGCTGGCCAGCGGTGAGAAGTTTGAGTATCCTCCCTACTGGGGCATGGATATGCAGAGTGAGCACGAGCGCTATCTCACTGAAAAACACTTCAAGTGCCCGGTCATTGTGTACAATTATCCCAAAGAAATCAAGCCGTTCTACATGCGTCTCAATGATGACGGCAAGACTGTAACCGCCATGGACGTGCTGGTACCCGGTATCGGTGAAATCATCGGCGGCAGCCAGCGTGAAGAGCGCCTGGAGGTGCTTGAGGGTAACATTGACCGCTTGGGTATGGATGCCGAGGCCTATTATTGGTATAATGACCTGCGCCGCTACGGTACCGTGCCGCATGCCGGTTTCGGTGTGGGCTTTGAGCGTCTTATCATGTTTGTAACGGGTGTGCAGAATATTCGCGACGTATTGCCCTATCCCCGCACCCCCAGAAACTGCGAATTCTGATAACAGACGGCTTTTTCTCTTGTATTACCTTTCTTTTAATGCTATAAATACCTGCGTAACGTTATGAATATCCAACCGAAATTCACTCCCGTGCTCGACCCGGACTTCGTAGCTCCGGTACTTTGGAACAAGGCTTTTGAGGATAAGGTGGCTGCTACCCCTGATTCTCACGCCATTGACATTGCTCTCACTCGTATGGATGGTACCTGCTTCCGCTGGAGCGGTAAGGTTCTTCCTTCCTCTGAGGAGAATGATGCTCTGAACAACCAGTACATTGAGCGTATCGTTAAGTTCCTTCTTTGGATGAAGGGTGGTTGCACCATTATGGTTGCCGGTGCCGACAAGATTGCCGACATGTTGGCTGCTACCTATTGCGCCGGTGGTGCCCGCGAGTTCGATTGGGATTTCATCGGTAAGAAGATTTATGACCGTCCCATTGAGGTGGTGAAGGTTGCCTGCGCCTGCGAGCTTCCCGCTGAGAACTCTACTTCCGTTTCCCTTGGCCGTAACTTGGATGGCTACCGCATCGGTTTCGACCTCGGTGGTTCCGACCGCAAGTGCGCCGCCGTAATCAACGGTGAGGTTGTGTACTCTGAGGAGGTTGTGTGGGATCCCTACCACCAGACCGACCCCAACTATCAGGTAGAGGGTGTGCATGATTCCCTTGAGCGTGCTGCCAAGCACCTGCCGCAGGTAGACGCCATCGGTGGTTCCGCTGCCGGTGTATACGTTAACAGCGAGCCCCGCGTAGGCTCCCTCTTCCGCGGTATTGCTCAGGATGACTTCGTGAACGTGATTCGCCCCATGTTCAAGAACCTCAAGGATCGCTGGAGCAAGATTCAGGGTAAGGAGGTTCCCTTTGAGGTGGTAAATGACGGTGAGGTTACAGCTCTTGCCGGTGCCATGGGCATGAACGATGATGCCGTGCTCGGTATCGCCATGGGTACCTCTCTGGCTGCCGGTTATGTTGACCCCGAGGGTCACATTATGCCTTGGCTCAATGAGCTTGCCTTCGTGCCCGTTGACTATCAGGAGGACGGCGGCGTAGACGAGTGGTCCCGCGATAAAGGTGTGGGCGCTATGTACTTCTCCCAGCAGGCCGTTGCCCGCTTGGCTCCCCGTGCCGGCTTTGAGTTCGGTGCCATGCCTTATCCCGAGCAGCTCAAGAAGGTACAGGCTGCCATGGCTGAGGGTGACGAGCGTGCTCGTAAGATTTACGAGACCATCGGTGTTGAGTTTGGCTACACCATCGCCTACTTCTCCAAGTTCTATGCTCTGCGCAACCTGTTGTTCCTTGGCCGCGTAGCCACGGGCGACGGTGGTCAGCTTATCATCGACAAGGCCAACGAGGTGCTTGCCGCTGAGTTCCCCGAACTTGCCATCACGCTTTGCGTGCCCGATGAGAAGACCAAGCGTCACGGTCAGGCCGTTGCCGCTGCCTCTCTTCCCAAAATCGGTTAACGTATGATTTTTGAGGGGCCGACGGGGATAACCTGTTGGCCCCTTTTAAATTTTGATATTCGTTACTGTATACCTGATATGGCTCAACGTGCAGAGATTTGGCAATGCCCCGAGTGCTCATCAAGATTGGATGTAGCTGAGCTTGGGTTTTATGCTGAAGTAACCTGCTCACATTGCGGGCATAAAGATTATGTGCACACTTTGCTGGCCAACTTCAGGCTGGAGGGTGTACTGGGTATAGGTGGCATGAGTATCGTGCTGCGTGGTCGAGATGTCGTTTTGAATCGTCCCGTAGCCATTAAATTATTGAATGAAACATATCGTAATCAACCGGAGCGAATTGCCCGTTTTGAAAACGAATGTTCCATGATGGCAAAGGTGCGCCACGAAAATGTGGTGTCCGTTTATTCCGCAGGCTGGGCCAAAGACCAGTTCTATATTGCCATGGAGCTGCTGGAAGGCCGCAACTTGGAGACCATCGTCTCTCAGTCCAAGCCGCTTACCCCGCTGCGAGCCATAGAAATTACCACACGCGTTGTGAAAGGGCTTGAGGCTGCCCATATTGCCGGTATGCTGCACCGCGATATGAAGCCCGGCAATGTCATTATTACCGAAAACGGCACCCCGAAGGTGCTGGACTTCGGCTTGGCGCAAGGCCGTAAGGATGAGGAAGAGTCTGAGGAAGTCATTTGGGCTACCCCGTTCTATGTTGCCCCTGAAACCCTTCAACGTAACGCAGAAGATGCCAGAACGGACATATATTCCGTGGGTATGACGCTGCGCTTTTTGCTGACGGGTGCTGATTCTCTCCCCGGCAATCCCGCATCGGTTTCCGCTTTGCTGGAGGCTAAGTATCACTTGGCTCCCTTTGCGCAGGTGATGCCCAAGGTTGATGAGTGCTTGTGTGATTTGATTGATCATATGACCGCCTTTGCTCCCGAAGATCGTCATGATAATTATGCCGATTTGCTGGCGGAGTTGAAGGAAGTGCATGACGCCTTGATGGAAAAGCACAATGCTGCCATTTCTCCGCGTAAACGTATGATGCGTTTACGTAACAATCTGTTTGTCGGTGCCGGTGTGGTAGCAGCCTCCGTTTTGGCATATATTGCAGGCTATTGCATTGCTACCCCATCGCCGGTACGTGTTCCGCTTACGGAAATGTTTGCAGGTGATGAGGCTGCGGACAAAGTTGATGCATCAGCCGTTATTCAGGCATTGAGCAAAGAACGCTGGAAGCAGGCCATTAAACATGCGCATAATCTGAGCACGACTCCGTGTGAGCCTACCATGGCGGCATGGGGGTTGCTGCATGGTGCTTGCGCTGCTTTCCTGAACGGTGCGGATAACGCTGAGGTTGATACTTTATTGGCCGGTTTCAGAGCAGCTCTTGCCAAAAAACATCATAATCCCGCGGGTGAATCCATTCGCCGTCAATTACAAGTTGCCGATATTGCCTTGGAGACACCCTCTGCCATAGCAGAGATTTCCGACCGCCGCGTTTTGGGTATGCTGCATTGCCTGTTGGTGCGTCGTTATCTTGCCGAAAACAAGGCGGATGCAGCCATGACCTCTCTTAACGCAGCAAAAGAAGAGTTCCGACTCACGGACGCGCCGCCCTATTCTACGGCATTGCTCGGTCTGCTGGTTAATTCGGCAAACGTGTATGCTGAGAAATTTGCCTCCGCTTCATTCAATGAGGCCTTGGCGTGTATGTCTCAGCATCAGTTTGATGAGGCTGCGCGCAGATTGTCCGAGTGTGTGGCTGCCAATCCTCCCAATGCGGAAGAAATCAGGGTTTTGATAGAGGTATGTGAATGTGGTGCCGTGTTACATGAGACCTTGAAGCGATTGATGGGGGATGCCTATGTGCCGGGCATACCGGCAGAGCTTTTCAAGCAGCTCAATGAGAGCGGTAATTATGTAGACCCGACTCGTCAGCAGGAGTTCTGTGCTTTGCTGTACTTGATACAACACGATTATGCTGCGGCATTCAAGGCTGATCCCTACGGAGATAAGGCTGACAATAACACGCCGTTTGCCGTGATGATCCGCGATTGGAAAGCGCGCTTGGCGGCTTACATAAAAGAGTAAGCGTCGATGTCCAGGGTGAAGATGACATCTTCTCCCGCATTGAGTTGTCGTATTTCTCTCGACACTATGTCGGCCACGGGTCTTGCACTGCGGGATTTAAGCGTGCATTGATAGCGGAACTGCCCGTAGGCTTTGGCTATGGGGGCCGGCATCGGGTCGCTGATGCAGACATCGGGCGGTAATACCTGCAATAGCTTTTTGTAGAGCGTATTGATGGAGAAATCTGCCAGCTCTTCTTTCGGGGAGCGCACGGTCAGCACGGCCATGTGTGTATAGGGCGGGAACTCCAATTCTTGTCTCAATTCCAGCTCCGTTTCTGCAAAACCGTCCGTATCATGGCGTCTGGCATATTGAATGGCAGCTGCATGCGGGGTATAGGTTTGGATAATGACTTCGCCGTCAATATCGCCTCTGCCGGCGCGTCCTGCCACTTGCGTCAGCAACTGGAAGGTGCGTTCTGCTGCCCGCGGGTCCGGCATGCTCAGGCCTATATCCGCATTCAAAACCCCTACCAGCGTAACGCCCGGGAAATCAAGCCCCTTTGAAATCATTTGCGTGCCCAACAGAATATCAATGCGGTGGGCGCGGAAATCCGCTAAAATATCTCGCAAGGCATTTTTTCTGGCGGCCACATCGGCATCCACGCGCTGAAGTCTGGCTGTCGGGAAACAGTTGCGTAATACTTTTTCTACCTTTTGCGTGCCGTAGCCTTCCAACAATATGTTGGCTGAGCCGCATTCCGGGCATTTGCGGGGTACTGCGGCACGGTAGCCGCAAATATGGCAAATCAAGCGGTTTTCCGTGGCATGGTAAGTGAGGGGCAGGGAGCAATGCTCACAGCTTACCACATGCCCGCAGTCCGGGCATTGCAAAGAGCGAGCAAAGCCTCTCCTGTTGAGCAGCAAGATTGTTTGTTCTCCCTTTTTTAACCTGTCTTCAATAGCCATGCGCAATCGCTCGGACAAGATGCCGAGATTTCGCTTGTCTTTGGCCTCTGTGCGCATGTCAAGTACGCGGGTAAGCGGCAATCTCTGACCGTCAGCTCGTTTGTCCATTCTCAGCAAACTGTATTTACCTGTTCGGACGTTATAGAGAGATTCAAGAGACGGTGTAGCAGAGCCCAAGACAATACACGCACCCTCCAGGTGTGCGCGCAGTACAGCCAAGTCACGGCCATGGTAACGCGGCGCGTTTTCCTGTTTGTATGATGAGTCATGCTCTTCATCCACAATGATAAGCCCTGTTTTCTGAATCGGCGCAAACAGCGCAGATCTGGGGCCTATGGCAATGCGGGCTTGCCCGCGGTGAATGGCATGCCACTCGTCAAATCGTTCGCCATCGCTCATGGCACTGTGCAAAATGGCCACTTGGGTGTCGCTTTCTGCAAAGCGGCTTTTGAATCTGGCCATGGTCTGCGGGGTCAGAGAAATCTCAGGCACCAGAATCAGCACACCTTTACCTTGCTTGAGTACGTGGGCCGCGGCTTGCAGGTAAACCTCTGTTTTACCGGACCCCGTGACGCCCTGCAAGACGATGGGTTTTGTCTCGTGCTTATCAAATGCTTCCGTTATGGTGTTCAGCGCATTTTGTTGCTCCTCATTCAGTTGCAGCGGTTGAGAGGGTGCAAATGTCTCATTGCCGGCCGGGTCGCGGTGTACGGCTTCTTCTTCAATGCGTATAAACCCGCGTTTTTCCAAGGCTCGGCAGGGTGCAAGAGCTGGGCTTCCACCCAGGTCCGAGAGCGGTTCTCGCTTATTCTCTCCGTTGTGCAGGTAGCGTAAGATGGCTGCTTGTCTCGGGGCTCGGGCGTTGATTTTATTCATTTCTTCATCACCCGGCCATTGAGTCAGCACAACTACTTTACGGGTTTTCTCCTCGTGCCTCTCTCGGCGCACGGGTTCGGGTACAATACAACGTATCAGCTGCTCCACGGGTACGGCGTAGTAGCGCGCTGCCCACTCTGCCAAATCCATCAATTTTTCGCCGACGGCGGGCGTATCGTCAATCAAGCGGCTCAGGGGTTTGAGTCTGTTGCTCCACTCATTACTCGGCGGTGTCAGGGTGATAACGGTACCGGTGGTGACGCGGTTGCGCAGCGGAACTTCAACACGGCTGCCGCGTACTACACCCACCATGCCCGGCGGTATGGTGTAGTCTAACACCATATCGTTAAAGCCGTCCAACAGCACGCGCGCAGCTGTTAGGTTCGGCTCATCCTGAAACAGTCCTTGCATCGGGGTCAGGCTTCGGCTTCCTGCTCTAACTCTTCTTTAGAAAGAATGTGTACCACTACACGGATGCCGGCTTTTTCGCCGGCTGATTTGGCCATGGAGCGAATGGCCGAAGCCGTCATGCCATTGCGGCCTATGACTCTGGCAACATCCGCTTGCTCCAGCACCAGCCTGAATCTCACCAAGTCACCTGTCTCTGACGTTGCTACTCGCAGCTGCGCCGACTCGGGATTCTTGATGAGCGGGGTAACTACGGTCATGAGATATTGGCTTACGGATTGAACGAGCGGCTGCATGGTCTGAAGTGCGTTTTCTGTATCTTACTGTACACGAGGCTCGGTGTCAAGATTTGAGGGGCTTACACACGCAAAATGCGGTGCAATCCATACCGGAATGCACCGCATTTTACCATTTTGCATGCAGATTTACAGCGAGAGCACAAAGCCCTGTTTTGCTGCAATGGCACGGCAAATGGAATGCAACAGGTCTTCAGAGATAGGCGTATTCGTTTTAATGACGGCCAGTGTATCACCCGTTGCGTGGTCTAAGGGGGCTACAATGTTGTCAATGTTGATACCGCTTTGAGAGAGCAATTGACCGATGGATGCAATCACACCGGGGCGGTCCTGATAACGCAGCACAACCGTGTGTCCGCTCAGGGTGGCGTACAAATGGTCAAACCCATCAATGCGGGAGACTACCGGCTCTCCGTCAATGACAATGCCGCGTACGCTGGTTTTCTTCTGCTCGCCGTTTTCTTCCGTGAAGAGGTCGAGGGTCAGCGCATCATCATACAGCTTGTCATCCATGGGTTCGCGGGCTTTGAAAACAATGCCGTGCTCACGCAGAGATGCCTCTGCTGCGGCGGGCATGAGCCCTTGCTCTGCTCCCGGCACGGTGCCTTGCAGAATCCACGGCGTAAACCACTTGCGGTAAGAACGCAGGTTGTTGTAGAAGGTGCATTCTATCTTGCGGATAGGCTTGCCGCCGCTGGCCTTGCTGCACAGCTTGCCCAGCATGGTTGCAAGTTGCAGGTGGACAGGGTTGAGCCCCTCGGGTTTCTCGGCATTGATGACACAAGATGTATCGCCGGACTCAAAGTATGCCTGCATTTGAGAGGCGGAGCGCATAGCGGCCAATTTGTTGGCCTCCTTGGTGCTGGCTCCCAGGTGCGGCAGCAATATGTCTGCCACATCGGCACTGGGCTGCATGGCTGCGGTGTCTTTGGGGTGTACGTCCGTGCAGTAAATGATGTTTTTGCCTTGTGCTTTGGCGTCTCTCAAGGCATCTTCATCTACCACACCGTAGCGAGCGCAGTTTACCAGCATGGCACCATCTTTCATCTTGCTGATTAAATCATAGCTGATAAGATTGCGCGTTGCGGGACCACCGGGAACGTGAATGGAGATAATATCTGCCGTGCTGAAAATTTCCTCCAAGGTAGAGGGGGTAGCACCGATGTTGAGAGCACGCTGGCGGGAAAGGAAGTGGTCATAACCCAGTACCGTACACTCAAAGCCTTGCAAACGCTTTACCAAAAGGCGTCCGATGTTGCCCAAGCCGAGAATACCCACCGTTTTGCGGGTAAGCTCACGGCCCATGTACTTTTTCTTGTTCCATTCCCCGGCGCGGGTTGTATTATCTGCCGGTACAACATAGCGGTAGGCGGCCAGAATCATGGCAATCACCTCTTCAGCCACGGCGTTGGAGTTAGCACCGGGAGTATTCATCACGTCCACTCCCTTGCCGCGTGCGTACACGTAATCAATGTTATCATAGCCTGCACCGGCGCGGATAACACATTTGAGCTGGGGCAGGGCATCAATGATGGCGGGTGTTACTTTTTCAGAGCGTACGATGATGCCCGCAGCATCGGGGTTGGCTGCAACCAATGCTTCAATGGGGTCACTGTCGTTCTGTACTACGTCAAAGCCGGCGGCGCTCAGAGCACCGGCCGCCGCTTTATCCAATTTTGTTGGAATCAGGATTTTCATGATTGGTAAAATTAGCGTTCTATCTCATGCAGGAACAAACCGGAGCGCAGCTTGGGCTCAAACCAAGTGGATTTCGGCGGCATAATCTCGCCGCTGTCTGCTACGTGGAACAAATCTGCCATGGTCACGGGGTACAGGGAGAAGGCTACGCCGTCACCCGTGCGGTTTTCAAGCTCTTGCAGCCCGCGTATGCCTCCTACAAAGTCGATTCTCTCGCTGGTGCGCGGGTCCTCAATCCCCAGAATCGGGGCCAACAGATTGGCCTGCAAAATGGCACAATCCAAGCTCTCAATGGGGTGAGCTGCATCAAAACTGCCTTCCTTCGCCGTCAGTCTGTACCACTTGCCACCCAAGCACATACCGAACTCGTGCTTGTGTCGTGGGGCATAAGGGCTGCCGGCAGGTGCCTCGCTGATACTGAAATTGCCCGCGATAGCCTGCATGAACTCCTCCGGGCTCATGCCGTTGAGGTCTGTCACCACACGGTTGTAGTCCATAATGAACAAATCTTCATCACAGAAAGTAACGGCCATCAGGTAATTGAACTCTTCTTCTCCCGTGTAATCGGGATGCTCGGCGCGGCGTTTGGCGGATACTGCGGCACTGGAGGCCGTGCGGTGGTGACCATCTGCAATGTAGAGGGTGGGTACCTCTTCAAACCCGCGGCGAATGGTGTCAATTACCTCGGCATCCGTCACCGGCCACAGCAGGTGAGTAACGCCGTCATCCGTGGTGAAATCATACTCAGGCTTATGGAACTTAATCCATTCGCGTATTGCGGCAGAGATTCCCTCGTGCTTGCGATAGGCCAGGAATACGGGCTCGGTCTGGCAGGAGCAGGTGTCAAAATGGTTGATGCGGTCCAGCTCTTTTTCTTTTCTCGTCAGCTCGTGTTTCAGAATCGTATTGTTCAGGTATTCATCTACCGCAGCACAGCCCACAATACCCGTTTGTACACGTCCCCACATCATTTGGCGGTAAATGTAATAGTACGGGGCTGCGTCTCTCTTCAAAAATCCTTTGCGCAGGAAATCCGCCAGATTGTCACGGCTTTTTTCGTAGGTGACGGTATCATGGATTTCCTCTTCGCTCGTGTCGATATCGGCGCGGCAAATGTGCAGGAAGGATGATGCATTACCCGCAGCCATTTCGCAGGCTTCGCGGTGATTCATCACATCATACGGCAGGCTTGATACCTGTTCTACATATTCTTTGGGCGGACGCAGCGCGGCAAAAGGTCTTATGGTGGCCATAACGGTGTTAGAAAAGATGATTCGCTACTATATTACTCCTAAGCTTGCAGCGGCGTCAAGCTTATTTGTCGCCATGTGTTAAAAAGAAACGCACCATCAGGAAATTGACGGGTACCACAATCATGAACACCGGCAGCAATATCAGGTTTGCCGGGGTGATAATGTCGGGTGCGGCGGCGGAAACCCACGGGGTGTAATCATTGATTAGACTGATAATCAATTCTCCCGTTCCCATCCGCAAGAAGAAATACTGTAATATGGCTTGCAGACAGAAATTGACGCCGTGACTGAAGCCGAACCCCAAGCCTTTTTTAAGATTGCCCGTTGTTTGAAAGGTCCACTTCAGAGAAACGAAATAGTTGGCGATAAAGCTGATAATGTACCCTGTGGCAGAGGTGCAGAGCAACGCTATTTTTTGCTCTGTTGACAGCCCGAACAGTATGTTGAGCAAAACATACACACCCCAGTGCAGCAGTGTGGCTCCTACGCCCACTACAAAAAACCTCAAGAACTGCGCCCCGTATTTTTCCCAAAGTTGCGCCATCATACCAGCAAATCGGGGCGGAAGTAGAATTTCAGCAGCTCCAGCTGGTCTTCCTTGGTCACAAGATATCCATCCTTAGGGTCTAACCATTGGAAAGAGTGAATCGACTTGCGGTCGGAACCCTTGGGGTCTTCGGGATTGTATGCGGGCAATCTGTCCAGCAACTCGGGTGCCAGTACTTCAGCTATCTCCGTGGTGGTCAGTGGCGGCATGGCGGGGATGATGGAGGGGATACCCAGGGGGATGCATCTTTCCACATCACCCATAATACGTTGGGAGAAATAAAGTTGGTGTTGCTGCATGGGCAGCAGGGGCAAAGGTCCTTTTTCCGGCGGGCTGAGCAGGGTGTCAATCACCTTGCTGAATCCGCGGTCGGTCACAGAGGCAACCTCGGGCAGGTGCACGTTAAGCACACGGCCGTATTGGCGATTGAGCTCGCGGTAAAGGTTGATGCGATTCTGCACATAAGGGTCATCGCTGCTCTCAAGCACGGGTGTGTTTTCATCTGCATCATCGGCCAGCATATCGCAGGTGGTAACAAAAATTGTCAGCTCAGGGCGAATATCTGCCAGGTGGTTGATGAGGTAGTTTGTGGCGCGAGTATCAGCAGCTACATCGGCTTTCACGTTTTCCGGCCCGTTGGCAACGGCACTGTCCAAGTATACCATCATCTGGAAACTCCGCCCGAAGGTGAGGTGGAAATTGTCTTTATTGATGAGGTAATCAAAGTATCGGCGCTTGGTCCAGTATTGACCGAGTACCGTGCCGGCGCCGAGGAAAGCTGTTTCGTGTGCCATAGTTCGTATTGCAGAATGGTTACTTACTGGTGGCAGTATAGCACACGGAATATGCCTTGGCAAGTTGTAAGAACTGATATGCGCTGAAAATTGATTGTGAATTTGGGTTTAATTGCTATTTTGAGCTGGAAATGCCGTTTTAAACATGGTAGACTGTGACAAGTTAACATGAGCGATACATACATTTTTGACAATATCGACAAATATCTGGAGCTCGGTCTCTCCATTCAGAGTCCTACTCTGTACTTGGCTCCCGGATATCAGCCTTTCATGATGGAGGCCGCACAATATGTGCCGGTGTCTCCCGATGCCGCTGTGCTTACTGCTGAGAATACGGCTGCTCTCGTGGCAAGCTGTGCCTCTGCCGAGCAACAGGCTGTTCTTGCGGAAACCGGTACGGTGGACTTTATTGCCGACTCTCCTCACGGTAAATACCATGCATACATTTATGCTCAAGAGGGCGGGTATATGTTGGTCACCATCAGCCTGCATGTAGATGCATACCTGCGCCAAGGTATTGATTGCCGTTGTTCGGATATTCACTTGCCGGCAGCATGTCCTCCCTCGTGGCGTCGTTTCGGCTCTTTGCAGCCTATTTGGGAGGGGGCACCCACCCTTACTGCTGAGGATGCCGAGGCTCTTACCGACAGTTTCCTGGGTGAAAAAGAGTGGGCTCGCCTGCGTGAAATAGGCGATGTTGACTTTGCTTATGCCAATGAGATTGGCCGTTACCGTGCATCTGTTGTTTCTCAACGCTTGGGTTACAATATCTGCTTCCGTATCATTAACAGTACCGTGCTGAGCATGGAGCAAATCGGCCTGCCGTCCGAATACGTGGTGCCGCTTACTCGTTTCACCAACGGTCTCATTCTTGTTACGGGTTCCGTGGGTTCCGGTAAATCCACCACACTGGCCTCCATTATCGACTTCATTAACCAAGACCGCCATGACCACATTATCACGCTTGAGGATCCCATTGAGTCTGTCTTTGAGCCCAAGGGCTGCCAAGTAAACCAGCGAGAGGTGCGCCGCCATACTCAATCTTTCGAGCGCGCTCTGCGTGCAGCCTTGCGTGAAGACCCTGATGTTATCATGGTGGGTGAAATGCGTAACCTTGAGACTATCTCACTTGCTCTTACCGCGGCAGAAACCGGTCACTTGGTGCTCGGTACTCTGCACACGGGCTCTGCCGCCCGAACCATTGACCGTATTCTTGACGCTTTCCCGTTGGAAGAGCGCGACCACATCCGTATCATGGTATCTGAGTCTCTGCGCGGTGTGCTTTCCCAGCAGCTTATTCCCAAGAAGGACGGCACCGGCCGAGTCATGGCACTTGAGATGCTTGTGAACACCTCTGCCGTAGCCAACTGTATCCGAGAGGGCAAAACATTCATGATTCCCGGCCTTATCCAAACCGGTAAGAGCCAAGGTATGCGCCTGATGGATGACTCCCTGCAAGAGCTCTATATGAACGGCACCATTGCAGCAGAGGAGTGCATGCAGCGTGCCACCGACCCCGTCATGATGGAGAAATTCCTCAAAGAACACCCCGTTGCCTGATAAACAATAAACTTTTTACCGTAAATGAAACACAGAATTGACACCTATTTTCAGGCACTCGTTGATAACGGGGGCTCAGACTTGCACCTGTCAGAGGGCCAGCCGCCCAAGATTCGCGTGCACGGCGATATCGTACCCATTGAAGAGGGGATTCTCACCCATGAGGACATGGTAGAGCTCATGGAGCCTATTTGCCCCCCCAAGCTCTGGAAAATCTATGAGGAAGGCGGCGATGCCGACTTTGCGTATGAGATGGACGCCCAATCTCGCTTCCGCTGCAATTACATGAAGCAGCAGCGTGGGTATTGCTGTGTGTTCCGTCTTATTCCCACCAAGATTCTCACCATGGAGCAGCTTAATGTGCCTGAGCAGATTAAGCGATTCGGTGAGATGCGCTCCGGTCTTGTGTTGGTAACCGGTCCTACCGGCTCCGGTAAATCCACTACGCTGGCTGCACTCATTGACTACATCAATACCAATTTCTCTCGTCACATCATCACGGTTGAAGAGCCTATCGAGTTCGTTCACCCCTCTAAAAAGAGCATCATTACTCAGCGTGAAGTGCCGGAGAATTGCCCCACTTTCGCGGACGGTCTGCGCGCTTCTCTGCGTGAGGACTCCGATATCGTGCTCGTGGGTGAGATGCGTGACCTGGAGACTATCTCACTTGCCCTTACCGCGGCAGAAACCGGTCTTCTGGTATTCGGTACTCTGCATACCAACAATGCTCGCAAGACCATTGACCGTATCATTGACGTATTCCCGGCAGAGCAGCAGGCTCAGGCCCGTACCATGTTGGCAGGCTCCCTGCGCGGTGTAGTGGCACAGTTGCTCATGAAGCGTTGCGATAAACCCGGCCGCGTTGCCGTGAATGAGATTCTGTTTGCCACGCCCGCCGTAAGTGCCATTATCCGCGAAGGTGCCACTCAAAAGCTGGCAGACGTTATCGTAGGCGGCAAAGCCTTGGGCATGCAGTTTATGGATGACGCCATTTGGCAGAAATTGCAGCAAGGGCTCGTCTCCCCGCAAGAGGCTTATATGAAAGCCATTGATAAGGCTCGATTCAAGAATTTCTTGCCGCCCGAAGATGCCGGCCTTGCCAATGCCGGCGGTGCATAACCCCATTTATCAACCGCGTGGTCAGCCGGCCACGCGGTTGATTTTGCTTGATGATACTTGCCATGAAACGCATAGCCGTATACGCCGGTAGTTTTGACCCGCCCACCCTCGGGCATCTGTATATGATGCAACAGGGGGCAGCCCTCTTTGATGAGCTTGTTGTTGTCGCTGCCGTTAACCCCGATAAAAAAGGTTTCTTTACCCCCGCACAGCGGCGCTTGGCGTTGGATTCTATGTTGGCTGAGCTCCCGCCCAATGTTCGCATTGCTGAATTGAGGGAGGGATTCTTGGCAGAATACGCCCACGGTATCGGTGCCACTCATTTACTGCGCGGTGTGCGTAATTCCGTAGACTTTGAATACGAGAAAAACATGGCGCGTGTCAACGCCCGAATGGTACCCCAACTTCAAACCGTTTTTCTCGCCCCGGCACCGGAGGTGGAAGACATCAGCTCCTCCCTTGTTCGGGGGCTTGTGGGCCAGCCCGGCTGGCAACGCTGGGTACGCCCTTTGGTAACGCCCTCGGTTTTTGATATGATTGCCGAGTCCGTTTAATCTTCTTCATTAAAAAAGCCCCTCAATCTGAGGGGCTTTTTTGATAATTTGTGTTAATTGAGCGAATCAGAGACTGTCACCGAAATCCTCGCGGAACTTGGCGGCCAGCTTCTCTTGCCAATCGCTCAGCGGTTGCAGCTTACCGAAGAAGAAGCGCAGCACGGCGGGCTCTTCTACCCACTTGAGACCACCGATGAGGTGGCGATTGTCGTACAACCACTTCACGCGGTCTGCGCAGTACTTAATCTGGGAAAGCGTGAATACGCGGCGCGGGCAGGCAAGGCGCACCAGCTCCAGCTCGGCATAGTTCTCAGAGCCGTCAGGGTTGCGCTGCTCAGACAAAGAGCCACGCTCCATACCTCGAATACCGCCTGCAATGTAAAGAGCCGTTGCCAACGCACCGGCAGGGTATTGCTCGTGCGGGATGTTGGGCAAGAACTCAGAGGCATTGATGTGGGCACCCAAACCACCGGCGGGCTTCACCATGGGAATGCCGTAGTCGGAAAGCTCCTTCACCAAGTATTCAATGAAGATGGGGCCTTGGTTGATAATCTCCTCATCCAGCGTTTCCAGCAAGCCTACGGCCATGGCTTCCATGGCGCGCACCTCCATACCGCCGTAGGTAAGGAAGCCCTCGTACAGGGGGATAAAGGCTTTCATGCGCAGAATGTAATCTTCATTGTTGGAGACAATGGCACCACCGCGGGCAAAGCCGAGTTTGCGGCTGGAGAAGTAGATGAGATCCATCTCATCAGCAATCTTGCGGATGATTTGGGCAATGCTCATGTCTTTGGCTGCCTCCTCACGGGTTTTGATGAAGTAGAGATTGTCTTGGAGCAGGGAGGCATCAAGCACGCTCATGACGCCGTACTCCTTACATACGGCGGCTACCTCAAGCATGTTCTGCATGCTCAGGGGCTGACCGCCGATAAGGTTGGTGCCTGCTTCAATACGCACGAAGGGTACGTGCTCGGGGCCTACCTCCTCAATTAGAGCACGCAGGCGGGGAATATCGAAGTTTCCCTTGAAGGGGTAATCCAAATTCGGGTCGAGCCCCTCGGCAATAATGAGCTCCTCCACGCGGCCGCCCTTGCGGGTAATGTGGGCCTTGGTGGTGGTGAAGTGGAAGTTCATGGGCACAACATCGCCCTCTTTCACAAAGGTCTCGGCAAGAATGTTCTCACATGCGCGGCCTTGGTGGGCGGGGAGGAAGTATTTGGTGCCGAACACTTGCTCGATAACGCGGGAGAGACGGTTAAAGGTCTCGGAACCGGCGTAGGAGTCATCTGCCTGCATGGATGCTGCAATTTGGTTGTCACTCATGGCGTTCACGCCGGAGTCCGTGAGCATGTCCATGAACACATCGCGGTTTTGCAGCAAGAAAGTGTTGTTACCTGCTTCCTTAAGTTTGGCTACACGCTCCTCAACAGTGGGGAGGAAAAGCTTTTGAACGACGCGCACCTTGTGCATTTCCAAGGGTACTTGGTGCTCCTCTTTGTAAAACTTGACTACTGACATAACAGAATTGATTGATGATATTAAGTTCTGCTCCCCAATGTCATTTAGGAAAACGGATATGGGAAACTGAACGAGCGCAAATTATATCAATTTTATTTGCTGAGTCAATTTGATTCTTTGGCATACAATGTATTTGTGGTTGTGTATGTCAAGACTTGTCGGGTATGCGGGGGCCTTCGGTTCGGAATGCAACCGTATAAACATAAAGCCCCGAAATATTTCGGGGCTTTGAGAATCGTTTGCTTGGGTGATATACCTTTATTGGTACAGGGTTTCAACCAGCTCGACACTGCGTCGGGTGGCACCGGAGTGTACGTGCAGGGCTTGGTATGCGCGGTCTTTGCGGGCAGAAGCCTCCTTTTTGTCGGTAAGCACTTGCTTGATGGTATCTGCCAGTTGCTCCTTTTCACATTGCCATACGCTTTGCTCCGCATTCAGCAGGGTGACAAGGTCTGCAAAGTTGGTCATATCCGGGCCGAATACCACGGGTACCTTGGCTGCAATGGCTTCTACGGGGTTTTGTCCACCGCGAGCCAAGAAGCTCTTGCCGATGACGGCAACATCTGCCAAGGCTGTCCAGTCTCGCAGCTCACCCGTGGTGTCGGCAATGTAGCACAGGTTATCGGGCAGGGGAGCAGGCAGCTTTTTCTCCGTACGCAGCACGGGGTAGAATCCTGCGGCGGTGAGGTCCTTTACCACATCTGCACGGCGCTCTGCATGGCGGGGCACAATCAGGGGGAATGCTCCGGCCTCTCTTACAGCCGTGGCTATCAGGGCTTCTTCACCTGCATGGGTAGAGGCAGCCAACACAACGGGCTTACCTCCGCATACGGTGTTGAGGAGTGATTTGAACTCCGTGCGGGGCTCTGCGGGTGTATCCCCGAGCACATCAAACTTAATGCTGCCGGTAACGGTGATGATATCCTCATTAACACCGATGCCGCCGAATCTGCCTTTGTCTCGCTCATTCTGGGCACCTAAGGCGTTGAGGCGAGAGAAAAGCAGGGAGGTAATACCGCGTACCTTGCGGTAGCGACCTTCGCTGCGGGGAGAGAGTCGCGCATTGAGCATCAACATGGGTATTTTGCGGCGGTGGCAGGCTTCTGCAAAGTTAGGCCATAACTCAGCCTCAATCAATACCACGGCCTTCGGCTTGAAGCGTGACAGGCACCGCTCTGAAAGACCGGGAACATCCAACGGTGAGTAAAGAGCTCTCACGCCCGGCAAGGCGGCGTCTCTTACCACTTGGTGGCCGGTGGCCGTGCTGGTAGCCAGTACAACGGGCTCTGTGTGGGTTTTGCACCATTCGCGTATGAATTTGAGGGCAATGAACACCTCACCTACGCTGACGGCGTGCACGTAGAGGCCTCCCTGCGGTTCCTCTGACTTGGGGCGTTTATAGATGCCGAATCTCTCAGATAAGCTGGTACCGAACCCACCGCGTTTCTTCATTTTGATAAGATAACCCGGTATGGAGATTATCAGAAAGAGCGGCAGAAACAGATTGTAGAGCAGGAGAAAGATAAAGCGTTTCATGACTGTTGTTTGCGGTAGAAAAGTATGGTGTTTTTGCCGTAGGTGCGTTCATCTGTGAGCTCCCAGCCGGGGAATTCTCGGGTGTGAATGTCGCCCACACCGTAGCCGACTTGGGCCTCTGCAATGAAGTAGCCGTCATCTGTCAACAGCTCATGCAGGCGGTCTGTCATCAGTTCGGCTATCATGTCTCGGTCTCCCGCAGCTTTGGCGTATGGCGGGTCTGCAAAGATGATGTCATATTTGCCCGCATCTCGCTTAACGAATTGCAGACAATCGCTCTGCACGACACTGCCACCTGTAAGCTTGCTTTTTTCGAGGTTTTTGCGGGCCATGGCGCAGGATTGTCTGGCAGCATCTACCATGCGCACGGATGCTGCGCCACGGCTGAGAGCCTCCAACCCGACGGAGCCGGAACCACAGAAAAGGTCCAGAATGCGGGCTCCGTCTAAAATGGGGTGCAGGATATTGAAGAGAGCCTCTCTCACACGGTCTTGTGTGGGGCGAACTTCTCCTTGCGGAACCTGTATGTTGTATCCTTTTGCCTTGCCTGCTATGATTCTCATAATGAAAAAGGAGCCCATGGCTTGCACAGACTCCTGTTTGGAAGTTTTTACATCTGTTATGAATTAACGGCTTCCGGGGGTGCTGCCGCTAACGGAAGGCTTGGGAATGGGGTACAGCAGCGTGTATGCCTGCTGAGAGAGCACCTGACCACTGATCAAAGAGCGCTCCGTGCTCACAAAAGAGATGAACACAAGGTTGCCGTCAGCGGATTTTGAGATGCGGAGCATCTGGTTAATCTGGTTGAAGGTGTCTTTCTTTTCGAGCTTCCAGTCTGTACCGCTCTGGGCGTGGTACACATAGTCATCCGTTGCTTTGAACTCGGAGGGGGTCAACTCGCCGTATGCGGAGCTCCAAGTGTTCTTGGCGGCATCATATTTCAGATTGCTCAAGGAGAGCGGAGAGCCGTTGTTGTTGTTACGGTTTACCACCAGAGAGAGAATCTGCCACTTGCTGTCCGTGGTCTCTTTGAGGGTGATTAAGCCTTGCAGCTCCTGTTGGGTCTGCATTTTACGCTCATTCCATTGCTGTTTGTAAGCTTCATAAGCCTCGGCGGATTCCCACATTTCTGCCATGTAAGGCATCAACATGTCGGGATTATAATTTTTTACAAACTCTTTAATCTTTTCCTCATCCAAGGTTTGAAGCTTTTGCAACGCTGCGGTTTGCATGCTCCCGAATTCCTTAGTCATGGCCGGGCTTACCAAGAAACACACTCCCTGAGCATCGCCCGTCGGGAGATTGAAATTAGCTAATGCTTGGGGTACCTCAGCAGCCTGAGTTGTCATGACAAGAGCAGGTACTGCCAGAATTGAGAGTAATGATGTAAACGCTTTCATATTTCGCTCATGACTCTATCATTTTTTTTTTTACTTGGCAAGCATGAATTTTTCTGCTATTGTCATACGCGGATGACGGTTCGTTTCATAGAAAAATCCGTGAAGCTCTGCGTGTGCGCGGTGCTGGGTGGGGTTTTGGTTTCCTGTGCTTCTCCCACTCCGGCAGACCGTATTGCAGAGAATCCGGCAGTGTTCCGCACGCTTCCCCCCGCTCAGCAGATTCTGGTGCAACAAGGGCGCATAGAGCAGGGCATGACGGCTGATGCCGTTTTGCTTGCTTGGGGAGCCCCCAATTCTGCACCGATTATCGGTCAAAAAGATGGTAAGAAAACGGAGCGATGGGTATACCGGGGGTATGAGCCGGTTCCCGTTATGTCCGACTGGGGCCCTTCATACGGCCGTTACGGTTGGTATGACCCCGTTTATCCCACAAGCAGTACGGCCTTTATTCCAACCCAAGATGCCTACGTTGAGTTTGTAAACGGCAAAGTGGTTTCTTGGGCTAAAAAAGATAGTCAATAAACGTAATCTGAACATTTCTCATCATAGAAAAACATCATTATGAAAAAAACAATCATAGCACTCGTGTTGGCAGCAGGTCTTCTTGCTGTTCCTTCTTGCACAAATCTCGGTTCTCTTGATACCGTCAGCTCCAATCAAGCCGGTGCTGTAGGTGAGGTGATTACCGGTACTGTTACCAATGCTCGCAATGTTACCATTGATACCGACTCTTCCACCAAGAACATGGGTACGATTCTCGGTGCTGCCGTAGGTGCCGGTGCCGGTCAGCTTCTTGGCGGTGGCAGTGGCCGTGTTGCTTCTACCGTAGGTTTCGGTGCTCTGGGCGCTCTTGCAGGTCGCGGTGCTGCCAAGTATGGTGACCAGACCCAGGGTCAGGTGCTTACCATTAAGGCAGACAAGGGTGGCCGCACCTACAATGTGACTCAGCCCGTATATGAGGGTGTGGGTTACATCCCCGTAGGCACTCACGGTACGCTGCAGCTTGGTGGTGGCGGCAAGTTCCTGCCCGACGGTTTCTGATACTGATAAACGTATAATCGATTTACCGATTATGCATTTCGGAACAACATCTCAGGGAGAAGACATGGAGGTCTTCTCCCTCCTTTCTTCTCAGCTGGAAGTGCGCATTACCAATTACGGTGCGCGCGTGCTCAGCGTGATTTACAAGGGGGTGGATATGCTCTATGGCCCCAAGACCGCCGAAGAGCTGATGGCAGATACCTGCTATTGCGGTGCGGTATGCGGTCGTGTTGCCAATCGTATTGCCGGCGGTGTTTTTGAGCTGGGCGGTAAAGAGTACAGCTTGGCTACCAACAACGGCCCCAATCATTTGCACGGTGGCTTGCAGGGATTCAGTGATAAGGTATGGACGGTGGATTCCGTTACCGATACCCAAGTGGCCATGTCTTTGGTTTCTCCGGATGGAGAAGAAGGATACCCCGGCACGGTCCGTGTTAAAGCGGTCTATGAGCTGAACGGCGATACGCTTTCCCTGCGTATGGAGGCGCAAACCGATGCTCAGACCTTGCTTAATCTCACGAACCACGCTTACTGGAATCTGAATGGTACGGGGACGATGGATGACCACCTGTTGCAGGTGTGTGCTTCTGCCTATACTCCCATGGTGGCGAATATCCCTACCGGTGCCGTCATGCCGGTTGCCGGTACGCTTTATGATTTGACTACACCTGCCTGTTTGGGTGAGCGCAATGCAGAGGGGGCTATCAGCGGGGGATATGATGATAATTATGTGTTGCCTACCACGCCCGGTATTAAGACGGCGGCGGTTCTTACCAATGGTTCCGTAACCCTGACGGTTTCTACGGATGCTCCCGGTATCCAGGTGTACACAGGTGATTATCTGCCGCTGAAACGCGGTGGTGTTGCGCTGGAGGCGCAGAACTTCCCGGATTCTCCCCATAATCCGCATTTCCCCACAATTGAGCTGTTGCCCGGTGAGGTGTATGCCCGTAACATTGTTTGGAAATTAAGCTGAGATTTATTACAGCATCAATAAAAAACGGCCGCTGTCATATCAGTGGCCGTTTTTGTATAATCTGTTTTAGTTGAATCAGAAGAAGTTGATGGGCAGAGATGACCCCGTTTCTCCCAGGGTGAAAGAAATACCGAATCCGGTTTCTTTCTTACCGCCGTTATCGCGCAAGAACAAGGTTGCACCGGTATACCATGCCCCGGTTTTTCTGAAAACGGAGTATTGCTGAATGGGGATACGCCCTTCTTCAATATCCCAACTCCAGCGGCAGGCTGCGCTGTATTTATCATTGATGCGCAGGTTTGCTTGTGCGTATAATTGAGAAGTATCGCGCTGAATCGGGTGGTTATTAATACTGCGGTGCCCCACGATACCCTCAAGATATGCTGTGGGCTGGTAGGCAATATAGGTGTTGTATTGGGAGAATCCATCCCCGTTCTTCAGAGTCGGGGTCTGGGTTTCCAGATTCAGGCTCATCCTACGCGTGGGGATGATTCTCAGGAAGGAATATACGTTAGAGAATTGCCCGGGTGCGTTGGGGTTGTCCTCATTGTAATCTACAAATATATTCCAGTTTAGAATGGTGCGAGCCTCACCGTCCACCGTGGTGGTTAACGTATTCTGCATACCGATACGCCAGATTGTCCAATCTCCCCAGCCGTCTATGCCGGAGAATCCCATCAAGTCCAAACTCATGGGGGTGCTGGTGCTGTTGCCGTATATGCTTGACCATGTGTCAACCTGGGGAACAAGCGGATTGGAAGATGAAATGCTGCAATGAGACAGTGTGGTGTAGGGGCGTATAACATGTGTAAGCCCCTTGTAGCCTAAATACGGTAGCCTGAAGTTAGGCATGCTCTTGTGCAGTTTGAAGCTGAAATCCACAGCGGCATAGCCCATGAATCTGTTATCTGCACCCACGCCGTCTACCCCGTAATAGCCACTGTAACCAACACCTGCTTTGGGTGTGATATTCAAGAAATTGAATGCTTTGTAGCTGGCTGTAAACTCGTGTGTGGAGTTGGCGCGAAGATAGGCAGAGGTATTGAGCATACGCTCATAGTAGTGTCTCACAGCCGGGTCGGCAGCTTCCTCCAGAGCGGCACGGTACATGAACATCTCGTGCGGGGGAATGTATTGTTTCATTGCCCCGAAACTGTTGCGTGTCTCGTAATTAATGCCGGTATTGCCTATTGCCGTGCGGGCTCGGTAGTATGATAACTCAACTCTCTCGTCCGTGGTATAATAGTCATTGGGCGCAAAACGAGTCCAAAGCATCGTTTCGCTGCGCTTGCCTTTGCGGGTAAGGCGTACCGTATTATCGGGTCTGTTGTTCACGCTGCCTTCATCTTCAAAGTAGTCGCGCAGCATGTATTGGTCGCTTACCATGTGCAAATCCGTTCCCAATGTCCACGTGGCACCGTTATCTTGGCGCAGGGTGGGCAAATCCCACAGGGTGCTCATGGCAACATCGTAACGAGAGTGGTCGGTCTGCTCACGCTGAATCTCCGTCGGGTTAATCATCGGGTCACTGTCGGCTGCATAATACAGGCGTAACCCTTTCATGTCCTTGTACTTTTTGGTCATTAGCAGGTTTTCTGCATCAAGCCCCGTTGCAATGCCTCTGCGTGTGCGGTAATCCAAGTGCGTTGTTAACAGGTAGTCTGCCGTGGGTATGTTATTTTCCACGCGCCTGTTGCCCAACAGGAAACCGTATTGATTAAGCAGGTAAGCACCCCAAATGGATTTTGCGCCGGGGTAGGGCAGATACCCCTCCCGCGGATTCAAAGAGTGAGAGAAAGAGAACCAACCGATAATGGGAATAGCCACATCGTGGCCGGCACCTGCCACGCTCAGGCGTGTTACACGGCCGTAATCTCCGGGATAAACGGTAAGCTCACCGGCACCCACCCATGTGTCGGGCTCCTGAGAATCATCCGTGGATACGTAGGCGTCCTGAATCTGCATGTATTGCTTACCCTCTGCATCTTTATCATAGAGAATGCGGGAGCCTCTCACGATAATGCCGGAAACCTTGGCGCGTGCACCCCGTATATCTACTTTGGTGGTATTCCAATCATACACACCGCTTTCCGCGCGTGTCAATGTGTCACCCATGTATACGGTCAGCGGGCCTTGCAGCTCTGCTACTTTTTTATCCAAGTTGACACGTATGCTGTGCGCTTGCACATCTACACCGGAGTTCGTTTTGAGATGAACAGGCTTGCCGTTGCCTATATAATTGATGATGCGGTTCTCATTGTCATATACAATTTCGCCGCCTTCATTTTCAATTGTTAAAGATTCCGGTACAGTGGGGGTGGCCACGTTGCCCGTAACGCTGATGGCTTTGCCTGTCAAATCCATTACCGGATTAGAGACATGCGGACTACCCGGTTCATCGGGTAATGGTATAAAATCTTGAGCTGAAGAGCTGTACGATATGCCGATGGCTAACACTCCGGCCACTATGCTCGCTGCTCTTTTGTTGTATATGCGCGTTCCGTTTCCCATTACGAATTAAGTTTGCCTTAATTATTCAGTTTTGTCAAGCAACTTTGTTTCCAAAATTTCTCGCGTGCGTGAGAAAAACAGCCTTCCGCCTCGTTGAATGCCTGCTTATTTTCTCAAAGTCCGACCGCATCGGTAGAAAAAAGTGCTTCATGGCAAAAAATGATGAATTTTCGTGTTGCAAGTTACCGCACATCGTGCTATTTTATTGGCACCATGATTACAGGTACTACACACAAGAAGGCTGCCGAGTGGGTGGAGCAAATCCGCCAGCTCTGCAAACCCGATTCCGTCTACTGGTGCGACGGTTCCGAGGAAGAGAACACCAAGCTGTGCGACATGCTGGTAGAAAAAGGCACCTACATTCGCCTTAACCCCGAGAAGCGCCCCGGCTGCTTCCTGGCTCGTTCTACTCCTTCTGACGTGGCCCGCGTAGAGGAACGTACGTTCATCTGCTCTGAAAAGCAGGAGGACGCCGGTCCCACCAACAACTGGAAGTCCCCGGAAGAGATGCGCGCCATCCTCAACCCCTTCCTCGATGGCTCCATGAAGGGCCGTACCATGTACGTGATTCCTTTCTGCATGGGTCCGCTTGACTCCCCCCTTGCCAAAATCGGCATCGAAATCACTGACTCCGCTTACGTTGTCACCAACATGCGCATCATGACCATCATGGGC
>JAZRBG010000011.1:0-1041 GCA_045634945.1 Akkermansia sp. | reverse complement strand
GGGAGCGCGCTTCAGGAACTTCTGAGTGCCAAAGGGCTTGCCGTATTCCAGCAGACCGATCTCAGCCATTTCGTGAGCCAGATCGTAGATGTCCTTGCCTTCGGTCTCAACGCCCCATTCCTGAGCGATGCGGATCAGCTTCTCAGGATCCTTAACCTGATAGTTGCCGCCCTCCTTGGTCTGGTGCAGGGTGTGCATGATCTCACGGCCGTGGTCGGAGTGCGTAGCAGCACCGCCGGCGGTAAAGATCAGATAGTTACGGGCGACGATGCCGTGAACATCGCAGCCACAGATGCCGCGGGGTGCCTTGGGGGTGATGCGGCAGGGGCCCATGGAGCAGATACGGCAGCAGGTGCCTGCTTCACCGAATCCGCAATGAGGAGTCTGGTTTTTAACACGCTGCTGCCAGGTGTCGGCGCCGACCTTGTTTGCTGTTTCCAGCAGAGCATTGGTAGCGGCTTCCATCTCCTCGACGGTTGTAGTAAAAGCCCAATCCTTCAATCTTGTTTCCTCCTACTTAATGAATTTTGAACTTCATAAACATGTGCATCAAACCTTGCAAAATTGAGAAAAACGCATAGCAAAGCCGACACACATAGTGTATCGTTCCTATTGTACTCATTTCACCCTCAAAAGTCAATGGCGTTTTGCCTTTTTTCGCCAAAGAATCTGTATCCCCTCCCCGGGGATGGGGGATTTACCGGGATTGACAAGATTTGCCGGTTTGGCTATAATGAAACCATCGTTCCCGGCATACAAAGAACGGACAAAGGCAGCGCCTTTCAGAGGCTGATGGGTGTTGCCCCAACCGAAGCGCAGAGGTGCGCCCGGCGGCAAACAGTACCCCCTTGGTTTTCGTCGCTGCGGACACCCGGTCTGCGATAGGGTCGGCCGAAAAGGCCGGCGTCTCTTTCTTTTCCCCGGCTATTATTTTAGAAAGAGATGGAAAGTAAAAATGGCAAAATTCAAAGAGTTTCTGAAGCGCAAGGACATTGTCTTTTCCCCCAAACGCTACGGCATTGATGCGCTGGGCGCTATGGC
>JAZRBG010000010.1:0-40815 GCA_045634945.1 Akkermansia sp. | reverse complement strand
GGTTTTCACCGAAAAATGAAATTGATTCAACGACGAGCCTATGGCTATCGCAACTTTCAGAACTATCGGTTAAGAGTGCTAATTGAATGTGGCCGAATTTTGGTATGAAAAATCAAATTCCACATAGTTTGGGCTTGACCCCAATTTTGCGACCATCTGCGACCACTCCCCGAATTCGGGAGCAGTTAACGAAAACAACAATCTCCTAACCTGTTAAAGATTAGGAGATTGTATCTATGGAGCATAGGGGATTCGAACCCCTGACCTGTTGCGTGCGATGCAACCGCTCTACCAACTGAGCTAATGCCCCGTGTGGGTGTTTGTGGGGGTGATTATACTCTTGCGGGGGAGGGGATGCAAGCATAATGTGCTAAAAAATGAATGGTGATGTTAAAAAAATCGTTGCTGATTCGCGTTTACAATCTGCGCGCGGCGGAGCTGCTTGCATGATAGCGGAGCATGATAGCTTGCGCGTGAGGGGGCAATGCTATGTGGCGGGGGATATAGGCTCTGATAGGTAAGGCAAGTGGCGTGTGCGGCGGGCTTGGCGTATGGTTTTGGCGGTTTCCCACAGCAACCAGAGCGTGGCCATGGCTATGAGGCCGAGAAACAGGGTGGCGTTGCGGTGGTAATCTTGTGTGTCGCGGATAAGGCGGGTGGTATCGCCGGGGGTGTAGAGTACATCCACCTGCTGTCCGTAGTGCCAGGTGGGGGATTCATCGCCGTGGGTATCGGTTACGCGCACCGGGCCCAGGGTGGTGTCTCTGTATGCTAAAATGGGGTAATGGCGGGTGACGGTATGGTTGAATTTGCCTTCTTGTTGGGTGCGGCGTTTGCTGCCGATGATGGTGGCGGTGGCGCGCTCGCCGTGCAGGTATAAATCTGCCCCGGTGGAGTGAATGGTGACGGGCAGAAATATGCCCAATACGATGTAGAAAGCGGCTATGAGCAGGAGTGCTTTAGAGCCGGGGGTGAAGAGCGGTTTTTTGTTGAATGCGGCGGTGACGGGTTTGCCGGGGGGTGGTAGGGCTATGCCCAAGTGCTTGAGGGTGGTTTCCAGGCCTTGTGTATCACAAATGTTGCGGAAGCCGTCTTGGTCTTGGTAGTTTTTGCTGTACCGGGTGCAGTACATGAGGTAGTCTGCCGTGTTGTTGGCGCGGTGTTTGATGCTGAATATGAGTCCGGCCGTCAGCGGAATGGCGCAAAGCAAGGGTTTGGCCAAGGGCAGGGGTGTTATGATGAGGGCGCGGCGGTTGGTTATGGCGTATAGCCTGCGCTTTTCTGCCGCGGCGTAGTAGAAGCCGCTTATCAGGCTTAACAGTCCGAATACGATGAAGAACTCTGTAATCTTCATCAGTTGGGGGCTGATGCTGCAGTCTGTATGCGCCCAATAGGCAAACCCGCCATAGATGCCGAAGAAGGCCACTGCACAGAAAATGCCGGTTTCCAGTGCGTTTTTGCCGCCCCGTCCGTTGCATTCTGACCAAAGGACGAGCTCCCCCTCTTGCAAGGAGAGGGAGAGAAGCTCTGTTGTGCGGGGCGTGCGGTGGGGCATGCCGGTTGAGGGGAGGTAGGGGTGATTATATGATGCCCATAAGGAAGGTGAGCGGTACTTCAATGAGGGCGATAATCAGGGAGATGATGTTGCAATTTTTGGCAGTAGCGGCGGCTTTGGCTGCGTCTTCATATTTGCCTTGCTCCCACAGGTTATCAACGGAGACGGATTTGATGATGGCGTAAATGCCCAGGGGTAAACAACAGCACGCGGTGGAGAGAATGCTCCATACCAAATGATTGCTCGGTTTGGCGATGACGGGCAAGGGGTCGGGGGCTTTGTTGTAGATAAGGTCGCCTACGGGTTGCCATTGGGCGCCGCCCTCTGCGCAGTAGTAATATTCTTGCGTAATGGTGCCGTTTGCCAACATGGTGCGTATGGCGGTTATGCTCAGGGGGCCTTGGGGGGCGGTATCGCCGGGTTTGGTGAGGTAATAGTTCATGTGATGCGTTTGAGAATGTCAGGGCTGTTTTTGGTGCCAACTCCAAAGGCTGTACGGCAGCTCTATGCAGAGGGAGTAGAGCCCGTAGCCCAAGGCGGTGGGGATATCTATTGCCACGAGTGATACGGCTGCCATGGGGTATGCCCACAGGGCATGGGCGTTGTATTTTGCCTTGCCCACGGGGTGGTATGGGTGCACATTGTATATGTTGCGGGTACGCACCAGCGGGGCGGGCGGCGGGGTGCTTGTCCACTCTCCTTGCCTGTGCCAGTCGTATAGGACTTGGTAAGAGTAGGTGGCGTCTCGCTCGTAGCGGACGGGGCAGTATACGGTTTCACCATCGGTGCCTTCTATTTTTACCCGCGTGCTGCCACCGCGCCACAGGTCTATCAGCACATCATGGCTGTCGCGCAGTTGCACGCGGTGCCCTTTCAGGTAATGTTTATTCCCGCTGCGGTAAATGTTCCGCTCTGCTTCTACACCATCATACTGTTGCGCACGGTCTGCCAAGCAGGTGCTCACGCGGGTGCAAGAGCTCAGGCCGGGCAGGCAAAGCAGGGTAAGGATTAAACAGAGCAGGCGTGGTAAGCTCATGGTTTGTCGGCAGGGGTGGTGGTGGTTTCCGGTGCTTCTTGGGTGCAGGCCTCGTATAGGTAGTACGGGCCGGTAACGGTGGTGACGATGACCGTGCCGACGGCTACACCGGCCAAGCTGAGGGCGTTGGTGGCAAGGGTAAGCGGGGCATCTACGGCCACGGCGGTGAGCACGCCCAGCGGGTAGGCGTAGTATTTGTGCGCATCGGTGGTGTAGGGCACATCCTCATCGTATGCGGGGTGACCATCTATTTGCATTTGCTCCAATGCCTCGCCTTTCACGTTGAGTGGTTTTGCATGGGTCGGCAGGGTGGCGTGCTCTCTGTGAAACGGGAAGATGTGAACAGACTTCTTGCCGGTGGCTTCTGCCTTGCGAACCTCACGCGCTTCATCGGCATCCAAGCGATAGTAGATGGGCGTGGTATCGTCATTGGTGGGTGCAAAAGAGGCGTAACCGCCGGGCCCCCCGTGCATGGGGATAAGGAGCGCAATCGGCCCTCTTTTGAAGCAGCCGCGTACCGTTCCACGGTTGCCTTTGGCGTACACATGTTTGCCATCGGAGAACAGGTCTATGCTGTCTTTGTTGTCAAACCACTCTGCGTTTTCAGCCACTTTTGCTTTTTGCCAAATATATTGGTGTACTTGAGAGCAGCAAGAGCTGAGCGCGGCACAGGCTGCGGCGCAGGTGATGAGACGGTGTAGATGGTGTTTCATGGCGTGGGTGCGTGTAAGCTAATGTAACAAATACGCTTGCGGTGTGCAAGCATTATTTCCGCAGATAAGGCAGGGGGTGGGTGTTGGATGTTGAAAGAGTTATGTTTTTATGCTCGCTTGGCTCGCAGAGAAGAATGCGCTGCGCGCATAGAGAAGAACGGCTGACGCCGTAGAGAAGAATGCACGGTGCGCATAGAGAAGAGCGGCTTGCGCCGCAGATAGATAGAGAGAGACGGCACATATTTCTCTTGAAATTTGAGGGCAGGGTGGTAGAATACGCGGGCATGTTGCGAGAAATACAAAAAGTCAGCGCTTGGTTGGCGCAATATACCTCTCCCTTTGTGATAGGGGTGGCAGGATTGGCTTTTGTTGTACCGGGCATGTTCACATGGGTGCAGGGGGATGTGCAAGCGCTGGTGTTGGGCTTTATTATGCTCACCATGGGCATGACCCTTCGCCCGGCAGATTTTCGTGCGCTGGCCTCGCAGCCGGTGGATATATTGATTGGAGCCTGCTCGCAGTACAGTATCATGCCCCTGATAGCTTGGGCTCTGGTTGCATGCTTTGACCTGCCGCGCGGCATTGCCGCCGGGTTGATTCTGGTGGGCTGTTGTCCCGGTGGTGTGTCCAGCAACATTATGAGCTTTCTTTGCAAGGGGGATGTGGCCTACTCCGTGGGCATGACCACCGTCTCCACCCTGCTGGCTCCCTTTGTTACCCCGCTGCTGGTGCTTTGGCTTGCCGGAGAAAGCATAGATGTGGATGCCATGGGCATGTTCCGCAGCATTCTTTTTGTTACCATCCTGCCGGTGGGTATCGGGGCGCTGTGCAACGGTTGCTTCGGCAAACGTGCGGGGTATGCCGAGGTTTGCCGCATGATGCCCGGGCTTTCTGTGCTGGGGCTTGCCTGCATTGTGGGCGGTGTTACCGCAGCCAAAGGGGCCGGTTTTTTAACCAGCGGGGTGCTTATTTTCCTCACCGTTTTCTTGCACAATACCCTGGGCTACATCCTCGGCTACTTGGCCGGGCGAGCCTGCCGCATGAACCGCCCCAAACGCCGCACCCTCTCCATTGAAGTAGGCATGCAAAATGCCGGTTTGGCCACGGTGCTGGCCGCCCGCCACTTTCCCGCCATGCCGGAGGCTGCCCTGGCAGCGGCCATCTGCTGCGTGTGGCACAGCATCACCGGCACTCTTCTGGCCGGGGTCTACAATGCCATTGACCGTTGGCGCGGTATCGGCCAAAAGGTATGATGTGACCGCACCATCCCCACTTTCTGCCGGCCGGGGGCTACCATGCGCTCTGCGGCCTCCGCCGTTAGCCTGCGGCTTGCCATGGCCCCATCCGCAGGCGGGCGGCACCCTTTTGCGGGCGGCAGTTAATCGATATTTACTTGCAACGGCGGTGATAGTGTGTATAATGTTCCGCATGAGTGCGGAGGATAAGAAGTACCCGACTGTTTTACAGAGCCGCGTGATGTGGTCTGCGCTGACGCTGCTGAGCTTGGTGTTCATTGTGGCATTGGCGTTTGCCAGTGCGTATGGGCTGGTCAAACTATTTGTTGCGCTGGAGGCGGTGTTGATACCCGTGCTGATAGCGGGGATTTTGGCCTATTTGCTGAACCCGGTGGTAAAGTGGTTGCAAAAATATGTGGTAAAGCGTATTTGGGCCGTGCTGATTGTGATGCTGGGGGCATTCGGGCTTATTGCCGGGTTGTTTTTATGCATTGTGCCGCCCTTGGCAAAGCAGTCTAACGAGCTGTATGATAACAGAAAGTACATAGCCTCCAATATTGTAACCTCTGCCAGAAAATTATTGAGAGAAGATCGCCACGTACAGCAAGTGGTGGATATGCTGTATACCCAGGCAATGAAAGAACAAAGTGAAACCGCCGCGGCAAAAGATGCACAACCCGCCACGGAAAGTGTAGAGGTGCTGGCCACGCAAACCGTGCAAGAGCCCGCCACAACCGAGGAGTCAAAAAACAGAGAGTATGAGACCAAATTGCAGGTGGTTATGAATCACCACTCCGGCTATTTGGTGAAGAAAGGTGTAGAGTGGCTGACGGCAGGCGGGCGGTTCCTGTTCGGGCTCACCTATGTGTTCATCGGTATTATCGTGGTGCCGGTTTTCTTGTTCTACTTCATGCTTGAGACCGAGCCCATTGCCAAGAACTGGGATAAGATATTGCCGCTGCGCAGCTCTCACCTCAAAGATGAGATTGTGGCTACCCTCAGCGAGATTAATCAGAACGTGGTGTCCTTTGTGCGCGGGCAATTGCTGGTGAGTTTGATAGATGCCTTTATACTGGGTATTGCGCTTTCCTGCATGGGCTTGCCGTATGCGCTGACCATTGCGGCAGCGGTGGCCATATTGGGTATTATCCCCTACATCGGTATGATTTCTACCAGCATACCCGCCATGTTGGTGGCGTGGTTTACTTGGCATGATTTCAGCATGGTTGTTGCGGTGGTGGCCGTTTTCTTGTCCGTAAGCCAGTTGGACGGCTGGGTGCTGCAACCCAAGATTGTGGGTAAAAATATGAAGATGCATGATATGACCGTCATGTTCTCCGTTCTGTTCTGGAGCTTGGTGTTCGGCGGTGTCTTCGGGGCTCTGATTGCGGTGCCGCTTACCTCTGCCATCAAGGTTATCTTCAAGCGCTATGTTTGGGCTCCCCTCAGCAAGGAGCATTCTGCGGCGGCCAATACTGCTCCCGCAGCCCCTGATGCGGTGCGGAATTGATGCTCTATTCGCTTCAGAACCTGCTTTTTAGTGCCGAAACCGCATTTTTTCAGCAGGAAATGGCATTTTTTTAAGAAAAGTTAATTTTTTTACTTGATTTCTAAGAAAAATTAAGTAATCTTAGAGATGTAGAGAGCCTCATGGTGAGGTAATCCGTAAAAATCAAACCAATCAGTATCAGTAATGAAGACCATCGCTATTCTCGCCCTTACGGCCGCTGCTCTTGTATCCTGCCAGCAGCAGCAACAGCAGCAGCCCGGCACCAATCCTCCCGCTGACACCGTTCCTCCCGTAGTGAGCGTGAAGTAATCTGAGGATTGCGGAACAATCATGGCGCACCCTGCATCACGGCACGGTGCGCTGTTTTTTTGCAGAGTGCGGCGCGCGTTTTTTTCTGAGCGGCAGGGGGGCGCACTCAAAAATTAAAATCATCATCTGCACTGAGCATTTCGGCAGAGATGTAGGGGATGGTGCCGGTGGGTATGCCCTCAAAACCTTGGGGGATATTATCCTCCGTAAACAGAGCATAGGCCGGCAGGGGCAGGGAGTAGTCTGCCGTGTTGTAGAGCGCGGCAGAGGGTACCACAACAAATGTATGTTCGGCGCAGCGGGCGGCCAGCTCTGCCCAGCGGCAGTGGAGGGGGTGCCGATACGCCGCATGGGTGGGGGTTAAAGCCGCAGGCTGCAATACGGACATTTGCGGGGCGGCGTGCAGCAGGGCTTGCTCTGCAACGGGGCCGTGGCAAAGGCGCGTTTCTTTGTCAATGCTGCCGCCGGTGCAAATGATACTGTGCGGTAACGCCGCAGGGGAAAGCTGCAAGGCCAATTGGGGAGAGGGTGTGACAAAGGTGCATGGCTTGGGGGCCAAAACAGTAGCCAACACGCGGGTAAAGCGGCATGCATCCGCATAGATGACCGCCCCGGCCGGTATGTGCACTGCCACCAGCCGTGCCAGTGCCACATCGGCACGCATATCATCAGCCGTGGCGGTGGCTGCCGGTACCACATATTCTGCGCCGCCGTGCACGCGTTTGAGCAGCCCTTTTTGTTGCATGGCCACCAAATCGGTGCGTATGGTTTCATCCGTTACGCCCAGTTCTGCGGCAAGGGCGGCAGAGCGGATACGCCCGCGTTGTTCCAAAAGGCGCAGTATGTATTGGCGCCGCTCGTGAGCCATGTACATGGGGGCGGGGCTTTCTCAGGGGTGCAGGGTAGAGAGCAAGTGCTCCGTATTGCTTTGCAGGGCCTCGCCCGCACGGCCAAGCGGCACACTGCAAACAGGCGGCAAGCTCTGTACCATGGCAGACAATATGCGCATGCGGCGTATAATGACTTGCAGACGCTGCGCCATCAGCTCGGCAGAGTCCGCATCTTCCGTCAGCAACAGTGTGGCCAGCAGGTGTGCCACAATGCCGGAGTATGTGTTGACATAGGCAATGGCCTCTTTGGACATGCGGATTTTATCTGCCCCGTTAATAACCAGGGTTTGCACCATGGCCGTCATTTGAGAGGCCTCTCTGAACAGCGCGTGGTGCATGGCGCGGTACACGGCCTCTGCCTCTTCTTTGGGTAAAAAATCCGTCACTTCCCAATCGCGGTTCATTACCTCGGCATCGGGCGGCATGTGCGCCTCGTCCTCAGCGGCCATGCGGTTGAGAAAATCCGTGCGGTCCATCACAAACGCGGCAGACAGGTAGCCGCCGGGCTCCGGGCCGTATTTGTCATGTACGGAGGGGTAAATGGCCATGTAGGCCTCTGCGCGGTTGAGTATATAATCCCAGCGGCAGGGGGGCATATCCTCTTGCAGTAAGCTGAGGGATGGCCCTTTATAACTCTCTACATTGGCACGAATGTGGGCGCGCAGTGCCTCCATATTGAGCAACTGCTGCACGTTGTCTTCCTCCCAGCTTTGCTGCCATTGCGGCAGGGATATATCATAGGGCACCCCGCAGAACTCAAGCAACACGCGTTTTTCCGTATCAATAAAGAACTCAATGTAAAGAACATTACTGATGGCACCGCGGTTGTCGTTATCCGGCACGCGGCGGGAGAACGTGATATCCCCCGCATTGAAGTGGTGCGGCAAGCGGCGCAGTGTATTCACCAGCTCGGGCACCTCTTTAATGGTGCTGTGGGTGGGGTTGGTAAACTCTACTCTGCAACCGGCAATATCACGCAGGCAGTTGCCGGTCATGCGTATATGCAGGGGCTCTTGCCCATCTACAAACCACAGGCGCAGGCTGATGAGCCCGGGCTCCGTGTTGTCGATGCAGCCTCGCGTTATCAGCGGTGTGAGCAGTGCCAACATATGCGGTAGAATGATAATCAGAGAGACGGTGCGGGGAGTTTGGCTGCCAGCGCGGCCACGGCCTCGGGGGCATTCATGAGCTCTACCACGGCATCCCAGCGGCCCTGCATGAGTGCCTCACGGGGCTCTGCCGGCATGGTGACGGGCAGCGTGGCCATGGGGCAGCTCAGCGTCATGCTCTCCAGGTCAAGCACCCACTCCGTTTGCGGGGCATCTCGGGTAATGCTGATGGCGGTTTGCAGGGCTGCATGCGTGGCGCATACGCAGGGCATGCCAATGCCGCTGCTGTTGCCGAAGAAGATTTCTGCAAAAGACTCTGCCACCACGGCTTGAATACCGCTGCGTTTAATGGCCTGCGGTGCGTGTTCTCTGGAGGACCCGCAGCCGAAGTTTTCACCACCCAAAATGATGGCGGCACCTGCATGTTGGGGGGCATCTATGGGGTGCCCTTTGGATGTGCCGTCGGCATGGAATCGCTCGTCATGGAACATGGTGCCGGCCAGCTCATCAAAGGTAACGCACTTTAGAAAGCGGGCGGGGATAATGCGGTCCGTGTCCATATCGGCCCCCGGTACGGGAACCGCCTTGCCGCGTATGCTGATGATTTTGTTAAGAGGCATGAACGTGATTGACAATTTACGAGTTACAATTTACAAAGTATCGAGTTGAGCGGTGGAGAATCAGGCGGTAATGTCAAATACTTCTCCGGGGTCTGCTACGGTACCGGTTACGGCGGCGGCAGCGGCCATGAGGGGGCTCATGAGCAGCGTGCGCCCGGTGGGGCTGCCTTGGCGACCCTTGAAATTGCGGTTGCTGGTGCTGGCGCATATCTGGTCCCCTTGCAGCTTGTCGGGGTTCATGGCCAGGCACATGGAGCAACCGGCCAAACGCCATTCAAAACCGGCCTCGCGGAAGATGTCTGCAATGCCCTCTGCCTCGCACTGCATGGCTGTCATTTGAGAGCCCGGCACGGCCAGTGCTTTGATGCCTGCTGCCACTTTGCGCCCTTTGAGGTAAGGGGCAACGGAGCGGAAATCCGTAATGCGCCCATTGGTGCAAGAGCCGATGAACACCACATCTATGGGCATACCCTTGAGGGGCTGCCCGGCCTGCAATTTCATGTACTCCAGTGCCGTGATGCGTGCCTTGCGGGTTTCGGCATCGGGGGCGTCCTCAGGGGCGGGTACGCAGCCGTTGATGCCTATGCTCATATCGGGGGAGATACCCCAAGTTACCGTGGGTTCAATGTCTGCTGCGTCAAAGACAACCACATCATCATACTCTGCATCCGCATCACTGGCAAAGCTCTTCCAGCGTTCTACGGCGGCATCCCACGCCTCACCCTTGGGGGCATAGGGGCGACCCTTGAGGTAGGCAAAAGTCTTGGCATCGGGGTTGACATAGCCACAGCGTGCGGCACCTTCAATAGCCATGTTGCACAGGGTGAATCTGCCGTCCATCTCCATGGCTTCAATGGCAGAGCCGCCGAACTCGTAGGCGTAGCCCAAGCCGCCGTCTGCGCCCAACTTGCCGATGATGTAAAGGGCTACATCCTTGGCGGTAACACCGCGGCGCAAAGTGCCCTCTACACGCACATTGCGTACCTTGAGGGGCAACATGGCAAGGGTTTGGGTGGCCAATACGTCTCTCACCTGCGTGGTGCCTATGCCCATGGCTATGGAGCCCACGGCACCGTGCGTGGCGGTGTGGGAGTCTCCGCAAACAATGGTCATGCCCGGCTGGGTGATGCCGAGCTCCGGCCCGATGGAGTGAACAATGCCCTGGTTGCCCGTGGGCAGGTCAAACAGGCGGATTCCGGCGGCGGCCGTGTTTTCTCTCAGGGCATTAAGCATGGTTTGGGCGCGGTTGTCTGCCAGCGGCTCGCTCTGATTATCCGTAGGGATAATGTGGTCTACCGTGGCAAAGGTGCGCTCCGGGTGCAGAACGGATAGGTTCAGCTCTCTCAGCATGGCAAAGGCCTGGGGTGAGGTAACCTCATGCACGAAATGCGTTGCAATAAAGAGCTGTGTGCGCCCGTCCGGCAGGGTTCCCACCGTGTGCGCTTCCCATACTTTTCTGTATAATGTCTTACCCATGGTTAGCAGCTCCCATGTTAGCAGGTTGTACGGCGCAAGTCAAGGTGTCTGCGCCTCTCATGACACGGCATGACACGCGAAGTGGCGAGTGGTGGCTACTGCATAGCGCATGGCTTTTTGCCGCCCGTGGCGCGGTGCGCGAAGAGTGGCGACTGGCGTCGTTTTTTGTTCAATATTTTTTTTATGCTCGCTTTGCTCGCAGAGAAGAATGCGCGGTGCGCATAGTGAAGAGCGGCTTACGCCGCAGAGGAGGGCCGCCCCTACATATACTCCACCACGCCCATCAGGTAAGGGGGGGCGGGGGAGGTAAGGGGGCAGAGCATCCAGATAAACGGGCGGTTGAACTCCAGTGTGGTGCTGCTGCCGTTAAAGGCGGCGGGCATAACCCGTGAGGGGGCAGACTCCTCCCACGTGAAAGAGCTTTGCTGGTAAAAGCCGTCCAGCGGGAACGGGGAGCTTTGGCTCAGTTTGGGGAAGGGTGCGGCATCTTGCTGCACAAGGGCAGTCAGCCCCATGGCTTGCAGGGCGGGGAACATGTCCGAGCGGTATTCCGATGCGGTGATGCGCGGTAATTTGATGGTGGCGGGGGATTCCTCTGCCTGTGCCAAAGCCGTGCGAATGGCGTTAAAATCTTCGGTTGTCAGCTCTGTGGCCAGCGGGCGTGCGCTGAGGGGCAGCTCCTCTTGCGGCAAAATGAGAATAAGCGCGCATGATTCATGCCCGGCGGCATCCCCCTGCGGCGTATTGCGCATGAACATGGCCACGGCTTTCCACTTGCCCTGCGGGTCTTGAGCCATGCGGAAATTGCCGTCGGACTTCAAAAAGGAGACTTTGGAGCGCGTGGCATCTGCATTGCGGAACATGGCGGGCTCTGTATGCCGGTAGTAAATGGGGTAATACCAATCTGCCCTAAACCCGTGAACGGCGGCGGCCAGCAGGCGTGTGCTGCGCGGGGCGGATGAGCTGCTGAACATGCGGTTAATTGCCCCGTTGGTGTAATAATTGACCAGCCCGTTAATGTGTTGGTGTGTGGCTGCCAAATCTCCTGAAAACTCGGTGGGGGTAATCACGCCGTTGGCAACGCCGCCAAGTGTGTCTGCCTTGTTGGTGAACAAGAATGCGCCTTCATGAATATCTGCTGCACAGGTGGTCTCCGTGCGGGAGATTTGCAGCGGTGTGAAAAGCTCTGCCAGCTCGGGGGTGGTGTTTTTTTGCAGCTCATTCAAGCAGCGGGAGACGGCATGCGGCACAATGGTCAGATTGCCTACGGGGTCTTTCTTGAGGCAATATTGAAAAAGCCTGATGCTGAAGGTATCCGTCTGCACCTGCTCCTTATCTTTGAGCTTGCCTATGCGCAGAGCCGTGGGGGGCTTTTCACCGGCCAGCCACCAATCAATGATATCCGTGTAAAACATGCCCAGAAAAAAGGATAACGCCACGGCAAAGAGACCGAGCCGAATCATGGGCAGCTTGCCGGGTTTCTTTTCTTCTTGTTCTGTGGTATCCATTTAACTGTAAAGTGAGAGTTTTTCATCCAACTGCGGGCAGGGGGTCACGCGGTAACGCTCTCCCAGCTCAATGCTGGCGCGGTTGCCCAGTGAGTTGCGGAAGGTGATATGCACGGGTGTTTTGCCGCCGTGGTCCAGCAGTATGCTCTTGATAAGCTCCAAATCCTCTGCGTTGTGGCGGGCTGTGTTGAGCACAATCTCATAGAACGCAGGGGCTTTACCCTTGCGCTTGCGGGTGCCGGCATCCAGCAGCTCCAAGCCGCGGGCAGATACCTTTTTGCCGCCGGTCTTTTCATCCTCTTGAATACCGGCGCGGAACTTGATGAAACTGCCGTCTTGCAGCAGGCCCTCCACCGCAAGGGCTTTGGTAAAGTTGTCTCCCCACACCAGTGCCTCCGTGCTGCCGGTGAAGTCTTCTACCGTGATGATGGCGAACTTCTGGCCGCTCTTGGAGACTTTGATGTTGACGGCACGCAGCATGCCCGCCATCTCGTGCTGGCCGCGTATCTCATCTGCCGTCAGGTCGGGCAGGGTGCCTATGGCCGTGTATTTGGGGGAATCAATCACGCCGCGCATGCTGTCTAACGGGTTGCCGGTAAAGTAGGCACCCGTAAGGAATTTTTCTTCGTCCAAACGCTTGTCTTTGGGCCACTCTTGCACAATAACGCGCTCCTCCGGGGCAGAGGTAGTCTCTTGCATGTCAAACAGGCTCATTTGCCCGGCGGCGTTGTCTTTGTGCACACTGGCCGCCCCGCTGAGGCATTGCTCAATGCTCTCAAACAGCTGCGCGCGGCACACATGCAGGCAGTCAAAGGCACCGCATTGCACCAGCACTTCCAGCTGGTTGCGGCGCACGCTCTGCGGGGGAATACGGTAGCAGAAGTCCTCCAAGCTCTTGTAGGGGCCATTCTTGAGACGCTCTTCAACAATGACGCTCACGGTTTCTGAGCTCATGCTCTTGACCGAGGCCAAGCCGAAACGCACGGCGAGGTGGCCGTTGGGCATGGTCTCCGGCTGGAACTTGACGGCAGAGTGGTTGACACAGGGCCCCAGCACCTCAATGCCCATGCGTATGGCCTCTTGAATAAAGACGCCGATTTTTTCATTGGTGGACTCGTTGGACATGAGGCCGCAGAGGAACTCCACCGGGTAGTGCGCCTTGAGGTAGGCGGTCCAGTAGGAGATATGGCCGTAGCAGGCAGAGTGCGATTTGTTGAAACCGTAGCCTGCGAACTTCTGAATCTTATCGAAAATGGCGTTGGCGGTTTTTTCGTCAATTTGGTTGACATCCCAGCAACCTTTTACGAAACGCCTGCGCTGCTCTGCCATTTCCTGCATGTCTTTGTGGCCCATGGCGCGGCGCAGCAAGTCTGCACCACCCAGGGTGTAACCGGCCAGCAACTTGGCAGCAGCCTGCACCTGCTCTTGGTAAATCATCACGCCGTAGGTAAGGCCGGATACGGTCTCCAGCAGCGGGTGCTCGTACTCCGCCTGTTTCCAGCCCTTCTTCACGGCAATCATGTCATCCATGAACTGCATGGCACCCGGTCGGTAAAGAGCCAGCAAGGCGATAATGTCTTCAATGTTATCTATGCCGTAGCGGCGGCATGTGTCCACCATACCGCCGGATTCCAGCTGGAACACACCCATGGTGTCACCGCGGTTCAGCAGGGCAAAGGTCTCGGCATCTCGTATATCTACGGCATCGTAGCAGAAATTCGGCACGCGCCAGCGCACATAACGCTCGGCATCCTTCATCACCGTGAGGGTCTTGAGCCCCAAGAAATCCATCTTGAGCAAGCCGGCGTTGTAAATGGCACTCATATCGCACTGGGCCACTACTTCTCCGTGCGGGTTACTCAGGTCATCTCGGGTAAGAGCCACGTATTCATCCAACGGACGGTCACCAATCACCACGCCTGCGGCATGCATACCCACGTTGCGCACGGTGCCTTCAAGCTTTTTGGCGTATTCCCACACCTCTGCATAGGTGCTGTCTTGTAACAGGTTGCGCAGGTCCTCACTGGCATCGTAGCTCTTGGCAAGGGTTACACCCGGGCCGCTTTCAATCAGCTTGGCAATACGGTCGCTGTCTGCATAGCTCATGTCCAGCACGCGCGCCACGTCTTTGATAACGGACTTGGCACCCATGGTACCGTAGGTGATAATATGGGTCACGGCGCGCTCACCGTATTTGTGGCGTACATAGTCAATTACCTCGGGGCGGCGGCTCTGGCAGAAGTCAATATCAATATCGGGCGGGCTCACACGCTCGGGGTTGAGGAATCGCTCGAAAATGAGCCCGAAAGAATAGGGGTCGATGTTGGTGATTTTCATCACATACGCCACCAGGGAGCCTGCGGCAGAACCACGGCCCGGCCCCACGGGAATATCGTGGTTCTTGGCCCAGTTGATGAAGTCTGCCGTAATCAGGAAGTAGCTGGGGAAACGCAGCTGGTTGATGATGCCCAGCTCGTAATCCAAGCGTGCGCGCAGCTCTGTGTCATTCTCGGCGCGCTCTTTGCCGTATCGCTCCGCCAAGCCCTCATAGCAAATTTTGCGCAGGTATTCCTCTCGGGTAGAGCCGTCCTCGGGGGCGAACTCAGGGTAACGCTCGGTTGAGGTTGAGTCAAGCTTGATGGAGGTATTGCATCGCTCTGCAATAATGTTGGTGTTCTCGTAGGCGTCCGGGTACTCGGGGAAGAGTCGGCGCATCTCCTCCTCGCTCTTGAAATAGACGCTGCGGGGGTAGCGCATGCGCTTGCCGTCCATGCGTTTGTTGCCCGTACCCACGCAGATGAGAATATCGTGCGCATCGTGGTCGCTCTCATTGAGAAAGTGAGCATCATTCGTTACCACCAAGCCAACATCATGTTTGCGAGCCAAGCGCACCAGCTCCGGGGTGCAGCGGCGTTCTTCTTCCAGCTCATGGTCCTGCAGCTCCACAAACAAGTTGTCCTTGCCGTAAATGTCAATGAGCTCCAGCAGTACCTCCTCTGCCTTTTCCGGCTGGTCTTGCAAAATCCACTCCTGCATGGGGCCGGATACGCAGCCCGTCAGGCAGATAAGCCCGCGGCTGAACTCTCGCAGCGTGGCAATGTCTACACGCGGCTTGTAGTAAAAGCCGTCCAAATGCCCGCGAGAGACGATTTTGATGAGGTTCTCCCACCCCAGATTATTCTCACACAACAGCACCAAGTGGGTGTACTTGTGGCGCCCCGGTATCTGCTTTTTAACGTCAATCGGCGTGGGGGAAAGGTAGATTTCGCACCCCAGAATCGGCTTGAACACGGGCTTCTTTTCATCGGGGTGCTCCTTGTTCCACTCCAAAATGCCCTTGTTGTGCTTTTTCACATTCACCATGAACTCAATGGCTGCAAACACGTTGCCGTGGTCCGTAATGGCTACGGAGTTCATCCCCAGCTCGGTACAGCGTTTGATAAGCTCCTTGGTGTGGATCATGCCATCCAGCAAGGAGTATTCGGTGTGAACGTGTAAGTGTGTAAAAGCCATGGTGCGCCACCCATTATACAGAAATTACACCGAAAATCAATCTCCTTTTCCGCAGTGTTTACGCGGGCTCTGTAAGTATCATCAATTGTCCTGATTCAAATTCGTTTGGTATAGGAGGGTATGATAAAAGGCATTTGGAGTTGGGGATAGAAAAAATAGCATCCGCAGGCACTTTTCATGTTACGGGGAAAGAAAAACACCATTGCCCTCTTTTGAGAGCAATGGTGTTGATTTAATATGAAGAAAACGAGGTTTTACTTGCGGCGACGGCGGGCTGCAAGGCCAGCCAGGGCAAGCAGGGAAAGCGTAGCCGTGGTGGGCTCGGGGATGGTCGGATCCATCGGGGGAGCCTGAGCAATGAATCCGGCGTATACCGTGTTGTTCTCGTAGCCGAGGTAGTATTTATTAGTATCTACACCACTGATGAACATGCTGAGATCCATGTTGTCAGTAGAGGACAAGGATTCATAGCCTGTACCAGCCAATGTCAGAGAGCTTACTCCAGAGAAGAGGTTTACAGTATTGCCTTCTGTCAGTCCATTCAGAGCATCCATCAGAGCCCCACTGAGAGTAAGAGTGCCCATGGTCAGAGCATTGTTACCCAAGGTGAGAGCTCCGTCCATTGTTGCGGTAGCGTTTTCGCTGAGGGTGAGCCCAGAATTCAAGGTCACTTCTGTGCCCACAATCAACTTTGAAATCGTCAGGGCTGTTCCACTGGTAAGGCTCACATTGTTGCCCAGCGTAAGGCTGCCAGTCGCGAAACCTTTCGTGAAGGTTGCTGACGCACCTTCTGCAAAATTAAGATTGCTTACATCCACCGTACCGCTGAAGGTGTAGCCTTTACCTCCAATGGTCAGAGTTTTGCCGCCCTCGGATACGGAACCGTCAATGTTCTTCTTGTCCGTTACGGAACCGGTGATGTTGATGGCCTGAGTACCACCGGCCTTCATGGAGGTGTTCTCGAGCACCACAATCTCACCGTTAATAGTGGTAGCGGTGTTGCCGTCGTTACCGAAGCGCATGACGCCGTAGGCATCTACATCACCATGGGTGGAGCTGCCGAGGTAAATGTCGTTATTAAGAGTGATAGCACCTGCGTCCCAAGTTTGCAGGAAAAGCTGCCCTTTACCACCTACGTAGATGGGATTGCCGGTTGTGCTGGTGCTGGCAGCATTACCGTTATCGCCACCATTTAGCTGTACTCGTCCATTTGTGGCATTTACGTGAGTGCCGGCATCCTTCACTACACTGAAGCCGTTACTGGTGTAGGTGGTAGCACCTTCAATCGTATCTGTAATGTAGATTTTGCTGACGTATGCAGCATCGACCGTTACGGCACTGGTATTTGTAGAGGAGCTCTTGAGGCCAAAGGCTCTGTACAAATCGCCGGTAGTCTCTGCTGTAGCATTGTCGCCATTAATGTTCTCTTCTTTCTTATTCGCCAATGTCACGGAATCTCCGGCTGCGAAGGCAACACCTTTGCCATTATCAAGCGCAAGCGTCAACTTGATGGAACCGGTGTTGGCTGTATCTTTACCGCTGAATACAGTGCTTTTTACAGTGCCATTGCCAGTCCAAGCTGCGAGCGCTGCATCACTGCCGCTTTTCCAAGCACCGGTAATACCACCATTATCGGTGGTGAACAAACCGTATGCAATGCCGTCATCGGAATTGACGCCTGTGTAAATCAGCGCTTTTGCGGTATCAACCTCCGAGTAGTCATAGTCGAATGTGATGCCGGTCAGTGTAGCACCCTTCAAAACTCCGTTGGCATAGGTTACAGAACCACCTTTGTCGTAAGTGGAGCTGGTATCAATAGTCACATCCTGCTTTATGATGGCAGTGGTAGACGTGAGACCATAGGAAACACCTCCGCAGAGAAATGCGCCCATGGTTATCAAGCTGAGTGTTTTTTTCATATTTGTATTTTAATGTTAAGAGGTTAGATCAACTTGTGCAGGGGTACTCGTTTCCACGCGCGTCGGAATGCTGAGAGACCTGCTCCAAGTTGCTGGGGGGAATATACAAAATTTGAAGTTAGGTTGCAAGCAGAAAAATGTGTTATAGGCTTATTTTATGAATTTTTGGGGCATTTGGGTGAGTTTGGGGGACAGATGGAGGAACGTAGGCTTGCGGAGGGGGATTGGGTGTGTTAGAATGTTAAACATCTAACACATGACAGCGGCAGAGAAAGACCGTTCTTTATAGAATCAACAACGATATTGCCAAAGCGATAATGCTCTATTAAATGCCGCTCCCGTTAATAAAAAATATCTTGATAAAACAATTGAGGTAAGGTATATAAGTGTCAGACATGGAAAGCTCATTAATCTCCGATTTTTGTAACCATCACCAAGAGCAGCTCGTGTGTGTATTTGAATATATGTTGCCGGGTGTCATATGGGATGAACACCACATTGTGTTTATGAGCCAAATGAAAGATGTTGTATATGCCTATCATTATGTGCATGATGATAATGAAGAAACAAAAGAAATTTTCGCTATTTATGATTTCTTTCGGGAAAAAGGAATCAGCCTCCGGGAAAATCCCGTAAATGTGTTACCGCCACCTTTCTTTTCACGCGTGATGTTTCCGACCGATGATTGCGGAAAGCCGTTTTATGTGACAAAACGCCCCCAAAATATAGTAGAGAAAATTTGGGGGATGTTTCGCAGTGAGGTAATGCTGAATACAAATCTTTCTGTTTCGGATAAGATAAAGAAAGTATACATGCAAAGAAGACCGGTGCTGCCGATACTTTTATATCAACCGATGCCTGATTCTGACGGTTCCTGGCAGTTGGTGGACAATCGGTAAGGGTTACTCGTCTTTCTTTTCGGGCGCAATGGCTATGCTCAGTAAAATATACGATATTAAGCTTTTATGTTCTATTGCATTTACCGTTTGTTTGTTCTGCTTGTATTAATATCTTGGTGTATATTGAATGGGTGGGCATGGTTTGTAGAGGGAACTATGGGAACATGCAACATAGGGTTTCGCCTTTTGGGGTTCTTGGTGTGGGGCTGCTCCATGAGTATGCTGCCTTTTATATTGGTAGCACCCTCAGTGCGCGATTCCGGCACAATAGCATGGAAAAAATCCATACCGGTATATTGTTTGGTGCCGTCCTTTGTGCAGATTAGCGTTTTAGTTTACGTGGCGTTAGATATGCCTACAGCCGCGGGGGATGGTGATATCATATCCGTTGCCGGTATAGGCATATCTATAATGCTGAATATAACAATTTTAGCATTATGTGGGGTAGTCAATAAAATTGCCCGATACCTCAGAAAATAATACGG
Source organism: Akkermansia sp. (assembly GCA_045634945.1). GTDB lineage: Bacteria > Verrucomicrobiota > Verrucomicrobiia > Verrucomicrobiales > Akkermansiaceae > Akkermansia. The sequence continues at coordinate 22,038 of JAZRBG010000010.1, read as the reverse complement.
GCATCCATTTACGGTTGCTTAACCACCACCACACCTCGCAAGCCCACTTTTTGAGCAACGGCGCGGTTGAGCAGGATATCGGGGCTGCATTTGTGCAGCAGGTGGGCGGGGATGGTGGAGCTGAGCAGAATGAGGGTTTGCTCCTCGGGGGTGTAGACACTGTAAACGGTAACGGCGTCTTTGTGGCTGTGCAGTGTTTCCGGGGCGGGGGTATGGTCTGTTTTGAGGACAAGGCGGTCAATCTCCAGCTCCGAGTCAAGGCGTTGGCCGTGGTGCATGTGGGCGGATTCTACGATGGCGTTCCACTCTTGTTCGGTGAGGAAAAGGATGCCGTTTTGCGGGGATTTTTCTTGAGCCGTGGCGGCAAGGTTCTCCCACAGGTTACAGCGTATGAAAGCATCCCTCACTTGCCCGCTCATGTAGAAGAAACTGATGCCGGCGACTGGCAGCAGCAACAGTACCCCTATTTTTACGCCATGTTGCCGCAGCAGAATACCGGCGTACATGGCGGCGAAAACGCAGATGCCGTAGAATTGCAGGCAGCGGTACTCACGGTGCGGGTAATAGCCGGGTATTACCATGGTGAGCAGCAGATACCCTATGCCCACCCATATCAACCAAGGCAGTCGCTTGGCCGCGGCTGCGGTGGATTGTTTTTTGCGGAAAACGAGAAACAGCACCACGGTGACGGCTGCTATACTGCCGTAGGCGGGGGAGGCCAGCATGAGATAGCGTATGGGGTCTGCCAGCGGGGCGAGTCTGTCTAACGGGCCGGCAGAGAAGCCGCAGGCTGCCATGCGGGCACCCCAGCAGGGGGAGGAGAAGAACAGGGCAAAACCGGCAGCCAGCAGCAAGGCAACGGACCAGTAGCGCGCATCTGTGAAAAGTTTACGCTGCCGCAGCAGGTGTAACCCTGCCGGGGCTAAAAACAGGGGCAGGGCGGTTAGCACCAGAATCTCATTGCCCATGCCCACCACGGGGGCAAGCAACAGTAGGGTTATGAATCTGCCCGTGCTGATGCGCTCTTGGCGGAACAGCGGCTCACAGAGTGCAAAAAACAGCATGGCCACCCCGCAGGGGTACACCCAGTTAAAGTTGTCCGGCCACCAGTCGGTAATGGGGGAGGCCGTTGCCATGAAGAGCGAGATATAGCTCAGTACCAGCAGGGAGGGGGTGCGCAGCGTGGGCCATGCCCCGGTGCCGATGCGCTGAATACCCACCGCTAACAGCAACATGAACAGCGGGTGCAAGATGCTCAGCACCACATGCAGCGGTACGCCATACAGAAAATAGGTACAGAACTCGCCGAAGCGGGCATTGGCGGTTTTCCAGCCGTTGACGGCGGTGTCCCAAGCCTCGCTTATGCTTTGGCTGTTGAGGTGAAACATGCCCTCTACCGACGGCACGTTGTGGTACATGAACCACGGGTAATATACCCCATACAGCAGCACAAGAAACGCAAGCAGTGCGTATTGGAGCACACGCTTGCCCTTGCTCTGTGCGGGGGGATTCATGGCGGTGAGAAATCAGCTGATAACAGTGCCCAGCAAGTCACCTTGGCGGGCGAAGGTTTCTCGGCAGTCTGCGGTGTTGCGCAGTATGTCCTCTGCCAGTTGAATGCGGCCGGGTTCAAAGAAGGTCATGACGGTAGAGCCACCGAAGGCGAAGTAACCTTGCTCATCACCCATGGCTACGGGTTTGCCGGACTCATAAGTTTGGAAGATGGCACCCACACCGGTGGCACCTACGGCCAGTTGAATGACATCACCCACGCGCTCACTGTGCAGCATGGTGAGTTCTCTCTTGTTGGTCCACAGCCATGCCAGCTTGTGGCGCAGGCAGTAGGGGGATACACTGGCCAGCGGACCGGGGATGAGGTGGGCTTTCTCAGGGGTGCCCTCTGCCACAAAGTGAAAACGGTGGTAATCTACCGGGCACAGGCGGCTGAGCACTACGGTGCCGTGCTCGTATTTTTCTGCCAGCTCTTCGCTGCCCAGCAGGGCGGGTAAATCAAACTTTTGCCCCTTAATGAACACGCCCTCCATGGTGGAGGCATCTTGCCAACCCATGTGGCGGCCGTCTGCCGGCAGCACCACCACATTGCCCTCAGCCAGCGGGCGGGCTCCGGGCTTGAGCTTGCGGTAAAAGAAGTCGTTAAAGCTGGTGTAATCCTCTACCGGGCGCAGCATCTCCTCTGTATTGATGCCGTATTCTTCAATGAAAGCGGGGATTCCCTCTGCGCTCTTGCGGGTGTTTTTAGTGGCCCCCAGCAGGCGGGAGAAGATGGCGCGTTTAATCAGCACATGTAAACCCACTTTACCGAGAGTGGTGCCATAGACCCAGCGCAAGTATTTTTCGCCGAGTACTTTTTCCTGTTCAATCTCTCCGGTATAACGGTTGTAAAATTTGATGGCGTCTGTGCTCATGTTGTGAACATGTTAGCAGGTTTGATAGAGTAGGTCAATCACAATTGGTGCGGTTAAAGTTTTTGGTTGATGATTTTGTTTATGAGAGAAGCTCATTTTTCATTTTGCGCCGAAGGTGTAATCTTTATACCCGAGTCAGTTGTTCTTTATGCGTGTTTACCAACTGCGCGCGGCTGCGCCGCTTGCATGATAGTGCAACATGATAGCTGCGCATGGGAGGATATTTATCAACAGTAATATTAACAGTGTCTTACAATTTAACTTGCAATATACGGATAAATTGCTACAATAAAGGTATGAAAAACGTTTGTGCTGCTGTTTTGTGTTGTTCGGCTGTTGCCGGTGTGATGGTTTCTTCTGCCTTTGCGGCTGAAGGCTGGGGGGTAGATTTGCCTGCGGCTTTGCAACAGGCTCAGCAAGAGAAAAAACTGGTGTTGGTGGATTTTACCGGGTCGGATTGGTGCACCGCTTGTATTAAATTGCGCCGCTCGGTATTAGATACGGGGGCATTCCGTGAGTATGCGGCTGATAAATTCGTGTTGCTGGAGGTAGATTTGCCGCAGCGCGCAGATTTTGATGCCAAGCTGCGCAAGCGTAATGAGGAGCTTGCGGAGCGTTACCACATAGGGGGCTACCCCACGGTGATGGTGCTTAACCCCAAAGGTGAGGTTATGGGTGGTTTTGAGGGGTGTATAGGGGAAAAAGATGTTGTAAAGGCGTTGGATACAGCTATGGAGGCAGAGGCCTTGTATGCCAAGGCTGCCATGCAAAGCGGGGTAGAGCGTGCGCGCACGCTGATGCTGATTTATGAGCGTTTTCCCGTTTCTAAAAGCTTTGCTGCGGCGTATCAGGCCCTGCGTGATGAAATCATGGCGTGCGATCCCGACAATGTAACCGGTATTCATGATGCGGAAGCTGTGCTGCAGCAAGCCCGACGCTTTTTGGAAGAGCGCAACGCTTTGGTGATTTCGGCCCCTGAGATGGGGCGTTTGTTGGAGCGGCAGTTAAAAGAGGCGTATCCTGCCAACCGCCCGGCTATTATGATGGACCGCTGCCAGCATGCCTTGGCTACGGCTGAGACCGTGGAGGATTTGCTGACTGTCAAAAAGATGTTTGAAGAGCTGATACCCCATTTGCCGGCAGATGAGGCTGCTGATATTCGGCATTTTGTGGATACGTATTTTGCCGACCCTGCGGCGTTGCTGCAAATGTTGAAGCGCAATCGCTATTGATGAAAAGCAATGCAGCCTGCAAGGCGCGAATGCGCGGATTTGCAGGCTGCATTTTTTTGCCGATAAGGTGGCGCGTTTAATCCAAACGTATCGTCTTACCGGGCGCGGGTACAATGATGGTTGAATCCGGCAGTTTACGGCTTAATTCTGCCTGCATGGAGGCCGTTGCCTCCGGATCACCGTGTACCAACACAACGGTTTTGGGGGCAAGGGTGCATGCATAGTTAATGAGTGCGGCGCGTGTGGCGTGGCCGGAGAAATCAAAACACTCAATACGGCATTTCAGGGGGTAGCCCTGTCCCTTGCCGTTGGGTTTAACAATGTCACCGTGGTTGGTGGCTTTGATGCGGCCTGCGGGGGAATCCGGGTCACTGTAGCCTACAAAGAGGATGGCATCTTTGGGGTGCGGCAGCACTTGAGAGGCCATGTTGTAAGACACGGTGTGCTCGCTCATCATGCCGCTGGATACCAAGTAGATGTTGCCGGGGCTTACTACCAGCGGGCCTTTACCCTGCTTGGGCAAGCCGTGGGTTTCTACATTGTCTTTGAGCTTATAGCCGGGATTCAGGCGCGGGGTGCTGTCGCTGAGTTTATCATAGATGAGCGTAATCTTGGAGCTGAGGCCACCGAAGTATACCGGTACATCGGGGATGAGTCCTTGCTCTTTGAAACGCCCCAGCTCACACAGCAGCTCTTGGCTCTTGCCCAGTGCAAAAACGGGGATGAGTACGGCACCGCCGTCCTCCAATACCTCTCTTATTGCCGCGGCAAAACGCAGCAGCTCATTCTTGCGGGTGTAGTCGGCTGCGCGTTCGGTGCAGCCGTGGGTGCACTCCATAATGAGTATGTCTACCCCCTCTTGCGGAAAGTCAGCCCCGCCGATGAGGGTTTGGTTGTCGAACTGGACATCGCCGGTGTAGAATACGGTGGTGCCGGTGACGCTCTCCAGCATTACACCGCAAGAGCCCAGAATGTGCCCTGCATCATACAGGGTTGCCAGTACGTTGCCGTTGTAGCCGGTGCGGAATGATTCGTTGTACGGTCTGCCCACCCAAGCGCGGGCAAGGCGCTCCAGCTCACCGTGGGTGTAGAACGGGTATTCTGCAATGCCCTCTGCCATGCGCTTGCTTGTCATCACATTGACAGAGTTGTGCAGCATGGCGTCACCCACTTTCACGGTGCCCTCCGTCATGATGACTTCTGCCGCGGGGTATTCGTCTTGGAATACGGGCAGGGTGCCGATGTGGTCTAAGTGAGAGTGGGTAATGAAGATGCAGTCCGGGTCTGCCGCGCCGATGAGCTTGTAGTCGGGCTTGGCTTCATTACCGTCTTTTTTGGGATGCATCCCTGCATCCAGCACAATACGGGAGCCCTCCAGGTCCAACAGATAGCTGTTGGCTCCGATATCGTCCGTTCCCGTCAGGTTGGTAAAGGTAATCATGTTGTTTGTGTATTACTCGGGCAGGCACTCGTCTTCCACAATTTGCTCCAATGTTTGGCGCTTGCGGATGATGTGCCATTTGTCGCCATCCACCAGAACCTCTGCTGCCAGCGGGCGGGAGTTGTAGGTGGAGGCCATGCTGAACCCATAAGCACCGGCACTCATTTCTGCCAGTACTTCTCCGGGTTTCACATCGGCAATTTCACGGTTTTGAGCTTGGAAGTCGCCACTCTCACAGATGGGGCCAACGATATCTGCTACGATGGTATCACCGCAGTGCTCTCTGACGGGCCAGATTTCATGGTAGCCTTCATAGAGGGCGGGGCGTATGATGTCGTTCATGCCGGCATCTATCATTTTGAAGGTCTTGGCCTCGCCTTTTTTCTCATACAGACAGGTGGTGAGCATGCAGGCGGCGTTGCCGACCAAGCGGCGGCCGGGTTCTACCAAAATCTTGAGCCCCAGCGGTTGCAGCAGCGGGATAATGGCCTCTGCATAGCCGGTGAGGGTAATTTGCTCCGGGCGGGCAGCCCACCACTCGGGGGAGGCTGAGGCCAGGCAGCCATCATACACAATGCCGATACCGCCGCCGATGCTCCAGAACTCAATGTTGTAAAGCTCTTTGAACTTTTGGGCAACGGGGGCTACTTTTTCAATGGCTTTTACAAAGGGTGCCACCTCTGTGAGCTGGGAGCCGATGTGCATTTGCAGACCGCGAATGTACAGGTGGGGCATCTCTGCAGCGATGGTGGCGTACAGCTCTTCAATGCGGGAGAAGTCTACACCGAACTTGTTTTCTTTGGTGCCGGTGGTGATGTACTTGTGCGTGTTGGCCTCCACATTGGGGTTGACACGTACGGCCACGGGGGCTTTTACACCCATTTCTCCGGCGATGCGGTTAATTTCTCTCAGCTCGCCCTCACTCTCGCAGTTGAAGCAATAAATGTTCAGCCCGAGTGCGTAGCGTATCTCCGCCTCGGTCTTGCCCACGCCGGCATAGGTGCACAGGGTGGGGTCCCCGCCCGCATTAACGACACGCCAAAGCTCGCCGCCGGACACGATGTCGAACCCGACACCCTGCCGTGCCATGAGGTTGAGAATGGCCTTGTTGGAGCAGGCCTTAACGGCGTATGCCACATGGGCATCCAACGGGGAGAGTGCCTGTTGCAGCTCTGCCAGGTCATCCATGATGGTTTTGCGGCTGTATACAAAGGTGGGGGTGCCAACGTCGGCGGCAATGTCTGCCAAGTTGACGTCCTCGCAATGCATGGAGCCGCTCTTGTATGCGAATGAATGCATAGTGTTGTTATGATTGTGTTGTTTTTTCTTGTGAATCGGAGGCGGCACGGTCTGCATTATCGTCAATAATGGCTGCTACCCAGTACAGGTCTCGGGAGTTTTCCAATGCCAGTTTAATGAGAACGGAAATAGGTACGGCCAAGAACATGCCCACCGGCCCCCATACCCAGCCCCACAGCAATACGGACAACAGTACCACTGAGGTGGCAATGCCGAACTGCTTGCCCAGGAATACGGGCTCTATACCGTTGCCTATCATGAAGTTGATGGCTATATAGCCGCCGGCTACGATGAAGGTATCACCCAAGCCGCCGAACAACAGTGCGAGTAAAATGGGAGGAATGGCAGCCACAATGGAGCCGATGGTGGGGATGTAGTTGAGCACATAAGCCACAACACCCCAAAGGAAGGCGAAGGGAACATTCATGGCTGCGCAAAGCCACCATGCCAACAAGCCTGTGCATGCACTGGCAATGGTTTTAATGAACAGGTAACGCTGTATGCCTTTGAGGGCACTGAATACCTGTTGCTTGCCCTGCACGCTGTTGGGCAGGGATTTGAAGTTCTTTTTGAATAAGGGAGCTTCACCCAGTAAGAATGTCATGAGCACCAGTATCAACGTGGTGATGGACATGAAGGAAATGGCACTGGTGCCGACGGCCTGTGATAAATTGAAAATCTTGTCCATTCCCACATAGTCTTGCGGGGCGTCCAATACGTGGCGGGCATCTTCCCCCAAATCCCATTTATCAAGCCAGCAAATCAGGTCATTGTATTTCTCTTGGAACTTGACGGTTACCTCACTTTGCAGGGTGTTTTTCATGTCCACCGCCAAAAAGCGAATGAGGGTGCCCACTGCAAAGATAACCCCGGCATCTACAATAAGGGTGAAGATAACGGACAACCAGTGCGGGAAACGCATTCTTTTGCTCAGAAAATCCGTGATGGAGTAGCTGATGATGGCAAGGAATGCCGCCAGCATGATGGGTACCAGCAAGTCTTTCAGTTCTCGCAGCCCGATGAGCACGAAAATGGCAGCCGCAGCCATTACCAGAATGCGGGCGCCGTCTGCTTTACGGAAATCCTGCCGTGCGGTATTCTCGTTTTCTGTGTTGCTTTCAGTCATGCGGGTGCAATTTTACACGTATATCATTCACTGTTCAAGTGCTAATAACGCCATGAAATTGATTTTTGAGGGTGGTAAAAGAAACACCCCCGCAGAGGCCGGCTCTGCGGGGGTGTGAAAGGTAAAACGGCCGAAATCAGGCGTTGTACATCTTGGTGTAGTACTCGTCTGCCATGCGGTCTGAGTTGAACGCGGGGGAGATATCCTCCATGGCATTGAATACATGGTCAATCCAAGCATCCTTGTTATCGTAGTACAGCGGCAGTACTTTGGACTCAAGTATGTTGTAGAAGTTGTCGCGGTCTGAGCGGTCGCGTGCCTCGGGGGCCAAACCGGGCTTGGCCTCGGGAATCATGAAGCAGTTTTCGCCGTCTCTGGCAAACTCACGTACCCAACCGTCATTGGTGGAGATGGTGAGAGAGCCGTTCATGGCGGCAGACATGCCGGAGGTGCCGGATGCCTCACGGGTGACAACGGGGTTGTTCAGCCAGATATCGGAGCCGTTCTTGAGCATGCGGCTCAGGCCCAGCTCATAGCCCGTCAGCACGGCGCAGCGGGGATATTTGTCGCTGAGCTTGTTGAGCTTGTTGAAGATGTCTACCGCAGCAAAGTCCGTGGGGTAGGGCTTGCCTGCCCAAATCATCTGCACCGGGCGGTTGGTGCGCTGCAACATGCGCTCAAACATGACCGGGTTCTCTGTGATGAGGGCGGGGCGCTTGTAGGCGGCAAAGCGGCGTGCCCATACGATGGTAAGCGTATCTTGGTCAAAGAGGTGGCCGGTTTGCTCACCCACCATGCGGAACAGCTCTTTCTTGAGGGCGCGCTTGCGGTTGACGAAGGCGCGCTTATCTCGGGCGGCAAAGGCCTCTGCCAGCTCGGCATCCTGCCAGTATTGCAGGTTTTGAGCGTTGGTCACGTGGGTGATGGGGCAGATATCGCTGTACCCCTGCCACATTTGGCGGGATACCTCGCCGTGCAGCTCAGATACACCGTTGGCAATGTGAGAAAGTCTCAGGGCTGCCAACGTGTAGTTGAAGGTTTGCTCATGCGGGTCAAGCTTAAGCATGGAGCGTACCTGGTCCAGGGAAAGGCCGTCGAAGAAGGAGAAATTGGCCATGAGGTTGATGTCCATTTTCTCATTGCCGGCTTCTTCGGGCGTGTGGGTGGTGAATACGAAGCGCTTGCGCACTTCCTCCACATTGCCGCCGTTGCGTGCCAGCATGTTAAAGGCTGCGCCGATGGCGTGTGCCTCATTCATGTGGTAAATCTCAGGCTCTACCCCCAGCTCTTCAAACAAGCGGGCACCGCCCTGACCCAGCACGATGTACTGGGAGATGCGCGTCATCGGGTTAGAGTCATACAGACGCTGCGTGATGGAACGGCTGATGGCATCGTTCTCCGGCAAATCCGTGCTCAGGAAGAACATGGGAGCCGTGCCGAAGGTCTCCGGGCGCAGGTAATAGGCCTTAACCCATACCGGGGCGTTGCAGATGTGGATGAGGAACTTGATGTTGTGATCTTCCAGGAAACTGTACTCTTTGCGGCGGTATTGCACTGCCATGGACCCGTCTTCCGCGCGAATCTGGTTGTAATAGCCGTAAGACCACAGAATACCCACGCCAACGAGGTTCTGTCTCAGGGCACCGGCAGAGCGCATGTGAGAGCCGGCCAGATAACCGAGGCCGCCGGAGTAAATCTTGAACACGTTGTCAATGGCGTACTCCATGCAGAAGTAGGCTACGGACTTGCTGTACTTGGGGTCTATCTCGTACGGGTGTGCGTACTGAGCCGGAAGAAAAGAGGAGGTACTCATCTTTTTGATTATATTATGTGTATTGTGGTGAAGATATGGTGTCCGCCCTGTGTGCAGTAACGACGGAACGGAAATCAATTCTCCTTATACACCATGTCTGCGATTCTGAAAAGAAAAAAATCTTGCGGTGACGCAAAATTAAGTAAGGTTACGCGCGCCGCTTTCAACCTTGTTTCGTTTTGCTCCCGCGGGGGCGTATGCTCAGGCCTGCGTGGCAAACTCGCAGGCTGAGCCCTCTGTGTCGATACGGTTGACCAACTCAAATAAGTTCAGCTCCGCTACTTCGTCTTGCTCTGCAAAATGCAGAAACTCCTCAAGCGCGGTTGATAATATGTTGGTGCGGTTCTCGCATTCAAGTGCTTGCATGGCTGCCTCTAAACGGCTTAATTGGGCCGAAGAACAACGAAATGTGATGGATTTAAGCTTCATGGCGAACACAGATTAACATGCGCAGCGTTTTCTGCAAGCAATGTTGGATGTATATTTCTAATTCATATAGAAATGGTATGTATCTTGTTGTAATATATGGCCGCCATGAAAAACATACGCAATATCACCCGTTTCACCTACGAGTTTACCTCTTTTCAGGGATGGAGAGTTACGCTTTGCCGCAACCAGATGCACTTTACCCGTTATTTTTCGGATAAGCAGTACGGTGGTGAGCAGGAATCCCTGGCCGCAGCATTGGAAACCCGTGAGAATGTGCTGGCTGCCTTGCGCCGCTACCCCAATGACCCGGCCCGCGCATTTGCCGAGTGTCGGGAAGACTCCCCGGACAGTCTTTACCCCAAGGGCTTGCGCCCGCGCAAAGGTAGTGCTGCCTGAGGCGTTCCGCTTTACCTTGCTGCCGTGTAAAGAATGCGAAGCGAACTTTATGATGAAAAGTTCGCTTCGCAAACGCTTTTTGAGAGCCCACTTGCGGTGGGCTTTCGGCGGTTACAGTTTGACGTTGCGCATATCCCCCGTCTCTTGCAGGGCAAGGTGGAAGGCGTATGCCTTGGCCAAGCTATGCGGGGTATGGCCTTTGGGGGTAAGCTCTACATAACGGCGCAGCAGGGGGCGGTAGTCCGGGTGGGCACAGTTCTCAATAATGAGCTCCGCGCGCTGGCGGGGGGATTTGCCGCGCAGGTCTGCAATGCCTTGCTCGGTGATGAGTACGCGCACATCGTGCTCCGTATGGTCTACATGAGATACCATGGGCACAATGGCAGAGATGCTGCCGCCCTTGGCTACGGACGGGCAGGAGAAGATGGTGATGGCTGCGGCGCGGGCAAAGTCACCGCTGCCGCCGATGCCGTTCATGACTTTGTTGCCCAGTAGGTGCGTGGAGTTGACATTGCCGAAGATGTCTGCCTCAATGGCGGTGTTCATGCAAATGAGCCCCAGCTGGCGCACCACGGCGGGATTGTTGGTCATCTCTGTGGGACGCAGCAATACCTTGTGTTTCCAGTAGTCGAAATCACGGTATATTTCTTCCATGGTGGCATCTGACACGGAAAGGGAGCAACCGCTGGCAAACGTGATTTTGCCTTGTTTGATAAGGCCTATTACCGCCTCCTGTATCACCTCTGTATACATTTTGACGGGCGGTATAACGGTAGAGCGCCCCAGTGCTGCCAGTACGGCGTTGGCCACGTTGCCTACACCGCTCTGGATGGGCAGGAAGTTCTCCGGAATACGCCCCACGCGGTACTCGTGCTCCAAAAAGCGGATGACGTTTTCACCTATTTTATCGGTAACGGCATCACCGGGGCGGTATGGGGGCAAACCGTCCTTGAGGTGAGTTTTGACCACACCCACGATTTTTTCCGGGTCTACCTGCACATAGGGGGTGCCGATTTTTTCCTCGGGCGCAACCAGAGGAATGGGTGTGCGGTTGGGCGGATCCTCGGGGATGAAAATGTCATGTATCTCTTTGAGGCAGGGATTGTGGTAGGAGTTGAGCTCTACGATGATGCGGTCTGCCAGCAGGCAGAAGTCCGCAGAGGAGCCCTGGCTCATGGTAAAGGTAATTTTGCCGTCATCCGTTACCTCGCATGCCTCTACAATGGCGGTTTTGACGCGCGGGATGATGCCGTAGCGCATGTTTTGCGCAAACAGGGAGATGTGCGGGTCCTGGTATGATACCTCTGCATTGTTGATTTGGGCTCTCGTATGCGGGCAAGACATGTAGGGCATGCGCATGGATACGGCTTCTGCCGCTGCCAGCTCACCGTCTACCGCTGCGCTGTTAGAGGCACCGCACATTACTTTCAGCTTATAGGGGCGGCCTGCGGCATGCTCTGCCTTGGCTTTCTCTGCAATGGCCTTGGGCACTACCTTTACGGCACCGGCTTCCGTGAATCCGCTCACGCCGATACACTCACCGTCTTCAATCAGTTCTGCTGCTTCTTCTGCTGTTAAAATCTTGTAACGCATATCTTCTGAGCCTATTTTTACACAAAGTTAGAGTTAGGTCAAGCATTTATTCGGGGTTAGTTTCAAAAAGCAATGAACTCACCGCGTACGGTAATGAAAATTGGCGGGTGGGGGTACAGAAAAACGCGCCCCGTTGTGGGGCGCGTTTGAGAAAAGAGGGGGAGAAAAAGCGTTTACTTTTTCTTGGTAACATTGCGCATATTTTGGCCGCGCTTTTGGGCTTCGAGCTGTTTTTGCTGCTCTTCTGCCATACGCTGAATGCGGGCAAAGAAACCTTCTTTCTTGTTTTTACCGCCGGCGGTTGCATTGGCGGCAGCCTCTTCAAGAGTAGGCTGGGGCAAGCGGCGGATGATGAGCGTCTGGATGATGGAGATGATGTTGGTGGTGGTCCAGTACAGAGCCAGTGCGCTGGGGTAGGTGTAACAGAAGAGGAAGAACATGAGCGGCATGAACTTCATAATCTTCTGCTGCATGGGGTCACCGGCAGAGGGGCTCATCTTCATCATGGCAATCATGGATGCTGCCATGATGAACGGCAGGATGTTAAGCGGCAGACCGAGAATGTGGCACACGGTATCCGGCTGGGAGAGGTCTGTTACCCAGAACAGGAAGTGAGCACCACGGAGCTCTGCTGCGGTTTGCAATACATAGAAGAATGCAAAGAAGATGGGGATTTGCAGCAGCATGGGCAAGCAGCCGCCCAAGGGGGAGATGTTGTACTTGCGGTACAGAGCCATCATCTCCATGCTGGCGCGCTGGCGGTCATCACCGCAACGCTGCTTAATCTCCTGCATCATGGGCTGGAGCAGGCTCATGCGCTTCATGCTCATGTAGCTCTTGCGGTAGAGCGGCCAAATGAGCAAGCGGATAACGAAGGTCATGATGATGATGGCCACACCCCAGTTGCCTACCCAGGAGGAGAAGGTGTTAATCATCCAGTTCATGGGGTAGCTGATGAGGTATACCCAGCCGTAGTCCATGATGTCATCAATCATGCGGAACTCTTCCGTCATGGCTGCCAGCATCAGGTTGTACTTGGGACCGGTGAAGGTCTCATAAGCAAAGCTTTGTGTGGCACCTGCGCCGATGTTGGCTGCGGGCATGCCGAAGCCCATTACCAAGCCTTTCACGCTTTCCTTCGCGTCGGGCAGCTTGAAGTCTGCCGGGGCTGCATAGATGGCGTTGGCGGTGGCAGTGCCGCTCTCACGGGCGGGCTGAATGATGGTGGCATAATACTGGTTCATGAGACCGGCCCATTCGAGTTTCTCGAAGTCGGTGTCATAGATGCGCTTCTTATCGCTGCCGAACCAGGAAGAGAAAGACCCGGCGTTCTCTTTTTCAAAGTTGCCGTTGTTGAGGGTAATGTAGTAGGTGTAAACGGAGCCCTCATTGTCATTTACGGGGCTGATGCTGCCGCCGTACAAGCCCCAGTTGTTGAGCACCAAATTGATTTTGCTTGTGTTGGTGAGGGTCACATCCACACGCAGGGCGTAGGCGTTGCCCTCCAGCGTTTCACTACCCTGTTGCAGCGGTACCATGCTGTATGTTTTGGTAACACTGAACACGCAGCCGTTGTACTGTACATTGTCACTGCGAATGGTTACGGAGTCAGCCGTTTCACTTACTTTGCGGTATACGGAGCTGTCATACAGCGGCTCGTTATCATCGCTCAGGTTGAACATGAGCGTGCCGATGCCGTAGTGCTTTTGACCGACGGGGGTAAGACCATTGATGCGTACGTCTCCCAGCTCCTCGGGCTTGGTGCTGTCTACTTTCTGCTCAAGCATTTGGGCGTTGAGTACGCCACCACCTATGTTCTGAATGCTGAAACGGGCAATTTCTTTGCCGGCTGAGTCTTTGGAAACCAGCGTGTGCAAGGTCTCAAGTGCCGGCTCTGCGGGGGCTGCGGGAGCCTCGGCGGGAGTCTGTGCTGCATCCGTGGCGGCTGCTGTGGTATCTGCCGGGGCAGTGGCGGGCTGCTCTGCACCGGGTGTGGGCGTAGCAGTTTGTACAACAGCGGCTTGCTTGGCTGCCTCTGCTGCCTGCTTTTCCTCTTGCAGGGTACCGGAGTACCACCAGTTGAGACCCAGCAGGGCTACGCATGAACTTACAACGATGACTGATGTTTTATCCATAAAATGTACGTGGGTAGAGTTTGTTTATTTCTGTTTGCGGGGCGGCACGGGGTCATACCCGTAGCCCCCCCAGGGGTTACAACGTAAAATTCTCCACGCGCCCATGAGGGCGCCTTTGATGGCCCCGTGCTCTTGCACGGCCTCTATAAAATAGGTGGAGCATGAGGGATGAAACCTGCACCCGGAGTGCGGGCCGCAAATAGCATGAAGCGGTTTGCTCAGAAACCGCTTGTAAAATCGAACAGGTGCTATGACGATGCTCTTCAGCATGCTTGCTTGCGCAGGTGTTTGCGGGCCAGTAGTTTGAGGAAGTCTTTTTCTAAGCCGGCGTAGTCTGTCATGGCCGCACGGTTGCGTACCACTATGACTACATACAACCCTTTGGCTAACGGTTCGCCGTGAGCACGTATTATATCCCTGACTCTGCGGCGCAGGGTGTTGCGCAATACGGCGTGCCCGATTCGCTTGGTGGTGATGATGCCGAAGCGGGAGCCTCTCTCGTCACCCTCTTTCAACGGGGCTGTGCTCAGAATAAGGAAACGTCCTGCTTCAGAGCTGCCCTCGTTGCGCACCATGGCGAACTCTGAGGCTCGTTTCATGGTTTGGCTACGCTTGAGCTGCATCTTACAACAGGACGTTGCGTGCTCCCGGGTTTGCGCGTTTTTACAGGCTTTCACCATTATGCAACGCGCTTAACCCGCTGTAAATTAAACACCGTGCTGGATGGTGTGGCGCTTGTAGTGAATCTCCACACCCTTGGGCAGAAGACGCTTGCGACCCTTAGCGCGACGGCGGGCGAGGATGGCGCGACCGTTCTTGGTAGCCATGCGGGCGCGGAAACCGAACTGGCGCTTGCGGCAGCGCTTGGAAGGCTGGTATGTTCTCTTGCTCATAATCTTGTTTCTATGTTTGCGTTAAAAGTTTCTCTGTTCCGCTTTCGCGGTCGGGGCGAGATATGATACTCTATTTTGAGCGCATGTCAAGCCTGTTTCTTCTTTTTTGGCAATTTTTCTTTCGAAATAGCCGTTTTATCAGGCGTCTGCTACCATGAATTTGAGCTCAGCCTCACACGTTACCTCGCCATTGACCAGGCAGCGGGCGTTGCATACGCCGATAGCGCCGCGCATCTTGACGAGCTCTGCCTCAATGATAATCACGTCGCCCGGTACTACGGGCTTACGCCATTTCACCTTATCGCAGCTCATGAAGTAGCCGATCTTGCCTTGGTTCTCGGGCAGGCGCAGCATGAGGATGGAGCCCACCTGTGCCATGGCCTCCAGCTGCAATACGCCGGGCATTACCGGCTTGCCGGGGAAGTGGCCTTGGAAGAACTGCTCGTTCATGGTCACGTTCTTTTGACCCACACACTTGTTGTCACCCTCAAAGCCCAAGATGCGGTCTACCAGCATGAAGGGGTAACGGTGCGGCAGCAACTTGAGCACCTCTGTGGTGTCAAGCACGGTGTCTCCGGAGGGGAAGATGAAGGGCTTGGGCTTCATGGCCTCCATGCTGTCAAACTTCTTTTGCAGGGCAGAGGCCATCTGCGTGTTGATGCCGTGACCGGGCATGACGGCGATAACGTGGCCGAGAATGCGGTGCCCGTTGAGGATGAGGTCGCCCACCATGTCCATGGCCTTGTGGCGTGCGCACTCGTTGTGGAAACGCAGGCCGCCGGCGCAGATGTACTGGTCTCCCTTAATCACGATAGCGTTGTCAAGGGTGCCGCCCTGAATCAGGCCCTTGTCAAGCAGGGGCTGTACGTCTTCATAGAAGCAGAATGTGCGGGAGGTGGAAAGCTCTTTCTCATACAGCTCCGGGTTAATCTCAGAGGAGAAGTACTGGGTTACGCGACCCTCCGGGCCTACGGCTGTTACGGAGACACGGAACTTTTTGTCGGGCATGATGATGATGCGGCTGCCGTTCTTGTTTTCAACCTGAATCGGCTCACGAATCTCCCACACGTGGCAGGGTACGTCTTGCTCTTCAATGCCGGCTTGCTTAATCAGATTCACATAAGGTGCAGCGGAACCGTCGCCGATGGGCGGCTCGTTGGAGTCCATCTCAATAATGGCGTTGTCAACGCCCATACCGGTGAGGGCAGAGAGAATGTGCTCTACGGTATGTACCTTGACAGAGCCCACGGCAAGCGTGGTGGCGCGCTCCACCGTCTGCACATTGGCGGCAGAAGCATCAATGAACGGTTTGTCCGGCAGGTCAATACGACGGAACTTGAAGCCGGTGTTGGGCTCTGCCGGCTTGATGGTCAGTCTGACGGGCAACCCCGTGTGGAGGGAAGTGCCTTCGATAGAGGCACACTTACTGAGCGTTCTCTGCATCTGAATAGCCATAATACGGTTGTATTCTACACCATACTCCACCTTTTGTGAAGTCAAAAATTGCAGACCTTTGCTAATTCCTGCTATTTTTCTTGATTTTTGGGGAACTTGTTACTAATTGTTGGTGGAAAATTTGGTGCTTGTTATGATTTTAGCTTGCATTTGCGCGGCAATTGGAGTAGAAGAGTAGCGTATGCCTACAACCATAGAAAATTTGAAGACCGCCATTATCGGCGAGAGTACGGCTTGCGCCATGTATGCTTCTTTTGCCAGCAAAGCTTTGCAGGAGGGGTATCCGCAGATTGCCAAGTTGTTTGAAGCAACCTCCGCTACGGAGCGTATCCATGCAGCCAACCACACCAAGGCTTTGGTGAAGATGGGTGAGCAGCCCATTGAGTACGACATGGATTGGCACGTCGGTACCACGCTTGAGAACCTGAAAGAGGCTTTCAAGGGTGAAACCTACGAGTACAGTGAGATGTATCCTCCCATGGTGGCTCAGGCTGAGGCGGAGGGTGCCAAAGATGCCCTGCGCAGCTTCAACTGGGCTCTGGAGGCCGAGAAAGTGCACGCTGCCATGTATGCCGAGGCTATTCGCCAGCTGGAGGCCGGTGAGCCCCTCAACCTGCCCAAGGGTTATGTGATTTGCCCGCTTTGCGGCGATACGTTCCCTGTGGAGACCGCCCCCGAGAAGTGCCCGCTGTGCAATATGCCCAAGGCTAAGTTCATTGCTCTGCCGTAATTTTTACAGATAACCATTCACAACAAAAAAGGCGGGTGTTTTGCCCGCCTTTTTTGTTGTGCTGATTTACTGCTGCCAAGATTGGATGATTTGTTCGATGCGAGATGAACGGGGTTCTGCGGGCGTGCTTGTTTTGCCCATGGCGGTTTGTAACACCGGTATCAGTAACAATATCAGCAGGGTGATAAATGGCACCATAAGGCCAATGCCTCTCAATACGCGTTTGGCGGAGCGGTTGCGAATACGCCGCCTTATGCTCAGAATAATACCGATGAGGCTGATGAGCATGAACGGATAAAAGGCCGTGAAGTGTGGCTGCTTCATCATGCAGAATGACACCACAAAAACAAGAACAAAGGCTATGCCCAAGCTTGTGTTGATGCCGAGCTTTCTGCTGCGGCGTATTTTGCGGAATGGGCGCATCCACATGAATAGCAGTAAGTGGCCGGGTATGAGTGCCAACATGGCAGGTACCAAGCTTTGGCAGAACCCTGGCAAGGTGCCCACGAATATTTGCAGGGGCTCCGTGCATAATAGACTGCTGTGCCACCCGCAGAAATAGCTCTCAAATGAGGGGTGTATGAGACCTGCGGCCGCCGGATTGCAGCAGGAAATGACCACTACCGGCACCCAAGGTGTGCACAAGCCGCCTATACAATAGGCGCAGCTCTGCAAGCGCTTGCCGTGGTTTACCCACAACATGTGCCCGATGACCGGTAGCCAGAAGACGACGGTCATGGGGGTAGTCATCAGGGCTACGGTAACGCCCAACCCGGCTATAAACAGATGACGCGGCGGAAAATAATCATTCTTACCCCGTGCCCATACCAACAGGTGATACATGCTGATAGTTTGCAATACCAAGTTAAGCTCATTCGGCCCCGCCCATAAATCCGTGCAATAGACAAACATGAGCCCCGTGATAGCCCATGCCGTGCTGCGCCGTACAAAAAGCGAGGCGGTCTTCAAACAATACAACAGCCATATGCCGATAACTACACTGTGCAATATCAGCACCCCCGCTGTGTGCCCCCAACTCAACAACGCCCCCAGCCATATCTCGGCATACCACAATATGCCCCCGCATGTGTCTGTACTGCACCCGCACTCCGGTGTAAAACGCATCACCAGATAACTCATGACGGCAAAAAATAACCAAGCGCTCATTTGCTCATGCTCGTGCAGCACGGCATTTATGCCGGGACGGTAGACGGATGTGTGCTCTCTGGTTGCCATATATGTTTATTCATTCTAAAGAAGCGGGTGGCTCAAGTCAAGCAGAAAGCGCACCTTTCACAACCGTTTTTGATTGATGTGTGTTGAGCGAGAGTCTGATTTCTATGCGATGTATGCATTTTTCATAAGGCGGCCTGTGGTGGCGATGTGTGTGGCACTCATGCTGGTGTTGGGTGGGTTAATCACCGCTTTTTCATTGCCTGTGGCGCAATATCCTGATATTGTGCCGGCGGAGGTGAGTATATCTACCTCTTTTCCCGGGGCAGATTGTCAAACGGTGGTAGATTCTGTGGCTTCTCCCATAGAGCAGCAGATGAGCGGCGTGGAGGGTATGGAGTATATGACTTCTACCTCTACGAATGATGGTAATTTGAGCCTTTCTGTTTTATTTGATGTAGGCTCTTCTGCGGATATGGACCAAGTGTTGTCTTACCTGCGGTATGCGCAGGCGTCTGCCCAATTGCCGGCGGAGGTGCAGCAGATGGGGGTGACGATGCGCACACTGAGTGGTCCGCCGATGTTGTTGTATGTGCTGCGTGCCCCGCAGGGCGATTATGATGCCGTGTGGCTGAGTAATTATGCCTATATTAATTTTGTGAATCCGCTGCTGCGTACGCCGGGCGTGGGTAATGTGCAGGTGTTCGGGGCAGGGGAATATGCTATGCGCATTTGGTTAAACCCGCAGAAAATGGCGGCATTGGGTATTACGGTGCAGCAAGTGCAGAATGCCCTGCAACAGCAAAACCGCGTGAACCCCATCGGCAAAGTGGGGGCAGAACCGGCTCTGCCCGGGCAACAAACTACTTATACCGTGCGCACGCAAGGGCGCTTGAAGTCGGTGGAGGATTTTGAAAATATCATTTTGCGGGCAGATGCAGACTCTTTGGTTAAGCTGAGTGATGTTGCACGGGTGGAGCTGGGGTGCCGGACTTATAGTATGAGCTCTTCTTATAATGGAGAAGCGTGTGCCATTATTGCTATTTCTCAAAGTCCCGGCAGCAATGCGCTTAAAACCGTGCAGGCGGTGGAAAAGACTTTGTCGGGGCTTTCTCTTGCTCCGGGGCTGGAGCTGAGGCAGGCACTGAATACTACTGCGGGGGTAAGCTTGGGGATTCAGGATATTTTGGTGACGTTGGGAGTGGCTCTGGCATTGGTGATGTTGGTGGTGTTTATCTTTTTGCAGGGTTGGCGTGCTACGCTGATTCCCCTGACGGCGGTGCCGGTGAGTGTGGTGGGTACCTTTGTGTTTTTTCCGCTTTTCGGTATGGAGCTGAACACTATTTGCCTGATGGGGCTTGTGTTGGCTATCGGGCTGGTGGTGGATGATGCCATTGTGGTGGTGGAGGCGGTGCAATCTCACATAGATGCCGGGGAGTCTCCCCGCGATGCTACTTATGCAGCCATGAAAGAAGTGGCGGGGCCTGTGGTGGCCACGGCGTTGGTGTTGGCTGCGGTGTTTTTCCCGTGTATGTTGTTGCCGGGGATTACCGGGCGTTTGTTTGCGCAGTTTTCTGTTACCATCGGCGTGTCTATTCTTATTTCTGCCTTTACGGCGTTGAGTTTGAGCCCGGCGTTGGCGGCATTGCTGTTGCGTCCGCATAAGGCGGGGAGTGGAATTTTATCTCGCTCGGGCAATGCATTTAATCAGGGTATAGACAAATTGCGCAAAATGTTTGCAGGGGTGTCGGGTGGTATGATCAGGCGCGGTATTCTCACTGGCTTATTGCTGGTTGTGGCGGCGGTGTGTATTTATCCTGTGGTAAAGCGTGTGCCCGGTGGCTTTTTGCCGAATGAAGATGAGGGATACTTTTACGGTTCTCTGCAAATGCCCTACGGTACCTCGCTGGCTCTTACCGAGCAGGGAAGTCAACGTATCATTGATTTGCTGAAACAAGAGGAAGCCGTAGATGGTGTATTGATGGTGAACGGTTTTAATTTGCTTACAGGTGTGCAGAGCCCCAATAATGCTTTCTTTTTTATTGCGCTTAAACCATGGGATTTGCGTAATGGTGAGGCTCAGAGCGCGGCCAATTTGTCGGCCTCACTCAGCCGCCGTTTCAATACTCTGAATACAGGGGGGATTGCATTTACCATGACTCCGCCGCCTATTCCCGGGGTCGGGGCTACGTCTGATGTAACATTCATGCTTGAGGATCGTGCCGGTCACGGTGCTGAGTACTTGGCTGAACAAACCTCTGCTTTTGTTGCCGCTGCATCCGCCCGCCCGGAAATTGCAGCCGTGCAGAACCTGATGGCGGCTGATACGCCCCAATATTTCCTGCGCTTCAATGTGCAGAAGGCCTTGTCTCAAGGGGTAGACCCCGATGCCGCTTTTGCTACGCTGCAAACATTTTTGGGTAGCTCCTTCGTTAATTACTTTAACCTTTACGGCTATCAATACCAAGTCTACTTGCAGGCAGATGCTGATAGCCGTATGAATATTCAAGAGCTTAATCAATTTTATCTGCCGGGGGCAGATGGTGCGCAAGTGCCGCTTAATGCCTTGGTGGATGTGAAGTTTACTTATGGCCCGGAGTTTCTTATCCGCCAAAATATGTATAATGCGTCAATGCTCAATGTGGCCGCAGCGCAGGGATTTACGGGTGAGCAGGTGATGGCGGCACTGGAAGAAACTTTCTCCCGCACCATGCCTAATGATATGGGATACTCGTACTCCGGCATGAGCTATCAGGAGAAAAAAGCCGCAGAGGGCGTGAGCTTGGGGGGTATTTTTGCCATATCCGGTGTGTTTGCCTTCTTGTTGTTGGCCTCCCTGTATGAGAGTTGGTCGTTGCCGCTGGCAATTGTATTGTCCGTGCCTGTTGCCATCTGGGGTGCGTTGGCTACGTTGTGGTTAAGCGGTATGGCGCTGGATTTGTATGCAGAAATCGGTCTTATCATGCTTATTGGCCTTGCTGCTAAAAATGCCATTCTGGTGGTTGAGTTTGCCCAAGATCGCTTGGCGGAGGGTATGCCGCTGCGTCAGGCAACCCTGGCCGGGGCAGAGGCACGCTTGCGTCCCATCCTCATGACATCTCTTGCCTTTATATTAGGCTGTATTCCCTTGGCCTTGGCTACCGGTCCCGGGGCAGAGGCCCGTCAATCCGTAGGTATTACCGTTATAGGCGGTATGTGTGCGGCTACTTTTATAGGCGTGTTTTTCATTCCTTTCAGCTATTATGTGATTGCTCGACTCAGAAAAGTATTTTGATGAGTTTTTCTTTCACTTTTCTTGCGCATTTTCTACCTTTTTTCAGGAAATGCGCATTTTTGTGTAGAAAATTGCAAAATTTTTCCGTTGTATTTTCAACGATTTACAAAAAAAGTGACAAAAAAGTGAAAATTTATAGAAAAATCGGCTTGACGTGCGATGATGATTCATGTATAATTCTCGGCACACCGACACGGTGCAGCTCGAAAGGCTGAGCGGCTCAAATGAGCAACGCGAAGCAAAGCCGAGCGAGGCAGTTTTCAAGTTTACTGACTTTCTGAGATGCTGAGGCTGAGTTGAAAAACTCGCCGCCGGATACAACCTTCCGGGTGGAGCATCGGAGAGGATAAAGAGAGGGAAGGAAAAGGTCGTGACGCGTGCCGTGGCCTGCGCCGAGATGAAACCCTGTGGGGTTTCGGAGCGAGGTTACACGGTACTGATGAATCTTAAAGGATTCATTGGTCCAGCAATTTCTAAAATAATATATTATGGAGAGTTTGATTCTGGCTCAGAACGAACGCTGGCGGCGTGGATAAGACATGCAAGTCGAACGAAGTGGCTTCGGTCACTTAGTGGCGCACGGGTGAGTAACACGTGAGTCATCTGCCCCTGAGACAGGGATA
>JAZRBG010000009.1:0-142026 GCA_045634945.1 Akkermansia sp. | reverse complement strand
GTACTGGTTCAAGGCGTTTGTGGTATAGACGGTGGAATCCTCACCTTCAACGGCAGATTTTCTATTGCCGATGTTATCATAAAGATAAGCATAATCTTTACCATTGACGGAGGCGGCAGACAGCTCGCTGCGGGTGTTGTGGGTGAAGGTATCATTCACCACGGCACCTTGGCGGGCGGTGTTGCGGGCGGTGGGGCGACCGAGGGAGTCATATACATATTCACGCTGCACCACCAAGGAACTACCACGGTGATAAGCCATGCCCGTGAGCAGGTCTCGTGTCGACTCGTAGGTCTGCGTCAGCGTCATGCCGTTGGGTTTGGTGAGCACTTGCAGCAGATTGGTGCCGGCAAGGTAGGTGTAGCAGAACTGCTTCATTTCACCACCGTGTACAAAGCCGGCGGATGCGATGCGTCCATCACTGCCGTAGCCCGTGGTGACGGTCTGTTGCACCGCACCGTTCTTGGCGTAGGTGTAGCCGATAGAGCGACCGAACGTATCACGGTTTTCCGTAATCAGGTGGGTGACACCATCAGCCAGCAAAGAGTCGGTTTCTTGCTCGCCGAAGGTATTATAGCCAAGGGTACGTTCACCTGCGGCATCGATAATCTGTACCAACAGACCGAGGTGGTTGTAGGTGAAACTGCGGCTCGGCGTAAAGCTATCCACCATGGGTTCCTCACCATCCGCAGCGGGGTAGAAGTAGGTGGTGTTGAGCAATAGGCCTCGGGCGTGCTCGTAGGTATGTGCCTTGATGCGGCCGCGGGCGTTTGCCTCCGTAGCCAAGCGGTTGTAGGCATCGTAGGTCTTCTGAACCTGCGTACCATCGGCATAGGTCTTGGAGAGTTCCAGACCGTTGGCGGGGTGGAAAGCCCACACGGTCTCATCATAATCACTTCGCTCCGACGGGTCGGTAGAGATGGATTCTGAACCCGCGCGGAAGGTGTGCAGGGATGTCATGTTGTTCATCTCATCGTAGCCGAAACAGGCGGGTTGCAGGGCTGTGCCCCACTCGGCAATCTTACGGCCGCGGTGGTCATACTTGCAGCAACTTGTATAGCCCATTGCATCCGTCACCACGGCGGGGAGGTCATGCACGGTGTCATACACGGTGGTGGTGGTATGGTTGGCGGCATCCGTCACGGAAACGGCGCGGCCTGCGAGGTCGGTAACGGTGGTAGTAGCATTGCCTCGGCCATCCGTCTGCACCAGCGTCATGCCCGTGGCGGTGTAGCTGCGGGAGGAGGTGGTGGTGATGCCCACATTATCCTTGTGAGAGAGCGTGAAGCCATCTATGGAGAGGGACTCGGCCACTATCTCAGAAGTGGGGATAGAGCTAAAGCTTGTTACCTTGGTGGGGGCGGTGAACTCTGACCAATCCGTGCGGCTGTTGCCGCGTTCATCAACGGTAATGCTCTTGCTTGCCAAGGTGGGAGACAAGTGAGAAATCAGCTGCTTGCTCGCGGAAGTCAAAGGCTCGCCTGCGGCATTGTAGCGGGTCTGATAGGTGACGCTGAATACGCCGTCTTCTGTCGCTTCTATACTGTAAGCCATCTCTACCACGGGGGAGTTATCCTTGGTGGGGGTAGTAGCAAGGGCAAGCGTCTGCCTGCTGATGTTGCCGAAGCTGTCGTACTCGTAGAGCGTGGCGGCGGTTTTGGCGGTATTCCACCCCGTGTCCTGATACTGCTTGGTGAGTTGCCCCTTGGCATTGAACTCGGAGCGGGTATAGATGAAACCGCTAGTGGAAGCCTGCGCCTGCACGATGGTTTGGCCGAAGCCGTTGGTGATGCTCTGGGCAATGGTGGTGCCGTCCGGCAATTTAGTGGTGTGGCGTTCATTGCTGCCGTTAAGGTCATACACATACATCAGCGCGCGTTGTGCCGTACCGCTGACGGATGCCGTGGAACCATCCGTATGGCGGGTGGTAATGGTAGTGGCGCCTGCGGGGGTGGTCACGGTGGTGGTGAGGCCATCCGCACTGTAAGCCGTGGTGGTCACGCGACCGAGCACGTCGGTCTGCTTCGTGACACGCCCCAGCGCATCAAACTCCGTGGATTCGGTAGTGGTCATGGGGCCGACGCGGCGGGTGGTGGCGGTAACACGCCCCTCGGCATCGCGGGTGTACTCCGTAATCGTCTCAGGGGTGATGCAGGTTTCGCCATCGTACACGGCAGAGCGGCTCACCTCGGTAAGGCGGCGGGCGGAGTCATAGGCGTAGGTAGTGGTGATGCCGTCCTCATCCGTCTCGCTCAGGCGGCCGCAACACATCCAAGTAGTGGTAGAGAATCGGCCATTGCCATGCGTGGTTTTGGTGATGCGCTGCTGCTCATCGTACTCGTAAGCCGTGGTATCCAACAGCAACCACTGCGTGCCGTCCCAAATGCTCTCGGCCTCAAAAATGACGGTATTATCGGCGGCAAAGAAGCTTTCCGTCTTGCGGCTTTGGGCGGGTACAAGCTCGCCGTTCACCTTGGTGACGGTGGTGTGTTTGTGGATAGCGCCATGCTCTGTGGTGGCGGTGTATTCATGCCACGTTTGCACGCCGGATACATCTTGAGAGAACTTTTCTTTACCCGCTGCATAGGGATTATCTGCGGGGTTGGTAAAGGTCTCTGAGATACTCACCTGCTGCTGAGAGCTACCGCCTGCGGTGACGGTAGTGGTGACTTTTTCTGCCGCATCCGTAAGCTCATACACATGCGTGGTGGTGCGGATGAGCACCTCTGTACCGTTGGCGTTCACAATATACTCTGCCACCGTGGCGGGGCGGTTATCGTAGAAACGAGCATCGGCATAGGTGGTGCGGGTAATGGTTTTCAGGCCGTCTGCCTTGGGAGCAATCTCCTCCGTCACGCGGCCCTCGCTGTCATAAGTGCAAAGCGTGTAATGCCCGTTGTGGCGGAAACTGCGGGAAAGGCGGAACGCCTCATCATAGAAGAACTGCTCCGTCTGCTCCTGCGGCGTGCCGAAGGCCTCCTTGCGCTCAATGAGCAACCAGCCGCCCTCCGTATGCTGCATGGTGGTGCAGGTGCAGGCGGCGGGGGCGGCATCCTCTGCGCGCTGCACGGACTCGATACGCTGCATCATACCGTTGGCGGGGTAGGTGGTGGCGTAGGTGCGGGTGACAGCCTCTGCGTCCTCACCCTTGGTAATGGTGACGGTGTTGCCGTTTACCGTGCGGGTGGTGGAGTGGGGGTCGCGGTCGCGCTGTTGGCGGGTAACGGTGGTGGACTGCACGCCGTTTTCCTCTGCCATGCGATAAGTGGCAGATTTGTAAGCCTCCGTTGCGTTCGGGGCGAACCACTCCAACAAGATACCGCCGTCGGGCTGCTCGGTGGTAAGCATTGAACCCTCCGTAGCAGACACCACGGACTTGAGCAAGCTGTTTTCGATGCGCTCTGTAATCTGTGTATCGCGCAGGGATTTTTCATGCAGCTTGCCCTCGGGGGACTTGGTGGCAATAACAATACCGGTGGCGGCATCAAAGATAAGGCTCAGCCCCGTGGCATCTGTGAGCATGATGCGGGCGGGCTCACCCGTGGCGCAGGGGGTGCCGTCCGTGTTCTGCAACTGTACGCGGAAATCGCGCTTGCGCGTCTCGCCATGCGGTCGGGCAAGGGAGGCGTCTGCCGCGTCCACCACAAAGGTAAGCGGCATGCCCTTGGTGGGGGTAATGCGAATGGCGGCACCGTCTCGGGCGCAGGTCCAGCCCCAGGGGCCGTCATACTTGAGGGCGGTTTTGCCGTCTGCCGTGAGCACGGGGAAAGCCTGTGCGCGGCAAATGTCATCCGGGGTGGAGGGCAACTCTGAGGCGGGCTGAGAGTCGGCATCGCCATCGGAATCACCACCGCAACCGCAGGTGGGGCAGATGGTGGCATCCCCTTGGTAGAGGAAGGGGGAGTCTGCGCTGAGCGCATGAATGGCATAGCGGAAGAGCTTGCGGTTTTCATTGTTGTAGGCGCCCATATCATCATTGGAGAGACGGGCACTGATGTAATAGGTGCCGGCAAAGAGCTTGAAGAGGCGCGCCTTGTCGGCGTTCATCTCCGGCAGCCACAGGAGGGTGTTGTCAATGTGCCGCCACTCATCGCCCTGCAAGTGCTTGTGGAAGTGCAGTGTATCGGCCGCAGGGGCATCCAGCTCTGCCTGTATGGCGGCGTTTTGTGCAGCCTCGGAGTCGGCGGCAGGCAAGGGATGGCGGGTGAGGAGCAAATCGCCCTCATCATCCAGTTGCAGGTAAACAATGGCCATGGAATCTGCGGCGACCTCCAGCGGGATGTTGAACTGCAACACCGCATTGTCGCATTGCGTGCTGGGCTGTTCATCTACCAAATTGGCCTCTCGCAGCGGAGTACTGCCCGCCGTGGCAACAGGCGTAACCAAGGTGGCAGCGGTGAGGGCGGGGTTCATCATCGGGGTTACTTCCGCAACGGAGGCGGAACCGGTGGCTGTATTATTATGTTTATTCATATTTGATTAGCTTTTATCACCGCCGCAGTACATCAGGAGGACGTGCCACAAGCAGTGAGATTGCATCAAGATAAAGAGGGGAAGAGAGAAAAGCAACTATTCCGCAGCTTGAGTAGGCTCTTTTCATAAAAGTTTTTGGTTGATGATTTTTGTTTTTTCGCAGGCGTATCCTACTGAAGGGAAGGTAACTGCGTGCGGCGGCGCCGCTTGCATGGATAGCTCACGGAGTTCGCATGATGGCGGTAACACTCATTCCGGAACTTGCGCAGCAAGCCCGCCTTTAGATTGCCAAGAGGAAAGATAAATGCTGTTTAAGCTTGTCAAGATTAGGGAGAGGTGATACTCTGGCAGGTATGAGAGCGTTGATGTTGATATTGACTTTGGGGTTGGTGCTGAGCGGTGCGGCACAGGCGGCATCCGAGACGGCGGATCGGGTGGTGCACGGTTTGCTGAAATTGGGGCAGGGGGCGTTAGAGAAAGAATTGGAGCGCCGCGAGGCGAAGAGTGTGGCTGAGGCCGAGGCCGCTGCCCGGGCAACGGAGCCGAAGGAGCGCACGTGGGGTGACCGCGGGGCTGATATGGTGGGTACGTTTTTGGGGACGGCGGTGGATGAGCTGGGCAAGAGGTCTACCTCTGAGGTGTTGGCGTTTTCTTTGAAAGACTCCATGGATGTGCTGATAGATGAGTACAAGGAGCAGTACAAAAAAGAGGGGCGTGAGTATGCCCGGGAGTTGGGCGACCGCATGGTGGAGCGCGTGAAAGAGGACCCGAAAATCAGCTCATCTCTGACGGCGATTCAGGTGTTGTGCTGGGCTGTCATTGTGTACCTGAGTTTGGTGACGATATTTGTGTTTTGCGCTTTTGTATCACTGCGCCGAGGCAACAGGAGCTTGCGCCGCAGTTTTGATGAGCTGCGGAAAAAGTTTGACGAGCTGCAGCTTGAGAAAGCCGCAGCCCGTCCGGTTGAAAAGGAAGAAAACTGAGGGGTGTTACTGGGCAAGGGCTGAGAGCAGCTTGCCGTGTATGCCGCCGAACCCGCCATTGCTCATCACCAGCAGCACATCCCCGGGGTGCACATGGGCAACAACGTGGGTGACGATATCATCTACCCCGGTGCCGAGGTAACACTCCGTACCCGCAGCGGCGATGTCTGCCTTGAGTTGCTCTTCATTCAAGCGGTTTTCAGGGGCGACACGCTTGTGGTTTTCTACGGGGGAGAGCACGGCGAAGTCTGCCGTGGCAAGGGATTCTGCCAGCTCTTTTTGGAAGATGTTGCGGATGGTGGTGTTGCTGCGCGGGTCGAACAATACCCAGAGGCGGCTCTTGGGGAAACGCTGACGCAGGGCAGCTACGGCCTGTTTGATGGCGGTGGGGTGGTGGGCAAAGTCATCTACCACGGTAACGCTGTGCACGGTGCCGCGGATTTCCTGACGGCGGGCAACACCCTCAAAGGCGTTGAGCGAGGTGCGAATTTGCTCCGGCGTGAGACCTGCAAAACGGGCAGCACAGGCAGCCATGGCTGCGTTGCGGATGTTGAAGTCTCCCACCATGGGCACGCTGTAGGTCTCGCCGTCCAGCGTGAAGTCGCTGCCGTCCGTGCGGTAGGCAATATCGGTAATACGCAGGTCTGCATCCTCGCTCATGCCCACGGATACCATTTTGACCATGCGGAGCTCTGCGGCGGCATGGGCGCGCACGTCTGCACAGTTGGGGCAGTCTGCATTGATGAAGACTACGCCGTCTTTGGGCACCACGCGCAGCAGACGCTTGAAAGAGAGTTTGATTTCTTCTACATTGGCGTAGATGTCTGCGTGGTCCATCTCAATATTATTGATGATAACGACCTTGGGCAGGTAGTGCAGGAACTTGGAGCGTTTGTCGAAGAAAGCGGTATCATACTCATCACCCTCAAGCACGCAGTAGTCGGAGTCCGTAAAGTTGCCGCCGCGGCCTAAGTTGCGGGCAATGCCGCCGATCATGAAGCTGGGGTTCAGGCCGTTGTCTTTCATGAGCCAGGCCAGCATGGAGGAGGTGGTGGTTTTGCCGTGGGTGCCGGTGACAACGTAGTTCTTTTTGCCCCACAGGAAAAACTCTTTCATGGTTTCAGGCAGGCTCATGTAGCGCAGGTTTTGCTCCAGCACGGCCTCTACCTCTGCATTGCCGCGGCTCATGGCATTGCCGATGACCACCAGGTCTGTATCTGCGGGGATGTTGTCCGGTTTGAAACCTTGGAAAATCTCAATACCCTCACTCTCCAGGAAGGTGGACATGGGCGGGTAGACGTTGGCATCTGTGCCGGTTACCACATAGCCCTTGCGTGCCATGGCTGAGGCCACAGCCCCCATGGCCGTGCCGCAGATTCCGAGAAAGTGGACGTGTTTCATAAATACAGAGTTTGGTGAGATGAGAAGCCAAGATTATAACATAGCGCCGCATTTGGCAAGCGTTTTTTTTGACTGCGCGCCGGCGGGGGTATGTGTGGGGGTGAATCAGCGTTTGCGGGTAATATATTGTTCTCTCAGGTAATGCAGCAGTTCTATGCGCCCGTTGCCCACAATGGGGGCGCGGTTAATTTGTGTACCGCAGGCGGTGGCCACGGCCAGGTCTTCATCTGTGGCGGCGGTGTCTCTTACGGAGATGCCGGAGGCCGCCAGTTGCGGCAGGCGCTTGAGGTAATCCATACGGCTCTCCAGGGTGACGCGCACGCCGATGCCCTCCAGATGGCGAGACATCCACTGACGGATGGAGGCCGTGCTCAGGTGAATG
This sequence comes from Akkermansia sp., assembly GCA_045634945.1. Classification (GTDB taxonomy): domain Bacteria; phylum Verrucomicrobiota; class Verrucomicrobiia; order Verrucomicrobiales; family Akkermansiaceae; genus Akkermansia. The sequence continues at coordinate 134,787 of JAZRBG010000009.1, read as the reverse complement.
CGGCACCCTGCTTTGAGGGCAGCCATGAGGGCGATGGAAATCTCCGTGTCCGGGGTGTCATTCTCTGCACGCAGGCATACGGGGCAGGGCACGTAGCGCAGGGTGGTCTGCTCTTGCGGGTGCGGGCTGAGATTGTGGGAGATGCCGAACTCATTTTCCCACCAGTAGGAGAGTGAGTCTGCCGCCGTGGTGAGGCGCATGGCTTCATCCGGGGTGGGCTTGGGCAGCAGAACTTCCCACGGGGTAAAGGCTATGTTGCGTTGCTTGCCGCGGCGTTGCGGGCGGGCATTTTCCTCCCAACGGCTCAGCGGCAGCAGGTAATTGCGGCCACCCGGTGCAGGGTGGGTGCCGATTTGTTGACCGCAGCTGCCGAAGGGTTGCAGGGCGGGGCGTGCGCAGGGGCAGCAGTTGACGTAAAGCGCGGTGCAGGCTGCCATGGCTTTTTGCCAGGCATCCGTCTCTGCCGTGTCTTGTGAGTAGATGATGGCGGCCTGGCCGTGGGTGAGTTTGTTTTGCAGTGCCACGGCCTGCTCTGTGCTCTCTACGCGCATGAGGGCAAGTATGGGCAACTTGCGGATGTGTTGCAGCAGCGGGCTGTCTGCCTTGACACCCGTGCGGACGCCCGGCGTGAGAATGAGGGAGCCGATTTCCTGCGCCGTGGGTTTGACCAGCCAGGTTTCTTGCCCGTGTACCCCGGTGAGCTCTGCTGCCTCTTGCGGGCTGAGCGGGGCGGCCAGCGGCCCCAGCATGGCCTCTTGGCGTCTGCCGGGGGCGGCGGTAAGGCTGCTTACGGCATCTTTGAGAGAGTTGATGAAATGCTGGTTGTCATATACCGCGGCATGCACAATGAGAATGTGCGGGCAGGTGGGGCTTTGCCCGGAGCGGCGGAAGGTGTTTTTGACCAAATCCCGAATCAACTGGCCGTGGTCACCCGAGGGGGCAAGATAAGCTGTGGTGTTGCCGGTGGGCTGGGCACAGATGGCGGCGTGCGGGGCTTGCTCTGCGAGTCTCTGTGTGTTGTAGAGGTTGGCGTCTGCAATGATGCCGCTGATGCACGGCGCGGTCATGAGCTTGGTGGCAATCTGGTTATCCAGACAGGGCACGAACTGGAAGCAGGGTTCTTGCAGCCCGGCTTCTCTGACGATATCTGCCAGTTTACTGCCCAGCAGCACGTTGCCGGAGGCCGGTTTGTAAATGATGGCATTGCCGGTTATGGTGGCGGCCGCAATGGCAGACACGGCATCCGCCAGCGGGTGTACATGCCCCGGTGCTACAACGATGATACCCAGCGGCGTGGCTTGTGTGCCGTCTTTGAGGCCGTCTCTGTCAGAGCTCAGCTCGTAATAATAGCAGGCATCTATGGCGTTGAGCAGCTCTTGCTCGCTGTCTGCATAGTTGAAACCGGCATCTCTTACCAGCAGGGCACCCAGCTCCGTGCGGTGCTCGTTGAGCAGCTTGGCCAACTTGAGTACGCTTTGGCGCCGGGCCTCTGCGTCCCTTTTGTGTTTGGCGGCACTTTGAGCAATGGCAAGAATGGTGTTGACTGCCTCAAAGTCTGCACTGGTGTAGCGGTAATCTTCAAAACCCGGTGCGGTGAGGGAGCGGTGGATGCAGGTAAGCGGGGTGCTGACCTGTTGCCCGCCGATGGTGAGCGGAATCGGGGCTTGTGCGCGGTCATGCTCGGTTTCCGCTGCGGCAAAGAAGTCTGCGCTGTATGCTTCTTGCGTGGCTTTGTGTTGTTGGCCGGGTATAAAGTCATCTGCGCCCTTGAATACCTCTGCGGCGGGTTCTTCACGGCCGCTGAGGGAGGCGAGGAAATGCTGGCGCATGCGGGTCCACCCCATGGAGTCTGACTCGGGGGCGTAACCGTAGGTCAGGAAACCGTCTGCAAGGGAGAGCTCGCTTACCAAGCTGATGAGGTAATTTTCAAAACCGGCGGTTTCTGCGTTTTCTGCCTCAATACCGGCGGACAGAACGACAGATGCGCCTTCTTTGGCCAAGGCGCGGCCGATGTGGTTGCCCAAGCCCGCGCGGAACACGAAGTGCGGCAAGCCCGTGCGCCCGCTGCGGCCCCAGTCTAACAGGGTATAGCTGATATCAAACAGATTGTGGGTGCCGATAACGGGGCAGATTACCTTGCTGTCCGCACAAATGGCAGCGTGTACCAGTTGCTTGAATCTGGTATCCGTAACGGCCTTGGTGGGGGCTGCGGCGTTTTCTGCACCGTAGGTAAAATGGCATAAGCGCTCCTCAGCCAGGTGAGAGCCCTTTACAATGAGCACTTGCAGCGGGCGGGCACCTTTGGCGGTGCGCTTGCTGCTCCACTCCGTCAGTTCTCGCAGAACAGCCGGGGCGTTCTTGAGGTAGGCCGGCAGCTCCAGCATGACGTTGGCGCGGTAAAACTCTGCCCCCTTCAGGGCTTCTTTGAACCCGGTAACGATGACGGGCAAAAGGTCTGAGGTGCCGGTCTCTACGATGATGGGGGTGGATAAGCCGCCGCTCATGGACATGCGGATGAGACCGCGCAGTTTTTCTGCCAGCTCTTTGGCACCGGCTTGCGGGGCATAGGGGGTGAGGGTGGGGCACAGACGCCACGGTTGAACGGTAAGTCCCAGCCCGGTTTGGCGGGATTGGATGGCCTCCAGATGGTGTTTATAGCGGTCTGCCGATTTGTGGCCGAACACCACGGGAGACAGCGGAGAAAGCGCAAGGGTAAGCTTGTCTTTGCCCAGCTCGCGCACGCGCTTGTCTACTTTATCCATTTGCGTGGGGAGCGTGAGCTCTCCGAAGGTGGAGCGGAAGATGCGGCGAATCTCACTGAGGGCGGCACCCTGCATACCGCGGGAGGCCAGGGTGGCTGCCTTGAAGCGCAGTCTTGCCATGGCACTGAAGAAGGTGGGCACCCCGCCGAAATCTGTCAACAACTTGCGCAGGGTATCACACTGTTGTTCTGCACTGCTGCCGTTGAGCACGCCTTTGCAGAGTTGTATCAGGAAATCGCGGTTTTTCTCTTCGGCCGTCAAGCGGCTCAGGGCAGAGAGCAGGGCGCGTTCATCAGAGCTGAGGCGGCGCACGGCTTCATCGCGCAGTTGCTCTGCGAAATCAACGGCACGCTGAGCCAGCGTGCGGTCATCCCACTTGCGGTCTTTTGCTTCTTTGAGTGTTGCGCTGATGTTGAACTCTGCCATGGTGTAAACCTATTGTAATTGTTATCGGGGTGGCTATCAAGCTAATTGTGCGTTATGGCCTTTTGCTGTCAATCTTCAATCATGTCCCAGTTGATTTGGCGTGCTGCCAAATCCGTTAAGAGCTCAATCAGGGCGCTTTCGGCGTCGGCCTCCGTAATGCCGCTGTCGCCGCCCCAGTGGCTGCCCACCTGCAAGTATGCCCAGCGTTGGGTTCTGCCCTTGGCTATGCGGTCCCATATATCATAGAGGGTTCTGCCCATGTGGGTGTGGCAGATGCGGTCATGCCCGATGAAGACGTAGTAGTGAATGTGTTGCTGCGGTTCTCCCCCCTTAACCTCGGGTAGGGTGTAAGATTGCAGCCTGCAAAAGGTGATGCTCCGGCCGTTGGCGAGCTTGAGCTCGCGGTTGCTTGCGCGCAGCTCTTGGTGGCCTTGGGCGGGCAAGCAGCGCTCCGGGCGGTGAATGGAGGAGTTCATATCACTGCCGGAATAGACGATGGATACCGAGACCGGAGCCCCGTAGCAGAACACGCCATCGGTGCCGGAGGTGAGGGCACTGCTGCTTTGTTTGGTACAACGGCGGTAAATACCCTTGCTGAAGATGGTATCTGCGGCTAAGGTGCCGCGCTCTTCTTTGCTGGCCTGGGTCTTTTCACCGTACCAGCCGTCCAGCTCTGTGCCGTAGGGCAGTTGCGGGGAGATGGCAGACTCCTGCAGCTCCGTGTTCATGGGCAGCAGGTAGATAAGGCTCAGCAAAACGGCCAATATCAGCGGGGGCAGGGCAATGCGGATGGCGGGGTGCATACTCATGCCTGAGGTTCTCCTTTCTGTTCGGTGGCGGGGGCTGCGGTGTTTTTGCGTACCACCACTTTGCGTTTATGAATGAACGGTAACTCACCCGCCAATATGCCGTACAACAGGGTGAGCCCTACCAACGTGGCAGGGAAAAAGAATATCATGCCCGACCAGTCATGCCAGGTTTTGCCGGCAAAGGCGGGGTTAATGTACTCTGCACATACAAAGATGCTGGCCACGCGGAACGCGTTGCCCACGATGGATAAGGGTATGGCACTCAGCGCCAGTACGGCGCGTTTCCACAAGGTGAGCTTGTCTGCCAAATAGGCCCATGCCACGGAAATCATCAGCAGTGCCATGAGAGAGCGTATGCCCGAGCAGCCGCCTACAATGTTGTAGGCATTCCACTTGCCGTCTGCGGATGAAATGTTGGTGCCCTGCAAAATGGTTTCTACACCGCAGATATCTGCCCCCCAGTGGGCTGCTTTGGCGGATAATAATTGAAGGCTTACAGTAGCCTGTTGGAAACCGGGCAGGGGAATGGCCATCCACAAAAAGAAAAACGGGAATGCGCATTTGAGCGTGAAACGCCACCCCCAGTAGCACCATACCAACCCGCAGAGCAAAAACGGTGTGGCACCTATGGCTATGCGCGGCTGCTGGGTACGCGCTGCCAGCAGGCAAAGCAAAGCCCCCGTCACCACGGCCCACAGCCCGTGCAGGCTACCTTGCAGCGGCTCATCCTTGAGCTCTTTTGCCGCCTGAAATACCATGTAGGCAGAGAGCAGGGGAATCATCCACCCGTGTTCATAGTCGGTCTCAGGGTTCCAGGCGGAGTTCAGCCAGGTCACGGCACTTTGGGTTCCTTCAACAAAACCGGGATAGAAAAACAAAAAAAGTATCGTTAGGGTCAAGTATGCGCTAACCCCAATCCAACTGTTTGATGGTAAGTGTAATAGTGTTTTGTTTCGGCTGTTTTCCATTGGCGGACGGCTAAAAAAAGTGTGTGCGTGCGTGCTTTTAGTATTGATATTTTTGCAAAAATGTCAAGAATAGACCTGCGCTCACCCCATATTCTCATACATGAAAATTATCAGCGGAACAGCACATCCCCAGTTAGCAAAAGACATCGCCAAAGAGTTGGGTCTCCCCCTTTGCGATGCTACCGTCAACGCTTTCCCCGACGGCGAAAGCTTCGTTCAAATCAATGAGTCCATTCGCGGTGAAGATGTCTTCATTGTTCAGCCTACTTGCCCCCCCACCAACCACAACTTGATGGAGCTGCTTGTTATGGTAGACGCCGTTCGCCGTGCCAGTGCCAGCCGCATTACGGCTGTAATGCCTTTCTACGGTTATGCCCGTCAGGACCGCAAGGACAAGCCCAGAGTTCCCATCACCTCCAAGTTGGTGGCCAATTTGTTGACCGCAGCCGGTGTGAACCGTGTGCTTACCATGGATTTGCACGCCGCTCAGATTCAGGGCTTCTTTGAGATTCCCGTGGATCATCTGCACTCTCTGCCCGTGCTCATCAAGCATCTCAAGGAGAATTACGTGAAGGATATCAACAACCTCGTGGTGGTTTCCCCTGATATCGGTGGTGTGAAGAATGCCAAGTCTTATGCCAATATCCTCGGCACGCAGCTGGCCATTGTGGCCAAGCAGCGTATCTCTGCAACGGAGGTTGATGCCCACGCCCTCATCGGTGATGTGAAGGGTAAGGATGTGTTGTTGGTAGACGATATGACGGAATCCGGCGGTACGCTGTGCGCTGCTGCCACCATTCTCAAGCAGCACGGTGCTGCCCGCATTTTTGCCGGTGTATCTCACGCCGTGCTTAATGACAAAGCCCGCACCCGCTTGGCCGAAAGCCCCATTGAGTGCTTGCTCACCTCTGACTCCGTGCCCATGGCATGCGGTGCCGACAGTGTAGACACGGTAAGCATTGCTCCCCTGTTTGCACAGGCCATTGCCAACATTCACAACAATGCCTCTGTAACGCACCTGTTTGAGGTAGGTTGCTGAGTTTGAATTCTTTTTTATGAGCAGCCATGCGCCCGTTTGTGGGTGTATGGCTGCTTTTTTGTGTGACAAGTGGGTGTGTATGTGTTACAGTCCCCGCATGACTCAGAGTGCCCCTGTTAGAAAACGCCTGGCAGAAAGCCGTGTCGGCTTTCTTGTTGCCCTGCTGCTGTGCCTGATTTGGCTTGTGTCTATGGCCGTGGCAGATGGGCATGCGTCTTCCTTTTATCCCATAGGCTGCGCCTTGGTGGTGGTGGCGGTGTTGGTGTTCGGTGCCATGGCAGCCGGGTATAAGGTGGTGAAAATGTCATTGACTGCGTGGTTCGGTTTAGCGGTGGGCGGGTATTTTTTAACACGTTGTGCGTTGAGCCCCGTAGTGGTGTCATCTTGGTATGAATGCGGGTTGCTGTTGGGTGGTTTTGCGTTTTATCTTTTCGGTTTATATGCTGCCCAAAGTTCAGGGTACAGGCTTTTGATTGTCACAATCGGGGCTGCCGTTTTGCTGAATGTTGCCGCATTGTATGTGATGGGGGAGACTGATGCGAGTATCCGTTTGCTGGGACGCCCGGAAATGTCCCTTTGCGGCGCAAACAGCCGCAACGTAACGCTTTTTGTGTACAAAAATTTTGCAGGTCTTACCCTCTCTTTATGGGGAATTATGCTTTTATGGTATGCCGTGTGGCGTGGTAAATGGGGGTGGAAAACCGCCTTGATTGCGCTGATGGGTATTGTGGGAATTGTGGCGTCATTCTTTTGTGAATCCCGTGTGATGTGGTTGATTTTGCCTTTAGTAGGCGGGTGTGGTGCCGTGCTGTGGGTTCTCATGTCCATGGGGCGCAAAAAATCACTCAGCGGCTTGCAGCTGCTGGTGGGCAGTTTGATGCTGATGGCCTGTGTGGCGGTGGTGGTAGATTGCTTTTTCTCTCGCCGTTTGCCGGAGCTTTTGTTCGGGGTGGATTCTCATTTGAGATTTGCGATATGGGCAGAGGCTTGGGTCATTGTGGGTGATGCCCCCTTGTGGGGGTACGGTGCAGATGTGGCGCAATGGCTCATGGCTGTTTCCTATGATGAGTGGCAGTTGCCCAACTATGTTCACAATGAGTATCTGCAAGCATGGGTGGATTACGGTATCATAGGGGCAGGGTTGCTTTTTCTGTTTGTGGTTGTGCATGTGATTCACGGGGTGTACATCGTGGTATCTGAGCATGTGTCCGTGCAGCGCAAGCTGGTTACGGCAGCAGCCCTGCTGTGTGTTGTGGGTGTTGCAGCGGCGGCATTGACCGATTTTGTGTGGCACAATTTTGCCCTGGTGTCCATGACGGCGTTTGCCTGCGGTGTGGCGGCTTCTCCGTTCCCGCGCCCTGCATTGCGCTTGTTTGATTTCAGAAATTGGGCACCCGAAAGCCGTAACCGCGTCCGCGCTCTCAGGGCAGAGGGCGGGGTGCTGAAGTTGTTGCTCATGGCCGTGATTGTCGGGTTCGGGGTGATGACTGCCGGCCTTTGTGTGAAGTTGCAGCCCGGTTATAATGCCCAGTGGCAGTATGAACAAATCGTCAAAAACGGGGCTTCCAACGAGCAGCGCAGAGCTTTTTTGTGTGATGCCGTTTTGACGTATCCGGATTCCCGAATGGCGGACCACTACGCCCTGATGGGTGGCGGGGATATGTTGTGGGGCAAATATGAACAAATGCTGCGCTTTGTGCTGAATAATAATCCTTACCAAATTTTTACGGCGGCCATGTTGGGAGATGTTTTGGGACGCCAGCAAAAGTTTGCAGAGGCAGAAGCCGTGTTCCGCCGCTATTACCCCGGCGATGGCCCGGAAAACAGCATGCTCAATTTGTGGACTGTTTACTACACAACCAACCTCTATGCGTGGGCTCAGCAGCTTATCTCTGATGAAGAACCGGAAAAAGCACTTTCCATGATGCAATATGCTGATACCATTACAAAATCCGGGTTGCGTCCGGCAACGTATCCCAGCCAGTACTACCGCGGCGGTACGCATTGCTGGGTAGACGGCGGGTCTAAACACCGTAAAAAATTCATCCAGAATTGTAAGACGGATCGCACCGTGTTAGAGGCGGTCGGGGTGCAGCCCGACCACTCTTGGAGAGCACCCATGGAGCCCGGTGGTAAACCTGCTCTTTATTCCCGTTTTGTACGCATGGAAAACTAGTTTTTTCGTTTTGTCGGCAAATTCCGCCTCTTTAACGTAAAAAAAATGCCCCTGCCTGCGTTTTCTGCTTGCAATAATAAAAAAAAAGTGCAATATAAAAGAAATCCGCCTTGGCGGCAATAGACTTTACTGACTGTTATGAGTACACCTCCTCCGCCCCCTTCGCCTGTTCGTCCCGGTGCGCCTGCCGCTCCGGTCGCTCCCGTGCCTCCGCGCCCCGCTGCACCCACTGCTCCCGTAGCGGTTCCCACGCGCCCCATGCCGCCCAAGCCCGCCGGTGCTCCCGGTGCACCCGTGCCTCCGTCACGTCCGGCCACTACCGTTCCTTTGTCTGCTCCTAAGCCCCCGGCAGCTCCCGGTGCACCTGCTGCACCGGCTGTTCCCAAGCCTGTTGCGGCTCCCGGTGCTCCCAAGCCCGCTGCACCCACCATCCCGCTGAGCGTGCCGACCCGCCCCGTGGCTCCCGGTGCACCCAAGCCTGCTGCTCCCTCTGCTCCGGCTCCTGCCACGCAGCCTGCCGCAGCTCCCAAACCCGCTGCACCCAAGCCCGCCGGTGCTCAGACTGCCGCCATGCCCGCCGCTACGGCTCCCGTAGGCAAGCCCGCCGGCTTCACCAAGCCTGCCGGTTTCTCCAAGCCCGCCGGTTTCGGTAAGGCAGCCGCCGCTGAGGAGGAGGAACCCACCAAACCCGGTCCCGTTGTTCTTGTAATCTGCATCCTCGGCTTGTTGGTAACTCTCTTTGCCGGTTGGGTACAGTTCTCTACCGACCAAATCCCCAACCGTACTACCGAGTACCTCTGGGGCCCCCCTGCCGTTGCTGCTGACGCTGCCGTTTCTGACGATTCTTCTTCCGACGCATCTGCTGATGCTGCTGACGATGAGGAGGAGTCTGATGAGGAAGAGCCTGCTGCTGAGGAGGAGGAAGAACCCACTGAAGAGGCTGCCGAAGAGGAGCCCGCTGAGGAGGAAGAAAGCTCTGAAGAAGAGGAAGAGTAAGATTTTATTCAACGAATTGAATCTAACCTGTGTCTAAGTAGGTACTATGGCATTACAGATTACAGAAAGCAATTTCGAGGCTGAGGTTCTCAACTCTTCCGTCCCCGTTCTCATCGACTTCTGGGCTACTTGGTGTGGTCCCTGCAAGATGATTTCACCCATTGTGGATCAGGTTGCAACAGAGGTTGCCGGTACGGCTAAAGTTGGTAAGGTAAATGTGGATGAAGCTGCCGAGCTTGCTCGCCGCTACAATGTTCGCAATATCCCCACCCTCGTTTTCATCAAGAACGGTGAGGAAGTAGACCGCATTACGGGTGCTACCTCTAAGGATAACATCTTGGCACACCTGCGTGCCTGCATGTAATTCTTCTCAGGTTCTTATTCATATTCTTTTCAAAAGCCCGATGGTTAACAGCCATCGGGCTTTTTCTTTTCACGCTCACCCCGGGAAAACAAAAAGGCCGTTTGAGTTATCCTCAAACGGCTTAATTTTGTGAATAGTCTCGCCAGGGCTCGAACCTAGACAGGCAGAATCAAAATCTGCAGTGCTACCATTACACCACGAGACCACTCGCGGTCAGTGCTGCGCACGTAAACCGCAGGCAGAATACATTATTTGATGCCGTTTGTCAAGCTTTGTTGTGTAAATTTCTTGTTCTGACGAGAGAAAATTGAAATTTAGTTAAAAAAATAACTTTTTGTTGTCATGATGAGAAGAAAAAACTTGCAATTTCAGAAATAGTTGCTATTATTTAACAAAACCGCAGCGGCGCATATATGAACAATCCTGCGGGAAAATTCAGTTCTTATCAGAAAGGAAAACAAGATGAAAATCAAGTCAATATCAGTAGCCGTAGTGGGGTGTGCAGCCATGTTGCTGAGCTCCTGTGTGACGGATGCCGGCGTGTGGGGCGCCTCTGTGTCGTATTCTTCTCCGGCCTTCAGCAGCACCGTAGCCTGGACGAATGCCAGCTATGACGTGAACGGTTTCCCGATTTACGGTTATGCGTATGGCCGCCCCGTGTATGGTTATACGGCAGCCGGTGTTGCCATTTTTACCATTGCTGCGTTGACGGCATGGTGCTACGTGCCTGACTGGGATCCTGCCCCGTGGTATCACGGGCCTCATCACCACCCGCACCACTGCCACCATGTGCCGGCTCCTCCCAAATATGCACCCGGGCATCATCCGCACCACCGCCCGTCCGGTGGTATGCATGCCCCCATTCACAAGAACCCGACCAAGGTGCTGGGTAAGCCGTTGGGGCATGACGGCAAGCCCAAGTATAACGCAAGGCCTGATTCCCGACCGAATCATAATGTAAATCAGCGTCCGAATAATCAGCGCCCCATTGCTAACGGCTCACAAGCCCGCCCCAATAACAACCGCAACAATGCGAATCTGCGTCCGCAGGGCTCTACGCCGAACCGCCAGAATGCGAATCGCCCGAACATGAGCCGCCCGAGTACGAATGTGCAGCAATCTCGTCCCAAAGTACAGCAGTCACGTCCGCAGCTGAGCCGCCCGAGCACGAATGTGCAGCAGTCTCGCCCCAAAGTAAGCCGCCCGAGCGTGAGTCAATCACGCCCGAGTGTGAGCCGTCCGAGTGTGAGCCGACCCAACGTGAGTCAATCTCGCCCCAGAGTGAATCGCTCAAGCGGTGGTTCATCAGGGCGTATCGGTGGCAACCGCCGCCGTTGATTGAGCTCAACATGACTTCCCCCCTCGGTTGGCGGCCGATGTTTACCCCGTATTTATGCACGGGGCATTGGCCGCCGAGAGGGGGATGATGAACACCCACATGGAAAAAAACAAGGATTAAAGCTTGCAACTTGCAAGGAAATTTGATACCCTTTTCGCGTATGAAGAAAACACTAGTAGCACTCAGCATAGGCACTTCTCTGCTGGTAACACTCAGCTCTTGCAGCAGTACGGATGAGTACGCCGCAACCGACAGTTATGTGATGGGAGATGGGGAAATCCCCCCGTGGTTGCTCGAAGGTAGTGAGGATGAGCAGGTAGCCGCAGGTTTCACTTCTCAGAATCGTAATGATACCTATATTCCTGATGAGACTGAACTTACTGCAAATGTAAACGGTAGCTCCTCTTCTCAGGTTCAGCCCGATAATATCGCTCAGCATACTCCTCCTCCCACGGATGATGTGCCGTTCATTGAGCAGCCGGTAACGCCCACTCCCGGGCCCACCGTTAAGCCCGTTGTAACGCCGGACCAGACGGCCATTGCCGCCAATACTCCCGCCAAGCCCAAGCCGACTTCCGGCAAGACGTCTACGGCCACCAAGCCCAAGGCACCCAAGGGCAAGAAGCCTGCCAAGACTTTCACGGAGCCCACGCTTATTACCTATACCGTACGCAAGGGTGATAACCTGCACGACATTGCCAAGCGCAGCCGTACCACCATTGCTCAGATTAAGAAGGACTCTAAGCTGAAGGGTGATACCATTTATCCCGGTCAGGTTATCAAGGTGCGTTATATCCCCAAGGATTACAAGCCCGGCAAGAAGAATGATGCCACCGGTACCGGCAAGACCCGCAACCACGTTGTTGCCAAGGGTGAAACCATCTCCGGTATCGCCAAGAAGTACGGTGTGCCTTACACTCAGATTCTCAAGGCTAACAACCTGAGCCTTTCCGATGCCGCCAAGATTCGTCCCGGCAAGCGCCTGACGATTCCTGCCGCCGCTAAGAAGAAGTAATCCGTATACCGCTTTCTGTAGTTAAGTTATGAAACCCTCTCCTGTTCATCTGCCGGTCTGCATATGTGTGAGCATGGCACTTGTAGCTTGTTCTACCGGTGGCCCCAAGGTAGACGTAGCGTGGATAGGAGAGTCCGTTTCATCTCCGCAGAATGATACGGTGATTAACGAGAGCGGGCAAAATCTGCCCGCCTTGGCGGTGCAGCAATCTGCATCTGCAGCTCCGCAGGCTGCTCAGCAGCCTGCCCACAGCGGCGGCTTGCTGAGCCAAATGCAGCAGCAGCCCGTTGCTCAGACCCCGCCGCCCGTTCAGCCGATTTCAACGCCGACGGCTCAACCGATAGCCGCAACGCAGGGTTCAGCCCGCACCTACACCGTGAAACAGGGAGATACGCTCAGTTCCATCGCTGCGCGCCACGGTGTCAGTACATCTTCCCTCATTTCCCTTAATGGGCTTGCCGCCAATCCCAATGCCCTGCGCATAGGTCAGGTGTTGCAAGTACCCGGTGCAGCTCATGCTGCTGCCATGCCCGCCCATGGTGTTACCACTCAGCCTGCCGTGGCTTCTACTGCTTCATACAGAACATACACGGTAGTGGCCGGTGATACTTTGTCGGGTATTGCGGCGCGAAACGGTACAACCGTTTCCGCCATTATGGCCATCAATGGCTTTACCCCTGATCATGCAAACCGCATTCGCATAGGTCAAACCATAAAATTACCCCGCAACTGATGATGAAGAAGATTCTTCTTTGCGCCACAGCCGCGCTTACCGCCGCATTGGTATCTTGCGACCCGAGCATCGGCGCCTACAACGGTGTCAATGTTCACAATGCGCAGAACCCCCTGCTCACCCCCTCTCTGTACTCTGAGACAGGTGGCGTGAATCCCCTGTTGATTCAGGGTAAGGATCAACCCGGTTATGTTAACCAGTTCCCTACCGGTACCTATGAGCATTTTGTAGCCCAGCCGGAGTACCCCAAAACGATTAAGCATTTCAGTAATCCGGCATTGCTTTCTCAGGCTACGCCGTACAATGCCAAAATCATCATTTGCTTGCCGCAGCAGCGTGCCCGCATGTATGTAGAGGGCTCCGTGGCGTATGACTGGCCTGTCTCTACCGGTACCGATGGTCATGAAACCCCCACCGGTACATTCCGTATCTTGGAGAAAGGCAAGGACCATAAATCTAACCGTTATGGTAAGTTTGTCAAAAACGGCAAAACGATTGATTCTAACGCAGATACCGCCAAGGGTATCCCCGAGGGCGCAACTTTCCGCCCCGCCGGTATGCCTAACTGGAACCGTCTGACTTGGGATGGCGTGGGTATTCATGGCGGCAAGGTGGTGCCCGGTCGCAGACTTTCTCACGGTTGTATCCGCACGCCGTATGAAGTGGCTGCCGATTTGTATAAATACACAGAGGTTGGCATGCCCGTATACATCAGTGCCGGTGTAGAGGATTATAACCGCGGCGGTGCCGTGCGCCGTGAAGATGTGAAATACCGTCCCGGTGGTGATAACACGGATATGCCCACCACCCCCGTGATTCAATAATCCGTATTCTCCATTTTTATCGGCAGAGGCGCAGAGCTCCCCGTGATTCTCGCCTCTGCCTTTTTCTTTACTTATGTTAACACCCCGAACCCTCAGAGCTGCCAACGCCGGCTTTTATATAGCCTGCACGTTCTTCATCATCATTGCCTGTGTGTATGTGATGTTTACCAAAGCGATGACCCTCTCCGTCATATCGGCGATTGTGGCGGCAAGTGCCGGCGCAACATTGTGGGGCGCTTATTATGCAACATTTTGCTACCGCGTGAATACTGTGCGCATTTCCCGCATCTCTCTGTTCTGCACCCGCCACATCAATTGGGAAGATATTACGAGCATTTCGTATGAGGAGAAAGACTCCGGCGGCGTGGCCTCCTACAAAATAACGGTGGTATCTGCCACCCGTACTTTTGAAATCAGCAGTGATATCCTCTCCCCCGATGCGGTGCAGGAATTAGCGGCCGACCTCAGAGAAAAAGGCCTGTTGCCCCCCGCCGAATCATCTCAAAATAGCTAATTATTATCATTTTTTTTGAAAAAAAGTCTTTTCAAATGAAAACTTTTTGATATAATCCGCGCGCTGACCCGCGGAGGGAACCCGAAAATTCGCCCCATCGCGGAACCCAGTAGCACAAATTATATGACTGATTACACTACACGAGTGCTGGAGCAGGTTCGCGCTAAAAATGCTGCCGAACCCGAGTTCCTGCAAGCAGTGCAAGAGGTGATCTCCACCATCACCCCTGTGCTTTCCGCTAACAAGAAGTACGAAGACAATTGCATTCTTGAGCGTATCACGGAGCCTGAGCGTACCATCATTTTCCGTGTGCCCTGGATGGATGATAATGGAAAGATTCACGTTAACCGTGGTTATCGTGTACAGTTCAACAGCGCCATCGGACCGTATAAGGGCGGCATTCGCTTCCATCCGTCCGTCAACTTGGGTATTCTCAAGTTCCTCGGTTTCGAGCAGGTGTTTAAAAACTCCCTGACCACGCTCGCCATGGGCGGTGGTAAAGGCGGTGCAGATTTTGACCCCAAAGGTAAGAGCCGCGCAGAGGTAATGCGTTTCTGCCAGAGCTTCATGACCGAGCTTTCCCGCCACATCGGCGCAGATACCGACGTGCCCGCCGGTGATATCGGTGTAGGTGGCCGTGAAATCGGTTTCATGTTCGGCCAGTATAAGCGCTTGCGCAATGAGTTCACCGGTGTGCTTACCGGTAAGGCTCTCAACTGGGGTGGTTCTCTTATTCGCCCCGAGGCAACCGGTTACGGCTGCGTATACTTTGCTCAGAACATGCTTGCCACCAAGAATGATGACTTGCAGGGTAAGGTTTGCGTGGTATCCGGTTCCGGTAACGTGGCTCAATACTTGGTGCAGAAGCTCAACCAGCTGGGTGCCAAGGTTGTAACCATGTCTGACTCCAACGGCTATGTCTTTGACCCCGAGGGTATCACGGAGGAGAAGCTCGCTTGGATTATGGAGCTCAAGAACGAGCGCCGCGGCCGTATCAAAGAGTACGCAGACGCTTTCCCCGGCGTGCAGTACTTTGAAGGTCAGCGCCCCTGGAGCGTTCCCTGCGATTGCGCTTTCCCCTGTGCTACGCAGAACGAAATCAACGGTGCAGAGGCTGCCACCCTTATCAAGAACGGTTGTATGCTTGTGGCAGAAGGTGCCAACATGCCCACCGACCTTGACGGCATCAATGCCTACCTCGACGCCAAGATTCTCTACGGTCCTGCCAAGGCTGCCAATGCAGGTGGCGTAGCTACCTCCGGCCTTGAGATGTCTCAGAACAGCATGCGCCTTAAGTGGACTGCTGAAGAGGTGGACGCCAAGTTGCACACCATCATGAGCGACATCCACGAGAACGCTTTCAATCATGCTCGTGAGTACTCCCCCGACTCTAAGGGCGACTACACCAACTACGTGGCCGGTGCCAACATTGCCGGTTTCGTCAAGGTGGCAGATGCCATGATTGACCAAGGCGTGGTATAATATACCCGCTTCTCAGATTTGAGTTTGATTCGGTCCCCTGCGTGGTATTCATCACGCAGGGGGCTTTGTCATATTCTTTAGGCGTGCTTAAAGAATAATCATCTCAAAAAACAGCAGGTAATGTAAGCCCGCCCGCTGAAGAATCCGCGTCATTTGTTACTTTTAGAAGAAAAATTGATAAAAAAATCAAATAAATTTCGGATTCGGCTTGCCTAATAGTTATATGTATGGTAAAGTCCCGCCCGCACCTCTCTCACCCACTTTATCCATAACTCTCACAGATGATTCGGTTTTTAACAGCACTCATGCTCACTGTGCTGCTGATAACCCTGCCGGGTTGCCAGCAACAGCACCAGTTGCAGCAGAATGCCTCCACACCCACTTATGTGTACGTGGAAGGCTACACCGCGTATATGCGCGGGAACAAGGCTGTGGCGCCTGCCAAAGCGCCTAAGCGTATCAAAAAGCTCATTGCCGCAGGCAACAAGATTGTGCATTGCCCGTACCGCAGTGGCGGTGGCCACGGCAGACACGTGGATACCGGTTATGATTGCTCCGGTTCCGTCGGTTTCGTATTGCGAGAGGCCGGTATGATGGGGCGTGTGCAATACCGCACCAGTCGTCAATTTCTCAGCTGGGGTAAACCCGGTTACGGTAAGTGGCTTACCGTGTACACTAAGCGTGGCCATGTGTTCTTGGTGGTGGCCGGTTTGCGCTTTGATACCTCCGGTACCCGCACGGGTATAGGCCCGCGTTGGTATACCAAATCCCGCAAGTGCGCAGGTTTCTACGTGCGCCACGTACCGGGTTTCTGATATTTTTTCCTCAATATTAACCATATCCTTAAAGATGAACGAACAAAATGAACGTAACCACGGCCCGCAGCGTATTGATGATATCATGCTCGCTTGGGGGCTGGATAACCATGACCTTGTAACTGTATCTCTTGAGCAGCTTACCCATAAGCAAGTGCAAAAGGCTCGCGCCGGCCGCCAACTTACCCTCAAGATGATGCAAAAGGTGGCACGCGCCCTCAATGTGGCTATCTGGAACCGCTTGGAGGAGGAGCAACGTGAGCTCTATTACGAGTATATTCACAGAGACTTGTTCTCATACGCCAAAGGCTATTCTGCCGACTGGGCAGACCCCAACGCTCCCTTGGTGCCCCGCGATTGATAACGCAGCATGCCGCTGAGTGTCACAGAAATCGTCTCTCGCCTCAAGTCTGCCGTTGAATACGGCGTGGGTGAGCAGTGCGTGGTGGGCGAGGTTGGCTCCTGCAAAATGGCAGGCAGCGGGCATACATATTTTACACTGAAAGACGCATCTGCTCAGTTGCAGTGCGTCTTTTATCGTTACCAAGCCATGTATTGCCGCGTACGCCTCAGGGAGGGTATGCAGGTGGAGATTAGCGGCAAACCCACTGTGTGGGAGGGGCGCGGCAGTTTGCAATTTGTTGTGAGCAGTGTCAAAGAGGCCGGTGTGGGCTCCCTGCAACAGCAGTTTGAAGCCCTCAAACGCAAGCTTGAGGCAGAGGGGCTTTTTTCTCCCGCCCGCAAAAAGGCACTCCCGTTATTCCCCAAAAGCGTGGGCCTGATTACCTCTGCCACAGGTGCGGTGATACAGGATATGCGCCACCGTTTGGAGGAACGCGCCCCTTGGATGCAGGCTTATCTTTACCCCGTGCAAGTGCAGGGTAGGGGGGCAGAGCTGGGAATTGCCCGTGCCATTGAGCAGTTTAATCAAGCGGAGTTGTTCGGCTTGCCGCAGGTAGACTACCTTATCATTGCCCGCGGCGGTGGCTCTTTGGAAGACCTGTGGTGCTTTAATGAAGAGGTGCTAGCTCGAGCCATTGCCGCCAGTGATATTCCCGTGGTCTCTGCCGTAGGGCATGAGACGGATTTTACCATTGCCGACTTTGTGGCAGACCTGCGAGCCCCCACCCCCACGGCAGCCATTGAGCTTACCACCCCCGACGCCGCAGAGCTTTATGCCCGCTTGCAGCAGCAGGAAAACTCATTGAAACGTGCCTGTGCCCGTGCGCTTGAGCATGCCCGCCTGCGATTGCGCTTGGCAGAGCAAGGCCCTTTACGCCACCCGCTTAACACGCTTGCTCCCTTTGCCCAGCGTTTGGATGACTTTGAAGATGACCTGCGCGCTGCGTGCAGAGAGCACCACACCGCTGCTTCTACGCGTTTGCAGGTGCTTGCTGCCCGTGTGTCGCCGCGTGCGCTCTACACCCGCTTGCAGGGCGCGCAGCAGGCTATGGATGCTACCATGGCGCGTATCTCTTCTGCGGCGGTACACAAAATAGAGTCAGCCCGTGCTGCCCTTCAACTCAAAGAGGCAGAGCTCCGCGCCGTCAGCCCTCAAAATGCGCTTGATCGCGGCTTTGCCCTTGTCCGCAAGCCGGACGGCATGCTGGCCCGCAATGCTGCCGAGCTGCCCCCCGGTACCCCGTTGCACATTACCCTCTCCGGCGGTGAGTTGGATGCAGAGGTGAAGTAAAACGACATATGCTCCGCCTCATGGAGTATCTGCCTTGGGGCAGGTAAAAGACCCGCCTTGTTTTGCAGCGCCATAGAAGATAAGCGTACCCTGTTCCCAGGTATGAATGGACATATCCGGCACATTGTCGCCGTTTTCATCCCTTCCTAATGTGAAGTAGAGTGCTATACCGGGGCGTACGATATAGCGGTTTCTGTTTGCGGCAGGAAGACTCAAGGTGGTTTTCCCTTCTGCGTCCTTTCCCCATTCCATCGTAAACCGGTACTCCCCACACTGCCACGCTTTGCAGTGAGGCGTCTCCGGCGCAAGCATAAAGAAGCTGAGGGGGCTGTCTGCCTGCACTGTTTCTTTTTCCCAAAGCTCCGGCATTGCAAAACTTACAGTATTGCGGAACTCGCTTTCCTTTTGCTCGCTATACTCCACCCTCCCATCTCGAATACGGCAATATCCACCGTATACTGCAACAGGCAC
Organism: Akkermansia sp.; assembly: GCA_045634945.1. Lineage (GTDB taxonomy): Bacteria > Verrucomicrobiota > Verrucomicrobiia > Verrucomicrobiales > Akkermansiaceae > Akkermansia. The sequence continues at coordinate 116,361 of JAZRBG010000009.1, read as the reverse complement.
ATCATGCGTTTTTTTCTGTACTGTGTATCCGTTCACCGTCTGTTGGGTAACCCGGCCGCATATCTGCCAAGAATATTCCCCACGCACCCACAATGTCAGTCGGGTAGAACTGCTGTCAAGACCGGAGGTGTAACCGGGATGCCGTTCCACTATAATTGCCGCATTCCTTCCCACGGGGTATATGTATTCCGTTGCGATGGAAAAACAGGTATCCGGCAAGCGGGCAGCGCCTATGTGCAAAGGCGTCCATTCCTCAGCCGGCTCTGCGCGTGTTCCTTTGTCTTTTGCATGAAACTGAACGTACAGTTGCTCTGCCGGGGTATTGTAGTCAATACCTTTTTGTTTATGTTGCAGCGGTAGCTGTAATACCCGTGTTTCGTGAGCTTGCAGTACCATAGTCTGCTTGCTATACGCATCGGCTATGCCATACCACAGCTCACCCTCTGCGGGCAGGGATGAAACCGTAAACGTACCGGGCAAAATACGTACGGGGGCATCCAGCTTATTGTGCAGTTCTACTCGCAACTGTTTAGCATCTGGGCTTATAGTGGCACGCAAGTTCACATGCTGCGGTGCGTCCATGCGGTCGTGATTCCAGTTCAAGGGCAACTCGGCAAACATCACATCACCGTTCATCAAGCACTGTACGCTATGCTGCGTCAGTCGGTATGTCAGCGGAACATCTACGGAGAGCGGCCGACTCAGTCCCTCTTCTTGCTGCCACACGCCGTTTCGTAAACGCAACAGGCTGTAATGCACGGTGTCGCCATGATAGCAGTTATTTTTTTGCACCACGCGCACCATAAGGGTGTCTGCATTTAGCTCTACAACGGAGGCATCCTCGTAGGGACAGCCTTGGCTTGATACCCACCCCACTTCTGCGCAGACGGCATGGCGCAGCACCGCTGCCGCATCCTCTGCATGTAATGGTACCGGTGCTATTTCTGCCAAGGGGCTTCCCTCTCTGTAAGCAACCAGCATGTCACCGCTTTTGCGCCATTCTACCGGTGTGGCTTTATTCACCTTCACGGTTTCGGCTTTTACCCAGCCCCCTTTCACATATCGCAAAAATTGTGTTTCCCACCGCTCCGAATACAAAGACTTACCACTCAATATGGCCAGAGTATCCGTTATGCGTTCTGTTGTTGCGTCTTCCGGGGAGAAACTCCCTTGATACAATATATCCTCCGGTGGGGGCGGTACGGTATTTGTATTCTCTGCGTACGCTGCGCATACAAGCAAAACGGGCAACAATAGCTTCTTCATAGTGTTGTTAATATAACAGGCAAATGGGCCGGTGTCAATGTGGAATAACAGAGAGCCGCTTGATTCTTATTTCGGAGCGTGGGGCTTCAGCCCCACTTTAAATTAACGCCTTGGTGGTATGTGGCAGGACTGAAGTCAACTATGAATTTGAAATATAGGTAATTATTTTACAAGCGCTGTCTTGTGCCCTAAATTTGGGCACAAGACTTGGGAAAGGGGGCGGCGCATGCCAGCCCCCCCTTTCCCAAACCCTATCCCCCAGTGTCTAGGGTAGTTGAGCTTTATTGTTCCTGGTTATTCTTTTCTTGTTCAGCTTGTTCTTTTTCCTTTTGTTCTTCCTCTTTCATCTTTGTATAAGTTCTTAAATCAGGTTTACCTTTAGCTATCCAGTCTCGCGTTATACCATTGAGCCTGACTATCATCATTCGCATACAGGCCACTATTACTTGCATATACGTTCTTCCCTCTTTAAGATTAGTTATCCTACTTAAATGATTAAAGCGTTTATGATAATCATTTTCTTTTTTTGAATTGAGGGCAGCCCGAGTCGCCATAAATAGTAGATTTCGTATTTCCTTACGACCAAAGCGTGTAAATCTTTTTCCGTTATGATTCCCACTATCGTAGTTAAAAGGGGCGGTCCCGGTTAAGGATGCTATTTCTTTGCGCGTCACTCTACCTAATTCCGGAAGATTTAACACCAACGATGTCGCGGTCTCTTCACCTACTCCGGGCTGACTCATCAGCAATTCCTTTAGGTTTTTCGAGTTTTCGTCCTCGTCTATCAGATTCTTTATCTTTTGCTCTATCTTTTTCTTCTCTTCCTTCAGCTTTACTAGATTTTCTTCTATCGGCTTACGAGCAGATTCTCTATGGCACGTGGATAAAATCTGTTTTGCTTGCTTGATAAATTGCGTGTATAGATTTCTAACTCTCTGTAATTCCTGCAGCTCTGAGTAATTCCTGTTCATCGGTTCATTAATTCTCAGATGCTCCCAATATTTCATGGTATAGCTTTGTATCACCTCACAATCGAGTTTATCTGTCTTTGCTTCAGCTACTCCTGCTTTTGCATGATGTCGAACTCGCCTGGGCGATACCTGGCATCGCATAATACCATTTGTATCCAACATTTCTGCAAAATTGAGACTTATATATCCCGTAGCTTCATATGCCACGATAACGTTATCTCCCAGCTCTTTGATAGCTTTGATAAAACGAGCGTGGCCTTTTTCATCATTGGAGTATATATTGTACTTTATGTGTTTCACATCCAGTTTAGTTTTAGATAGATCTACCCCAACTATGATGTAATCTGCCTTATTCTTTTTGTCTGTAACCGTAATTTCGGCTATTTCCTGCTTGAGTTTGGCTGTGTTTTTCTTTATCATTGCTGCGTCTCCTTCTCTATTCCGGACATTCTCTTTATTGAGGTAGTCCTTTCAACTATTCGAGACAGTAACACGGAGCCGTACTATACGGGAAGAAGGGGGCCCTTACTTCAGTTCGGGCATAGATATATCCAGCCCCCTCCCGCGCACGGGCATTCCCTTCTTCAGGAATAATGGGTAGCTACCCCATTGTTCCTTCTCCGTAAGCTCGATTGTACATCGAACAGGGATAAGATACCACAAAATTTCAATAGAGTCCTGCGCTTCGAAAGGCGTATGGCATCTCCCTCCACAAATTGAATTTATCTAATTGTTCCCATGCTGTTTTCAAGCTCTGTACGGTACAATTTGCAATTTTTGTACCGTAAATTATCATGTTCGCTTGCCGTGTTGGGTATGCAGTGCGGGTGAGGCCCGCCGTCGCTGCTGCGCAGCTATGGCGTGGCAGCCTCCCTTTTTTATTTCGCTGCGCTCATAAAAAAGTTGGCTTGGCAAACCATGCTGGCTTGCCAAGCCGAAGTTTTTTCTAAAAATGCTTTTTGGCATAAGCTCTGCCGGCACCGCTTTTGAGGTAGAGTTCATAGGCGTAGGCCTTGTCTTTATCTCGAAAAGCTATGGCTGTTTCGATGTACCATGGAGCAAAGACGGCGGTGTGGGGCACTTTGCCGGCGTTGTGTCTGGCAAGGCGTTCATGTAGGTTTTGGGTAACGCCTGTGTAGTGGTGTTGACCGGTGGCGACATCGCGCAGAATGTAGACGTAGTGGAAGTTTATCATGTTCATTTGCCGTGAGGGGTATGCCTTGCGGGTGTGGCCCGCCGTCGCTGCTGCGCAGCTATGGCGTGGCAGCCTCCCTTTTTTATTTCGCTGCGCTCAATAAAAAAGTTGGCTTGGCAAACCATGCTGGCTTGCCAAGCCGAAGTTTTTTCTCCGAAAAAACGGAGGCTGGAGGCGAGGGGAGTCGAACCCCTGTCCTGGACACTTTTGACGTAAGCATCTCCATGTTCAGACGCAGATTAGCTGCTCTCGCCGGCGGTCCGCTCTGCGTCAGCCTTCCGCCATAGCCAGGAACCTGTGGATGTCATACACGGCGCGGTTCCCCCGCCGTATACCTGCCTACTAAAGCTAGTGACCGTCCTCCCCAGTAGGCGTCAGGATTCGGGTCTAGGCGCTAATCTTAAGCAGCCATTGCGTATTCTTTGTTGGAATAGGCATTTAATTGTTTGAGCGGCTTTTAAGGAGGCCAGCCGATCAACCTCCACATGCAGCCGACGCCTCGAATGTTCAGTCGAAACCGGGACGCCCCCATGTTGTGAGTGGCAGACGAAAGTCTACACAGTGATTAGAGTCAAAAAAAGCCGGGGTTGTTCAAACACCCGGTATTTTTTTGTGGCTCTCAGCCAATTTAAGGAGCACGCCCGCAGGGATTCGAACCCCAAACCTTCTGATCCGTAGTCAGATGCTCTATCCAATTGAGCTACGGGCGCTTTGCCTTGTTTGGTTACCGCTGTTGCGGTACGCAGAGTATAGCGATTTTTAGAGCGAATGTCAACATTTATTTTGTGATTTTTGCGATTTTTTTCAAATTTATGCAAAAAAATCACGCGAATCAGCCCAATCTGCGTTCAAAATCGGCATAATCGAGGGCACAAACGGTGCGCAGCTGCCCGTTTTCTTGCAAAAGTTGCACAGTGGGGTGGGGCACACCGTTAAAATGCGTGGTTTTGACGATGGTGTAGTGGGTCATATCGTCAAAAATCAGCTCGTCGCCGATTTGTAAGGGGGAATCGAAAGAAAAATCACCTATGACATCGCCGGCCAGGCACGTGGGGGCACCGAGACGGTAGGTATAGGGGAGTTCTCCGCTTTCTCCTGTGGGGGCATAGCTTTCCCCCGCCAGTTGCAGGGCAGGGGTGCCGTTTGCCTGGCCTGCCGGGCGCACGGCATATACATCCGGGCGGTAGGGCATTTCCAGCACATCGGGCATGTGGGCACTGGCACTTACATCCAATATGGCATGGCGGTAGCCCAGGGAGTCAAATACATCCAACACGGTGGCTTTGAGTACACCCGTATGCACGCACCACGCTTCACCCGGCTCCAAATATACCGCCACACCGTAGCACTCGCGTATTTCTTTTACCAGAGCAATCAGGGCGTTGCGGTCATAATCGGGCTTGGTAATCCAATGCCCGCCGCCCATGTTCAGGTATTTGAGGCGGGGAGAGGCCAGCAGCGCGCCGAAGCTTTTTTCAAAAGCTCGGAACGTGTCGATAAGCTCCTGAGCACCCTGCTCGCAAAGGGTGTGAAAATGCAGACCTGATATACCGTTGAGGTCTACCCCATCCAATTCGGAAGCCGGAATCCCCAAGCGAGACCCCGGCACGCAGGGGTCATACAGCGGGGTGTGGCCGGTTGAGTAACAGGGGTTAACGCGCAACCCGAGTTGCAGCTCGCCGCTTTGAACGCGCGGGTGGCTCAGGCATTGCTCTTTGTAGCGCAGCCATTGCGGTACGCTGTTAAAGTCTATGTGGTGGGCAAACTCCAGCAGCTCCGTGAGCTCTGCATCCCGATATGCAGGGGAATAGACAGCCACGTGTCCCCCCATGTGGCGAGCCGCCAAACGCGCCTCATATAAGCCGGAGGCGCAACACCCCGCCGCATACGGGCGAATGGTCTCAAAACAACTTGTGGTTGAAAAAGCCTTGAGCGCCAGCAGCATGTGCGCTCCGCTCCGCTCTGCAACGTCGCTCAGAATTCGGGCATTGCGTTGCAGAGCAGCTTGAGATATGATAAATGAGGCCACGGGTGTTGCTCGCGTTAAGAGATTATCAGCGGCGGCGATTATTCTTTTTGGTGGTTTGTTTGGCCGGCTCGGGCTGGGGCTCTGCCGTAACCTCGGGCGTCTCTGTTACCGTGGTGGTTGCGGCCTCTGCTGCGGGGGCATCAGCGGGCAGAGGGGGCAACTCCGTATTGATGGGCTCCGTGGTAATTTCAGGCTGCTCCGTCTCTGTTGCGGGAGTTTGCCCGGCCACCAGCTGCTTATACATTTCTTGGCCCTGCTGAATTTGGTTGAGCATATACTGGCGCACACGCTCATCATTGGTGCCGTTATGCAGTTTTTCGCAATGCTTCATCATCTTCATGCAGTACTCCTTGGCCTTTTCGTTGTCATTGCAACGGCTGGCGTGGTTGGCGGCAGAGATAAGCAACATCAGGTACTGGCGGTGTGTGGAGAAATCCGGCAAGCCCAAAAGACCTTCTGCTTTTTCAATGGCGGTTTGGTAACTTGTCTTGGCCTCCTCGGGGTCACTCATGCCTTGGCACTCTGCGCGTGTACGCAGGGCGGAGATGAGGTCATGAACAATCGGTACCACCGTTGTGCTTACTTGTGCACCGGGCTTAAATTCCGGCAGGCCTTCTGCGCGTTTTTCGTTGTTGGCAAGGCGCAGGTCATATTGCTCCATGGCCTTGTTGGGCTCTTGCTTCTGCATATAGCAGAATGCCTTGCCGTAGTAAATGTTGCTCAACCAGCGGGCATGGGCATCATCGGCGCGGTTGGCTTCGGGTATGGCGTTGAAGTCTGCCAAAGCGCGGTCATAGTCAGCCAGTGCAGCGTTCCATGCCCCGAATGAGCGGCGCATGTCGGCAATCAGGATGGCCAGACGAGCCAGTTCGGTAGTGCCGGCAAGTTCCGTTTTCTCAAGCTCGTATTGCTCATTGAGGAGTCTCAGCACCTCTTTAATCTGGCCGGCCAGCGGGGAGCTCGGGGTTGCCAATTGAGGTGCAATCCCGTAGACCATCAAATCGTAAATCAAATCGCGGTTTTCATCAGCTGCACTGCGGGTGGTTGCAGCGGTCTCCTCTGCTTTTTCTTCAGTGGGAGCCACCTGTGTTTCAGCTGCTGCTTTTTCGGGGGTCGGGGCTTGTGCTGCGTTTTCGCCCTCTCCACAAGCACACAGAGCAGCTACAACAGCACCGCCCATCGCGGTCATATATGTCTTTTTGCAGAAAATATCTTTGCAATGCATCTTCATAACTCATGTATTCTGCCGTTAGGTGACGCTCGCGTCAAGCTAATTTTGAGCTATAACATGATTTTGCTTCCCGCCGGGGAGCTATTTTTGCCCCTAAAATCGAGAAAATTAAAAAAAAATGCCATTTTGACAAGTTTTTGCTTGTCATTCTCCGATGGATTCGGCTAGAATAAGGAACACCGAAACGTCATGAAACATTTTCCCCTCCTCCAGAATCTCGCGTTGACCTGCTGCGCCGTAGCTGCCACGCTTGCCGTCAGCTCCTGCAACAGCCCGGTCTCTCCCTCTACTGCCGCTAAGCACCTGCGCAACAGCTCCGCCGTTGCCGTGTACAGCCATGATGATGCAGCCTCCCCCACTTCTCGTAATGTGGTAGAGATGGGTGCCTTGCCCGAGCGCACTGCCCGTGCTCTTGATACCTGGCTGCGCCGCGCTGAGGTGAAGACCTACTCCTACGCTTATCCCCAGTATTACATCGCCATGACCAAGGCCGACGGCTCTCAGGCTGTATGGGGTATCTGCTCCGATGGTCAGGGCAACATGACCGGTGTTCATATTCCCCGTGACGGTCGTCCCGCTTGGATGGCTCCTCACACCAGCGAGCTGATGATGTACGTTTACAACGGTGATGACCGCACCGCCCTCAGCAACGCCATTATGGAGTCTCTTGCCGATGCCGGTTATGATACTTTCCGCATCAACACACGCAAGGCTTCCGGCCTTGTAGAGGAGGATTACCTCCTTTCCAAGCCCCGCTCTGCCGAGGCTCAGCGTGAGTATGACCTCCGCGAGATGGCCAAGCGCCAGAAGGAAGAGAAGGAAGCTGCCGATGCTGCCTCTGATGATGTAGAGGAAGACTCCGGTGCTGATGACGAGGATGTTCTCGGCTCTGAGGATGATGACCTCGGTCTCGACTTCTGATATTCTCTGAATACTTTTTCTGCAAGAAGCGCAATTCCGGCTCGGGGTTGCGCTTCTTGCATTTATGCTATGTATTCACTCTTGAATGGCAGGAGCCGATGTGGTAGAATATCTGTGAACAGTTAAACGCTTATCTATGTTCAAGTGCACCCGTTTCATTTTTCTCATTTGTTTTGTTATATGTCTGAGTTTATCGAGCTGTGCCGTGAATTTGGCGGAGCAATATCACAGTCACGGTTATCGTGCGGGTATAGATTATAAGACGCTGAGCTCAGGAGAGCTTCCAGAGGTGTGCAGAACAGAGCGCAGGAACATGATAGGTGCTTTGATTGCATACAAAGAGCTTGGGTACGTGAGTATCGGGTGGATGCGCTTCAGCGGTAAGTTTCCGCAGCTTGCTGAGCTGCAAGAGTTTGCTGCCGCTCAGGGGGCTCAGGTGGTATTGTATAGCTCAAAAGAAAATGGTGTCATTAAGGGGACAGCCCGGGCTTGGGGAGCTGCTGTAGAGCCTGAACCGGCACCCGAGCTTGACAGCTATGACCAAGAGTATGAATTCCTTTCTAAAAGACACGACAGATAAAAAGCTGATTAGATAAGTTTGGGCTTGACCCATAATCTGTGATGTTGTCAACACAAAAAAAGAGCTACGTGTTCAACGTAGCTCTTTCTGTATGCTCGAAGGGGGACTCGAACCCCCACGGATCGCTCCACTAGATCCTTAGTCTAGCGCGTCTACCAATTCCGCCATCCGAGCATTGGATGTTGCACTTGGTGCACGGGCAATATACACGATTTCGTGACGCAATGCAAGCCTTTTTTTGTAAAAAAATGCATTTTTTTGTAAAAAAGTTTTTGAGAAAGGGTATGGTTGATTCTGCATTGACATGCCTGACAGCTTGTAGTACAATGGGCTTGTGATGAAATTAAGCCTTATGAAATGTCTTTTTGCCGTTGCGGTTTCGGGACTGGCATCGTGTACCAATTTGTGCCAAACAGTAAGTGATTGGGGGGCGGTATACAGTGGGGTAGAGCCGGTGGAGAAAAACGTGTACTACCGCCATGGCGGGAAAAAGTATGTCAAAGGGCAGCCCGCTGATTATGTGCGTACCTTTGTAGACCACCCCTACGCCATACGCAAGAGATTATATGATCGATTTGCTCTGTCGGAGCTGAAAGAGGCCGCCCCCCTGTATCGGGAAATACGCATCCGTAAAGACGGCAGTGCCGTTATTGCAGATAACAGCTCATGGGAAACGCAGGATTTAAAGAATTCCACTCCCATTCCGTTGCGTGCAGAGCTCAACGAGAACAGCGATGTATTTGAATGCAGTCGCCGTCCTACGTGGCATGCGTTGTATGCCTACCCGCTTTCAGCCGTTACCTTTGCCTGTGTGGATTTGCCGCTTAATGTGGCAGGTGCGGCCGTTGCCGGGGTGTGTCTTATTCCGTTTATCCCTGCGGGTGTCATCTCTCACCAACAGCAGCAAACGGTGCCGAATCCTCCATCTGATATAAAAATCGACTGACAATAAGTTATGACAGCTGTATCCATTCTTTTATTTGCCGCAGGCTGTGCTTTGGGGTATGTTCTTTGCCGCTTGTCGGCGTCTCGAAAACAACAGGCAGCCTTGGTAGAATCAGAGCGCGTCAAGGTTGAGCTTACTCTGTTGCAACAGCAAAAAAACGATGCGGAGCAACACGTCAAAACGCTGCAATCCAAACACGAGGCGTTGATGGAGGAAATGACGGCCTCGCGTACGGAAGCCGGTAGCCTTAAAACGGCCTTGACCAAGGAGCAGGAGCAACGCGAGACGGAGGCCTCCCGCTATACCAAATTGCAAACCGAGTATGAGACAACGCGCAATGAGCTAACCTCTGCGCTGGCTGAGTTGGCTCGCTGCAAAACTGAGCTCGAAAAAGAGCGCGAGTTACGTGCCGATGAAGCGGTCAAAATCAAGGAAATGCAAGAAAAACACTTTGCCCAGTTCCGCAACTTGGCCGGCGAGATTCTGGAGCAGAATGCCGGTAAGCTTAAAGATACCAATAAGGAGAGCATGGATAGTCTCCTGAAGCCCCTGCGCTTGCAGCTGGAGAGTCTCGGCAAAGCCGTAACTGCTACCAATGAGACCGCTGCCGGCAATAAAGCCTCGCTGGAGGCTGCCATCAAAGCCATGATGGAGAAGACGGAGAGCCTCGGCAAAGATGCAGAGAATCTCACTCTTGCGCTGCGCGGTAATACCAAAAAACAGGGAGATTGGGGTGAAATGATTCTGGAGCGCATGCTTGAGGAGTCCGGCTTGCGCAAGGGAGAAGAGTACTATGTGCAGGAGAATCACAAGACGGAGGACGGCAAAGACCTGCGCCCCGATGTGGTGATTCGTTTCCCTGAGAATCGCTGCGTGGTTGTTGACTCTAAAGTCTCCCTTACGGCTTATGCCATGTATGCCGCTGCCGAGACCGATGACGAGCGTCGCATGCAGCTCAATGCACACATTGCATCGGTACGCAAGCATATTGATGAGCTGGCTGCCAAAGATTATAAAGGCACGGTAGAAGACACCATCAGCTACGTGCTCATGTTCATGCCCAATGAGGCATCCTACATGGCGGCGGTGCAGGCCGCGCCCTCTTTGCCGCTGGATGCCTACCGCAAGAAAATTGTGCTTATCAGCCCCACCAACCTGATTATGGCCTTGCAACTGGCTTACAACTTGTGGCAAAAAGAGCGCCAAACGCAGAATGTGGAGAACATTATTGACCGTGCTACCAAGCTTTACGATAAGCTTGCCACCGTGCAGGAAAGCTTGGAGAAAGTGGGCAAGGGCATAGACCAAGCCCAAAGTGCCTACCACCAAGCCATCAGTCAAATGTTCCATGGGCGCGGCAACTATGCCAAGCAACTCAATGACCTGCGCCAAATGGGCATTTCCCCCAACAAACGACTCAAATTAAATGATGATGATGACAATGATTAAGCTTTTGCTCCCTCTCATAGGGGTAGTGTCGCTTGCCTCTTGCGTGTGCCAAGTTCAAACCTCAGAGGCAATTCGCCTGCACGGGCAGGAGTGTGAGGGGATTATTCTTAAAGGTTGGGGTAGTGGTGAGGCAGAGTTTTACCACGCCGATGGAAAGGTGTATGTAAAAGGTATTCAAACCAAATTAGAGCGTGTAGATTGTGAGTTGGCTTACTACCAGTGCCCTTCACGCCGCAAGGGCTATGCCCCTGTACCCGGTGCGCCTGAGAGGGAGGTGTATGTGCAACAGCCTTTCTTTAACGCACCGGCGGTTGATACTTTGCCGGCAGATTCCCTCCCCGGCCCCGGGCGTGTGATTGATGTGTCGACCGGGTATTATGATTATTGCACCGCTGATACTTGGAAAAACGCTCGCCCCGACCCCGTGGTGGGGCTTAGCTCCATGCAGGCCAATAGCCGTTCATGGTATACAGCCCCTTTGTCTGTATTGTCCTATGCCTTGGTAGATATTCCCGGCACCATACTCGGCTCTGCAGGCGGGGCTCTTTATATTCTTTTCTCCCCCTTTGAGTCATTTACCATGCAGTATGATGACTGGGGCTACCAAGCAGATGTTCTCAAATCAGAGCAATGAAAGGTCTTTTAACAGTATTGCTTGCGGTGTTGTGCGTGTTGTCTTTTGCGTCTTGCGCCAAGCGCCATATCACAAACATGGGGCAAGAGTACAATGGTGTAGTGGTGGAAGATACAAAGGCTTATTACCTGTACAATGGCAAAAAGTACCTCAAAGGTCGCCAAGCTTCATTCTGCAAGGTTATACCGCCATATAGCATGAATCCGTCAGAGTCAGATACCTATCGCGTGGTAGACGGCAGTGCCGGTATGGTAGTCTACCGAGAATTGCAAATGATGGATGGCCGTTATCACCAAGTGGGCCGCTGGAGCCCCATGCCCATGGACGGTGCCCGCCGCATTGCCGTAAAAAGCCCCATTACGCAACAATACCAAGTGGAGCGTGATAGTGCACATGCTACGGAGCTTACCATAGCAAGCGAGGCGGCCAATATCATGATGCCCTCTGTGGTAGATTTGCCGCTCTCTCTGCTTTTCTTCCTGTTCGGTAGTTCTGCACAGCAATCTCCCGGTGAATATACAACCAATACGTATGATCCCTTACCGCAATAAAACGATGAGTAAGACGCTGCTTCACATAGCGGGAATACTTGCACCGGCTGTCATGCTGTCCTCTTGCCTCATGACGCATCAGCGTGTTTATCATGCCGGGCAAGTGTATGAGGATGTTGAGCTCGCTGCCCCTGCCGAGCGTTTCTACCGCGGGCAGGATAAATTATATGTCAGGGGAGAGCACCGCCTCATGCGCCGCGTAACCCGCCTTTGGTGGGATGTGAAGGGTAATTGTGATTGGAAAGACCTGAGCAACGGCCAGCGAGAAACCGTGTATCGAGAGCTGTCCGAGAATACAGCGGGCGAGTGGTGTTATGCCGCGGGCTCTGCATGGCAACCCATGGATGCCACCGTGTTGACTCCTGTGCGCATGCGTGGCGGCAATGAGTTGGAACCACTCCCGTATTATGCAACGCAATCGCAACCCACCTCGCTGTCTTGGCTTACCACCCCTGCATCATACCTGACTGCCGTTTGCGTTGATATTCCCGTGTCGGTTGTATGCTGGGTATGTGCCGTGCCGGCCAATATGCTGTTTATGTTCCGGTCTATCCCCCAGCAACAGGCCGAGCCTGATTTAGCTCCCACCCCTGTTCAAGAATGAAAAATCTACTTCTCCTCATCCCGCTTTTATTCCTCAGCTCCTGCTACACCGCCTATCATAAACCCTTGGCTCATTTAGGCAGTGAGGGGCGAGTCGTGGTAATTGAAAAGCCTGAAAAAGGTAGGAATAATCTGCCGGACGTGCCGACTTTATATCAAGCCGACGGTAAAGTGTATGTAGCCGGTACCCGCCGGGTGGTAAAGCCTTATTACCGCCGTTGGTATTGGTCTGTTAATGATGAGTTTTTGCTGACAAGTAGACGCTCCTTGTTGAAGCAGCACTTGCAGTTTGCTGACGAGTCTGCCGCTTGCCGCGTATACGGAGAAGTGAAATTGCAACGCTTGAAAGACGGTACCACTGCTTGGGTGCGTACGGCTGACGCTTGGCGGGAGCAGTTACCGCAAGGTGCTCGTCCCTATGCGTCCGGCCATTCCTATTGCTACAGCTCCTTGTGTTTTGCAGATGGCCCACCCGATATATGGGGTGCCTCTGCTGAACAAGAGGAGACCCCGCATTCCGGTGCGCATGCCTTGTATGCCTACCCACTGGCAGCGTTGGCTTGGTTGGCCTGTGATGCGCCTACCTATCTGCTGTTCCACATTCCCCATGCCATTGTATACCCGTTTGCGGCTGTGCAGCAGCAGGTGCCCGCAGTTCCTGTCCCCATCCCCTAGGTGTTAAAGGTATAATAGCTAATCCCTTGCAGTGTGTGCAAGCGAACCCTTTATTTACAACGGCTCCGTCATTCTTCATGTTCGATATAATCGAGCCCTTCTGTGTATACTTACTCTTTTCATGCAGGCTTTGCACGCCATTATTAAGTCAGTGAGAACGGGCAATAGTGACGGTGGTTACAATGTGAATTATTGCCTTCTTCCCAATAAAGATGTCAATTTGATGAGCGAGTATTTCTGGTTTCCGAGATATTTGCCGGTTGGTAGATTTATTAGAGACCCAGATGAGTGTCAGATGAGTGTCAGATGAGTGTCAGATGAGTGTCAGATGAGTGTCAGATGAGTGTCAGATGAGTGTCAGATGAGTGTCAGATGAGTGTCAGATGAGAAAAAAATAGGTGAAAGAATATTGTACAATAAACATTTTTCTTTTCAAATGTTCATTATCTTGTTAAGCTGTGGCTAAGAAAGCTAAGATAATTACGATGAAGTTGCCTGATGAATACAGAGAGGGGGAAGGAACTCAGTTGGAGTTTAAGCTTACCTTACCGTCAGCTGACAAAAAGGTTCTCAAAACGATAGTGGCCTTTGCTAATGGAGAAGGCGGCAGCGTGATGTTCGGAGTGGATGATGTTACTCACGAGATTGTTGGCATTGAGTGTGATAGCATGTCTCGTTTGTTGGATTCTATAACGGACATGATATGTAATTCTTGCGAACCTTTGATAGTACCGGAAATCTCTTTGCGCACCTTTGGAGATAAGACAGTGGTTAAAGTAGATGTTCCTCCAGGGGAACATGTGCCTTATTACATAAAAAAAGAAGGGCCCCAAAGGGGAGTGTATGTGAGAGTTGGAGCTACTACGCGTATCGCAGATGATGAAATATTGCATGAGTTGCAATTACTTGGTACGCGTAGATCATACGATGAAATAGTTGAACGAGCAAGTTTACCGGTAAGTGAATTTGAGTATCATCAATTTGTGGAGGCTGTATCGAGTCGTCGAGGGGATAAAAGTTTCACATTAGGAATGGAACAACTCGCCGGGCGTAAATTGGTTCAGGGAAAAGGCGGGTTGTATTATCCTAGTGTAGCGTTCCGTTTGATAACGAGAGCAGATTTACACTTTTCGGGGATTCAATGTGCATTGTTCAAGGGGGTGGATAAGGTGCATTTTTTGGATAGAAAAGAGATAAAAGGGCCTGTACAAAATCAGATTGAGGATGCTATCCTCTTTTTACAACGTAACTTGCGCATGGGGGCTAGTATTCAAGGTGTTTATCGTGAGGATATTCCCGAAATTCCCATTGAAGCATTGAGAGAAACAGTAACGAATGCAGTGATGCATCGCAACTATTTGGCTCATGCATTTATTCAAATATCAATTTACGATGATAGGGTAGAAGTGTTTTCTCCCGGTAAATTGGTAGCTCGTCAAACGCGTGAGAAGATGTTGGCCGGTGCTTCGTATTTGCGTAATCCGGTATTGGCCGATGTGTTTCAGCAAATGAAATTGGCAGAACATTGGGGAACCGGTATTTTTAGAGTGCGAGAAGCGTGTTTGAAAAATGGAATTCAACCTCCTGAATATGAATGTGATGATATGGGGGTATTGGTTACATATAAGCGTTTGGCATCGGGATATGAGCGAACACTAATGAAGGTTGTACCCAATACTACAATTTGCACATCTGCTCAAGAGCGGGTTTTGGCTTTTGTTAGAGAAAATGGGAAGGTTTCGGTGTCTCAAATTATGGCGCACATGGAATGCAGTCGATCAACGGCGATGCGTTTAATAGGTGGACTGTTAGATATGGGATTGATTGCCAAAGATGGAGTACATAAGAATGTGCGCTATATGGTGAAATAACCCTTACTCACTTACCGCAAATGCCAGTCCGCGTAGCGGGGCTTGTTCCATTTGCAGGCCGCGGGTGAGGGCGCGCAGCAGCTCCAGGGAGCCGGCGGCATCATACAGGGCATCGTGCCAGCGTTTGCCGGGGGCCAGGGCATCTACCTGCGGGGTAATGCGCAGGGCGTCGCACACCTTGCCCAAGGAATGGTCTTTGAGGGTGGGCAGGGCTTTGCGGGCCAGTTGCAGGGTGTCCAGCCAAGGGCCGAAACCGTGGCCGGGGAACGCGCTCAGAAAACGCATCTCGGTAGCGGGGTTATGCCCCACCACCACGCAGCCGCTGAGCAGGCGTTGAATGGTAGGCCACAGGTCGGCAAAGGTGGGGGCATCTGCCAGCATGGCAGTGGTAATGCCGTGCACCTTGGCCGCGCTCCAGCACACGGGGCGAGGGCTGTGAATGTAAGAGGTGAAGCACTCGGGCTCGGCAAACAAGGTTTCTGCCCGCACAATGCCTATTTGCACGGGGCAATCCGTCTCACCGGGGGCAGCCCCGGCAGACTCAAAATCAATGGCGGCAACGGGCAGCTGCGCCAGTGGGGTATCCATCAGCTGCGTACCCATGCGCGTGCTTTCTGAATCTCTTGAGAGAGCGCGTCAAAATCGCAGGTCAGGAACTT
Source organism: Akkermansia sp. (assembly GCA_045634945.1). Classification (GTDB taxonomy): domain Bacteria; phylum Verrucomicrobiota; class Verrucomicrobiia; order Verrucomicrobiales; family Akkermansiaceae; genus Akkermansia. The sequence continues at coordinate 100,780 of JAZRBG010000009.1, read as the reverse complement.
GCCGTCGCGGTACAGCTCTTTGCCGTTTACCACGGTCAGGCGGTTTTCCAAACCTGTGGCGGCATATACAATGTTTGACACGATATTGTGCACGGGCTGCATGTTGGGGCTGCTGAGGTCAACGGCAATGAAGTCTGCCTTCATGCCGGGCTCCAGCGTGCCGATGTGCGGGCAGTGCAGGGCGTCTGAGCCGCCACGTGTGGCGAGGTCCAGTGCAAGCTGTGCGGGGCAGGCCGTGGGCTCAAGGGTGTGCACTTTTTGCAGCAGGCTTGCCACGTACATTTCGCGGAACATGTTTTGCGCATTGTTGCTGGCGGGGCCATCCGTACCCAAGCCTACGGGAATACGGTAGTTGCCGAAACTGCCTATGGGCGCAACACCGCTGGCCAGTTTCATGTTGCTGGCGGGGTTGTGTACCACAGCGCAGTGGCCTTCTGCCAGCAGCTCCATATCCTGCGCATCTGCATGCACCACATGGAAGAAGGTGCTGCCGGGTTGCAGCAAGCCCAAGCTGTTGCAGTAGGGTATGGGGCGCATGCCGTGCTCTTTCAGGCAGGTGTCCGTCTCGTTTTGCGTCTCTGCCAAGTGCATGCCGAACAGGCTGCCCGTTTCCTCCGCCAGTGCATAGCATTTTCGGAGCAGCTCGGGGTTGGTGGTGTAAGGCGCATGCGGTACCACGGCTTGGCGAATGAGGGGGTGGCCTTTCCATTCTTCTGCCTGTTGGCGCACCAAGTCAAAGTAGGCCTCTTGGTCTTTGCTGGAGAGGGAGGGGAAAAACTGCGTGACACTCTCACCCAGCACGGCGCGCATGCCCATGTCATCCGCAGCTTTGAATACGCTGCGCTCCCACATGTACATATCATAGAAAGCCGTGGTGCCCGTGCGTATCATCTCTGCCAAGCTGAATCGGGTGCCCAGCTCCACAAGCTCGGGGCTCAGTTTGGCCTCTTGCGGGAAGATGTCCTTCGTGAGCCAATCCATCAGCGCCTTGTCATCAGAGTACCCGCGCAGCAGGCTCATGGGCACATGCGTGTGGGCATTGATAAGGCCGGGCATAATGGCGGCATTGCCCAAATCCACTCTGCGGGCATCGGGGTAAAGAATCTCCAGAATATCCGTGTGCCCCACGCAAAGAATGTGGTCCTCACACACGGCAACGGCACCTTTGTTAATGATGTCGCGCCCGTCATTCTGGGTGATAACGTAGTCCGCCGTATACAGCGTATCGCAAACGTTTTGCATGTGAAACAACAGGGGTAAAATTAATACCAGAAAGCAACGGCACACACCAGAATGGCAGCACCCCATACCGCGCCGATTCCGTTGACAACGGTGTAAAGCATCGGGCGGGCGGTAAAGGCCTCCATTTGGTCACGAAGCAGGTAGGGCTTGGCCACCCAGAACATGGCCAGGGTAAGCACCGGGTACCACCAGCAGGGAATCAGCAGACGCGTTACCGGGTCTTTCAAAAAGGCTGCCGTAAGCGGTACAATGGCCATCAGCAATAAAAATAACCCCAGTGCGCGGGGGAACAAGAGCTCCCGCTTGCGGTTGTAGTACAGCAATACGCCGCAGATAACGGGGCACAGAATCAGAAGAATGCCTCGTGCTTTGTTGAAGTCAAAAAGATTCATGGTCAGCGGGTTCCAATCTGCGTCCAGCAGCAAAAGGAAAATCCACACAAAATCTGCCACCAGCAATGTTTTGGCTGCACCGGTGTTGGTTGCGGCTTGGCGCAGGGCGGTTTTGGTAGCCTCGGGTTTCAGCAGGGCCATGCCGTGCAACAGCAACAGCGCAAGTCCCATCACTACCCCCGCCGTGCCGAGGGAAATCTTTTCGTAAGCGTGAAGATATTGGTCGTACATGATTTAATACAGGCATTCTACCTGTATCACGCACGCATATCAAGCTAAAAGCAAGTCAGAAATCACCATTTGACGGTGAAACGGCCATTTAACCGCGCGTTATCACCAGCTGCATGCGCACAAACTCTGCGTACACATCCAAGGGGGTAAGCGTGGTCCAATGAGGATAACGCAAAATGTTATTGAGTAGAACCTCCATATCTTTGGCAAGGGGCGCGGCTTGGTCTATTTTGGGCAGCAGCTCTCGCGCTGCATTCTTGATATCGCGGCAAGAGGCCTGCGGGTCTCGCGCCCCGGAGCGCGCCAAGTTGTCAAGCCTGAATCCCAAGCCCATAAAGTGGGCGTTTTGTACGGAAAACGGCGCGGAATCCACCCCCTCAATATCAAGTCTGATACAGGTGCGTATCAGCGTGAGCATCAATTCACACAAACTGGCGGCAGAGCCTCGCTCGCCTGCCGCCAATAATTCATCGAGCGGGGGGGATTGAATACGCTCGCGGGCAATATGCCAAGTATCCTCCGCATACAGCAGTTCCAACACCGTGGCTACGAACTGGCCGCCCATGCGTGTTTGCGCACGTGCCGTCTCCAGAAAAAACTGTACCTTGAAGGGGTCTGCCATGCGCTTGGGACGCAGGGTTTCTACCACCACCTCACGGCGCATGTCTTTTTGCGTGGCGGCATACACAACGGTGTCTGCCGTTTCTCGCAATATGCCGGTGAGCATGTATTGCCCGTTCAGCAATTTGGGGAGACTGTATACGGAGGATGAATGCATTTTTACATCAGCGTGCTACGCCTTTAATGCGGATAACGGGCATGAACTCTACGGCCTCTGCCCAAGCCTTGGCGGGTATGCTCAGTTCCAGCATGTCGCCGTTTACAGTGGCGGGCACTACGGTGTCTGCCTGGCCGAGCACCTCTGCCTGCACGCCTTCAGCGGGAATTTGAAGCCCGGCTACCGGTACGGAAATTTGAACGGTGGTTTGCAGGGTAATACCCAGAGACGGCGCAAAGATGTTGAGGTCTGCACCGCTGCGGCTGCACATCCATCCCTCGGGCAGGTGTACGGCATACATGGGCTCACTGCCGTAAATGGCAGAGCCGTTTACCTCCATCCACTTACCCACAACGGTGAATACCTTGACCACGGGGCGGGGGACAGAGCCGTCTGCCTTGGGGTTGATGTTGAGCAGCAGGTTACCGCCCTTGGCAGAGCATTCCTCCAGCTGGCGAATCACCATGGACGGCGTCTTGTAGCGCAGGTCATAGCGGTTATAGCCCCACTTGTCACCCACGGTCATGCAAGACTCCCAGTCAATGCCGGGGTAGCCTTTCTCGGGGATTCGCTTTTCGGGCGTGGTGTAGTCACCGCAGCGCAGGTCAAGCTGCACGCCATCGCGAGAGGTGTCAAAACCGGAGAACGCATACAGGCGGTTGTTCATGATGACGCCGGGGTTAATCTCACGGCACATGTCCATCAGGGCAGGGGCTTTCCAGCCACGCTCGCCGGAGGCTGCACCCTGTGAGTAGTCCCACCACATTACGTCAATTTGACCGTACTTGGTCATCAACTCACGTACCTGTGTGTGCAGGTAGGTTTGGTAGGTGGCGTGGTCACGGGGAATGCCGCGCTCCTTGAGCATTTTTGCCTGATTAACGGGGTAGCACAGGTCGGGGCAAATGGTGTTGTCATAGGCGGGGTGGTGCCAGTCAATCACACTGTGGTACAAGCCCACACGCATACCCTGCTTGCGGGCGGAGTCCGTAAACTCTTTCACCAAGTCTCGCCCGTGGTGTTTGGCAGAGGTGTAATCGGAGGTAGGGGTGTCAAACAGCGCAAAGCCATCGTGGTGCTTGGAGGTCATCACCATGTATTTGCAACCGGCTTTCTTGGCAAGCTCTGCCCATACATCCGTGCAGCCCGGTGCCGGCTTGAACAGCGGCAGGGCCTCTTCTGCGTAGGTCTCGGTGTCTATACCCAAGTTCGTCTGAATCCATTCGGAACCACCCTGCACGCCCTTGAACTCACCTGCCAAGCCGGAGTACAGACCATAGTGAATGAACATGCCGAACTTAGCGTCTCGCCACCAAGCCATGCGGGCATCACGCTGCTCATTCGTTTCGGTGATTGCGGCGTGGTCTTCATCCCCGGCTACGGGTAAAACCTGCTGTCCATAGGCTGACAGCGTTGCTGCTGCCGCCACTGCAAATGCGATGGATTTCATTTTCATTGCCCACATGTTAGCAAAGTATGCCCCTCATGGCAAGCAGGAAGTTTGCGTTATCCTATTATTTTACCATGATAACGTATGAAAGAAACCGCCGTGAACAGAGAATAGGATTGAACAATGCGCAAGTGTTTGCTAGAATACGGCCATGGAGATTAAAGCCCGGCAGAACCATAAGAAACCGCAGTATCCTGCTGTGGTGAAAACGGCTGCCGTGGTGGTAACCGCCGCTGCTGCTTTGGCTGTCTCTTCATGCCAAGTACGGCAACAGCAACAACCGAGGCCTGTGGATGAAGCCCTTCTGCCCGGCTGGGTTATCTCCAAATAAAAACATAACATCCAAACGAACATGAAAATTCAACCGCAACAACCTCGCAAGCCGAAGTACCCCGCCCTCGTCAAAGCCGCAGCAGCAACCGCAGCTACGGCGGCTGTTTTGGCTGCTTCCTCTTGCCAACAGCAGCAACAGCAACAACAGGGCGGAGCTCCGCCAATCATGTTGGGTGGTGTTGTTGAAGCTAAATAACAAGCGCCTCCCGAAGAAATCCCATGGCAGACTCCGTATACAGCCGCATGGCCAATGCCCCCTCCGGCAGTTATGACCTCTCTTTGAGGCCGCCTGCATTCAGTGAATTCTGCGGGCAAGAAAAGGTGAAAGAGCGTCTCATGCTCATGGTTGAGGCGGCGCGTATGCGTGGCGATGTGTTGGACCACGTGTTGCTCAGCGGCCCACCCGGGTTAGGCAAAACAACACTGGCCAACATCATCGCCAATGCCGTAGGGCACAAACTGCACACTACCTCCGGCCCGCAAATTGAAAAAGCAGGCGATTTGGCCGGTATTCTCACCAATGTAGAAAAGGGGGATGTGCTGTTTATTGACGAGATTCACCGCCTGCACCCCGCCATTGAGGAGTACCTGTACCCCGCCATGGAGGATTTCCGCCTGGATATCATCATCGACCAAGGCCCCAACGCCCGCAGCATTCAGCTCAACCTGCCCAAGTTCACGCTGGTGGGGGCCACCACGCGTGCCGGTATGCTTACGGGGCCGTTGCGCTCGCGCTTCGGGCTGGTCAACAGGCTTGATTACTACTCTGCGGAGGAGCTTTGCGCCATTCTTCACCGCTCCGCAGGTTTGTTGGATATAGACTTGCAACCCGGTGGCGCCTTGGCCATTGCCCGCCGCTCCCGCGGTACACCCCGTGTGGCCAATGCCCTGTTGCGTTGGGTGAGAGACTTTGCCCAGGTGAAGCATGACGGCCGTATTACCGATGCCGTGGCCCATGCCGCCCTGAGCATGATTGATATTGATGAAGACGGGTTGGATGAAATGGACAAACGCTTGCTGGAGACCATGATTTACAAGTTCAACGGTGGCCCCGTGGGCTTGTCCTCCCTTGCCGTAGCCGTGGGTGAAGATGAATCTACCATTGAGGACGTGCACGAGCCTTTCCTCATCATGCAGGGCTACATCAAGCGCACCCCGCGCGGGCGCGAGGCCATGCCCGCAGCTTACCAAAAAATAGGTGCCTTGCCCACGGGGGCTCAAGGTGAATTATCCCTCAGCTGATATCAGAACATGCACAAAATCCTTTTTACCCTGCTGGCATTTTTTACCCTGCTGACAAGCGGGTGTTATCAAATTCAAATGAAGCGCCAAGCGCGTGAGTCAAACATTGTGGTGCTTGATATAGGCCACTATTACCACCCACAGCGCGGCGGGCAGGGGGCCCGCACCCCCAATGCCAAATACGGTGTTATTGAGGAAACGGATTTTTGGTACCGCTACGCCATTTACATGAAGCAAGAGATTGAGGCTGCCGGCTACCAATGCCTCATCTGCAACCGCGGTGATATGCCCACCGATAAAAAACTGGCAGAGGCGGCACAAAAGGCCGGTGTGCATCATGTGAAATCTCCGGTTCCCACGGGTGTTTACCGCTCCAAGCACCACCCGCGCCGCATGGCGGTGGGCATGCTCAGCACCAACTATGCGCTGGATCAAAAGCCGGCCGCCGTTATTTACTTGCACCACAACAGTAACTCTGCCAAGTGGTTGGTGTGCAACAAAGGCGCTTTCTATTGCAATGAGGTAGGTGTCAAAATGGCCAACATCATGGCGCAGGTGATGGATGAAGAGTTGCTCAACCACGGGCTGCCCAACAATAATCAGCCCTGCGGTGTGGTGCTGCGCAACAATGGCAGGCTCGGCGGCGGAGACTGGCTCAATGCCTGCAATGAATCTTACGTGCCCGCGCTGATTACGGAGGTTACTTACCTCTCTAACCCCGAGCACGCGCAGTTCCTCTCCAAGCATGATAATGCCGTCAAATATGCACGTACCCTCGGCAAGGGCGTGGTGAAGTTCCTGAAGCAGAGATAAAAACACGCAGCAAGCCTTATTGGGGCTCAGCTGTTTTGTTCAAAAATTCTTCTACCCCATTCACCGGGTAGAGCATGTCATTATTCAAAAACAAGCGCATTTCTTTGCGCGCATATTGCAGAATCTCTTCCTCCGTTTCTTCGGGGCGTTCGCGGTAGAGCTCTTCAATGCTCATGCGCTCACTCTGCGGTATCTGAAGTTTGTGTTGCAGCACAAAAAGCAAAAAACGCAGGGCGGGCACGCGGTTATCCTCATTTTGCCACAATTCTCTGCCCAGTTGCCAAGCCTTTTGCTCTGCACCGCGCGTGCGGCATAAGCAGTAAAAGAGAAAACGCTTGTAGTGGGCAGGTGCGCCCAGTTGCAACGCTTTGCCGAACGCCGCTGCGGCCTTGCTGAATTGGGGGCGGCGGTAGATATTGCTGTATTGCTCTGCCAGTGCAATGTACAGCTGGCCGTTGTCGGGATTGTTGGCAATACCTTGCAGCAGGAATTCTTCCCCGCGGTTAATGTATTTGCGCGTGGCTGCCAAGCGGTCGGCACGCGTGCGGGTGTTGTCTGCCGCAATGTGCCCGGCGGCATTGTCGGTCATATCATGGGCAGCATTAATCCAGTAATTGATGCGGCGGGGTGCCAGGGTGGTGGCACTCTCCCAGCGGCGCATGGCGCGCGGCCAGTCATGCTTGCTCCACGCATCCGTTGCGTCCAGCGTCAACACCTCTGCCACCAAAGAGCGCAAACCGCCCAAGGTGAAAAAGCCCAGCTGCTGGGACAACGCATCACTGCGGTCTATTTTGGCGGGGGGCGGTTGCAGGCCGCTTGCCTGCTGCCGCGAGAATACCGAGCCGGTGGCAAATGAGAGCAGAGCCCCACCTACCCAAAGCCCCCCGATTGCTGCGGCAATGGTCAACAAATGGCGGCGGAGTCTGCGGCGGGGTGGTCTCATGGCCTTTTTATTGTACGGATAAGCGGGTGCGGATATCTGCTGCCAACTGCTCCCATGCCGGTACAGGGGCAGATACGGCATGGGCAAGGGTGAGCGGGGTACCCCAAATGGCATCATACTCAACGGGGCGTTTGCGGTTGTAGTCTACGGCACTGCTGGGTATGAAATCTCCCATGGCTGCGGTGCTGTCCATTTGGCGTGTCACGATTTCGGCGGGCAGGGGGAAACCGCGCAACTCTGCCGTGCGGCACACCTCATTCATAATGTCACGCGCGCGCTGCACCTCTTGCGGCATGGTAAAGAGGGTACGTATGCTGATACCGCCGTGCGACAAACACAGGCCGTTGAAGGGGATGTTCCAAGAGAGCTTGCACCACAAAATCTGCTCGGCATGCTTAAAGCAGCTTGTGTTGACGGGCGTACCGTCAAACAGCGCGGCCAATTTCTCTGCCTCATTTAAGCCGTCCTCACTTGCCACATACGGCGCAAATTGAATGTCTCCCTTCTCCAGGTGGTTAACGGTGCCGGGCGTATCCATCATCACGCACACAAAGCAAAGCCCGATGAACACACGCTCTGCCGGTACCAGCCGGGCCAGGGCCTCTGCATTTCCCATGCCGTTCTGAAAAGTCAGCACGCGGGTGCCTGCGTGCAGCAGGGGTGGCAGGGCTTCTGCCAGCAGGTGGTTGCAGGTGGTTTTCCAGCACACGATGACCAAATCCACGGGGCCGCATTCTGCCGGTGTGCGGGCAATGTTCGGTCGGGGTAAGTGAACATCGCCGAAAATGCTGTTGATATGCAGCCCGTGTTGCTTCACCGGCTCGTAGGCAGAGCGCATGACAAAGGTCACATTGTGCCCGGCTTGCACCAACCTGGCACCGTAATAGCACCCCAACGCGCCTGCTCCCAATATGGCAATGTTCATGCCCTTTATCCTAGCACCTTGCCGCGCATCACGCAAACTCAAATTGAGTCTGTTTGCTGCCTTTTTTTCTTCCGTCTGAGTGTTTTATTGCTCTAATTGCACAAATTTACCCGTTAAGGCACATTTTTGCCTTGCCATATGCCATAGAATGAGTTATTAAAAGTGCACTTCATTAAAATTCCGGGGTGGTTCGCCATCCCTACAAATATCAACAGAAAATGGGTCAACAACACCGTAAGGAAACGAAGCGCCGCCGCCGCAGCGCCTATATCAAGCGTCAGAAGGAAATCGCCAAGAACAGTGCCAACACTGCTCCTGTGCAGCTGGCTACCAAGGTAGTCAAGGCAGATGCCGAGCCTGCCAAGAAGGCTCCTGCCAAGAAGAAGTCTGCTGAGGCTTAATTCCCTCTCCCTTTCTGTGGAGAAATTCATTATTTAACAGGCGACTCTGCTCAAAACAGAGTCGCCTGTTGTGTTCTATCATGCGAACGCAGTGAGCTATCATGTTCACTATCATGCACCGCTATCATGCGAGCTCTGCGAGCTATCATGCAAGCGGCGCAGCCGCGCGCAGTGTGTCTCCCCCTTTCAGGCGGACTCGCCTGAACAAATCATTTCCTCAAAGCGGAAGCATACATAAATCTCACGGCGCGCGGCTTACTTGAGCCGCGCAAATTGCAGGTGCATCCAGTCATAATCGCATTCTCTGCCCAAAGAAACGGCACCGTGGTTCTCCCAAATCTCCCACCAAGCGGCGCAATCGGGGTGGGATAATGTGGCACGCGGTGCTTTGTAATGCAAGGCATTGGCCGCGGGTGAAAAATCTAACGCAATCCCCCAGGCATGCATAGAGAGAGCCGCCCCGCTTTTTGTAGCGCGGTAGTTGTATGAGCCACCGTACACATCCAGCCCCAAGCGGTGAATGGCTTCCGTACCGTAGGTTGCCAGCACCTCTTCCAAGGCCTCTTTCACATGCTTGGCTATCAGGTGGTGCACGCGTATGCTGCGCACGGCCTTACCCTCATACAGGAGCGGGTAGGGCGGGGTGACGGATACCAAGTCTGCCTCACACCCGGCACGGCCGAAAATGCTGGCGCCGCGCCGCACCTCTGCCTGCGTGGGCCATACCGGCACACGAGCCAGCCCCAATTTATCATGAATGGCTCGCACCGTGCGTGGCCCCATGATGCCGTCTGCCTCTACCCCCACGTGTTTTTGAATGGCAATAATCTCAGTTTTCATGGCGTATGGCGGGGGCGGTAATATGGTTAAGCTGCTCCAACTGTTGCAGGCGCACATCCATACTGCGCAGCACTTCCACCGTGTGGGCAGCCGTGGCGGATTGCTCCTCTGCCAAGCGGCGAAAATCATTGTAGACAAAACACATCAGCGCAATGCCCACAAAGGTGATGATTTCTCGCGTGTATTCACGCACCAGATTCAGGTATTCTTTAAACGGTTTGCACATACCCCCTCTATACGCCGAAAGGTGCGCCTTGACAAGCAAGACGCACCTTTCGCAGGCACTTTTCACTCCCGCGTGGGGCAGGGGTGTATGTGTGGGGCCAGCCTTATGCTGCCGGGGTTGCGGCAGGAGCCGGGGCCGGAGCAGCAGGCGTGGCGGGAGCAGCCGGTGTTGTGGGCTCTACCTTTTTCTCTGCCGGTTTCTCCGTGGGCTCGGGCGTGGCGTAGTATACCTCGCCGTCAAGAGAGGCACGGTAGCGGCCGCCGGAAAGAATGGTAATACCGATGGTCTTGCCCATGTAGGCGGGCGGCGGTGTTACCTTGTAGCGGCGCAGCTCGGGGGCACCGGGCTGGTCGGGGTCACGCACCACTACCGTAAGCTGCCCGCGGATGGGGCGCGGCTCTGCAGGCTGGGTGCTGATTTTCTGCCCGGCGTACATGGAGGCCACGGGGAAGATATTGTCTGAGTCATCATGCATCTCAATAAAGATGCGGCCGTTGGTGGCATTGCTCACCTGTACGGCATAGCCGGCACTGCCGTCTGCTGCCGGTTGGTTGGGAATATAGGGGGCAACGGCAGGCTGATTGATAATGGGCTGCTGGTAGGCAGGCGTCACAATCGGGTTGGCACTGATGGCAGGATTGGTGACAACGGGCTGCTCTGTATAGGTTTGCAGCTGAGGCTCAAGCTGAGGCTGTGTTACGGGCATCGTTTGCCCGGTATAGGCCGCCACCTGCTCTTCAAACGCAGCATCGGTGTCAGTAGCATGCGTGTTCACCGCTCCCTGACCCGGCAGGGCAAGGTATTGGCGGTGTGCAGGATTCTCCTTCGGCGGCAGGGTGCCGTTCATGGTGCCGTACGGTACCACTTGGGTGCATGCGGACAATGCCAAAACGGCTCCTGTTACGAATATGAGATAGCTCTTCATCAGGGGCATATTAGCATTTTTTGCCTCTGCTGGCAAGCGTTTATGTTTATTTTTTGTGAAAAATTAACATTATTTTACTGATATGGCAGTTATTTTGCTTGCCTGCCCGCAGCCTTTCTGCTAGAATAGCGCACCCGCTCAAGGGAGCTTTCCCGCCCCCTGTTGCAGGGTATAACATTCAATCGTCCAGTTAATTAATTATGAAAGAACTCAAAGGTGCATGCATCATCGGCCAGTCCGGCGGTCCTACCGCTGTGATTAACGCCAGCGTTCTCGGCGCTGTTAAGGCCGCCCTCAACGCCCCCCAGATCACCCGCGTATACGGTGCCGCTCACGGTATCACCGGCGTGCTCAACCAACAGCTTTACGATATGGGTATGGAAGACCCCGCTGAGCTTGAGCTCCTCAAGTTCACCCCCTCTTCCGCTCTCGGTACCTGCCGCTACAAAATGAAGGATCCCGATGTGGACCCCACCGATTACGAGAAGATTCTTGAGACCTTCCGCAAGTTCGACGTTCGCTACTTCTTCTACAACGGCGGTAACGACTCCATGGACACCTGCAACAAGATCTCCAAGTTCATGCAGAAGTCCGGTTACGAGTGCCGCGTCATGGGCATTCCCAAGACGATTGACAATGACCTCTTCGGTACCGACCACTGCCCCGGTTTCGCCTCTGCTGCCAAGTACATCGCTACTTCCTGCATGGAGGTTCAGCATGACGCTTCCTGCTACGATACCGGCATGATCACCATCATCGAGGTAATGGGCCGCAACGCCGGTTGGCTTACTGCCGCCTCCGCTCTGGCTACCTACGCCGGTGCAGGTCCCGACCTCATCTACCTCCCCGAGGTAAACTTCGACATGGAGTCCTTCCTCGTAGACGTAGAGAAGCGCTACAACGCTACCGGTAAGTGCCTTGTTGTGGTTTCCGAGGGTATCCATGATGCCGACGGCAACTTCATCTCTCAGGCCAAGACCAACAGCAACGACGGCTTCGGCCACGCCCAGCTCGGCGGCCTGGCCAACAAGCTTGCAGAGGTTGTTCGCTCTCGCGTTCCCTCCGCCAAGGTTCGCGCTATCGAGCCCTCCCTGCTTCAGCGCTGCGCCACCCACCTTGCCTCCACCACAGACGCCACCGAGGCTTACCTTGCCGGTAAGACCGCTGTGCAGGCCGCTGTTTCCGGTGACACCGACAAGATGGTTGCCTTTGAGCGCGACAGCGTATACGGCCAGTATGTTTGCAACACCAAGCTCCTCCCCCTGGAGAGCGTTGCCAACTTCGAGAAGAAGGTTCCCCGTGAGTGGATCAACGCTGCCGGCAACGGCATCGAGCGCGCCTTCATCGACTACGCTCTGCCCCTCATCCAGGGCGAGACCGGCATGAAGACCGTTGAGGCTCTCCCCCGCTTTGCCCGCCTCCGCAAGGTGTTGGCCAAGCCCGTTTGCGAGTAAAGCCCCACGCTGCTTCAGCATTTAAATCTTACCCCCGTGTTTCTCCTCGAAACACGGGGGCTCTTCGTCTATCATTGTGGTTTGAATAAGAAGCTGAAAATAAGAAATCCGCTTAAAGTTTTGACTTTAAGCGGATTTTGCCGGAGAGCCGGATGTCAGGGTCGAACTGACGACCGTCCGATTACAAATCGGGTGCTCTACCACTGAGCTAATCCGGCGAGGTGCGGGTATGATACACGAGAAAAGGCGTGATAGCAAGTCTTTTTTTGCAAAATTGTGTCAAACTTGTATAAAAAGAGCGGGAATGCCGATGGGGCATTCCCGCAAAAGAAGGAAAAGGGGTATCGGGTAGGGGTGAGGAATCAGAATTTCCAACCCATTTCGACACCGAAGGTGACCTGGAAGTGGTCTATGGGGGCACCGCCGACGGCGCGGTCGATTCTGCCTGAGTTGTTGCCGGAGGCAGAGAGCTGCATCCAGGGCTTGATGTGCATGCGGCCATCACGCCCGATACCGCCGCCGTGGGTGAAGATGGGGGCGGCAATGCGCAGACGGCCGGCATCCGTACCCTTTACATTATTGGCCCAGTAGCTGAAGGAGCCTGCCCAGCCGGCAGATACCTCCAGGTCAATACCCCAGCGGGAGGTGCTGACAACATCTGTAAAGCGGTAGCCGAGCTCAGCGTCGAGATAATGGCCGGTGAGGCCTTGGAAGCCGATACCCCACTGAGTGCTGCCGAAGAAGCCCTTTTGGTGGTCATTGAAGGCGAGGGTAACGGTAAAGTCTTGAGCCAAGCGGTGGGGGCAGCTGTTGGCATAGCGGGCCATGTAGCCCTCTAAACCGCCGTGGCGAATGGTGTAGCCGAACTCCAGTGTAAGGTTGGGGAAAATCTCTTTACCCAGTGCATAGCCTGCGTTGAGCACGGGGGTATCTGCCAGCTCTGCCGTGGCACCCCACACCACGCCCACGTTGCCGCTCACCTTTTGGTATATGCCGGAGTTGAACATGTTGCCGTTGGGCAATACAACGTGCCCGGAGAGGGAGGAGTAGCCGTTGGTGGACAAAGGATTGGTAACACCCATGCCGCGTACTTGGTAGTTGCTCTCATACAGGCCGAGGCGAATGTAGGCTTTCTCACGGCCGGAGCTTGCGGGGGTGATGGGGGCAGCAGCCGGTGTGTGGGTGGGCTCTGCAAAGGCATACGGGTCGGTAAAACCGGCCATGGGGTCCTCATATGTTACGTCATCGTACATAACGGGACCGTCCGGTATCATAGGGGGCATCTCTGTGCCCAGGGCCGGCAGTGCCAGACTGCCAATCAGGAAGAGGCTCTTTTTCATACGCGGATATTTTACCTTGCTTAAATAAATTAGCAAGCCGAAAAAAGCTGTTTGACACAGTTTTTGCATGGATTTTTTGTGCGCTATTTTGCAAAAAGGCGTTGACGAAGGGGCGTTTGCCCGTTAGAATAGCGGCATGAAGAAGTTTTGTGTAACAGCGATGATGTGGGCACTGGCAAGTGTGAGTTTTGCAGAAGTTGCCAAGGTGCCGGCGCCTGCGGTAGATACCATGAGCATGGAGCAGGATGCGCGTTGCCGCCAGGTGCTGGTCAATTGCGTTATCAACGGCGTGCCGATGCGTATGATGCTTGATACGGGGGCTACCAATACGGTGTTGCACAGCGGCAGCTTGGCCAAGCTGAAGAATCCGCGCCAAATGGATACCCGCAATATACAGTTCAGCGGCAATGCCCATGAGCGCCCGTCCGTGTACCTGTTGAACATCAATTTTGCAGATGTTAAGGTGAAGAGCCACCCCGTGATGGTGCTCAGTTTGGAGGGCGCCCGCAGTATGATGGCAGAGCAGATAGACGGTATCATCGGCATGGATTTGCTGGGGGCTATGCCCTTTACCTTTGATGCCGCCAACGGTAAGTTGCACTGGGGGCTGCCTGAGGGGGAGCTTAAATTGGTGCCCCTGTACGGCAAGCGTGAGGAGAGCGGCCGCATGTTCCTGACTATTGAGTGTGATGGGCGTGCGCATGATATTTTGTTGGACTCCGGCAGCACGGTGACGCGCCTGCCCGAGTCTGCCTGGCCCGCCGGCGGTGCGCAGAAAATACAGATGAGCGTGAGCGATGTGAATGCAGCCTCTGCCTTGGATGCTACCGTAGGTGCACCCGGCAAGGTTAAGCTGGCACCCGGTGTGGTGGTTGAGGGGGTGCGCCCGGTTTTCTGCGGGGCAGATGAGCCCACCATTTTGGGCATGGATATATTGGGGCGTGTCAAGCTGGTGCATGTGCCGTCTGCCTCTCAGCCGGCAGGGTGTTTCTTTATTGCTCTTTAATGCGGCATGAAGATACTGCTTACCATAGGCCTGTTGGTTATCAGCAATGTGGTGATGACCTTTGCGTGGTACGGTTTTTTGCGCAAACCCGGGCAGGAGACCGCAGCCACCGAGTGGTGGAAACTGATTTTGATGAGCTGGGGTTTGGCGTTTTTTGAATACTGCTTTTTGGTGCCCGGCAACCACATAGGCCGTTCTTGCGGTTTGAGCTTGGCCCAGCTGAAGATTACGCAAGAGGTTATTACGCTGACGGTGTTTGTGCCTTTCATGATATTTTTCATGGGTGAGCACTGGAAGTGGGATTACCTGTGGGCATTCTTCTGCATTTTGGGGGCGGTTTTCTTTGTAAACCGCGAAGCTTTAATGATGTCATGACGGTGAATTCACTTGCAATCGCCCCCGGCATCTGGTATCGTCCGCGCGTATGAAGCCTTTATACCTACTTCTTTCATTCCCCCTGTTGTTTACCTCTTGCAGCTTGTTTGAGGAAGGAGAGTACACCCCTGAGTACCTCAAGGAGGAATCCCCGCTTGACCCTCCCGGTACGGCAGAGGCACGTGAAGCCGCCCGCCGTAAGCTGGTGAAGGAGGGCTTGTTCGTGACGGGTGCCGAGATTGACGTGAGAGACGGTAAGGCATTCCTTTTCAACCGTAACCCGGACCACGTGGAAGACGCCGGCGGCCGTATGGTCAAGACGGAGAAAGCCAAGATTCTCTCTTGCGAGGGTACCTATTACTTTGTGGAGGTAGACGGCGGCAAGCGCGGTTTCTTGCGTGAGAGCGACTTTGTGGACCCGGTGTCCATGCTGACGACAACGGGGAATTTCTTGCCCGACGGGCAGGGGATTTTGCCCGGTATGGAGCCCGGTGCCACCGGTAGTATTTTGCCCGGGGCCGAGCTGCAGATTGGCGAGAATCAGACCCTGACCACCAATCAAACCGGCCGCACCGTGGTTGTGGTGGGTACTAAGTCTGACAAGGCAAATGCTTTTGAAGAAGCCAAGCGTCAGGTGGAAGAAGGAAAAGCACTGCCGGCAGCAAGTACGCCGTTGCCTGCCCCGATGGAGGATGTGCCTTTTGAGCCGCTGCCTGCGCCTGCCGGCTCAGACCACTGATAAGCCATGGAATGGTCTGCGCTTACGGAGCGGTTTTTGCTCTATTTGGCCGCAGAATGCGGCCTGAGTGTCAATTATCGGGAATCCGTGCGCAGAAGCCTGGCGCGTTTTACGGCGTGGTGCCGTGGCAAAGAGCTGACCCCGCAACACATTACAGAACCCCTGCTGGCAGAGTACCGCCGCCTGCTGCATGAAGAGGGGCTTGCTTTTTCCAGCTGCCGCATTGCCATGGTGCATTTGCGGCGCTTTTTCAGGTACCTGAGCTCACGCAGCGTGGTAGAGCAAAACCCGGCAGAGTTGGTAAAGGGTGGGGCCGTGCGCCCGCATATACCCGAGACCCTGGGGGCGGAGGCCGTGGCGGCCATGCTGGATGCCACAGACCCGGAGGATATACCCTACGGCGCGCGCGACCGCGCCATATTGGAGATGTTGTATGGCAGCGGATTGCGTGTGAGTGAGCTGGTGAACCTGCGGGCAGACTGTATCAGCTGGGAGGAAAAGTTTTTGCGCATTACCGGCAAGGGGGGTAAAACGCGCTATGTCCCCTTGGGGGGGATGGCGGCCAAGGCATTGCAGAATTATGTGCAAAAAGCCCGCTACCTGTTAGCCAAAGAGCAGCACCGTGTGCCGCAGTTGTTTCTTTCTAACCGCGGGGAGCGTCTTACCAGAGAGCGTATTCGCCAAATTATCCGCAAGCGTGCAGCAGCAGCCGGGTTGAGTGAGCGCGTGTACCCGCACATCATGCGCCACTCTTTTGCTACCCATTTGTTGGAGAACGGCGCAGACCTGCGTGTGATTCAAGATATGCTGGGGCATGCGGATTTGGCAACTACCCAAATTTATACCCATGTAGAGGCCAAGCGTCTGGTGGGGCTGCACCGCTCGTTTCATCCGCGTGGCCGCAAAACGGATGAGCCTTGAGCCATCATGCGCAAGCCATCATGCACAAGCTATCATGTTTCACTATCATGCACCGCTATCATGTGAGCTTCGCGAGCTATCATGCAAGCGGCGCAGCCGCGCGCAGTTTGTAAACCGCTATCAGGCGGACACGCCTGCTAAAATAAATTCATGAAGGGCGGCTTCGCCGCATGAAGACCGACTGCGTCGGATATGAAGATTGCACCTTCGGCGCAAAATGAAGAACGAGCTTTGCTCGTAAACGGAAATCATCAACCCGAACTTTTTTCTACGCGCAGCAGGGTTAATACGGCTACTTTTTTTACCCCCGGCAAATGTTTCAGCACGGCCGCGCAGGCTCTCACGGTTGCGCCTGTTGTATATACGTCATCTATCAGCACAAGGTGGGCGGGCAGTGTCTTTTTGCCTTGCGCGTATTCCGGCGTGGCGTGGTAGATGAGCCGTGCATTTTTCAAACGCTCTGCCGCAGAGAGCCGTGTCTGACTGTCAGACTGCATGTCTGTGCGTTGCAAGGGCTGCACCATGGGTAAGCCCAGTGCGGTTGCAAGGGGGCGTGTCAGTTCTTCCACCTGGTTATACCCACGGCGGCGCAGGTGCAGTTTGCTGATGGGCACCGGTACCAAGGCGGCATCTCGGTATTCTGCCAGCTCGGGGGTGTTGTGCCAAAGCTCTGCCAGCGCAGGTGCCAGTGCCGCGCCCAAGTGGGAGGCCCCCTTGTATTTCAGCTCATGAATCAGCGGCATGGTGGCATCATCTGTCAGCAGGGCAGAGCGCGCCAAATCGAATGGGCGGGGCTTGCTTTTGCAGGCGGCGCAGTGGTAGGCATCTGCCTGCTCTCCTGCGGCGGGTGCACCGCAATACAGGCAAATGGGGCGGGGTACACGCGGCAGTTGTGCCAGGCATGCCTCACACAGGGTATGCTCGGCGGCTTCTCCGCACAGGCGGCAGGTGATGGGGTACAGCCAGTTTAACATGGCAACTGCCGCAGAGCGGGGGCGTGGGGAGGGCGGTTATCAGCGCTTACGGTGGCGAGCCATGAACTCCTTGGCGGCATTTTGGTATGCCATGGAGGCCGTGCCGTAGGGGTCATGCTCTATGACGGTTTTGCCGAAGCTGGGGGCCTCTGCCACACGTACGGAGCGGGGGATGTAGGTGCTGTACAGTTGGCCGGGCAGGTTTTCTTTTACCTGAGCAATCACCTGATTGGCCAAGTTGGTGTTGCTGTACATGGTCATGAGCACGCCCTCGTGTTTCAGCTTGGGGTTGGCACCGCTGTCTCGTATCTGCTCTACCACGTAAAGGATTTTGGAGAGACCGTCCAAGCTCAGGAACTCGCATTGCATGGGGGTAAGCACCTCATCGCACGCGCAAAGTGAGCTGGTCATCAGCACGCCCAGTGAGGGCGGGGTGTCCAAAAATACATAGTCATAGTACTTGCTGTTGCGCAGCCCCTCCATGGCATCTCGCATGCAGGTGAGGTGGGTGCCGTTTTGCGTGAGCTCTACCTCTACACCGGACAAGTCCATGTGTGCGGGGATGATGGAAAGATTGCGGCGATTGGCAGGGCGAATCAGCTCCTCCATCAACTTGTTGCCGATAAGAGCTTGGTAGATGCTGTGCTCACAGTCTACCTCCACCCCGAGTGCCTGTGAGGCGTTGGCCTGAGAGTCTACATCAATAAGCAGCACGCGCTTGCCGCGCATGGCAAGGGCAGCGGACAGGTTAACGGCGGTGGTGGTTTTTCCTACTCCACCTTTCTGGTTCGCAATGGCTATGACTTTCACGCGCGCCATTATACAGAAATGAAGTTGCATTTTCAAGCCGATATTTGTTGCTCGTGTGGCAGTGTTATGATAAACTCATGTCATGCAGATTCAACAAGTCATTGATGCCGCGCGTGAATTATCCGAGCAGATGGATGCTCTTACCTTTGATGCCCCCGTGGCTTATACCTACAACCCGCTCACTTATGCATGGGCGGGGCATGAGGCATATATTCGCCGTTTTGCCGCCGGGCAGAAAGATGTACTTTACCTCGGCATGAATCCCGGCCCCTTCGGTATGGCGCAAACGGGTGTGCCTTTCGGGGAGATTGCTGCCGTAACGCTGTGGATGGGTATTACCGCCTCCGTAGGTCAGCCCGCGGCAACGCACCCCAAGCGCCCCATTCAAGGGTTCAATTGCCCGCGGTCAGAGGTGAGCGGCCGCCGCCTGTGGGGCTTGTTTGAAGAGATGTACGGCTCGGCAGAGGCGTTTTTCAAGCACGCTTATGTGGCCAATTATTGCCCGCTTATTTGGATGAGTGAAACCGGGGCCAACATTACCCCCACTCAGCTCCCCAAAGAGCAAATGCAGCAGATTGATGCCGCTTGCCAACGCCACCTTGTGCGCCTGATTGAGATTTTGCAGCCCAAGTGCCTGATAGGCGTGGGCGGCTATGCCCTGAAGCAGATGGAGATTGCCGCCGCCGCCCTGCCGCATAAGCAATTTACACTGGGCACCATTCTTCACCCCAGCCCTGCCAGCCCCGTGGCCAATAAGTTCTGGCCTGAGCGTCCCAAGCAGCAAATAGAAGAGATTTTAACGCAAGCCGGTTTGCGCTGAGCTAGTTTTGCTCTTTTGTCATGCAGTTGTAAATCTCTTGCAATTCCGTGTAACTTTGTGTAGAATCGCAACACTTCAACAAAATAATCACATAAGCTATGAGCGACAAAGTACAATTCTTCGACACCACGCTGCGCGATGGTGAGCAATGCCCCGGAGCTTCCATGAATCTCCGCCAGAAGCTGGAGGTAGCACGTCAGCTCGAAAAGCTAGGTGTTGATGTGATTGAGGCCGGTTTCCCCTGTATATCTGAGGGCGACTTTGAGGCCGTATACACCATTGCCAAAACGGTGAAAACCTGCCGCATTGCGGGGCTTGCCCGTTGCGTGGAGAATGATATACGCAAGGCCGCCGCCGCCGTTGCCCCCGCGGGGGACCGTGGCCGTATTCACGTGTTCTTGGCTACCAGCCCCTTGCACCGTGAGTTTAAGCTCAAGAAGAGCAAGGAGGAGATTTTGCAGATGGCCGTGGAGGGTGTTAAGCTTGCCAAGAGCTTGGTGAATGATGTGGAGTTCTCTGCCGAGGACGCCAGCCGCACCGAGCATGATTACTTGGCTCAGGTGGTGGAGGCGGTGATTGCCGCAGGTGCCACTACCGTGAATATCCCCGACACCGTTGGCTTTACCACCCCCTCTGAGTACTATACCATCATTAAGTACCTCAAGGACAACGTTAAGAATATTGATGACGCCGTTATCTCCGTGCACTGCCACAACGACATCGGCATGGCTGTGGCCAACTCTTTGGCTGCCGTGCAGGCCGGTGCCCGTCAGGTAGAGGGCACCATCAACGGTATCGGCGAGCGTGCCGGTAACACCGCCATTGAGGAGTGCGCCATGGCTCTTTCCACCCGCCCCGAGGCGTTTGGCTTTGCGGCCGGTGAAAAACCGCACAACCTCAATACACGCGAGATTGTCAAGACCAGCCGCGTGGTGTCCCGCATGAGCGGTATGGTGGTGCAGCGTTCTAAGGCCATTGTGGGTGAAAATGCCTTTGCTCACAGCTCGGGTATTCACCAGCACGGCATTCTTGCCAAGCGTGAGACGTATGAAATCATTGACCCCGTTGAGGTGGGCTGGGGTGAGACAGAGCTGCCCCTTACCAAGCACAGCGGCCGCGCTGCCGTGAAAGCCCGCTTGGAGAAGTTGGGCCACACCCTCTCTAACGATGAGCTTACCCACGTGTTTGAGCGTTTCAAGAAGGTGGGCGACAGCAAAAAGTTTGTGTATGATGATGACCTTTCATCCCTTGTAGATGATTCATTGGATACCACTAACGGCGTATGGCAGCTCAAGAGCATTCAGTTCATTGCCGGCTCTGCTGCCTTGCCCACCGCTACCGTAACGCTTGTTAAGGATGATGAGGAGTATACGGATTGCGCCATCGGTAACGGCCCCGTAAACGCTTGCTTTAAGGCTATTGACCGTATCACGGAGTCTGCCGGTGAGCTGGTGGATTACAACGTGCGCGCCACGTCCATCGGTCAGGATGCCCTCGGTGAGGTAAGCGTTAAAGTACACTTCGGGGACTGTGATGACTGCAACGCCAAGCCTATCTCAGGCAAGGGTGCTGCAACGGACGTGATTGAGGCCTCTGCACGTGCTTATCTCAACGCCGTAAACCGTAACATTACCTTCGCCCAGCTGGGCCTCTGATTCAGCATCCATGAAGCCTATCCGCATCATCGTGGGGTTGGGAAACCCCGGCAGAGACTACGCTGCTACCCGTCACAACGTCGGGTTCATGGTGCTGGATAGGCTTGCGGCTCATTTCGGGGCTGAGTGGAAGCTTGAAAAGGCTTATAAGGCCGAGATTGCGGCGGGGCCGGGCGTATTGCTGGTTAAGCCGCAAACTTTCATGAATTCATCCGGTGAGAGTGCAGGGCCGCTTATGCGCTACTTTAAGTTTGAGCCGGAGCAGGTGCTGGTGGTGTATGATGATATCTCATTCCCCGTAGGTACCATGCGCTTGCGTGCCGGTGGCTCTGCCGGCGGGCATAACGGCATGAAATCCCTCATTGCCCATTTGGGTACCGAGAAGTTCCCGCGTCTGCGTGTGGGCATAAGTGCCCCCGGGCAAAAGCAGATGGTGAGCCACGTGCTCGGTAAGTTTGCGTCCGATGAACGCCCCCTGTTGGATGAAGCTTTGCTGAAGGCCTCTGCCGCTGCCCTTACTGCGCTGCGTGATGGTTTTGACGCTGCCGCCAATCAATTTAACGTACGCAAGGAAAAGAAGAAAAAGGAAAAACCGCAGCAGACGGAAACAGAGCAGGGAGAATTACCTGTAAAAGAATCCCCGACCGAGTAGTGGGGATGGTGATATTATTGTTGGATAAAATCTGACAGGAAATAGGCGTAAGTACCGGGTAATGTGTCCAATGGAGAGTAGAGTTTATAATCAACTCCATTGATTGTTCTGAAAATAAGTTTGAAAGAGTCTCCGTTGGGTGATGCCGGGAGGCTGTTATCGTACAGATAACCGCGTTGTACCATGCGCATAGCTTCTGCACCGTACATGAGTGCGCGGCTGTACCGCTCATTAACCTTGTTTCCCGGAACCGAATGCCCGCCTTTTGCAAATCTGTCAGCCACTCGGTCTATGTTGATGCGTGGTGATTCTGTACAAATGAAAAATAATCTTACAAAGTAACCTAAACTGCGAGCCTTACTTATGATATCCAGCTTTGAAGGGTGGGAAAAAACAGTTTCGTATATGATGTTGCGTCTTGCTTCAATAGCTGTATGAAGTTGTTCCCTGATTTGTTGCTGCGCTTTAACGATGCAGTCGGTATTATTCCAGCCTCCCAGTTCTTCTGCCAAAGCATCGGCATTCAGATTGATACAGTCCTTGCCCCATTGATGCTGTAATAACAGCGATGCAAAAGTTGTCTTTCCGGAGCCGTTTGGCCCGGCGAGAATAATCAAATTGGGAAGTTGCTCTGCCATCAGCGAGAAGATTTCATTTCTTCTAACATTCTTTTGCGGCATTCGTCTGCTTTGTCTTTATCAATTTGAGAGAGACTTTTCCATGCTAAAACAGATGCACCGTGAGCAAGTTTTTCCAGCTCACGCTCTTCCGAATCATCCCAATTTGCGGGAGGAGTTTGACGCAGAATTACTTTTGCGGCTTTGCCCGGTGTTCTTTTTACCTGTGCATATGTCTCCATGCGAGCATTCTAGCTCATTTTAATTTGATATGCAACAAAAAAGCAAACGCTGATTTCTAAAAAACGCCATGGGTGGTGGTGCGCATTATGTTGAGTGAGTCCATGGAATGAAAAAGCCGCAACCTTTAACGGGTTGCGGCTTTTGAATGAATTGCTTGTTATCTCTTACAGAGTAGAGATGTAGTAACCAGCGATAACGGCAGTACCGATAACACCGGCCACGTTCGGGCCCATGGCGTGCATGAGCAGGAAGTTGGAGCGGTCGGCCTTCTGACCCTCGTTGTGAGACACACGAGCGGCCATAGGTACGGCAGATACACCGGCGGAGCCGATGAGCGGGTTAATGGGAGTCTTGCTCCAGCCGGGAACGAGGTTCATCAACTGGGCGAAGGCAAGACCGCAGCAGGTAGCCACGGCGAAGGCCACAACACCCAAGCAGATGATGAGCAGTGTCTCAGGCATCAGGAAGCGCTCGCCCTGCATGGTAAGACCCACGGATACACCCAAGAGGATGGTCACGATGTTCATGAGCTCGTTCTGAGCGCAGCTTACCAGACGCTCCGTTACCTTACACTCGCGCAGGAAGTTACCCAGCATGAGCATGCCCAGCAGCGGGGCTGCATCCGGGCAGAGCAGGATGGTCAGAATCGTTACCGTGAAGCAGAAGAACAGCTTCTCGCCCTTGGAAACCTGGCGCAGGCTCTTCATCTTAATCTTACGCTGAGCCTCAGTGGTGCACAGGCGCATAAACGGCGGCTGAATCAGCGGTACCAAGGCCATATAGGTGTAGGCGGCAACGGCAATGGCACCCAACAGCTCCGGAGCCAAGCTACTGGCAAGGAAGATGGAGGTGGGACCATCTGCACCACCGATAATACCGATGGCACTTGCCTGCTCAGGCGTGAAGCCCAAGCACACGGCACAAAGGAAAGTGAATGCTACACCACCCTGTGCGGCTGCACCCAGCAACAAGGCCTTGGGAGATGCCAACAGCGGGCCGAAGTCCGTAAGAGCACCTACGCCCAAGAAGATGAGCGGGGGGAAGAGCTCGCACTTGATGCCGAGGCCGATCCAGTCAAACAGACCACCCTCGGGCTTCTTGACGAGCACCTCCTCTACCTCCTGACCGGTAACGGACAAGCGACCCTTGCGGGCTTTGCCTGTCTCGGGGTCATACACCTGCTCATAGACGGCGGGCACCTTCTTGGCCGTGGCAAGCTTGTAGTACTCAAGCTGCTGCTCGGCGGTGAGCTTGGCGCGCTCTGCCTTTGTCATATCAGGTGTTACGAGGATGAGAGCCTTGTCTTCATCGGAGAGTGCGGCGATTTCCTCATCGGTGTATTCACCGCGCTTGAGGGCGCGCTCCAGCACCACGGCGTCATCCACATGCTTGTGGCGGATGAGTTGCAGGCGCAGGAAACCCACGTCATTCATGATGGTCTTGGCTCGCTGCTCCTCGGTGAGGTTCGGGTCGTTCGGGTCAAGGAACTTGCCGCTCTCGGGGTCAATGGAAGCCACCTGCATCTGGGCTTGGGTAATAACCATGCCGTTATCAGGGATGTTGGCAATGAGGGCACCGAAAGCAATCGGCACCATCAGCAGCGGTTCAAACTGCTTAACCACACCCAGATACAGCATGATGGCCACAACGCCCCACATGACGTACATCTGCCAGGTCATCTGGAGCAGACCCACGCCACTCAAGAAATCCATGAGGGATTCTAAAAGTTGCATATCAGCTATATATAAGTTTTATTCGTTATTCACCTGTCATGCCGTATGCGGCATGCAGGGCCGATAACCCTTATGCAGGGTCTTAACCGAGGTAAGCCAGGGGCTGGTTCTCAGCAACGGTGTCGCCGGGAGCTACGGCAAAAGAGGTAACGGTGCCGGCAGCGGGGGCGTAGATAACGGTGTTCATCTTCATGGCCTCAAGGGTCATGATCTGGTCACCTTCCTTCACGGCTGTGCCGGGGGTAACGTCCAGAGATACAACCTTGCCTGCAAGCGGGCTGGGTACGGGAGTACCGGCGCCGGCGGCAGGAGCCGGGGCAGCTACGGGAGCGGGAGCAGCCACAGGAGCAGCTACGGGAGCGGGGGCTACTACGGGAGCAGCAACAGGAGCCGGGGCGGGGGCTGCGGCAAGGCTGCCACCTACGGTTTCTACGGTTACATCAAAGGTCTGGCCGGCAACGGTGATACGGAGTTGTTTCATTGTTTTATATGTGTGTTGATTGTTAAGTTTAAAGAGTTTTTTGCGGATTAGCCGCGGGTGGGGAAGGAATGTGAGTTCATGATGGCGGTACGGCCGCTTTGGGCATAGCCGGTATTGACGGGCTGAATGTCCAGAATGCGGGCCTCGTTGCCTACCGTTACTTTAACGGCGGCGGCAATGGCTGCCACAATTTCGGGGGTGATGCTGCTGGCGGCGGCATCATAAATACCGGCGGCGATGGCTGCCACCTGTGCAGGTGTCAGCTCCACTGCCGGCTGCGGTGCTGCGGGTGCCGGGGCGGCTGCTGCGGCTGCCGCGCGGGCAGCTTCTGCCTCTGCTTTGCGTTTCTCCTCCATCTTAACGGCTATGGAGCCGGAGATGGTGAGGATAATCCACAGCAGAACCAAGCAACCGAACACCACAATCATACCCGTAAGCTGATACGAGAATGCTTTCATGAAAGCATCCCACGTGATGGCGAGTGTGTTGAATGTGTTGATCATGTTTAGGTTTTAATTGGAAAAAGAATCAGAGAGGCATGTTGCCGTGCTTCTTGGCAGGGCGTGTCTCTTTCTTGTTGAGCAGCGTGCGCAGCGTAAGGGCTATCTTGGCGCGGGTTTCCTTGGGGTTGATTACCTCGGTCACCTGGTCAGATGCCGCAGCGGCGTACGGGTTGTAGAAAGCCTCTGTGTACTCGTTGAGCAGCTCTTGGCGGCGTGCCTCACGGGCGGCGTCATCCTCAATGCTCTTGAGCTCACGGCCATACAGCACGGGTACGGCACCCTGTGCGCCCATTACCGCAATCTCTGCGGTGGGCCATGCGTATACGGCATCAGCCCCCAAACCCTTGCAGCACATGGCGATGTAGGCACCGCCGTATGCCTTGCGCAGAATCATGGTTACCTTGGGTACCGTAGCAGAGGAATAGGCAAAAATCATCTTGGCACCGTGGCGGATGATGCCGCCGCGCTCCTGCTGCTTGCCGGGCAAGAACCCGGGTACGTCTACCAAGTTTACCAACGGAATGTTGAAGGAGTCACAGCAGCGGATGAAACGGGCTGCTTTGTCGGAGGCGTCAATGTCCAAGCAACCGGCTTTCACGGCGGGCTGGTTGGCAATAATGCCTACTACAACACCGCAAATGCGACCGAAGCCCACGATGACGTTGCCGGCAAAGTTGGCGTGCACCTCCATGAAGCTGCCTTCGTCCACCAAGCGGGCAATAACCTTCTGCATGTCAAGCGGGGTGGTGTTGCTCTCGGGGATGATGTCATTCATGCCTTCATCATCAGCAATATCCAGCGGGCAATCAAGCTCGTGGGGCGGGTCTTGCGTGTTGTTGGAGGGCAGATAGGTGAGCAGCTTCTTGGCGATGTTGATGGCCTCTTCATCGCTGTTGGCTACAAAGTGAGCATTGCCTGAGACGGAGGAGTGCACATCTGCCCCGCCAATCTCTTCCATGGTGCATTTCTCGTATGTTACCTGCTCAATTACCTTCGGGCCGGTAATGTACATGCCTGCTGCACCGCCGCGGCGAATGATAATGAAATCCGTAAGGGCGGGGGAGTATGCGGCACCGCCTGCGCAGGGGCCGAGAATAAGAGAAATCTGGGGTACCACACCGCTGGCTGCCACGTTGTTGTAGAACACGTTGGCAAAACCGGTGAGGGAGTCTACGCCCTCTTGCAAACGTGCGCCGCCGGAGTCATTAATCTGAATGACGGGCATGCCGCCCTTGATGGCGTACTGCTGGGCATCACAAATCTTTTGGGCGTGCATGTATCCCAATGAACCACCCTGTGCGAGGAAATCTGCGGATGCTGCTGCCACCGGACGCCCGTTCACCAAGCCGAAGCCGGTCACGATACCATCCCCGGGGATGTCTTTGCTCAGCATGCCGAAGTTGCTGCAATGGTGCTTGGTGTGCATGCCGATTTCTGTAAAGGAGCCGTTATCAAACAGGCAGGCAATACGCTCACGTGCCGTCCAATCTCCTTTTGCGTGGCGGGCATCATACTTCTCCTGTGACGCAGCGTACTTAATCTTACGTCTGCGGGCCTCAAGGTCTTCAAGTAATTTGGGATCTATAGCCATATGTGTTTTTTTGAGTATGGTGTTCGTGATAAGGTCGCTCCGCTTTTCTGTCAGTGTACAGCCCAGCTTAAACGCCCTTTCTACGCTGCACACATTCTACCATACCTACCCCCGCTCTGAAAAGAAAATTCCGCGCAAAAAGGTGTTTTTTTTGTTCATGTTAGAGAAAACTCTAGGTTTTGCAAAATAATAAGCCGCCGACAGCGGTGTTCGGCGGCTTATCAGGGGATTGATGCAGAATGCTTAAAGTTGAACTGTGATACGGGGGGTAATGATGGCGCGGCGGTAGGTGCCGGGGGCAACATGAGTGCGGGGCCACACGATGCAGTCATCCAGCTCACAGCCGGCGGGGATAACGGCATCTTGCCCCACCATGCAATCTTCACCGATTTCTGCAAGGGCAGATATGGTGGCAGTGGGGTGAATGCGCTGACCGTTGCTCAGCTCCAGAATGGCGTTCAGGTAGGTCTCGGGGGTGCCTATTTCGTGCCAGTTCGCCCAGTCGAACACAAGGCCGCCGGCGCGTCCCTGTTTAATGAGCTCCAGCCAAATGGGGAAAATGGAGAACTTATCATCAGGTGGGAACATGTCGGCAACTTCGGGTTCCATGATATAGGTGCCGGCAAATTGATGGGTGCCGGGGGTGATGCCCAGTGCGTGGCGCATGTCTGTAATGCGGCCTGTTTCCTCATCAAAACCCACATTACGTTTGCCGTCAATGCTGCGCAGAGCCATGGTGAGCAGGTTGCCGCTGCGGCGGTGTTCCGCCAACAAATCCCCTAAGGGGATATCGGTGAGAATATCACCGTTGTGGACGATAAGCGGTCCTTCCTTCCATAGAGGGAGAATTTTTTTGACGCCGCCACCGGAGTCCAGCGGCTCATCCTCATGGCTGAAGGTGACAGGGCAGCCTCGGTACTGCGGGTCGGGGCAGGGGAAAGCTTTATCCCAGGCAAACTCCAGGGTTGAGGTGTTGACGATGAACTCTGTTACGCCTGCCTTGATGAAATTATCCATCATGTGTTGAATCAGCGGCTTTTGAAAGACCGGCATCAACGGCTTGGGGAGAATAAGGCTGAGGGGTTCCAAACGTGTGCCTAATCCGGCGCCTAAAATGAATGCTTGCATGGTGATGAGAGAGCTGAGAAAGTGAGAGTTATAAAACGGCAGATGGTGTTGCTGAAGCTTTTACCAGAGGTGGGGGAGGTTGAAATAAATGGCGCAAATACCCATCACGGCGTTGGCTGAGGCATGCATGACGATAGCGGGCGTGATGCGCTTTGTCTTAACAACTAACAGATAGGTGAGGGAGCCGTATATAAATGCGCCTGCCCAGTCTGCCGGTGCATGTATCAGCATGAAGGCGGCGGTTGTTACCCCGTATGCAAGCCAACTGTGGGTGCCTATGGCTACTGCTTGCGGAAAATCCCTGTTGATGCACCAACGCATCAGGAATCCGCGCCAGAACAATTCTTCAACAAAAGGTACCACAACAGCCGCGCGGGCAAAGCGCATGGCGTACTCTGCAAGGGTAAGGGCACTGCCGGCTCCGAATATCTTTTCGGGCATGAAACCGTTACCTTCATCGGGTATCCATCCGGTAAAATAGGGTATCATCCACAGACCTATGCCTACCAACCCCAACAGTACGGCTGCCAAGCACGGGCACAGTGCCCAATCCCACTGTATTTGGTTGCGTACGTGCCACAGCCACCATCCGCATACCAGTGTTTGCAGCGGGTAGAGCCACATCTCCGGGGCTCGTTGCCACCACGCGGCATCGGGGTGGTCCCACTCCATGGCCTCTCCCCCAAAAGCCAACAGCAGCGTAAATCCCATGAAAATGGCCAAGGGATATACACAGGTGCGGTATAAGACGGAGTCTGTATGCATGGGGGTAACGTATGTTGACGGTGTGCGCTTTAGGATGTGGAAGCGGCTGCAGATGCGGGTTTCAGTACGCTGTTCGGCTCAGCGTTATCTCATCATGAAGAGCAACGTGAGCCGAACTTTAAATTGTACAAACTGTAGCTCTGAAAACTACTTCAGAGATTCGCAGAAGCGTTCCATCTTATCACAGGCCTCAATGAGCAGCTGCATGCTGGTTGCATAACAGCAACGCAGGTAGCCCTCGCCGCAGGCACCGAATGCAGTGCCGGGTACGGCTGCCACTTTGGCCTCTTTAAGCAGGCGCATGGCAAACTCTTTGGAGCTGAGTCCGAATCGCTTAATGCTGGGGAATGTGTAGAATGCGCCGCCCGGCAGGTGGCAATCCATGCCCATTTGGTTGAATCTGCCCACAATGTAGTCGCGGCGGCGGTGGTAGCTGTCGCGCATCTCCAGCATGGCGGGTATGCCGTTCTGTAAGGCTTCTATGCCTGCCTCCTGGCTGGTGATGGTGGGGCAAATCATGGTGTAGGAGTGAATCTTCATCATTTGGTCGATGAGCTCCTTGGGGCCGCAGGCATAACCCAAGCGGAACCCGGTCATGGCAAATGCCTTGGAGAACCCGTGCAGCAACAGGGTGCGCTCCTTCATGCCGGGCAGGGAGGCTATGCTGACATGCTCCTGGCCATCATATCTCAGCTCAGAGTAAATTTCATCCGTTAGTACGAAAATTTCATGCTCAATGCAGATTTTTGCAATGGCTTCCAGCGTTTCCGTGGGGGCAATGGAGCCCGTGGGGTTGGTGGGGAAATTGAGCATCAACACCTTGGTTTTGGGTGTGATGGCTGCCTCCAACTTGGCGGGGTTAAGCGCAAATAAATCGTCTATGCTGGTTTCTACGGCTTTGGGTGAGCCGTAGCACAGTTGCACGGAGGGGGCGTAGCTTACATAGGCCGGCTCGTGGTACAGTACCTCGTCCCCCGGGTTGACCAAGCAGCGCAGAGCCAAATCTATGGCCTCACTCACGCCCACGGTGGGTAAAATCTCATTAAGCGGGTTGTAAGATACCTTGAAAAAGTCCTCCACATAGGTGGCAATGGCGCGGCGCAGGCTCTCCAGCCCGTAGTTGCTGGTGTAAGTGGTGCGCCCTTTTTCCAGTGAGGTAATGGCGGCCTCGCGGATATTCCACGGGGTGACGAAGTCCGGTTCGCCAACGCCCAGAGAGATGATATCCTTGCTGCCGGTAACAAGGTCAAAGAACTCGCGGATGCCGGATTTCGGCAGCTCAACGACTTGTTTAGAGAGTATACGATCCCAATTCATGGTATTGCTCAGGGGGCTACACTGATTCGGTCGCTCTCGGGTTCATCGTGGAACTTCAGACCGTTAAGCTTGTATGTTTTCAGGCGGAAATGCGTGGCGGTGGAAAGAATGCCGTGCAGGTTGGACAACTTCTCGCTCACGAATCGGGCAACGCCTTGCAGGGTGTCGGCCTCTACCAATACCAGCAGGTCATAGCCGCCGCTCATCAGGTAACAGCTCTTAACCTCGTCAAAGCGAGCAATGCGTTGAGCCAGTCTGTCGAAACCTTCGCCGCGCTCCGGGGTGCAGCGTACTTCAATGAAGGCTGCCACACCCTGTTCATCGTGGTTTACGATGGTTTGATAGCCAACGATGCGCCCCTCTTGCTCAAGGGTAGCTCGCTCTGCTGCAACTTCAGATACACTCACGCCGAGGCGATCTGCAATCTGCCGGTCGCTCAGGCGTGCGTCCGTCTCCAGTAATTTAAGAAGGGCTTCCTGTGTCATAAGTAATCAAATACTACCAATTTACGGCTGTAAGTCAAGCGAAAATCAGGTAATACTGACGCTCGTTTTGTGTAATACAACGGTATGATATTGTTTTGCTGATTTTCATGTGCTTTTTGGGTTATATTGCACATTTATTTGTTTGAAATATGACATGTGATAAGTCTTGATTTGCCTGCTGTGTTGCGTATGTCTCAAAAAAATCATATTAAAATTGTTGTGTATGCTATTTTGGGCTTGCAAGGTGGATATGAAATAGGTATATATAAGCTACATATATTCATTTTATGAAAGACAGAGCCTCATATTCAGCTGAAGAAAAGTTGGCCATTGTAAAAATGGTGCTTTCCCGTAAGCGTTCCATTCAAGATATCGCCAAAGATAAAGGAATTGCCGCTACACTGATTTCTCTTTGGAAAAAACAGGCGGAAGATGCCATGACTGCCCGATTCCGTCCCCAGCCCAAAGGCCGCCGCAAGGTTGAGAAACCCGTGGAGGTTGTGACGCCTGATACCAAGTCTCTCAAAAATGATGCCCGTAAGGCCAAAATCAGAGCTTCTCATCTGGAGGCCTCTCTCAAAGATGCCAAGAAGCGTGTTGCCGTTCTTGAGCAACAGCTCGGCGAGCTCTGCGCTGTTCTCGGTTATAAGATGATTAAGGCTCGCAAGCCCCGCAAGGCTCGCAAGGCATAAAATCGTACTTCCGGCAGGGGGATGCCTATTTTTTGTCATACTCCTGCTTTTTTTGATAGAAAATCGCGTTGCGGGTGTCTATATACCACAAGTAGCCTTGTGAAAGGCTCTCGCGCGACTCTGCCGACAGAGGCAGAGATATACAACATACATTATCTGACATTATGAAAATAAATCTACTGAGCCGTCTGCGCAGTATGGTGTTTGCTGCGTCCGCAGCAGCCGCCGGCGTTGTATCCTGCACATCCGTCAGCTATGCAGAGCCGGATTTTGATACCATCGGTAAGCAGTTTGCACTTGTGTTGCAGAACGCTCACTACTCTCGTACCCGTTTCTCCTCTGACATGTATGCCAAGTTCTTGGAGAGTTATTTGCAGTTGGTAGACCCGCAGCAGCTCTACTTTACTGAGGAGGACGTCAACAAATTGCGTGACCGTTACGCTACGTCTTTCGGTGATTACCTGCTGGCCGGTCGCACCCGTGATTTTGCCGCCGCCATGCACACCGAGTTTTCCACTCGCGCGCTGGAATGCATCGGCAAGGCTGAAAAGTTGCTGGCTTCTTATGAAAAGCAGCTTCCCTCTTTTGATTCTGACCGCACGGCTCCCCGTTCCCGCCGTAAAATGCCCCGCGCCAAGAACAGCGCAGAGCTTGATCAGGCCTGGCGTGATATGGTAGATGACATGGTGCTCACGGAGGTGTTGCGCCGCGAAAACGTGAGCCGCTTGGCTGCCGAAAAGGGCAAGGCTGACCCCATGCTCAAAGAGAAACCCGTGGCAGAGAAGCTGGGTGCACGCCTCAAGCGTTTGCGCAATGAGGTTCAGGAGTCTGATATTGAGGATATGGTGGCAACCCTGCTCAATGCCGTGGCCCGCACCTATGACCCGCACAGCAACTACATGAGCGCTAAAGAAGAGCAGCGCTTCAAAGACATGATTAAAGCCTCTATCGTGGGTATCGGTGCTCAGCTCAGCGAGCAAGATGACGGCTCTACCCGCATTGAAGGTATTGTGAAGGGTGGCCCCGCTGCCAAGAATGGCCAGCTCAAACTGGGTGATCGTATCATCGCCATTGACAGCCTTAATGATGGTCAGTGGGTTGACATCATGTACATGAGCATTGACAAGGTGGTAGATTTGGTGCGCGGTAAGCAGGGGGTGCCCGTTAAGCTGCGTGTGCTCAGCGGTGAGAGTGCTGAGGAGCGTGAGGTTGTCATCGTGCGCGATGAGGTGCCCATGTCTGAGTCTCTTGCCAGTGCCAAGATTGTGGAGATGAAGACGCCCGAGGGCAAGACCCGCCGTATCGGTATCCTCACCCTGCCGTCTTTCTATATGGACCTCGATGAGACCGGCGGTGTACGCTGCGGTGCAGACGTTAAGAAGCTTATCGTCCGCATGAAGGAGGAGAAAGTGGAGGGCCTTATCGTTGACCTCCGTTTCAACGGCGGCGGCTCTCTGGAGGAGGTTCGCAAGATGGTGGGCTTCTTCACCGGTGCCGGTCCCGTGGTTCAGGTGCGTGATGCCCGTGGCCAGCGCGAGCGTCTTACCGTGAGCGGCAAGAAGATTTTCGACGGCGAGGTTGTCGTTATCTGCAACAAGCTCAGTGCCTCTGCCTCTGAGATTTTCGCCGGTGCTATGGCTGACTACGGTCGCGCCGTTATCGTGGGCGATGAGTCCACCTTCGGTAAGGGTACGGTGCAGATTCCCCGCAGCTTGGCAGATTACCTGCCCTACTTCTCCTCTCGTGAGGGTGCCGGTATGATTAAGGTAACGGTGCAGAAGTTCTACCGCATTAATGGTGCTTCCACCCAGAAGAAGGGTGTGGAGAGTGACATTGTGCTGCCCATGAGCACGGCTGCTTTGCAGTTGGGTGAGGCTGAGCTTGACTTTGTGATGCCTTACGATGAGATTCCCGCTGCCGCCGGTTATGTGAAGGATGGTCGCATTGCCCGCATTCTGCCCGAGCTCTCCAAGCGCAGTGCTGCCCGTGTGGCTGCTGACAAGGACTTGCAGGACACCAAGTGGAACATCGACTACCGCCGCGCTCAGACCGAGGCCAACATCGACTCCCTCAACAAGGCCAAGCGTGCCGCTGAGAATGAGGAGCTCGTGCAGCGTCAGAAAGCCATTACGGCAGACCGCAAGGTGCGATACGCCGCCATGGCTGAGCAAGATGCCGCTAACCTGCGTGTGCTGCGCCTGAAGTTGGATGACGTGAAGCTTGACGAGCTGCCCGTTATCACCAAGGAAGACGATGACAAGTACATGGATGAGGTGAAGGACCCCGAGGAAGAGCTGGAAGAGGAGGTGGATTATCCCTCTACCCTTGACCCGATTCTCCGCGAGTCCATTAACATCGTCAATGATATGCTGGAGATGCCCTGAGCCTCTCTCCCGCAACGCTGAATAAAACTTTGGCGGCACCTGCAAAGATGCGAACTCTTGCAGGTGCCGTTTTTATTTCAAAGCCATAAGCTTATGTCTCTCTCTGCTGATACCGTTTCCGAATCCGTTAAATTGCTTGATACCGTGCCGGCTGATGAGCTGCCGCGTGAGAAGTTGTTTTTGCGCGGACGCCGCAGTTTGTCCGATGAAGAATTGATTGCCATTTTTCTGCGTACGGGGTTGCAAGGCTGCAATGTGTTGCAGTTGGCTGCTCAGGTAAAAAAGGCTGCCGGTTCATTGGCAGAGTTGGGTCAAATGGAGGCGGCTGATATTCTCAGCCTGGTTAAGGGTATCGGCAAGGCCAAAGCGGCTACGCTGGCCGCAGGTTTTGAGCTGGGGCAGCGTGCCGCCAGAGACCGCATGGAACGTTGCGATATGAGCAAAGCTTGGCAGGTGTATGAATACATGGTGGGCGAGTTGCGCTTTGAAATGCAAGAGGTGTTGTGCGTGTTGTTGCTGGATGCCCGCCGCCGCCTCATCCGCATGGAGCGTGTAACAACCGGTACGCTTACCCGTATGGTGACGCATCCGCGCAATGTATTTGCCCCGGCTATACGCCACAATGCCTGTAAAATTATCATGGTGCATAATCATCCCAGCGGTAGCATTACCCCCAGTGAGCAGGACCGCTCTCTTACCAAGGCCATCGGCGAGGCGGGGCATATTTTGGGTATACCTTTGCTTGACCATGTGATTATCGGCGCAGCAGATGCTTCTCAACCATGTCCTTATTACAGTTTTGCAGAACATGATTTGATTAAAGTATGAAAGATTGCCATACCCATCATCCCAATGCTGCCGGTGGCAGTATTTGTGCCGTTACTCAGGCAGACTGGGAACGCGTGGCCGCAGTGCAGGGCATGACCCCGGCATTCGGCGTGCACCCCTGGCATGCGCATGAGATTGAAGACCCTGCCGACTTTGCTTTTGCATTGGATGATTGGCTTTACCGCTATCCGGCCGCAGAGGTGGGTGAAACCGGTCTTGATGCTTCTGAGAAACACCAACACACGCTGGAAGCTCAGCGTCTGCTGTTGCATTTGCATTTGGGGGCAGCCTTTCGCCATGACCGCCTGGTGCATTTGCATTGTGTGCGTTGCCATGCCGAGCTGCTGGGAATACTCAAAGAGAGAGCCCGCACAGGTACTTTGCCCCGTGTCCTCCTGCATGCGTGGAACGGTTCTCATGAGTCCGCGCGTGAGTTTCTTGCGTTGGGTGCCATCTTTTCCGTCGGCTTGCGGGAGCTTTCGCATTCTCGCGCTGAAGAGCGCTACGCCCGCATACCCGAGGGGAAAATATTCCCGGAGTCTGATGACGCCCCCGAGAATTGGGCTCGCACTCTGGCGTTGTTCCGTTTAATGCGCGGTGGGTTTAACCTGCGCTGATATCTGCGGCATCTACCTCATACATCACTTTGGAATGGGTGCTTAACAAGTGATTTGAGCTTGTGCTGCCATCAGCCTCTATCACGTCACGGTATATATCGCAGCAGCGGTATATACCGTCTTTTTCTTTTATGAAGCAATCGCGCTCCACTCGTATGCGGTAACTTTGCGGCTCCGGCCTGTCTGTGCGCAGTTCTCCGTGCAAGTTTTCACCATCTGTCCATACCATTATTTGGTAGGTGCGTGGGGTGTTGTTGGTAACGCGGTAATCCAAATAATTGTAGACAATGCTTGTGCCCAGCCCGAATGGTACTTGCCGCCTGTCATCAGGGAACAAGTTGTAACGCTCGTGGTGGTGGTGCTCCGTGATGCTCAGGGCAGAATGCAATACCATCCAGTGCAGCAGGTTAGAGAGCTGGCACATGCCGCCGCCCATTCCCTCTGTCTGTTTGCCGCATGCTATCACTAATCCCGGCAAATAGCCTTTTTTCGCGTTGGTGTTGCCCACGGCTCGCCAAAAAGAAAACGTCTCTCCGGGGCGTATGAGCAGGCGGTTGATACAAGAGGCTGCCAAGGCAAGATTCTTGGCCTTATTCTCTTGCAGCTCTGCATTTACCCCCGGTAAGCAGCGGCGTATGGGGGAGCTGTGTTTGGCTACCGAGTGCGGCAGTGCTTCGCTTGCTTTCTCGTGGCAGAAATTTAACCCGCTGACGGCATCCTTCAGTTTGCGCAATATAATACCTTTCAGTCTTGAGAGGCGGAAAGCAAGTGGGCAGAGCTCGCAAAATAAAGGGCGTTTCATTGCCTTGAATACTAACAAATTACTGCGCCTGCTGCAAGCAAAAAGCACCGCAAACGTTCATTTGCGGTGCTTTCTGTAATAAATGGTGGCTTTTTTATCAGGCGCGAGAGGCAAAGAGCTCATCAACGGCCTTTTTCATGGCGTTAAGACCCTGCATCAGCATCTCGGGGTTGGTGGCAAAGTTCAGGCGTACGCACTGCGGGTCGCCGAAGTTGGCACCGTTGTCCAAGTATACGCCGGCATTGCTGCGGAAGAACTCGTGCGGGGATTCCACACCCAGTGCAGAGCAGTCCAACCATGCCAGGTAGGTGGCCTCTTGGTGGCGGGTCTTAATCATGGGCAGATTCTCTGCCACGTAGTCAATAACCGTTTGGCGGTTTTTGCGCAGGGTTTTGAGCAGCTGCTCATGCCACTCCCAGCCTTGAGTGTAGGCGGCAAGTGAGGCGGCATAGGCAAACACATTGAGCGTGGGCAGGCTGTGCCCCTGTGTCTTGCGAATAGCCACTCGCAGCTCATCGTTGGGCACGGCCATGTAGGTAAAGCAAATACCGGCAATGTTGAAAGTCTTGCTCGGTGCGCTCAACATCACGGTGCGTTGCTGAATGCGCTCGGGCAGGGTGAGGGCGCACACATGCTTCTTGTCCTCATCAAGCACCAAGTCACAGTGAATCTCGTCTGAGCAGAGAATCAGGTCATAGCGCTCACAGAAATCAGCCACTTTTTCCATCTCCTCACGGCTCCAAGCACGCCCCAGCGGGTTGTGCGGGTTGCACAGCAAGAAAAGCTTGGTGTTGGGGGTTACGGCTGCCTCCAAGGCTTCCCAGTCAAACTCCCAACGCTCGTTGTTGAATACATAGGGCACCGTCACCAGCTTGCAGCGGGCATCCTCATGGCAGTGCAGCATCGGCGGGTAGGCCGGGGTGCATACCAATACCTCATGCTCGGGGTTGGGGCATACCGTGCGGGCTACCAGGGTAAAGGCGGGTACGCAACCCGGCAGCTCGTGCAACCACTCCGGCTTGGCATTTTCTACACCGTGCTTGCTTTTAAGATAGGCGGTGATGGCGGCGCGCAACTCATCCGTCATGAATGCATAACCATAGAAACGGTGGTTAAGGCGAGCCTGCAAGGCATCCACCACGCAGGGCGGACTCTCAATATCCATGTCCGCAATGCCGAAAGGCAGCGGCCCCTGCAAATCCCATTTGATATTGCCGGTCTCACGGCGACAGTCTGTTGATGCAAACCTGATCATAGTTCAAAAGACGTTAGAGTTTTCACAATTTTACCATCTCACCCCCTCCGAGTCAAGGCACTTCATTTTCTTTTTTTAAGTATTTGCCCGTCCATGCGGCAAAGTGCATGACAACAGAAAAACGCACCGCGTACACTGTGCGCGATGCGTTCTCGGGGATAATGTATCTTTCTCGTTATGCCAACTGCGTGCGCATGCCGAGGGTGGTGAGCAGGGCAAGGAAGCGGGAGTAGTCCGCCTCGCGGTCGCCGGAGACGAGGGCGTACATGTATTCGCCTTGGCGGGCATCTTCTTCTGCGGCATTGTGCAGGCGCAGCTGAATCACTTCTTCGCTGTCTGTTTGGCGTCCGCGCAGGCGGGCTTCCAGCTCGGCAGAGGGCACATGGATGTACACATCGGCATAGGCGCGACGAATGATGGCATCATCACAGGCGCGGATGGATGCTGCACCCTGTACGTCAATGTCCATAACAACATTCTTGCCTTGTTGCAGCAGGTCAATGATATCTGCCTTGAGGGTGCCGTATGAGTTGCCGTGCACGGTGGCGTGCTCCAGGAACTCCCCGGCTGCTACCTTGGCTGCAAATACCTCGGGGGTAAGGAAGTGGTAGTCCACGCTGTCCTGTTCTCCGGGGCGGGGTTGGCGGGTGGTGCAAGAAATGGAATATGAGGTAAGCCCCGCAGCCTCTGCGCGGCGGCAGAGGGTGGTTTTGCCGGAGCCTGACGGGCCTGATACGATAAGGAGAGAACCTAACATAAAGATGTATTATTCAACGTTTTGTACTTGTTCGCGGATTTTTTCCAGCTCGGTTTTGGCGGTAACTACCAGCTGGGCGAGCTCTGCATCATTGGCTTTGGAACCGGTGGTGTTGAGCTCACGGAAGATTTCTTGGCACAGGAAATCCAGGGTGCGTCCCACGGCTTCCTGTTTGTCGCAAATGCGCTCAAATTGGTCAAGGTGAGAGGCCAGACGGGTAGTCTCTTCGCTCACGTCGCAGCGGTCTGCAAAGAGGGCGATTTCTTTGATGATGCGCTCATCATCCGCAGGTAACGGCAGCCCGCTTTCTTCTAAGCGTTTCATCAACTGTTCGCGGTAGCGGGCAGGTACTCCGGAAGCGCGGGCAATGAGCTGCTCGCGGTACTCGCGCAAGGTGTTGATGCGGCTCAACAGGTCGTCACGCAGGTTGGCACCTTCTTCCGCACGCAGGGTAAGGAAAGCTTGAAGTGCCTCTCGAACGGCAGGCTCTGCGGCGGCCCAAGCGGTTTCGGGGGTGATGTCTCCCTCGCTTTCTTCTGCAATGACACCGAGTCGCACAAGGGCCTCCAGAGTGGGGGCAACGGGCTGTTGCAGGCTGTCGCTCACCTCTGCCAAGCATTGTTGCAAGGCGTTGAGCTTGGCCTTGTTCACGCAGATGTTGCCGGTGCCGGCTGCTGCTGCTTGCAGAGAGATAGTCACGTTGACTCGCCCGCGGGATACGGCCCCGGCCACCAGCTCGCGCACGCTGCTTTCCAGCTCAGCCCAAGCACGGGGAAGGGATACGGAAATCTCCGTTTGTTTGCGGTTAACACCGCCGATTTCTACGCGAATGTTTGCGTTGTTGAGGGGGGCGGTTGCAGCCCCGAATCCGGTCATGCTGTTCATAATGGGGAATTACCGATGATGTCTAAAAGTCTTGAATCGAGAGCAAGTGCTTCGTTCACATTGAAACTGAGGTCGGCTCGCAGCTCATCCACTGCGCGCATGCGGCGCAGCAAGTCTGCCACGCTGCACTTTTGGGCCAAATCTTTAAGCTCCGGCATAATGGGATGCACATCCGGCGCGTGAGATGCTATCAACACTGCTTGCCCCAAGCACAGGGTAAGCAGCTCCAGCATCTGCTCACGCTCGCCCAGGTACTCGGACTCAATGCGTGCGTTGGTGATATCCTTTTGCATGGCCTCCCAGTTCTTGATGTCCGTACCCTCAGACACGGCTTTGGCTTCTGCTTTGAGGGCTGCGGTGATGCGCTCGGTGATTTCTTCCTTGCGCTTCACCAGCAAGCTTTGAAAATCTGCGCGCAAGCCCAGTGCCGCTACATCATTACCCACGCGGGGCAGGGCGGCTTTAACTGCCGGTAAAAACAGCTCCTGCACTCGGCTCAAACGCACACCGGGGCGGGAGTCTCGCAAGTCAATGCGTACGCAGCGGGATAAAATGGTGGGCAGCAGTTTGCTGGGTATCTCCGTAATCAGGATAATCAGCGTCTGCGGTGGCGGCTCTTCCAGCGTTTTAAGGAACGCGTTGGCGGCCTCGGTCAGCAGGCGGTCGGCCTCATCAATAATGATGAGTTTGGTGGCACCTTCATCCGCTCGCAAGGCAAGAAACGGCTCTACACTGCGCACGGCATCAATGGATATGGTGCGTATTTTGGAGCCGGGGCGCAACACTCGGCAGTTGGGGTGTTGCAGGTTCTCCAATGAGGCCGCACGCGCCCCGTTCAGCTCTGCCGCCAAGGTAAGGGCAAGGCGGTGCGTGCCTGCCTCGGGCGCACCGGTAAAGAGCAGGGCGTGCGGCTGGCGGCCGTTGTTGCGGGCGTTTTTCAGCAGGGTGTATGCCTGTTCGTATGTAAATGCCATAGTGCCTAGCGGTTAATCATCAGTGCTCAGGGTAAGAACCCAATACCTTGAACATGGGCGTGCGCTTGCGCAGGGTGTCTACACAGTTCTTCAACGGTTCTTGCTCCGCATGCCCCTCTACATCAATATAGAACACATACTCCCATGCGGTGTCGCGCGTGGGGCGGGAGTCCATGCAGTAAATGTTGATGCCGTGTTCTTTGAATACGCTCAGCACATCTACCAAACTGCCGGCGGTGTGAGGCACGCCGAAACAGATGGTGGTGCGGTCCTGATTGCTGGGGGCTGTTGTTTGGTTGCCGATAACGGCAAAACGCGTTGTGTTGCCCGCCTTGTCCTGTATGTTGGTTTCCAATACCTCTAGGCCGTTGTACTCGGCTGCTAACGGGCTGCCCAAGGCAGCTGCGCCGTTCTCCGCTTCATCATGTGCCAACTTGGCAGCCACGGTAGTGGAGGCCGTGGATACAAGCTCCGCTTTCGGAAAATTCTTGCGCAACCATTCGCGGCACTGCCCCAGCACTTGAGAGTGAGAGTAAATCTTGCGTATTTGCGTGCGCTCTATGTTGGACATCAGGCAATTTCTCACATTCAGATGAATCTGCGCACAGATGCGCAGCTCCGTGCTGCCCAGCAGGTCCACCGCTTGAGAAATGCGGCCATCCGTGCTGTTTTCAATGGGGATAACGCCGTAATTGATTTCCCCTACCTCTACGGCGCGGAAAATCTGCTGAAAGCTCGGGTAGGGTACCAGCTCCACACTGTCGCCGAAACGGGATTGCGCGGCTTGGTGGCTCCATGTCCCGGGGGGGCCCAGGTAACCTGCTTTCACGCCGCCTTCCAAATGCAGACTCATGCTTACTATCTGGCGATAAATGCTTTTGAGCCCTTTTTCCGGCAGTTCTCCGCCGTTGTGCATCAAAATCTTTTCAATGAGCCGACTCTCACGCTCCGGTACAAAGATGTGAGATTTGGCCTCTTTTTTCAGCTCGCCCACGCCATGCACACACTGCATGCGCTGCTTAATCAATGCTACAATCTGCGCATCAATTTTGTCTATTTCGGCTCTCAGCTCATCTAATGTCCTCATCTGCACCCCATTCTATCACATTTCCCCCACACCTGCAAGGCTTCTTTCCGCTGTATATTGCTTTTGCGCGGTAGGGAACGTACTTTGTTATTGACTTTTGAGAGTTATGGGGGATAATGAGAGTATGCTGCACGTACGATACATTTTACCTGCGCTGATGATGTTCGGCATGGCTCATGCTGAGAGTACACCGGAGGAAGCCGTGAGCACGGCGTTCAATATCAATCCGGTTCATTGGGATAAGAATATAGCCGTGGTAGATGTGTGCTGCGGTGCAGTGCCGGGGCTGAGCGATGTGTTGCAGTGGCCTGAGACCACGGGAGAGCTGCTCAAGCTGATGGATGCGCTGAAGTACGAGTATGAGACGCGCTGTTTTCAATGCGTGGTGTTTTCTTTGGATGCCTCCGCAACGGGTGATGCTGCACAAAAGGCTTTGAATGCGCTGGTTGAG
The DNA here is from genome assembly GCA_045634945.1 of Akkermansia sp. Classification (GTDB taxonomy): domain Bacteria; phylum Verrucomicrobiota; class Verrucomicrobiia; order Verrucomicrobiales; family Akkermansiaceae; genus Akkermansia. The sequence continues at coordinate 59,698 of JAZRBG010000009.1, read as the reverse complement.
TGTGTGACCGTGTGTGATATGCTGCGTATCCCGCTGCGTTTGGCCGTGCGTAAGGGGGATGACTGGGTGGATATTGCCCCCACATACACCACGCAGACCGCCTCTAACCTGATGCTGGGGGAGGATGGCCGCATACGCATGTTTAATGCGGCAAGTGAGTTGCAACTCACCGTTGCCACGGTGGCAGAGGCTGAGTCTACCCTGAAAACGGCTGCAGAGCAGGGGACGGTGGTAAATCTTTTCTGGCAGCCTCAAGCTGCTACCTTTGCTCGCTTTGTAGAGCTTGTTGAGTTGTGTAATGCGCAGTCGGTTGAGTATGCCCTGATGCTCCGTCCGTGACGCTTCTTGCTTAATTTCCGACTCCGTAAATTGTCAATAAACAATTGCAAATAAAAAGCTCGCCCCGATGATCAGTCGGGGCGAGTTTTTTTAGGGTTTCTTGCGGTGAACGGCGGAGAGTAGACTCTGCAGAAGTCACGCCGGAATCACCGACTACCTGCACTCATTACTTCTCGTTAAGGCGAGAGTAGTCGTACTTGGACTGGAAGCCAAGCTCCTCGGGGAACTCGGAGAAGCCGGACCAGGTGTTGTACTCTTTGAGACCGCTGCGACCGCAGCTGCCCTGGTAGGGAGGACGGTAGGTGCACTTGTAGGTGGGAGCCCAGAAAGTAACGAGCTCATACAGACCATAACCCATGCGGGTGGCAGTGCGGGTAAAGCCCTCAACCAAACCAACGGAGTAGCCGGCGTAGTTGCCCTCGGCATTGTTCCAACGGAGGATGGTCACGGGGATTTCCTCAACGGCGAACAGAATGTTACCGATAGCACGGCCAAGCTTGCGGGTGGCGGTGTACTCAGATGCAGGCGGAGCCTGGATGTCGGCATACGTCGTGCCGGCGAGTGCGAAAAGAAGTGTAGAAAGGAGTAAGCGCTTCATGACAAAATCAGTGATACCATATTGTTCACGCCCTTGCAAGAAAAAATCTGCTGAATTCAGAAAAAATCTTCAAATTTTATTCTCCACGCGGCTTCAGAGTCGAATTTCGGTGCTGATTTCCTCGTCTGTCAGGTAACATCCGGGGTCTGAGCCGAACCAATGGCCGTTGGCAAATGCAGCGCGGGTGCGGAAACCGCCGCCGCACAGGGCAAAGTGCTTACAGGTGGCGCAGCGGCCGCTGAGCTGCTTTTGGCGCTCTAACGGGTCTTCTGCTCCGCGAAGCTTTTGAAGCTCTGCGGCAGAGGGCTCTGAGGCAGCCTCCCATACCTCACTGAATTTCTGAGTTTTTACATTGCCGAGGGTGACGGATTGCCAGAACTGGTCCGGGTGGATATTGCCTTGAGTATCAATGTTGGCAATGCCGCGGCCGGAGGAGTTGGCACCACCGCCGTTCCAGCTGAGCAGCTTGAGGGTCTGGGCGGCCAGGGGATTGCCCTCTCTGAGTTGTTTGAGCAGAATATAGATGCCGTCTGCCGGTTGTGTTACGGTGAGCAGCTCTCGTGTTTCGCCGTTGCGGTGCCATTTTTCGGCACGGGCAATAAGCATATCGAGAGCGGCGCGTGCTTCCTCCGGGTGCAGGCTGGCTACATCTACACCACGCCCCGTAGGTACCAAGTGGTAGAAGCACACTCGCTGAATGCCCTCACGCTCAATGAAGTTGAGAATCTCCTCCATGCTCTGCACATTGTTGCGGGTAAGGGTGAGGCGCAGGCCGGTTTTCTGCCCGGCGTTTTCGCAGTGTTTGAAACCGCGTATGGCACCGTCGAACGCGCCTTGTACACCGCGGAAAGAGTCATGCACGGCACCGATGCCGTCCAGAGAGATGCCCACGTAGGCTACACCCAGCTTTTTGAAAAGCTCTGCATAATCTTTGGTAATGCGGGTGCCGTTGGTGGAGATGGTAACTTTGAGCCCTCGCTCCGTAGCTCGCTCCAAAATCTTGGGCAGCTGCGGGTGCAGCAGCGGCTCACCACCGGAGAGCAGCAGGGCATTTACCTTGTAGTCTGCCAAGTCATCAATCACGGCGCAGCATTGCTCCCATGTAAGCTCACCGGGGTATTGCTCTGCGTGAGAGTCTGCATAGCAATGCACGCAGCGCAGGTTGCAGGTGCGTGTAATGTTCCATACCACAATGGGTTTGCGGGTGCGGGATGATGTGGGAGAGCAGGCTGCGGTGCTGGCGTGCGGGCCGTGTTGGCCATGCCCCAGCCCATAGCGAATGTGGTCTGCGGGCTGCTCGGCACCGCACCAAAGTCTTGTAATGTTAATCATTTGCTGCTGAGTGTGTGTAAAATTATCGTTCTTGTCTGCATGCTGCGGGTATATAGTTGCAGAGCGGTTCTGCCCCCATCATCCCCAAACCGGAGCCGTAAGCGCGTGCGCGGGAGCCACCGCATACTTTGCGGTACTCACACTTGCCGCATTTGCCGCCCAAGGCATCATCATTGCGCAGCTCCGTGAAAATGGGGTGGTTGCGGTACAGCTCTGCCAAGTTATCCGTGCGCACGTTGCCCGCCGTAAGCGGCAAGAATCCGCTGGGCTGCACCTCGCCCGTGTGAGAGATGAAAAGCACACCCTTGCCGTCTCTTGTGGGTACCATGTGGCGCGGGGGCTGTCCGCCCTTACGGGCTGCCTGCATCAGCACACGGCGGTAGTGGTGCCCCTCCGTTGTTTTAATGGCAAAGGGCAGCTCACTGCGTAACTGTTCGAGGCGGTTCCATACCGTTTCCAAATCCTGAGCCGTGGGTAAATCTTCTTCCGTAGCGCGCCCTGTGGGCACCAGCACAAACACGCTCCACACATCGGGCTTAATCTGCTTCATCAGTTCAATGAAGGCATCCATCTCGGGCAGGGTAGACTTGGCCAGTGTTGTGTTGACTTGCAGCTGTATGCCCGCCTCCATCACAGCCTTGGCAACTTGCAGGGTGCGTTCAAATGTATGCGGCACACCGCGGAATCGGTCGTGTGTTTCCTGCGTAGCGCCATCCAAGCTCAGGCTCAGGCTTACCACGCCTGCTTCTCGCAGTTTTTGAAAATCCGTGTGCACCAGGCGCGGGGTGGCTGCGGGGCTGAGTGCCACGCGCAGGCCTTTTTCGGTAGCGCGGTTGATGATATCAAAAATATCGGCACGCATCATGGGGTCGCCGCCTGTCAGCACCAGCATGGGCGGGCGCAGATCGGCAATCTCGTCCACCAAACGCATGGCTTCTTCATGCGTCAGCTCATCGGGGTGGGGCTTGGGCTGGGCAATGGCACGGCAATGTTTACATGCCAAGGCACAGGCCCTCGTTACCTCCCAAAACAAAATGAACGGACGCTCGTTAAAATCAATGGCTGTGGCGTGTGGATGCATAGCGTGCGGGTATTGTACACCCCCTTTTCTGCTTTGGCAAGGTAAATAATGTATACTGCCGTGATATGAAAAAGAAAACAGGCGAACCTTTTGCAGATTCGCCTGTTTCGGAAAACTTTCCCGAACGGGGTGGGTTATTTAGGCCTCAACAGCGGGGGTTACGGCTGCAGCGGGGATTTCCTCCTTGTTGGTGAAGCGCCACTTAACCTTGTTGCGCTTGTTGGCGGAGCGAGCCTTGCGGCGCTTCTCATCCATGGGGCTTTCGAAAGCGCGACGACGGCGCATTTCCTCGAGGATACCCTCGGTGTCGAGCTTGGTCTTAAGGCGCTTGAGAGCGCGGTCGATCGGTTCTCCTTTACGTACGGTGACGGAACGCATGATTGTGTGTGTGTTTGTTAATAATTGTCCGGGAACGGGCAGGCAGGATACAACATCTGCTCCCGTCTGTCAAGATTTTTCACGCGAATTCTGCATTTTTTTCAGATTTTAGGGTGAAGAGCGGAGAAAAAAGCGGTAAAATCAATGTATAACTGTCAGTTGAAAAACTTTTGACTTGCTACGTGGGGGGGCGTGTGCTAGGCTCTTGCCTGTTATGGAACCTGATTCACCTCACCTAAGGGGAAGCCTGGTCGTCTTTGAAGGCATAGACGGCACGGGCAAGTCTACCCAGATTCAGCTGCTGGCTCAATACCTGCGTGCTCGTGGTCTGGAAGTTGTAACGGATTTTGAACCTACCCGCGGCAAATGGGGCATGAAAGTGCGAAACGCTGCTCTCTCCGGTGAGCGTTTGAGCATTGATGAAGAAATCAACTGCCTGCTGCAAGACCGCCGTGAGCACGTGCGTGAGCTTATTGAGCCCGCATTGGAGCGCGGCGCATGGGTGTTGTTGGATCGCTATTACCTCTCCATGATGGCTTATCAGGGTGCCACCGGGGCAAATGTGGAGGAGATTCGCCAGATGAATGAGGAGTTTGCCACCATCCCCGATGTGGCATTCTGGTTGGATATACCGCTGGAGATGGCTATGGAGCGCATGAACGCCCGCGGCAACGGGCATGATGCTTTTGAGAACGAGCCGTTCTTGCAAGCGTGTCACGAGATATACTCTGCCATGGAGCTGCCCTGGCTGCACCGCATTGAGGCCGATGGCACCGTGCAGGAAACCCAATCCCGTATCCGCGAGGTGATTCGTGAAGAGCTCGGGGTGTAACGCCCGTTGGCAATTGTACATTGATGAAAAAAGTCTGAATCGCACTGCGGTTCAGACTTTTCTTCTTGCCCATTTAAGACCGCAAAGCATGCGGTTGAGAATGAGATATTCTACCGCCATATCAACGGTGAAGAGCAGCCATATACCCACCAGAGAAAGGGTCTCCGGCCAGCAGATGCTCCAGATGTAAAGGCAAAGCAAGCGGAAAAAGCCCATGCAGCCATAGGATACATACATAACACGCCGCGTGTCACCCGCACCGCGCAGGCACATTTTTATCATCAGCATGGCAGCGTAGAACGGCTCAATCAGCAGGAATACCTGTACCACCGGAATGGTGGCATGGGTAAGCCCCGGGGAGTTGGAGGCAAAAATCTCAACGAATATCTGCGGGAAGAAGAAGAATACCACACCCATGAGTCCCATGAACACAACACTGTACCGCACGCATTTGCGCACGGTCTCCAGTGCCGAACGCACGCTGCCCGTACCCAGATATTGCCCCACCAAAGTAGCACCTGCCATGCCGATGGCAAAGCCGGGCAAAAAGCTGAGTGACTCAATGCGTATGGCAATGTTGTGAGCTCCCACATAGGCATCCCCCAACTGAGAGATGACACGCAGTACGAATATCTGAATCAGCCATATACCGCCGATTTCTACGGCCTGCGGCAGCCCGATGGTAAGTATGCGGTACATGCTTTGCCAGCTGGGCTTCAAATCTTTCACGCGCAGGTGGATGGGGGGTATATAGTTGTCCGTACGTTCTGCTGCGTATGTGTCAATATCTTTGCCGGCCAATTCCCTGCGCATGCGCAGAGAACGCCGTATCAGAATACCTATCAACACGGAGGCCGCCGTGGCCATGCCCAATATCATGCCCAATGCCAAGCCCTCAACGAACATGCCCAGGCATTTAACCAACACAATGCTGAAGAGAATATTCATGCCGTCTACCGCCAGCATGATAAAGAACGGCGTGCGCGTATCACCCGCCCCGCGCAGGGCTGCATTTACCGCAAAAATGATACCGGAGAACACCGCAACCCAGCATCCCACATGCATGTAGGTAAGCGCAACCTCTTGCGCGTAGTCGCTCAAACTCAATACGGTGGTAACAAGAAAATCTGCCGTAAGGTACATGAGCACGGCTGATGCCACACCCGCTATCAGCCCCAACACGGCTGCTTGGTTGGCGGCATAGTTGGCCTCACCGAACTTGCGGGCTCCCGTCATGCGGCTTACAATGGCCGTGGCACCCATGCCTACGGCTCCCTGCATCAGGAATCCTAACCACATCACATAGCCGGTTACACCAATGCCTGAGGCTATTTTCTCCGTCACCTCACCCTCGGTTCCCATGTGGGTTGCCAAGTAGAGGGAGGTAGAGGCGCATATGAAGCTGAGCACCTGCTCCAGCAAAGGCCACAGTGCAATGCTCACAATTTGACGCGGCAGACTGAGACCTGCAAGCTTGCCACCGAGCTGACCTTTCCCTTGCAGCGCGGCGCGTACAGTTCCTTCTCTTCCGTTACCTGCTCCCATGCACCGGGGATGATAACATGACTTAGCCCGATTGAAAAGAAAATAATGTTGTTATTGTCCGGAAAGCGGATGTTTATGGGGTATTAGAGTACGGTATACCCCTGAGCTCTGATAACGGCATGCAGTTCTGAGAGCGGGATTTCGCTGCTGAGGGTTAGGGTTACGCGTTTTGCTTTGTGGTCGGCCCGGCAATCAGCCACGCCGGGTATGGCAAGCAGGGCTTTGGTAACGTGAGCCTCGCAATGCGGGCACATCATGCCGTCTACGTTGATGGTGATGGTGTTCATACGTGTGGGAGGGTTAATTTGAAAATGCCGTAAACGCAGGGCATTGGTGACAACGCAAAGGCTGCTTAACCCCATGGCCGCGGCTGCAACGGCAGGGTGCAATTGCAGGCCGAGCAGGGGATAAAACAAGCCTGCCGCCAAGGGAATGGCAAGGCAGTTGTATAAAAGTGCCCAAAAAAGATTCTGCCTGATGTTGCGGATGACGGCGTGGCTGAGGCGCATGGCTCCTACCACATCGTTCAGGGCACTGTGTACCAGGATGACATCTGCACTTTCCAAAGCAACATCCGTACCGGCACCTATGGCAATGCCAACATCTGCCCGAGTGAGTGCAGGGGCATCGTTTACACCGTCTCCCACCATAACAACCGTGTTGCCCTGTGTTTGCAGTTTGCGCACGGCCTCCTCTTTTTCATGGGGTAGCAGGTTGGCGTGTACGGTATCAATGCCTGCTTGTCGGGCTATGGCTTGTGCAGTGCGGGGCGTGTCTCCCGTAAGCATGGCTACACGGCAGCCCATGCGTTGCATGCGGGTAATGGCTTCTCGGCAGCCGTCTTTCAGGGTATCAGCCACAGCCAGGAGCCCCATGTAGGCACTCCCGCGGGCAAAATAGAGCGGTGTTTTACCGGTGGCTGCAAGCTGTTCCCCTGTTTCTTGAGGAATGGTGATGCTGTGCTCATGCATCAGCTCTGCATTGCCGGCAGCGCAGGGCGCACCATTGATGGTGGCGGTTATACCGCGCCCCGCGTGGTAGGTGTGGTTATCTGCGTGCAGGGGTGATATCCCTTGTCCGGCTTGTAAGATGGCTGCGGCCAAAGGATGATTCCCTGCGGATTCGAGACTGACGGCAAGCTGCATCAGCGTTTCACGGCTTACTCCGTCTGCCGGTAATATGTCTGTCACCTTGGGCTTGGCTTGGGTGAGTGTGCCGGTTTTGTCGAGTAGAATACAGCGTGCGGTATGCAGGGTTTCCAAGGCTGCTCCGTTGCGGAAGAGGATGCCTGACTCTGCCCCCTTGCCTATACCTGCCATAATAGCTACCGGTGTGGCTAAGCCCAGCGCACAGGGGCAGGAGATAACCAGCACGGCAATGGCGCATGATACGGCAAAGGCAATGCCGGCACCGGCCAGCAACCAAGCAGCGGCGGTGATAATGGCTATGCTTACCACCACGGGAACAAATACGGCAGAGATGCGGTCTGCTGCGCGGGCGATGGGTGCTTTGGTGGCCGCGGCTTCGTTTACCAACCGAATGATGTCGGACAGGGCAGAGTTTTCCCGTGTTTTGTCCGCTTTTACATGCAAGACTCCGTTGCCGTTTATGCTGCCTGCGTATACTTTGCTGCCGGGTGTTTTTTCTGCGGGCAGACTTTCACCCGTGAGGGCTGATTCATCCGTTGCTGAGCAGCCCTGCAACACGGTTCCGTCCGTGGGTATGCGCTCACCGGCGCGTATGAGCAAGGTATCACCCACCTGAACCGACTCTGCGGGCATGCAGACGCTGCTGCCGTCTTTCAACACGGTAGCTGTTTTCGGCAGCCGCGCAATCAGCTTTTCCAGTGCGGCACCGGTGCGTCTCGTGGCGCGGCTCTCCAGCCATTTGCCCAAGGTGATAACCGTGAGAATCATGGCCGCGCTTTCAAAATAGAATACGCCGCGGTGGTGCATGGCGAAATTGGCAATACCATCTGCCATGGCGGCCGTGGCTCCCAACGCTACCAGGGTATCCATGTTGGCCGCTCCCTTCAACACACTTTTCAGACCATTGGTAAAAAACTTGCGGTTTATCCACAAGATGGGTAAGGTGAGTATGAGCTGCAAAACGGCAGAGGCCGAGCCGTGCCAAAGGTGATGCACGGTCATTAAGGGCAGCAGCAGCGCGGCGGAGTACAGAAAGCGTTTTTTGAGTGTTGCGTTTTCTCGCTGCGGCGTGGCTTTAGCTGAGCCCGGTTTTGCCCCATAGCCTGCCACCTCTACTGCCGAGATGATGCTTGCCGTATTTTGACTTTCCCCGTAAACTACACGCATGCTGCCGGTCAGCAAATTGACCTGTACACTTTCAACGCCGGGCAGTTGGCTTACGGCTCGCTCCACTCGCGCAGAACACGCTGAGCAACTCATACCGCTTACACAAAAGGTCTGTTCTTTGTTTTTCACGGTAAAATCAGTGAGCGCATGGCTTGCATCTTGAGGGTGGTTTCTGCCCACTCTGCCTGCTCTGTGGAATCCGGCATGAGCCCCCCGCCTGCATACAGTCGGCATAGGGAGGGGAAGAGCTGCATGCAGCGCAGCGTAACAAAGAGCCGTGTGCTGTGCGCACCCACGGGACCCAGATAGCCTGCGTAGTAGCTGCGTTCAATATCCGGGTGGCGGCGTATGAAGTCTCGCGCCGCATCCGTGGGGAATCCGCTGACTGCCGGTGTGGGCGGCAGGGTGCTCAGTAGCGTGGGTAGGTGGGCATCCTCCATGCGGAAGCGTATGTGGGTGCAAAGGTGCTCCAGCATGCGGCCTGCGCTGACGGTGTGCGGCCCGTCGCATTCAATCTCACTTGCCACCGGTTGCAGACAAACGGTAATGTGCTCTGTCACCAAGGCGTGTTCACGCAGGTTTTTGGCATCCCATGGTTGAGAATTATCGGCACGCGTACCGGCCAGAGCCATGGTGTGCCATATTTCCCCCTCTCTGCGTAAAAGCAGCTCCGGTGTGCTGCACAGCCAAGTAGCACCCTGCGGGGTATGGAAGAGGCAGTTAAAGGCTTGCGGTGCCGTGTTGCAGAGGGTGATAAAAGCCTGCGCGGCAGAGAAATGCTCTGCGGGGATGTCTTCCGTTCTCGCTAATACGAGTTTACGCAGCGCATTTTCACCATGCAGTTGCGCCGTGTAGTGTTCAAAATGGTGGTGGTAATCTGCGCGTGAGGTTTCTGCCGTGGCGGGCGTAGGCGCGGGCCGCAGCTCATAGGCGTGCGGGTCGGGGATTTCTTGAAGCTCTCTGAGTATGATGGACGGTGCCTCATCATATTTTGCCAAAAGGAAGCCCTCACCCTCACTGCCGGGGGTGATACCGCCGTCTTTTTGCATGCAAAACTCAATTTCTCCCCCGGGGAGGGCATACAGGGCAAAGGCACAGCAACGCCGGCAAAGAGCATCAATTTGCTGGGGGGAGATATTCTGCATGCGCCAAGAGTCTATCACGCCGGGGTCTTTGTGGCAAGCCAAATCAAGGTGTTGTCCCCGCAAAAAAAGCTACCCGGTGTCGGCCGGGTAGCTTGAAAGAATCTGTCAGCAAAGCTGTATCAGAATCGGTAAACAGCACCTACATTGATGTAGTGCTCGTTCTGGTCATCTGCCGTGCTGAACCCGTAGTTGGCGCGCATGCTCCAGTTGTCATTGAGCTTGTACTCTACACCGGCAGATACATTGCCACCGAAACGGCCGGGGTTGGTGCATGAGAACTGTGCCCCGTTGGTGCTCACGCTCGGGTTGTGGCGGTCTACATCTTGGTAGAGAGAAGCCTCACCGTAAAGAGCCGTGCGCTTGCCAAGCTGGTAGCTGATACCGCCACCCAGCATGAAACGCAGGTTCTGCATGGCCTTGGCCTTGTTATCACCAACGGTGTCGGACCCCTGTGCGTAGTACTGAGCCCCCACAAAGGCGTTAACCGTGGTGCGCTCGTTAATCTCTCTGTAATAGGTAGCGCGGGCATCCAATTGCAGGGTGTCTTGTGTCCAGTCACCGGCTATGGAGCTGTGGTCGGATGTGGTGCGGCCATATGCGGCGGACCAGTCAATGCTCACGGCGTCCGTGCTGTTGGGGCACCAGTGCCAAGCGCGGCCATAAGCGGCAAGGTGGTAGCTGTCTTGGTCAACAGAAGAGGTGCTGAAGGGTTTTACCTTGCCCCAATCATAGCCCATTGCTGCGCCGATGAAGCGCTTGGCGCTCAGTGTTTTTTCTACACCGATGGCACCACCGTAAATGGAATAGTCTGCTCCATTGCTGCCGATGCGGCTGCTGTGGCTGTATACTGTGCCCCAAGCTGTGTATTTGTTCTCGCCGGTCAGATCCAAGCATGACTCAGCGGGGCGCGGTGCCCACAAGGCATCGGTGAAGGCCTGAGAGGATTTGAATACACCCCAGTTGGCGGTGGTCATGGCGTCCATATCCACGCCGCGGTATATAAAGTAAAGCGTGTTGCCGTTCCATTGCAGGTCATCAAAAGCGGCAACACCTTTGAGTGTGACGTTGCTTTGCTCCCAGCCTTGCACTGCTGAATCTGCTGCAATAATCATGTATTTACCGCTCTTGGGTGCCCCCTCAAAGCCGATGCTGAGGGTCAATGTCCCCTCCAACTCAGCCGTGGCACTGTTGATGGCGGCCATGCTCAGGTTCTTGGCACTCAGGGTCACGCTCATGTCATTTGAGGTGAAAGCATTACCTTGCTCCAGATGGAGAGAGGAACCCTCTTTGACTATAATCTCGTCAAAGCCCTCAATGTTGCCTACCGTGCCGGTGTAGGCCTTTTCGTCCGTGCCCACAATCAACGTCTTGTTGCCTTTAACCTCAGAGGCCTCATCTTTGCCCCCGGCCTTAATGGTACCTTTAACATTACCGTCCAACAAGGCAATCGTGGTATTTTTTTCAACGGTACTGCCGTTTTTACCACCGCCATAAACATCACCATCAACGTTGCCACCGTTGATTTCTATGTATGTACTGCCTTTTACCGTGTCGCCATCACCGGCACCATACACGTTATTCATAACGGTACCACCCGTGATGACAACGGAGGTGTTTTCCTTAACGTAATTGTCAGCATTGTAGCTGCCACCGTATACGGAACCGGTAATGGTACCACCCTCAATGGTAACGTTGGTGCTTTTTACATAGCCTTGATAGCCCTCGGTTGCCGTACTGTATGAGCCGGCATATATGAAATTAACCACGGTGTCATCTCCTGTTACGCGAACACTTACGTCATTGTTGGCAGCACCGTTAAAACCACCGGCTATTATCAAATCCGTTTTTCCACCGGAGAGCGTGATATTGATTTTCTCATTATGAGCCCATGCTGGATTAGACAAATACTCAGCCAAGGCCTCGCTACTGAGGTTGGCTTTTGCTGCCTGAAGTTCCAGAGTCACAATGTTGGAAGCCGTGTATGAGCCGTAGATGTGCGACACATTACCACCTTCTACATTTATCGAAATGGTAGCAGTTGACGGAGATTTTGGAGCGAATACTGTTTTGGTGGTTTGCTGAGTTGACTCTTTAGCGACTGATAAACTGTTGATACCGTATTTGGTTTCAAGGTCATAACCTCCTAAAAGCAACTCCACGTTGGCACCTTCTTTGACTGTAACTTTTTTATTGCCGGTTACAACATATCCCCTAACGCCTGAGGCTGTGACACGCTTTGCTGTGGTTTCAATAACATTGCCATCAGAATCCACACCTCCGATGGTGAGGTCGGTATTTGTAGCTACGCGCTCATTGCCATCGTTATTGACATAATCGGGAGAGACGCCGCCCATGTGACCGGTGCTTTTTGTGTAACCGCCGTCATTGTTGCCTGTTGCACCGTTGCCGGTGAATGTAGCCTTGACTGTTCCATCGGCTTCCGTGTAGTATGTATACGTACCGCTTCCGATGGTGTCTGTCCCGGAAGTATTCGGCGTGGCGGCGTAAGCAAAGCTGCTTACGAGTGTTGCAAGTAGTGTTAAAGGTAATTTTAATTTCATAGCTCAGGTATTGTGGTTAGATAAGGTTAAATATTGATTTTTGATGAGGTTGAAATCAAACGTAAGACCATACTAACTTTTAGATATTAATTTGTCAAGCTAAAAATAAAATATTGATATAATTAAATAATTAATTTATGATAATAGGGTGTATTTATTAATTAATATCCGCATATACGGGGGAATTATGGTGAGGAATCAAGTAAAAAAGCAGCCGTATGCTCAGTAAAAAGCATACGGCCGAAAGGGAGAACGTAAGGTGGGTTTTACCACTCCAGCACAATTTCTGCACGCAGCTCACCGTTGGAGGTAATGGTGTGGCGCGTTTGTTTGCCGGCAAGTTTGTGTTCAATGGCAATGGGGTGCCCGGCAAAGGTTTCTTTCTTGAAATTGATGCGTATGCGGGTGGGGGCTTCTGCCGGCTTCATGGAGTCTGGCAGGGTGTCCAGCACCCATGTGAGGTAGGCACTGTTGTTGATGTGGCCATTAAAGTCAATATCACGGCGCGGGGCGGTAAACTCTGCCGTGGCGGTTGCGGTGAAGGTGTCACAAAGCTGAAGCTCTGCGTCAATCAGGGCAGGGCAGGCATCCGGGATATTAACGCGGTCCATTATTTTTTTGAACGGCATGGGGCGGCGGCTGTTCACATCGATGAGCACCCAGAGCAAATCTGCCTGTGCCAGCACATTGCCCTCCTCATCCAGCAGCTCTACAAAACGGCGTGCTTGCAGGGCAGAGGCTTTGCCCGTGTTGGAGCGTACGCGTACCACTTCTTTCCAGCGCGGGCGACGTATGAAACGGAAATCCCCCTGAATCTCCACCCAGATAAGCCCGTTGCGTATGCTCCAATCATACCCTAAATCATTGCCGGATGCATGTGTTTCAGCAGCCTCTTGGCAGTATTGCATGAACATGTCGGGCTTGAGCAGGTGGTCTGCCCCACATTCGTAACTGGTGACGGTGTGAGAGATGTTGAGGTCTTCCATGGTAGAGTTAACTCTACTACATCCCGAGACTTTCGTCAAGCCGAATCACGCAAAGTCTGCCGTGAAGATAGCAAAAGCCCTTGGCTCATGCAGAGCCAAGGGCTTTTCAAGGAATCAACAAAGGCGGCTCAGATAGCCATAATCACAGCGCCCGTAAGAACGAAGGCGGCAATGATGAGCCAGAGGGCTACGAGACCGGCGCTGCTCTCGGAAGCACCGCCTTGCAGGTGGCTGTACTTGCTGCGGTTGCGGCTCTTCTTCATGAAGCCGTCATAGTTTTTCTGCAGCAGGGTTGCTTCTACCTGGCGCATAACGTCCAGCAGCACGCCCACGAGAATGAGCAGGGAGGTACCGCCGAAGAACTGAGTCACCACCATGTTAAGACCACCCCAAACGCTCAGCAAGCAGGGCAGGAAGTAGATGAGGGTGAGGAACAGAGAGCCCGCAAAGGTGAGGCGGGACATCGTCTGATCCAAGTAAGTAGCGGTGGGCTGGCCGGGGCGTACACCGGGAATGTAGCTGCCGCTGCGCTGCATGTCTTCGGAAATCTGCTGGGGCTGGAACATGGTAGCTACCCAGAAGTAAGAGAAGAAGAAAATCATGACGGCAGAGATGATGTAGTAGCCTACATCCGTGGGGGACATGAGGATGTTCACCACGTGTGTGATGTCGGAAGCATCACCCCAAATCTGGCGCACTACCATGACGGGCAGAGCCAGAATGGCGGTGGCAAAGATAACGGGCATCACGCCGGAGTAGTTCAACTTGAGGGGCAGGTACTGAGTACCGCCGTTCATGACCTTGCGGCCTACCATGCGCTTGGCCTGCTGCACGGGGATGCGACGCTGAGCCTGAGTAATGGTTACCACCAAGGCTACCACAAGCACCATGAAGAGGATGAGAGCCACAATCAGAAGAGCACCCAAGGGCTTAATCTCAGAGCCGGAGCCCACAAGCGTGGTCCAGGCAATGGCGAATGCACCGGGAAGGGCACTGATGATGTTGACGGAGATGATGAGGGATACACCGTTACCGATACCGCGGTCCGTAATCTGATCACCGATCCACATGAGGAACATGGTGCCGGTTACGATGATGAAGATAGTGGTGGTGGTGAAAATGAAGCCGGGGTTGAGCACCAAGTCGCCCAAACCGCTCAGGCCGATGTTGGCCGGGTTGCGCAGGGAAAGCGTCAGCAGGTAGCCCTGAATCACGGCAATAGTGATGGCCAGCAAACGCGTTACCTTCGTCATCTTCTGGCGGCCGCCTTCCTCTCTCAGCATCTTCTTGAAGGAGGGGATAACAGCACCCATCAGCTGGGTCATAATGGAGGCGGAGATGTAGGGCATGATACCCAACGCAAAAATACCGCACTGTTGCAAACCACCGCCGGAGAAGATGGTTAAAATGGCACCCAACGCACCCAAGGGGTTGTCACCCTTTTGGGCTTGTACGTCCATGTAGTTCTTGAGCGCTTCTACGTCCACGCCGGGCAGGGGCAGGTGCACACCCAAACGCACGATGACGATCATCGCCAGCGTGAACAGGATGCGGCTGCGCAGGTCCGGTACCTTCATGGTATTGGCAAATGCGGTTATCATATGGCCTGTGATTCTTGTGTTGTAAAGTTGTTCTTGCAGCGTTATTGCCCTTTCTCCGTTGCCGTTTTACACTCTCGGCTTACATTGGTTTCGGGGCGGGCGGATTTGGCAAAATTTTCTCTTGCCTTTCCTACACGTATGCCGGGTGGCGCTGCGCCACCCTGCTCGTGTAATTTGTTATCTGATGTCTGTCAGCGCATTAGCGCTTTGTCAGCGCATCAGGCCTGAGCGCTCAGCACCGTGAGGGTGCCGCCGGCGGCTTCGATCTTAGCAGCCACGGAGGCGCTGGCGAAGTCAACCGTTACGTTGAGAGCCTTGGACAGGTTACCGTTGCCGAGAAGCTTAACGGCGTCGCAGTCGCCCTTTACAAGGCCGGCCTGGCGCAGCTCGTTCTCCGTAACCGTAGCACCGGCTTCAAAGAAAGCCTCAAGCTGGCACAGGTTAACGATAGCAATGGTGGACTGGAAGCGGGCGTTGTTGAAGCCCTTCTTCGGCAGACGACGGTGAAGGGGCATCTGGCCACCTTCGAAGCCGGGACGAATGGAACCGCCGGAGCGGGCCTTCTGACCCTTGTTGCCCTTGCCGCAGGTCTTACCCAGGCCGGAGCTCTCACCGCAACCGAGGCGCTTCTTGCGATGCTTTGCGCCGGGATTGGGCTGAAGTGTTTGAAGTGTCAACATGATGGTAAAATCAATGGTTGAATGTTAATCTCAGATGGCGGAGTCCTTCTTCTTCTTACCGCGGGCAGAGAGAATCTGGTCAGCAGTGCGCATGGCAAGCATGGCCTGCATGGTAGCCTTCACTACGTTAGCGGCATTAGAGGAACCCATGGACTTGGCGATGATGTTGGTCACACCGGCGGCCTCAAGTACGGCACGTACCTTGGCACCGGCTACAAGACCCGTACCGGGGGTGGCCGGCTTCAACACGATCTTGGCACCACCGAACTCGGTGTAAATCTCGTGCGGAATGGTCTCGTTTACAACTACAACCTTCTTCATGGCGCGCTTGGCGGCGTCGGTACCCTTGCGGATAGCGTCGGACACCTCATTGGCCTTGCCGAAGCCGTAGCCTACCTTGCCCTTCTGGTCACCCACAACAACGAGGGCGCTGAAGGAGAAACGGCGACCACCTTTGACCACCTTGGCGCAACGGTTCACGTATACGACCTTCTCCATGAGCTGAGGACCCTCTTCTACGGGAGCCTCGTTGCGACGGCCACCCTCACGACGGGGACCACGACCGCCACGGCCGTTGTCACGGCGCTGGCCACGGCCACGCATGGGCTGCTGGGTGGGAGTCTCCTGAGTTGTCTCCTCAGCGGGAGCTTTCGTTTCTTCAGTGTTCATTACTGTTGCAACCTTTCTTTTTAGAATTTGAGACCGGCCTCACGAGCGGCATCGGCCAGAGACTTCACCTTCCCGTGGTAGAGGAAACCACCGCGGTCGAATACAACCTCAGTGATGCCTGCTGCCAGGGCCTTCTCGGCAATCAGGGCGCCCACCTTAGCGGCGGATTCCTTGCTAGCCTTCTTGAGCTCTACGTTCTTGGTGCAGGCGGCGCAAAGGGTTACACCCTTCGTGTCGTCAATCACCTGTGCGTAGACGTGCTGGTTAGAGAAATTAACTGCCAGACGGGGGCGCTCAGGCGTACCGGCAATCTTCTTGCGAATACGCGTATGAACGCGGGCGCGGATGGCTTTGCGATTGATAGTGCTCATTTTTCTGTAAACTTTGGTATAAGTGTTTGAGATGATTACTTGCCAACGCTCTTGCCTTCCTTGCGGCGGATGTACTCACCAACATAGTGAATACCCTTGCCCTTGTAGGGCTCCGGCGGATAGTAGCCGCGCACCTCAGCCGCGAACTGACCGACAATCTGCTTGTTGATACCCTCAACCTTAAGCTTGGTGTTATCCGTTACGGTAACGGTGATACCGGCAGGGATGGGGTGAAGGATGGGGTGGGACTTACCGAGTGCGAGGTCAAGGGCATTGCCCTTAACGGCGGCCTTGAGACCTACACCTACGATTTCAAGCTCCTTAACGAAACCCTTGCTTACGCCCTCTACCATGTTGTTGAGGAGGGAGCGGTTCGTGCCGTGAAGAGCACGAAGAGCACGGGACTCGTCAGCGCGGCTTACGGTGAGCTCGGTGCCCTCTACGGCGGCAGTGATGCCGGTGGGGAGCGTCCAGCTCAGTTCGCCCTTAGCGCCCTTTACGGTTACGTCGGCACCATTGATGGTGACGGTAACACCGGCGGGGATTGTGATAACTTTCTTACCTACTCGAGACATAATGTTCTAAATGGTTAGGGGTTAATACTTACCATACGAGTGCGATAAGCTCGCCACCGATCTGCTGCTTGCGGGCCTTAGCACCGGTCATCATACCCTGAGAGGTAGAAACGATGGAGATGCCCAAGCCATTCATAACGGTGGGGATGTCAGCGGAGTGTACGTACTGGCGACGGCCCGGCTTGGAGCAGCGCTTTACGTCCGTGATGATGGTCTTGCCATTGGCGGAGAACTTGTTCTTCACCTTGATGGCTTTGTCCTTACCTTCACCCACTACTTCGAAAGACCAGATGTAGCCCTCCTCCTGAAGGATGCGGGCAATCTCAGCCTTGATGCCGGAGAAAGGAACGGTGAACACCTCATTACGGGCGTAGCCGGAGTTCTTCAGGCGGGTGAGAAAATCTGCGATAGGATCACTTAATACTGCCATGGTCGTAAATTAGTTAGGCGTTTTCTTCTGTCTTCTTGTTGGGCTTGCGGAAGGGGATACCCAGCTCAGCAAGCAGGTCACGACCTTCGTCATTCGTCGTGGCAGAGGTCACGAAGATGATGTCGAAGCCGATGTTACGCTTGATCTGGTCCAGCTCGATTTCGGGGAAGATGGACTGATCAGGGATACCGATGGCGTAGTTACCGCGGCCGTCGAAGGACTTGGTGGGCAGACCACGGAAGTCACGGATGTTGGGGGCGGTAATGTTGATGAAGCGATCGAGGAACTCCCACATACGGGTGGAGCGCAGGGTTACACGTGCGCCGAGGACTTCACCCTCGCGGAGTTTGAAGTTAGCAACGCTCTTGCGGGCGTAGGTGACAGCCGGCTTCTGGCCGGTGATTTTGGCGATTTCGGCAACGGCGTCCTCAACGGCTTGCTTGCGGTCGGGGTGCTTGCCCATGCAGGTCGTTACAACAATCTTCTCCAGACGGGGAATCTGGTGAACGTTGCTGTACTGATGCTTCGCCTGGAGGGCCGGTACGACCTTCTCCTTGTAATATGTAAGCATTGTAGGTGTGCTCATAATCTTTAGCGGGTCAGCTCTGTTGTTAATGGTTTATGTTTGATGGCTTAAGCGCGGAGTTTCAGCCTTTCGGCATCAGCTCTCTTTCTTCACATTAGAGATGTGGATGGGGCCGTCAATGTCGATGATGCCGCCCTCGGGGTTATCCTCGGTGGGCTTGGTGGCCTTCTTGAGGGTGCGAACGCCCTCAACGATGACCGTCTGCTTCTTGGCATCAACAGACAAAACGACACCACGCTTGCCCTTGTTCTTGCCGGCGATAACGAGTACGCTGTCGCCTTTCTTCACGTGGGTCTTCATCGTGTGTGTGTGTTGTTTGTGTTGATAAGTCCCTACACTACACCTGTGGTGAGGGGTCACAGAGTCTACACGTTTGTCACTCATCCGTCAAGCACAATCTCAATTTTTTTGTGCTTTTTTTCAAATTTTTCTCATCAGTGAGCAGAAAATACCTTTTTGCGTGTATGCAGGAATCGGCAGGTGAGGATGATTGCCGCCAGGGTGAGGGCAATGATAAAGCTCATCCAGGCCCCGGACGGCCCCATGGCGGGTACAATCCAATCCGTGCGGATGAGGATGCAGGCAAGCGGGAAGCCGATGCACCAGTAGCAGGTAATGTTGCTCCAGGTGATGATGGTGGTATCATGACACCCGCGCAGCAAACCGCACATGAGTGCTTGTGTGGCATCCGCAATCTGGTAAATGGCGCAGTAAATGAGCAACACGGATGCCGTGGCTATAATCTCCGGGGAGTCTGTATAGAGCCCCACAATTTGTTTTCTGAGCAGAATGGTGCATACCATGAGCACGGTGACCAAGGCATAGGTAACGATGAGCAGGGTACGCAGCATGGCACGGAAAGACTCTCTGCGGCGAGCCCCCACATGGTAGGCCGCACGTATGGAGGCTGCTATGCCCAAGCTGAGCGGCAGCATGAAGATGATGCCGCTTACATTGATGGCAACTTGTTGGGAGCTGACGGCGGTTTCTCCCAGCGGGGCTATAACCAGTGTCACGAGGCTGAAGAAACTCATCTCACACAGGGACGCTACACCGACGGGAACGCCCAGTTTAAGGATGTGGCGCACAAGTGCCCATTCGGGCGCGCGCGTGGCCAGCATCTGCCTGGCGCGGTTGCGGTGCTGTGTGCTGCCCAGCATGAGCCCGAGCATCATCAGAGTCATGCTCCAATTGATGATGGCTGTGGCAAGACCGCACCCCGGCCCGCCCAGTGCAGGGAAGGGGCCTGCCCCGAACACCAGTGCGTAGTTGAGCGGTATGTTCAGCAGCAGCCCGAAGAAAGATACTATCATGGCAGGTCTGGTTTGCCCGTACCCCTCAAAATTGGCCATGATAACACGCATGAGCAGGTTGGCCGGTATACCCAGCATGACAAACCGGGTGTACAGTTGTGCCTGCTGTGCCAGTTGCGCGTTGTCCGTGGTGAACCCGAACACGTATGAACCGGCAAAAATAAGCAAAGCCTCAAAAAGAGTCAGGCAAATGGCCAGCACCTTGCCGTTGTTGAGAAAAAGCCCGGCCTTGCTGTCTGCTCCTGCGCCGCGCAAGCGGGATATCATGGCACTCAGTATCGTTAATACGGCACCCGTAGAAATCATGATTGTGCCCGCTATGGAAAAGCCCATGGCTACGGATGCCAGCTCTTGCTCGCCTTTCCAGCCTGCTACCAGGGTGTCCGTTACACCCATACCCATATGCAGCAAATTGGCTACATACAGGGGAAACATCAGCGCCATGAGTCTCTTCAGCTCATGCTTGTCTATCCATTTGCCGTGCCGTGTTTCCGCCATGTGTTGTCATTAAGTTAAAAAAGGCTCCATCTGAGTGATGGAGCCTTTTAGCATCTGGAACGGGATTCGAACCCGTGTTGCCCGCGTGAAAGGCGGGTGTCCTAGGCCGACTAGACGATCCAGACACTTTGTCGCGTTTGTTGCTGTCAGCGCACGCAGACTTTATCACGCTTTTTTTATTTTGGCAAGCACAAAATTGCATTTTTATGCAGATTTTTTATTTTTTTGAGTGGAATTGTGTAAAAATTACACATCCGTGCTGCAAAATAACTTTTCTGCTGATACCACCGCGTTCGCTGGAAGGATGATGGGAGAATTCAGAAATTCGGCATGGGTAACGCGTCCTTCATCATTGCCTCGCCCGTGCAACAAAAAGACCGCCTCCGATGTGAATATCGGAGGCGGTTGTAAGTTTACCTATGAACCTGTGCGGTATCAGGGATTAGCCAGACCATCGTCCGGGAAGAGGCTCGGAGTCGTGCTGCCGGCGGTGGGAGCATCGCTCGTGCCAAGGTCACGAAGACGGGTGGGCTTACCGGTCGGGTCAATCTTCTCTGCGGTTACGAAGATCATCAGGTTCTTACGAACATGAGACTCGGCATTGCTGCGGAAGAAGCGGCCGATGAGGGGCAGGTCACCGAATACGGGCACCTTATCCTCTACCTTCTGCACGTTATCCTCAATCATACCACCGATGGCGATGGTGTGACCATCATAGATGCAGGGGTTAGAGTTGATGTAACGGCGGCTGAAGATGGGCATATCGATACGGTTTTCCGTAAGGGTGATGTGCTCAATCTGAGTCTCAGTCGTTACAGCAGAGGTGATGGGAGAACCGTAGTTCACGAAACCTTCGAAGTTAACAACGCGGATTTCGAAGTGGTTGAACTTGATGATGTCGTTACCATCTTCTTCGTCAACCTTAAATCGCATCACGATACCCACTTCTTCCACTGCCCATTCGGACGGGTTGGAGGGCGTAGCAATCGGGGAAGAGTTGTTACCCCAGTTGTTGTTGCCGTTGTTGTTGTTGTTCCAGTTGTTGCCACCGGAGGAACCGGTCTCTGGCGGATCGTAAGCGGACGGATAGATAAAGCGACGAATCACCTCAATCTTGGCGCAGCCGTTGTCGCCGTTCTGGTCGCTGGCCAGCGGATCGGGATCCGGGGTGTATTCCAACTCACCGGGGCGGGCTACCAAGCTGGGGGCAGACATGATGTCAACACCCTTCTTCTGGGAGAGACCGCGCATAATCATCTGGAAGGAACCGGAGTCATAGATGCCGGAGAGGGACAGGATGCCGGGAGCTACGGTCTTGGCCGTGTTGCTGGAGGCGGAGCCTGCTGCTACGAGAGCGTCCATGGAGCTGCCGCTGATAGCACCGGAACCGGAGCGGAGACCACCTGTTACCAAACCGTTATCGGTAGCGGTGAAGGAGTCGGAGATACCACCGCTGTTGGGGGTAATCGGCCAGGAGGAAGTGCCCTTGTAGTTGTTAGCAAAGGCAGAGCCACCGGTACCTACGAAGTCATCAAAAGTGCGGAGCGGGGAAGAACCCGTGCCGTTTACACCGCCGAGATAGGTGGAGCCGTTGTTGGCAACGGAGAAGGGATTTACCACCCAGTCAAAGCTGAGCTCTTCCTCGTTGGTCTGAGATACCTCAACGAAGCGGGCGCTCACCTTAATCATCTGGGGCAGCTTGCGGCGATAGTCGTTGATTACTTCTTCTACGAAGTCAAGATTATCAGCCGTGTTCTCTACGGTAAGCATGCCGGTGCGGGCAGAGTACTGAGCGCTGGCACCCTTCGGGAAAGATGCACCTGCGGCACGCAGAGCGGCAACAGCGTCAATCTTAACCACCTTGTGGCCACCGCCTTCATCCCAGGCATCTTCCTCGTCATCGGACTCTTCACCACCGCTGGTTACGAAGAAGTCACGGGCTACCTTCCAGCGGCGCTTGAACATACGCTCAATGCCGGCACCTGTCTGGTATACCACAATACCGGTGTCTTCTACACGGTACTGGCAGCCGGACTGGTCGCAAATCATCTGAAGAAGTTCCTGACCCGTCACGCCGGATACCTTGAGGCGTGCTACCATGGGTACTGCCGTGCTGGCAGGGGCGGATACTGCTACTTCCTCTTCTTCTTCCTCCTCTTCGCTGTCAAGATCTTCATCTTCTTCCTCATCGCTGGAGGATGCTACTGCGGCGGGGGCGGAAACGGGGCGCTCAAAGCGGAAGTTGATCTGAACACCGCTCTTGCGGGCTTCACCGCGGAGGAAGTCGAGGGCGTCCTCAATGGCGGTGTCTTCAAAGTTTACATTGCTGATCTGCATCTTGCTCAGGTTCTGAGCATTCTGAATCTGGCGCTCGGAGTGTACCACGGGTACTTCACCACCGGAGAGCTCAATGTCGGGCAGATCTTCATTGTTGGAGATAATCCACGTCTCATCAACCTGTGCCAGCATTTCGGCACGGGTAGCGTTGCGGGCGTGCTTGTAGTAGTTCATGCGGCGCTTCTGTACAGCCTCCTGACCCTGACGGGCAGCAGAGTTGTACGGGTCAACCTTGAGAACCTGAGAGAATGTTTTGAGAGCTTCGTCGAACTTGCCGAGGTCATAGTAGCCCCAGCCGAGCTCAAGGAGTCGCTGTACCTCCTCAACGTCCTTTACATGGGAGGGGGTGAGAGCGGGGTTGTTGCGAACAGGGTCGCGCAGTTCGGAGAGCTCCTTACGGGCACGCTTGTTGTTGGGCTCGCGCTTCAGAACATCCAAAAGAAGCTGTTCGGCTTCATCGTAGCGGCCAACCTTGGAGTACTCGATGGCAACAGCGATGGAGGCATCGCCGATTACCTTCACAAGGTACTCACGCAGGCAGTTGGTAGCGGGGCCTTGGGGCAGGGTCTTCCAAGAAGCCTTGTATTTCTCAAGGGCTACGGTGTATTTGCCCTCGCTGTAGGCGGTACGGCCCTCCTGCAGGAGAATCTTGGCCTTGTTTTCCTCAGCCTTGCGGCGTGCGGTTTCCTGAGCGATGAGGCTATTCTGAGAAGACTGGCCTGCATATACTGCGGTGGGGCCAACCTCACTCGTGCCGGCAGCCGTGGATGTGCTGATGTAGCCTGCCGTTTCAGCCTGCGTAATCGGGCAGGTGAAAGCCAAGGCTGCAAGCACCGTGACGGTTTTTGAGTTAATGAGAGGTGCGTGGTTCATGGTAATGCTATATTTATGACAGAAATCTGCTCTGATGTAAAGAAAACAATTTCAAAAACTGGTTTTTCTTTGATTTTTTTGCCTTTTTTGGGGGTTAAACAGGGTTAATTTGCCGCTTTGGGGGCGGTAACTTCGTTTTTGCCGCCTTCTATCATGATTTGGCTGCTGCCATCGGCATTGGTAGCAACTACGCGGCATTTGGTGTTTTCATCGCCGGGAAGCGAGAAGGTGGCACCAACGAGCACGTTGACTTTTTCACCCTTCTTGGGGCCGGCAGTTGCCACAAGAGTCACCGTGGTGTCCTGAATCTTCTTGCGGTTCTTCTTGCCGTGGCTGATGGCAAAGCCCTTCTCCTCACCCTGCTGCGGGTTGACGGAATCCAGTGCAATGATGCCGCCTTGGGAGCCGGTCTTGATTTCGACCAACTTGTAGCGGTTCGGCTCGCTCTCGCTCACGCCGAATGTCTCGCCGGGCTTAACCTCTTTGGTAAGGGCTTTGATGGGTTGGGCGTCATCCTTCTTGGCGAATACCTTGATGGTGACAAATTCTGCGGTCTCTACGTACTCAAGCTCGTTGGAGTCAAGCTGTACATAGGCAGAGCTGGTCTTCTTGCCCTCCGTGGCGAGTTTGATGTAGTTGGTGCCGTGCAGGGCAGGGGCACTTGCCTTGTCGGACGGATTGGTGCCGGCATCGTGCTCTTCCTGGTTGGTGAAGCCGTCTTCATCGCTGTCCATCGTCAGGCCGTTGGATACGCACAGGGCGTCTGCCAGCCCGTTCTGCAAGAACCAAGTGTTGCTGACGCCTGCGTGAATTTGCGGGGCCTTCTCATCAAAGATGTCCATGATGACATTCTTCTTTTCGGCAGCAATGCCTACCTGCCACAACTCGGGGGCAGAGAAGAGCGGGGAAACGCGCTTCTGCTTTTTGGAGGGGGCTACATCGACCACGGCGTGGCGTGCCATGTGGTCTACTTTTTTGCCGCTCTTGTCTACGCCGATTTCAACGAGAATCTTCTCGCCTGTTTTAGCTTTCTGCGTAATCTGCTCTGTGCTGCCGTTGCTTACGGTGTACTTCTTGCCGGCGTGGGCAGAGGGTACCAATACGAATCCGGCGGCTACGGCGATAATACCGGCAACAATACCGGAGATGAGTACGCCTTTGCCTAAATCTGTTTGTCCAGCCATAATATGTGGGTAAAATTAGTTTGCGTTTTGAGAGAAGTAGATGGCTTCTACGATCAGATTAACCTGCACCGTTTCGTCTTCCTGCCCAACCTTGCGCTTGGCAATGCTTGCGGGCTCGTTGTTAGCTTCGCCTGCTGTCTGGAACGGCTCGCTGTAGGTGTCAATCGGTTCGTACGTGTTATTGCAGTTGGCGTTGATGCCTTTAATCTTGAAGAGATAACGGGCATCTTTGCTTTCTTCCTGGCGTAATACGATTTCGCCCTTGCCCTCAAGAATGGCATTCTCAATCTGAGATACAATGCTGGTGTGGGCACCGTCGGACGGTATGTTGCCGCGCTTGGCCGTAAAGGTCAGCTCAATGTGCAGGGGGGTGTAGTTGCCGTCCTCTTCGCTCGGTACGGGCTCGCAGTACATGCGGTCCAGAGAAACGGCACCGGCTGCTGCCACATAGCCGGCCAGGGTTCTGGCGGCGTTAAGCTGGTAGAGCAGGAACGGTGTGGTCTCCGTCGTTGCAGCGTCGTTACGCTCGTTGTAGTTGCGGTCCAGACCCAAGGTGAAACCTTCTGCCCCGGGAATCTCGCAACCCGTGGCGGCGGCTTTCTTGTTCAGCCAATTGCGGGCTGCGGCGAGGTGCTCGGGGTGGAAAAGCAACTCTTTGCTGATGGCATCTGCCGTGATGGCCTTGCAGGTTGTGGTGTAAGGCTTGAGGTCTGCCTTGAGGATGGCAATGCGGGACTGCAAGCTCTTGGTTGCTTTGTTGAGTACGGCCTTGGTCTCTGCATTGGGGGCCAAAGCAGAGCCGGTGACGGTGCGCAACGTGTTTTCGTTGGCAGTTGCCTCTTTGTTGATGGCATCGGCCTCGGTGCTCTTCATGTAGCCCATGGCCATCAAGCCTACGAATGCCAATGCAAATACGCCGGTAAGGCCAGCTGCACGCTTGTTTTCTAAGATGTTCATGTCAGATTATATGAGTAGATGTTAATCATTCGGCGTTAGAACGGTATTCCGGAACGCTGAGGTATACCTCATTGTCCAGCTCCTCAAAGTAGAGGTCACCGTGCGGTTTATCCTTAAGGGGGAGAATCATGTGGAATGATTTAAGATAGCCCAACGAGGCGTTGGAGCCGCTGTCGTTGGTGATAATCTGCACGTGCTTGTTCTTGTCTGCCTCATCGGTGTTGAAGAACTTCTGCTTGCAAATCTTCTCATATGCATCACGAACTTCTTGCTCGTTCATGGCGTAACCCTTGATGTAAAGGGCGTTGATTTGGCCGGACTCTACGTTGGCCATGGCTGTTGCGCCATTGGCGGCAGAGGGGGCAAACAGACGGGTGTGTCTGCCGGCAGAACCGGACTCAAGCGTCTGGTCCAGCATGAACGTCTCGGAAGATACCGGCTCAAATTGCGTAAACCAGAAGTTGTAAGAGGTGCCTACCTCGGCAATGGCTTTGATAATGTCAGTGTACTCCGTACGACTGCGGTAAATGGTGCTCAGCTCGTGCAGCTCGGCCATGGCGCTGTTGAAGTCTTCCTCGGCTGTCTGTACGGCACGGGCGTCCTTCTCAATGGGAGCCAGCTGGCGCTTGAAGAGCTCATTGGTCTCCTCTGCCTGCTTAACGGCGTTGTTGGCCATGAATACGAATGCGCCTGCACCTGCAAGGGCAATCAAACCGCCTGCGGCAATCTTGGGCAGCATTTGCAGCTCTGCGCGGTCTTTGCCTACGCTGGTGGGTACCAAGTCAATGTAGAACTCGCCCACCTTTGCCCCGGTAACGGCGGCACCGGCAATCGGGCCCAAGCAAAGGGCATCCATGCTCAGGGCTTCTTCATCAACCTTGGCACCGATGCTGAATGCCTGCAGCGGGTTGAGGTATTCTACGGGGATATTGAGTGCAGCCTGCAAGAACTCCACGGCATAGGGAAGGCGTGCACCGCCACCGCAAATGTAAGCCTTGGAGGGGGCTGTGCCCTTGTACTGTGCGCGGTAGTGGTTGATGGTGCGCTGTACTTCGGAGCTCAGACGGCTCATGGCCGTGCGAATGGTGGTGGCAAGGGCGGCCTCCTGCTCAGACATATTGTCGGTGAAGCCGTTGCCCAGAGATACCATGCCGGACTCAATCTTGAGCTGCTCTGCCTCCTTGTAGTTCAGGTTGAACTCACGGGCAATGTTGTTGGTGATGAAAGAGCCTGCTGCCGTGACGGAGCGCGTGAAGAAACGGCCGCTCTCGGAGAAGATGATGTCGGTGGTCTTGGCGCCGATGTCGAGGATAACTACGGACTCACCCTCGTCTTCAGGATAACTGATGCGGTAGGCGTTGTAGAGAGAGGTGATGGAGCAGTCAACGCTGCGGGTCTTGAGCCCGTTGTCTTCTACCTGCGTATTGAGGTTGTCGAGAACGTCTTTCTTGATGGCTACAAGCAGTACCTCTTGTTCGCCCGGCTCTCTCTCCGGCAATACCTGGTAGGAGTAAATGATGTCTTCCAGCGGGAAGGGGATGTGCTGCTGGGCCTCATAGCCCACATGCTCAGAGATGTCTTCAATGTCAATGAGCGGCAGCTTGATGAATCGCATGAATACCTGCTGGCCGGAGACAACGTTGCGTACATCGCTGCCCTTGACCTTAAGTTCCGTCACCATTTCACCGATGGCATTGCTCACGTAATCCATGCGCATGCCTTCCTCTACCGGGTCCAGCAGGATATCCCTGCGGGCATAGCGCGACAACGCATAGCCCTTGCCGGCGGGGGTGAATACGCCCATGGTGACGCTTTGGGCGCCAATCTCAAGGGCTACTGTTGTTTTATATTCAGCCATATAGTATGTGTGAGTGTGTTATAGATAGTAAGGGGGTGGCTTCAGCGGCGGCTGCGCTTGGTCTTTTTCTTGCCCTTTTTGCTCTTGCTGCTGTCTTCTTCTTCTTCTGCGGTCTCCGTGTCTGTTGCTGTCGTGTCGGTAGCAGTGGGAGTCTCGGTGTCCGTGCTGCCGGTGTCAGTCGTGGTTGTAGCGGGGCTGGGCAAGGGGGAAGTTGCGGCACTGTCTTCGGACGGGGCAATCTGCGGGTAAGCAGCACCGGCCCAAGCGGCGTAGGGGGTCTGGTCTATGCTGCAAAGCACGGCACCTGTCTCGCCCATGCTCTTGGTCCACCATTCATCGGTAAGCTTCTTTTTGGCGTTATTGTCAAAGATGACAAAGCGGGGCTCGCCGCTCTTCATGCACTGCTTGTTGTTGAACTCAGCCTCCAAGGCAACACCCATGAGCTTGCCTTTCAGGTCGCCCTTGCCCTTAACATTAATGCGGGTGGCACTGCTGGGGGGGATGAATACGCCGAGACTGATCTCATTCTTGGCAGCCTCACCGCCACCGCTTACGGGAATGTCAATATAGGTAATCTCTTTGGATAACTTCACGGGCTTGCCGTCATTATTGTCGCTCTCAAACAGAAGATGAGCGGTAAACTTGATGGCGGGAACAAACTGTGCGGGGGCATCACCCTTGGCTTTGGCCTCAATCTTGACGGGAATGTTTACCAACTGCCAGTTTACTACGGGCTGGGCGGACATGGTGGCACCGGCAAAAGACATGCCCTGGGGCGGGGCGAGTTTTTCCACTTTGGTGGCACCGCCTTTGACGTTGAGAGTCACTTTAACGGCGTTGGCGTCTACGGCGGAAGCGGTCATGGAACCGCACACGGCTGCTGCGAGTATGGTAAAAAGAGCTCGTTTCATGGCGAAAAATTCAGATGTGTGCTATATTTATACACAATAAGCCTTGCCTTGGCGAGAATAAACTTGCGTTCAGACGCTTTTTTTTATGTTACAGACGCGATATGTTCCTCAAATTGCGCTTTGTATATCTGTTTCGCCTTGTTTAGTTTCGCCACATGTGGTATAAGCTCCCCCGTCATGACAAATATATTGGCTACTTATGTGCACCATCTGAACCCGATTTTGCTGGAGATTCCCGGTACCCCCATTGCCGTGCGTTGGTATGGCTTGGCGTATTTGGCCGGGTTTGTGTTGGGGTATTTGTTGTTGTTGCGTCTTTCCAAAACCAAACTGTATTGTGTGGAGCCGGATAAACTGTCGGACTTCATTGCCATGCAGGTGTGCCTCATCGGTGTGGTGTGCGGCGGGCGTCTCGGTGAGTTCTTTTTCTATTGGCTGCCTCAGCACGGGCTGAGCGGTTTTTTGGATGACCCCACATGGGTGGTCCGCGTGTGGGAGGGCGGTATGGCATCCCACGGCGGTATCATCGGGGTTATATTGGTGGCCCTGTTTTACGCACGCCGTCACAAGCTTTCATTCCCGCGCGTGTTGGACGGCTTGGCCATTGTGGCTCCCATCGGGTTGTGCTTCGGTCGCATCGCAAACTTCATCAACGGTGAGCTCTACGGGCGCGTGTGTGATGCCGCAAGCTCTCTTGCCATGAAGTTCCCGCTCTCCTTTTATGAGCTGGCCCCGCAATCCCGCTTTGCCGCCCGTCTTTCTCTGGAGTCTGCCATGAAACAACCCTACGAGTCTTTCTTCCTGCGCAATGACCAAGGCCAACTCTTGGAAGGGGAGGAGGGTATGCTGTGCCGCATGTGCCGTGAGAATGAAACCTTCCGTAATACGTTGGGAGAGTATTTGGAGCCTCGCTATCCCTCTCAGCTGTTTGAGGCTTTCGGGGAGGGCTTGTTGCTGTTTGCCGTGCTGATTATCGTGCGTTTGCGCTGGAAAAATGCTCCCGCCGGTCTTTTTGCCGGTCTTTTCGGTGTGGTGTATGCCATTGCGCGTGTCGTGTGTGAGTGCTTCAAGGAGCCGGATGATGCTGTTTGGGTGGGTATCACTAAGGGGCAATGGCTTTCCTTTGCTATCTTTGCTGCCGGTGTGGCTTTCTTGGTGCATGCCTGCCGTCACAAAAATCAGACGAATTTGCAAAAAAATTAAAAAAATGCAAAAAAAGGCTTGCAATGCATGGCAAAATAGTGTAAACTGCCGTTGCACGCTACTCAGGTAGCCTGCAAAAAGAATGGGTAGGTTCCCGAGCGGTCAAAGGGGGCAGACTGTAAATCTGCTATCGTACGATTTCGATGGTTCGAATCCATCCCTGCCCATTTCTCCCATGCGGAGGTAGCTCAGTTGGTAGAGCAACACCTTGACATGGTGGAGGTCGTAGGTTCGAGTCCTATCCCCCGTATCCCTTTCAAGTCCTTGCAACAAGATGTTGGCAAGGACGTTTTTTTTGCCTGTGCGGTACGATTAGTCTTGCAATATGCGGCAGAGTGGGGTAAGGTGCGCGTGTTATGATACGTCTTGCAGTTCTCGGTTCCGGTTCCGGCAGTAATTGCCAATCTATTTTCAATGCCATTAAAGAGGGTCGCCTCGATGCGGAGGTGGTTATTGTGCTCTCTGATAACCCCGATGCTTATATTCTGGAGCGTGCCCGCCAACACGGTGTGCCTGCCGAGGTGATGGACTGCGGCGGTTTCAAAAACAAGTTCCCCTTAGAGGTGCAGCAGGCTGTGGCTGAGAAGTTGCAGGCTCTCAAGGTAGATATGATTTGCCTTGCCGGCTTCATGCGCTTGGTTAAAGAGCCGCTCCTCTCTGCTTTCCCCAACCGTATTCTCAACATTCATCCGGCTCTCTTGCCCGCTTTCCCCGGTGTGGAAGCTTGGAAACAAGCTCTTGAGGCCGGTGCCAAGCAGGCCGGTTGCACCGTACACTATGTGGATGCCGGTATGGATACGGGAGAAATCCTCATGCAGGCATACGTGCCCGTGCTGCCGGATGATACTCCGCAAACCCTGCATGCCCGCATTCAGGTGCAAGAGCACATCCTTTACCCCGCCGCTATCTTGTCTGCTCTCGCCAGACTCTGATTCTTGCGGAATCGTTTTTGCAGCAACGCAGTAGCCGGTGGGCTGTTGCGTTGCTTTTTTTCTTGTATTGCCCCCGATAAGGCTCATGCCGCCGTTTTTATGTTATATTGGGGGGTATGCCGTGATTTTTCGTTGACTTACAGGAATAAAGGAGGATAATAGACAGAAATTATCCGTTTATTTATTAGCATAGTATTCATTCTCTCCGATTATGAAACTGCGTCTTCCCAAACGCTTGTATCGTGCTGTTTTGTCTGCAATTGCCGTGCTTAGCTCGACAATTGCTTCTTCCTCTTTGTATGCTGCTTCTACGGATGTTACTCTCGCAGCGCTTGATAATGAATTGAATATAAGCGCGTTGGAGGTAGTGACGCCGGACTTGACTGTTGACGGAATTGCTGCCATTTATATTAACAAATCGGATGGAGTGACAGCTTCGGGGGATACGGTTGTTGGAAAGCAAACCTATATTTTTTCAACAACATACACGCTTAAAACGCCAGGCTCCTTTAATGGCTCGGATACCCGTTGGACAACATCCACCTCCGGTCGTTCGTCTGTTAGCTATTGGCGTGGGGATGAGGTTACATCTGGGAGAAGTCAGGATACATATACCGGTGGTATTACCAAAGAACTCAAAACCATCTTGTTGGGAGAAGGTAATGCCTTGTATTTGGGTGGCACCTATGGATACAACGGAACCATTTCTGTAGAAGGGACCACAACATCAACGACGGATTATGCTACCATTGCAGCCTATTCACCCAGCACAACATCTGTCAGTATCAAGCAGTTGACCGGTTCTGCGGATGTGCTGTTTTTAGGTGTGGCTACCAGCGGTACCACAAACTTTACCGTGACGGATGCCTCAGATTACAGCGGTACCGTGTATATGAGTGCAGACACCGACGCGGTGCAGCTCAATGTTGGGGGGGGAGCTGGGTTAATACCGTGTTTGATTTTAAGAAAGATGAGGCTTTAATCGAAATAAGCAAAAGTGCCATTCAAACAAATGTTAAAGCCCCGTCCAAACAAACGCTGAATCTTACGGCAGATACCTCCATAAAGGCGTTGACCGGCGGTAGTGCCATCGCTGATGTAAACGGTGCTTACCAACTGACCTTGGGTCACAATGCCACGCAAGAATATTATACCTACGATGGTACCCTTGGCCGCACCATCAGTTTGGTAAAAGAGGGGAGTAAAAAGCAGAGCTTCAGCAGGGATACTGACATTACCTCTGCAAAGGTAAATGCCGGTATTCTGGAATTTAAAACCACCCTGACCGTTGAAGACGTAGCGATTGCCGGTAATGCAGCCCTGCACACCGGGGCGCGCTCTGATATTGGCCATATAAGCATGGCGCAGGGGGCCACTTGGGTGGTAGACAACAATACCACCGTAGATGATATCTCCATCATCTATGATATCTCTAACACCGGGGGTACGGCCACCCTGAAAGGAGCAAGTGAAAATGTGGTATTGATGGCACCTACTACCATCAATTTGTATGATTACAACGGTTATGGTACCGGGGAGGTATTGAACTCACCGTTTTTCACCTTGGAAAACCTGAAACTGGATATTGACCACACCATATTGCTTAACGGTTATAAAAATGATTTTGATGAAGGCGATGTCATCAATTTTGCTCAATTGTCCAGTGACTTAAACTATATCGGCTCGGAGACCATTGCCGTGTCTCACGGCACCCATGTGCATAATGTAACCGTACAAATTATCCCAGACGATACCCAAGACGATACCCAAGCCTATATTCTGCAGTTCATCATCGGTGGCCTCAAACCTGATTTGCTGGTAAACGGTATCGCTGCGCTTTATATGGATGCAGATGGTACGGCTTCCGGTAATACGAAGGTGAACAGGAGGAATAACACATACTCGGTATCAAACCGTGGCTCATATGATAGTGCAAGTACCGCATGGAATTGGTCTGCTACCGATGGTGTCGGCTACTGGCTGCACGAGTATAATAGTAATCCGCAGTGGACCGGTACAGATACCGGCGGTATTACCGATACCATTAAGACCATTCAGTTGATTGAGGGCAATGCGCTGTATTTGGGCGGCTCTGCTTACGGCGGTACACTGCTGGTAGAGCACAGTTCATCCACGGATGATGTAGCCACCATCGCCTCGTATGACCCGAGCACAACAGCCATTACTATCAATAGATTAGAGGGGTATGCA
This sequence comes from Akkermansia sp., assembly GCA_045634945.1. Lineage (GTDB taxonomy): Bacteria > Verrucomicrobiota > Verrucomicrobiia > Verrucomicrobiales > Akkermansiaceae > Akkermansia. The sequence goes on along the minus strand of JAZRBG010000009.1, from coordinate 27,397 downwards.
GATGTGCTCTTCTTGGGTACGGCCACCACGGGCACCACCACCTTTACGGTACAAGACGCAAGTGAGTACGAAGGCACGGTATACATGACCGCCAACGGCAGCGCGGTGCAGTTGAATATTGCCGGGGATTGGGCGGATGCGCTTTTCCACTTCGGTAGAGAAGAGGGCATGAGCAACAGCGCCATAGATGCCACGGGCGCGCTCCCCACGGCGCAGATTCTGAATCTTACGGGTAATGCCGTGGTAAAAGGTCTTGCGGATGGCAGCCCCTATGCCTTGGTTACGGGTGCTCATACTCTTACCCTGGGGCATGATGGTGAGGATTACGAGTTTTTCGGTGTGCTGGGAGAAGAAATCAACAGTCAGCACTATGGCGAGCTGAGCCTCACGAAGGTGGGCAGCAATACGCAGTACATAAACCGGCATGCCGACCTCAAGGATATAACGGTGCAGGCCGGTACCTTGCATTTCGGCGATATTTTGCATGCCGTCAGTGCAACGGTAGGGGACGGTGCCATGCAGATGGCCTCCGGCTCTTTTACCGGGGCCGTCAATGTAAGCGGCGGTGTGTTGCAGGCCACCGGTACCCTGCATGCAGATTCTCTCAGCTACAGTGCCGGTGTGCTTGATGTAGCTGCGGGTATTGTGGTGGCGCACCGCATGGAGCTCTCCGGCACGGTGCAAGATACCTTCACGGGTACGCTGGATACCAGTGAGCTTTTCTTGAAAGACTCTGCACAGCTGAGCATTCTGAACAATGCCGTTGTGCACGATAATCTGGAGCTCAACGGTGGCAGCCTCTCTATCTCGGGTGCCTTGCAGGTAGAAAATATCTTCTACCGCAGCGGTGCGCTCAGCACGGGGGCCGACACCCAGGTGCAGCATGCTGTGCTCTCTGCCGGTACAGATTGGCACTTGGGTGAAAATACGTCCATTGTGGATATGACCCTTACCGGCATAGGCGAGGGTAAGACCGCCACTTTGTCCGGTGGCTCATTCACCTTGAGCGGCACGATTCTTCAAGAGAGTGCCAACACCGCAAATGCTTGGCTGACACTGAATGACACAGACATGCATTTGCAAAACAGCAGTGTGATACGTGGTGTGGACATTACCGATGACACCGGCACCATGACCTTTGCTTATTTAAGCAATCAGGGTAGCCTGACGTCATTCGGTGGCGTGATAGACGTTTATTCAGCATCCGGCGATAAGAAGTATGATGGTGTTGTGCGTACAGAGGGTAATGTGGTATATATTGACCTCTCTGCTACGTGGGATGACCTTATTTGGAGCGGTGTGGCAAACGGCACAGCCGTAAGAGACGAAGCTCACCACAATGGTACATTGGTTATGGGCCATGTATGGCGCGCAGACGGTTCTGCTCAGGACACCGGCTGGCATGAGCAGAATGTGGGCGGCGGTGACGGTGTGTATGTCAATGACCGAGACGTTATTTTCGGGGATACTGATTACCATCTCGAAGACGTCGGCGCAGCGGGGCGAGATGTCCTGATTGTCGGCAATGTGGCTCCCGGTAATATCTATGTAACGGCCGATACGGAATCCGGCCTGATTTCCGGTGGTTCCGAGGCCCGCATGATGTATGGTTATGCTTTTTATGCCGCTGCAGGGGACGTGACCAGTGGTATTGCGGACTATGTGGATGCTCGGGGTAACATCACCCCCACGCGTATTATCAAAGATGGTGAGGCCATGTTGGTGCTCAATACCGCCAACACCTTCTCCGGTGGTATTGATGTGAACGCCGGTGGCCTTTATCTGGCTACTCCCGGGGCTGCCGGTACAGGTGCCATCCGCGTGCATACTGATAATACGTGGACCCTCAATGTATGGCTATATAATGAGAAAGAGAAAGATAGGAGGGGTAATCCTGTGGTGAAGAGTGGCTTTGAGGAGTTTGAACGCGTGGGTACAGAGCTGATGGTATGCTATTTGCACAGCGATGAGCATGCCTCCGCCTTCCGCTCCGGCACGGTGACCAATGATATCATCATGACGGACCAAAACCCCAACAATGCGGGGCAGTTTGCTATTTCCTTTGCGCGCGCCGGTTTCAATATAGTCGGTAGTGAGAACGATCATGCCAACACGCCGCGTCACTGGCGCTGTTTGACGCTCTCCGGTGCGTTGGTGGGTACGGGTAATAAAGAGGATAAATTGGTGCTTACCGGTTATTCTTCTACATGGGGTAATTACCGAGACCAAAGCTATGTTACCTCTTTTGTCCTTAATGAGCGCACCAAGTCGGACCAATCTTTGGTGAGCAATTTCAACGGTACCGTTATCCTGAAAAACACCATTAATACCTCCCCCTTGTGGTCTAACCGTTTGGAGGCGCGCACGGCCGGTACGGTGCAGGTGATGCTCAGTGATAATAAGTTGCAACATGCCCTCATGGATTTAACCCGCGAGAGTGTGGTGGTAGATGAATTTTGGGAGGCGGAAGCTGATGAAGGGGTTCCCCGTCAGTCATACAACAACATTTTGGTGCTGAACGGTGCGGTAGGGCTGCGCGGTTTGACGGCAGATTTTCACGGTACCGGCCATGTGTATACTTGGAACAAAGATACTGCTTATTGGGGTGGAAGTGCTACACGTGAATATAAAACATTGGCGCAGAATGAAGAGGTGTGGCATGTGCGTACGGTAGCCAATGCCATGGCAACCCTCACGCTGGGTACTCATGAGGATTCTGATACGGCGGTGTATGTGTACTCCGGTGCCATGGGCTTTGCCCAGTCGTATGTAGAACCCACGGAAGCTGCGGTGATGTGGGGTGATGGCTTTGATACCCCGCCTACCGGTGCTAATGATGGGTTTATAGGACAATACGGCAGCTATTCCATGGGCTTGGAGCTCATCAGCTTGGTGAAAGAGAGTGCCTCTCAACAGTATATTCATACCGCCAAACTGTTAGATGTGATGGTGGATGAAGGTGTGCTGGGCTTTAACCACTTGGAGCTGGGCGGCAACCTGACGCTTACGAGTGGCAGTAACCTCAAATTGGGTGTTACCGGGCAAGTAGGTACGCAAACGTGGGACAAAATTGCAGAGGGTACACAGTCATCCATTGTCTCGATGGATGGTAAAGTATACGCATTAGCCCCCACCACGTATACAGCTGACATATTGTCCGGTAAGGATTTGGCAATTTACACCAAAGAGCCGGCAGACTTGCCGTACCTGCCTACTGCCGCAGTGGTGGATGGTAATATACGCCTGAACAGTGGGTCTGGCATGTTGTTTGAGGTGGATAAGGTAGAGCCCTTTTTCCGCGATAAAAGCAGTGTGAATACGCCCGAGGGCTTGGCTGTGGATTTTGACGGACACGATGTTTCTAAGCACGTGTTGTTAGATGTCAACGGCTCTCTTGATTTGATGAGCAACACGGCTGATATGGAGATTCGTTTCCGCGGTGTAAACTTCTCTCTTACGCCGTTCTCAAACCGCCTGTATTATTTGGCAGAGACGGATAACATCACGGTGGGTGGGCTGGACTCCTCTGAGTTTGAATCCCGCCTGATATCCTTGGGGTATGGTTACTTCGGCTTGGTGGATACGCTGGACTCCTCTAACACTGCCCACCATACGGACGGCAAGGACTACTTGGTGATGTCTGTAATGGGTGACCCGCGCCACACGTGGTCCGGTGCTTCAGAGCTTACCAACGGTAGCTATACCTGGGTAGCATATGACGGGGAAAGCGTGCCGGAGTTTGATTACCATTGGAAAGAAAACTCTGCCTTTGTGAACGGGCATGTGGTGATTTTCGGCAATCTGTATAACCCTGAGAATTGGGAGCAGAATGAGCAGCTGACCAGTGAAGATACCGTGCGTGTGTTGACGCAGGGTACCATTGACACGGTGCATCCCTCTGATTTGGAGGGACATGATGTGCTGTTGCACGGTACTGTTGCGGAGGAGTTTACCATTAACGGTATCAATGAGAAGAGCGCATTCGGTACGGATTACCAGTTGGTGAATATACGCGGCGAGGTAGCACCGCTTTCATTTATCATCGGTGCCGAGTATGTGGATGTGACCGGCGACACGGAGAAAGTGTGCCAAGATGATACGAATTATTGGTTCTATTCCTTAGTAGAAACCCCGGAACCCGGAGAAGAACCCGATGCGTCCGGTTTTATACGCGATGCTACAGCGAGTGAGCTGAGCGACATGTTCAAGACGAACCAATTTGAGGGCAGTGAGTGGTTTACCAATTTGGAAAAATACGGTGAGGGCACAGCCGTTATCGCCACGGCCAATACATTCTCCGGCGGTACCAAGTTGTACGGTGGCAAAATTGTCATGCAGGATGCCAAGGCCTTGGGTAGCGGCACCATTTATATTACAAACGGTGCCCGATTGCAGGGTGACTTTGCGGACAATTTGACGAACGAACAAAAAGTGGGGGCCTATGCCGGTGAAGGCATGCAAACCACTACCGTGCACAATGTGGTAGAGGTGCGCCTGCAGCACGATATTGACTCCGTAACGGACCCCACCCGTGTGGATGCCCGCATTGTGAATGCCTATGATAAAAAGATGGTGCTCACCGAATTGATTGGCGACCCCGGTGCGGTGGTAACGCTGTATGGTACCTCTGCCGCGGTTTCCGGGGAGCACAGCGTGACGCTGCCCGGCCGTGAGCGCCCGGCATACACGTATGCCGTGTTCAAGGTGTTGGACCCCTCCGACTTCCACGGTACTATCCGCATGGATGGCAATATCTGGGGGGCTGCGCGCGGCTCGGACGGTGGCAAGGTGCAGATGGAAATTATGTCCACCGCCAAATCTGACGACGGTGCAGACTGGCTGAATACGGATATTGACCTTTCTGTCAACAATGGTACGGAGCGCACGGTGCTGGCCTTTGATGCCGTGGAAGGAGCTAATGCCCCCACCCACCAAGAGACGCTTATTAATGCCTTGATGGGTACGGGTGAGGTGCGCATGGCAGATGGTGCTATCAACTCATCTGTGGTGAATATGAGTGAGACCCAGCATGTCACCCTGGTGATTGAGGGCCTCAACAATGGTGATTATGATGGTGTGTTGGGCTATGGTGAGTTCCAACGTACTACGGAATACGGCACCTCTCACCGCGACGATATTCCGCTGGTGGGTGAAACCTGCCACCACTACGGTTGTGGCAATATAGGTGACCTGAGCGTGCTTAAAAAAGGCGCCGGTACCACGCAGAGCGTGTACAATGCCTGGATTCATACCTTAGAGGTAGAAGGCGGTACCTTTGCCGTAGACCATGCCCTGCAAGTCAGGGAGATTATCTCCGGTGGCGGCCGTCGTGTATTTGTGGGCACAGTGAGCGACCTGAACACGGTATATGCCCTTACCGTGGGTGATGGCGGTGTTCTTTCTATGGACACTCAGCTGTTTGAAACCGGCAGCACGACTAAAAAGTATGACTCCTTGGGCTCTCTCTCTGCCGGTACCAATAACGAGGGCTCCGGTGACGTGGGTTGGGTGCAGTTGCAGAATGGTGCCACCCTTACGGCGCACACGGATTGGTATACGGATACGCAGATTGAAATCCAATCCGGCTCTGCCGTTACCTTCAATGCCCATAACTATACGCCGGACCCCTACATTACCTCTGACCACAATGAGCATGCTCATGTGGATAAGGATGGTGACGCACACGAGCACTTTGACCACTTTAACAGCAGCCATATTATCCAGTTGCTCGGTAAATTGTCCGGTACAAGTGTTGCGCTTACTTTCAATAACGCTCAGATGAGCCCCGGTGCCAATGACGATGAACGGGGGAATGCTGACTACATGGGCTACGTTGCCATCAACAACCACAATGAGATGACCGGCTCTTTGCTGGTGCGTGATAAAACGGTGTTGCAGGTGTTGGGCTCAGGTACTGAGTCTGATATGGATGTAACGGTAGACGGTGACCAAGCCGCCATGCAGTTGGTGGAAGCCGGTAAAACTCAGTATGTGGACAGTCTCTCCGTACGCAACGGCGGTGCTTTGCTGTTGGGTGGTGTGGAGAAAACGTCCCTGGGTACGGGCGATGCTGCCATGGTGAACCTGGACTACACAAAAGAGCAGATTCAGTTCTCCGTCACGAATCGCTACAACAGACAGGGTGGACACCTCTCTGCGGTATACAGCAATCTGAGCGGCTCCGGTGCCTCATTTGGCGGTACCAATAACGCTGCCACTGTGGCCTATGCCGTGCACATGGCGGCACATACCGATACAACGCACACGGTGCATGATATGGAGATGAATTCTTCTCTGCTTCAGCTTAAGAATGGCGCTTCCGTCAATATCAATGATACGGTGCGCGTTGATGTCAACTCCGTTATCTGTGGTAATGCCGGGTTGGCTCTTGAGTTGCAAGCCATGGAGATGTTCTCCGAAATCAAGCCGACTGAAGCTGCGGAGGTTGCCACAACCGGTGCCTCTACCAAGGTTGAGCTCAGTGTCTCCGGCGGGACGATGTATACGGTGGGAGATCAAAAAATCTACCACGTATATGCTGACCAGTTCCATAATGTGAATATAGGCGGCGACGGGCTTGAAATTACGCTGACGGATAATTTGTTGTATAATGCCGGTATTCGCGGTGCTGATTTCGTGGCTATTCAAATCTCCGGTATCGGTCAATTCCTTTACGAGGACGAGGAAACCGTGACCGGATTCCCCACCGACAGTTTTGTTCTTCTGGATGCTGCGGGCAATGACGTTTCTCAGTACTGGGTGACATCTGACGTAGTGGTTGAAGAAGCCGGTGTGCAAAGAGGCAACGTGTCCAAGTACATGTTATACTTCACCGCCGTGCCCGAGCCTTCTACGGCAACGCTGAGTCTGCTGGCTCTTGCGGCCATGGCTGCACGCAGACGAAGACGCTGAAGCGGGACAATCCTGATTTATCAAAACGGCACCGCATGCAAGCTTGCATGCGGTGCCGTTTTTCGCTAACTTTCGGTTGGCGGGAACACGGTAGACTGGTCGGAAAGTCCTCTTTTATCAATTACTGAGCGTTTATTTTGGCTCGTAAGGCCTCTGAATACTGCGGTGCGGTATTGGGGGCAGGGTCATAGCCCAAGTAGCAGCGTTTGCGGAAGGCATCGAAGCTTTCATTGGGGCGTGTTTGAACAACGCCGTGTTTATACAGCACGCGTGCTATATCTCCGTTGTGTACCGGCAGCAGGTTGTAGTACCAAGGCATATGAGGTACAACGGCGCGGAATGTGTTAATCACGCCTGTGGAGCAGTTATCCGCCGCGGTATTATAGGCGGTATGATTCTCTGCAGCTTCTTGTTGCAAGGCTACGAAATTGAGCAGCATGGCGCGGGCTGTTTCGGGGGATGCTTTGAGCGGCATGAGCATCAAATCTTCATGCCGATAGTTGGTACGCAGGCCGTAGATGTCTTCTTCCGTGCCGAACAGATAGAGTAGCCCGTAGCGTTTATAAAGCCCGCCTATGGCATTTTGCTCTTCACCCTCGGGCAAACGCGTTTCGGCAGATACGACCAAGTGGCGACCGTCTGCAAAGTTAAAGCTCATCATGGTGTGACATACAACCTCCATACCATCCCAATGGCAGGCCGCAAAGTCTGCCCCGGTGATGGTGCGCAGGTCATAGGTCTCGGTACGGTAGCGCGGTGTGTAGTCCGTTTGAGTGCGGTACTCAAAATCTCGGACATTGGCAATGGTGAGCAGGTTGCCGTTTGCGCTGAAGGTGAACTCAGGGTTGCGGGCCCAGGGTGTTTGCCATTGCTGCGGTTGAGGGCCGGGGATGAACAGGTAGGTGATGATATTGAGCAGTACCATGCCCCACAGCCAGAGCAGGGTGTGGCCGGGATACTTCTTTTGCTTGATATACCGAGCCCCCCATACCGCCGCAAGTATGCCCGCCGGAAGCAGGCTGACGGGCTGGTATACCCAGAGCCCGAAACCCCAGAGTAAAGCGACGCTCAGCAGGATTATGCTGAGTATGAGGGCTGTGTATCTTACTGCTTTTTTCATTTAAATTTCAAGATGAGAGGCGCTTGAGTGGTGGTGTCGCCGCTTGTCAAGGGGGTGGCTGTGTCTGCCGGAATCCAGCCGCGGACGCCCGTAAAGGTTTCTACATAGCGGTGTGAACCGCGTGTAGCCAGCAAGTGCACCGGGGTAGAGACCGGTAACTCCACAACCTGCTCGGCGGTGTCTGTGGCGGCACTGCGTGCAACCGTTGCCTTGGTGATGTAGGCTATGTCTGCGGGCGGGGTGGCCGTCAAATCGGGGAGGGTACGAGTGGCGTAGTATATGTAATCTGCCGCGCAGAGCAGGCTCAGGAAGAGGCTGATGCCCGTTACGGTGCGCAGGGTAAGCTTGAGCTTATCTTTCAACAACAGGCTCAGAGCAATGCTCAACAACAGTGTGGCGGTGCAGATAACGGTGGCCAGCCACAATTGCGGGTAGCTCAGGTAGGTGAATACTTTGTCTGCTGCTTTTTTCTGCGGCAGGATGGCTCCCTCCTTGCGTTGAATGAACGCCAGGTTTGCCTCTGCCTCTGCCAGACCGGGGGTTTCCATGAGGGCACGGGCGTAGTAGAGTGCTGCCTCACCGGGCTCGTTCAGGCGGTATTTACAGTTGCCGATGTTGTAAAGCAATTCTCCCTTGTCTCTCAAATCGTAGTTCTCCGCCAGCTCTTTTTGGAGGTCTTCCAATGCTTGGGTGTATTGGCCATTGTCATAGGCCGTTTGGGCCTCATCTCCCACGGCATAGGCGGTGGAAACGGCGGTGCAAATCATGACTGCTGCGGCAAGGATGGTGGTCATGGCCTTGCGCACGGCGCGTATCATGCGGTTGCGCTCCTCCTTGGAGACGTGCGGGGTGGCATTGGGGCGGAATACCTCAGAGTCTCGCTTGTGCAAAATGTCATTCAATTCCGGATTATCCATGGCGGTGGGGATATTGCTTTCAATAAAGGCACCGATGCTCTTGAGGAATGCTGCGGCATTTTCCTCTGCGGCAATGGCGCTGAGGGCTTTATCTTTGCTGCGAGCTGTGGCATTCTGTTGCCACTTGGCATAGAGTGATTTACCGATAATCCAGAGGATAATGCCCACACCGGGCAAGTAGAGCAGGTACCACAAGGCGCGGGGGAGGTTGACGGAGCTGCCGTTGCCGCCGCCATTGACATTGGGCAGGAAGTGGTAAATATCTGTAAGCTCTTCTACCGGCACCGTGCCGGCAGGGGGAGCTGCGCTCACGCTCGTAACCTGGCCGGACCCGGCAACATCCGTGGCGCGCCACGGCAGACCGATGGGCTGAGATTCTGCGGTTTTGTACTCCTCGCTTTCCGCATTAAAATAGCTGAAGGAGAATGAGGGAATGCCGCTTACCTCTGCCGTGGGGCGCATGAGCTGCGAGAACACAACGGCCTCGGGTTCTCCCGTTGCGGAATATTTCATTTTACGCGTAGGCGGCATCAGTTTCCAGCTTTCGGCATCTTGCGGTTGCGGGCAAATCAGATGCTCCAAGCTACCGTTGCCTTTAACCGTAATCTGAACGTCAATCATTTCGTTCATTGCCAAATCTTTGGCTTCCGTAGAAGTGGAGATGCTGAAGTTACCGACCAAATCAGAGAAATCTGCGGGGGGATTCGGCGGAAGCGGGCGGGGGGTGGCTAAGGCAAGCTTAGGCAGTTTGATGGTTTTGGGTACATTGCGAATGGTGGTGCTCTGGAATGAGAAACCACCACCGCTTTGACTTACCGTCTCTTTCATTTGGAAAAGACAGGGAATGCTGACATAGACATCATACTCCCCCGCTTTGTTGTTGCCCGTGCTTTGCGGAATCAGGTTTACGGACAAATCCAGCACGAGCCATTTTTGCCCCCTTGCCTGTACAATGCGCTCTCTGAGCGGAAACCAGTGTTGCAGCAGTCTGCCCACCATGCCGCCGGGTTGCTGTTGGAATTGCTCTGCTTTAACGCCTTGAGACACTACTTGCGGTTGTTGTTCCAAGCGGTTGAAGTTGCCGGGCAGCAAGAGTTTGAGCTTGGCGTGTACGGGTTGCCCCTCGTAATATTCATCCGGGGAGGTTAACCACATGGTACCGAAGCCGGTCGGGTTGCCATCCTCATCTGTGGCGGAGCCGTTTTCATCAATGGTACGCCACTCTACTTTGGCGGTGGTGTAGACCGTGAGCTCTGGTATGCGGACTTTTTCTTTTTGACCGTTGGTGAGAGTTACTTCAATATCCTCACTCTCCACTTTGCCACTGCCCCCTACCTCTACAAGCAGCAGGAACATTTCTATGCGGCCGACACTGTTGCCGTTGATGTCTTCAAGAGCTTCCTCGTAATAATTATCACGGTTGTTTTGGATGAAGTGGGCATTCTTGATTTTGCCCGGTGTCACTTGACGCATTTTGGTAGGTACGGCGTTGCCGGAGTGCTGCTGTTGCAGCACCAAGACTACTTTTTCACCGGGTAAAGCGGCGTCTGTGGACCACAGCGCTTCAATGGCAGCTTGTGTTGTGCCGGTAAGTACCAGCAGCATGCCGATGGCGAATGTAATAATGTTTCTCATAATATGGAAAAGGTTGGTATCAATAATCTTTCTTCGGACGCTTGCGTTGTGTGCGGTATTCAAACTGACGACGAATGCTGCGGGATTCTGCCTCGTCTTCTTCGTCTCGGTTCATGTTCAAAATGTCTTGGGCGCGTTGACGTTGGCGTTGAGCTTTACGCTCCGCATCTGTGGGTTGCGGCTGCTGGTTTTTCTGCTCGTTGTTCTCCTGCTGTTTTTCTTGCTTTTGCTGGCTTTCTTGTTTCTGACCCTTGTCTTGCTTCTGCTGGTTATCCTGCTGCTGTTGGTCCTGCTTTTGTTGGTCGTCTTGCTGCTGTTGTTCGTCCTGCTTCTGCTGGTCGTCTTGCTGTTGCTGTTGGTCCTGCTTTTGCTGGTCGTCTTGCTGCTGTTGCTCGTCCTGTTTTTGCTGGTCGTTTTGCTGCTGTTGATCCTGCTTTTGTTGGTCGTCTTGCTGCTGCTGTTGTTCGTCCTGCTTCTGCTGGTTGTCTTGCTGTTGTTGTTGCTTGAGTCTCTCAATTTCTTTCTTGATGTCCTCAATCAGTTGACGAACGCGTTGCAGATTGGTTTGGGCCGGGGCACAATCGAGCTGTGCGCTGAGGGCGTCCTGATAATAGGCTGAGCTCTCTTCCAGTTTTTTTACGATGTCTTCCAGCTGCTCAACAGAGGGCTGCGCGGGTTGACCGGGGGAGGTTTCTGCGTACAACTCACGCAGTTTGGTGAAGGTTGCTTCCGTTTTGAGATTACCGAGCCTGTGCAGAGCTGCAGCTTGCATGTGCGGGTCTTCATCCAACAGGGCTTTGGAGAGTTCATCTGCACATTCCTCTGTCTTGCCGTTTGCTTGGTGTGCAAGTGCCTGACGATAAGCTGTGAGAGATTCTTCTTCAGGTGCTGCGTGCAGGGTGGGAACCGATATTACCGCCAAGAGAATAAGCCCCAGGGGGCCATGCAAGCGGGTGGGCATGCGGCGCCAACGTGTGGCTAAGAGGATGGCTGCAATGGCCAACACCAGCGCGGCTATGGCAAAATAGATATACATGTCATTGGGGGCTTTGCCGGCAGATTGCGCTTCCTCATGCCTGTCCAGTTTTTCCACGGCTGTTTTGGCAAAGGCAGCCAAATCCGTAGAGTTGTTCATGATGAAGAAGTCACCGCCGGTTTCTCTGGCCAGCATGCTCAGGGTTTCGGGTTGCAGCTTGCTGATAACATGCTTGCCGTCAGCATCTTGCCACATACCGTTTTCATTTTGCGGGTCGGGGATGGTGGCACCCTCCGTGGTGCCGATGCCTACTGTGATGAGCAGAAGCTTCTTCTTGCGTACTTCATCCAGCAGTGTAGGGGAGAAATCCATGGTGTCTTCACCATCACTCAGAATAACCAGTGCGTTGGTGCCGGTAGGGGCAGAACGCTCAAAGTTCTGCATGGCCAATTTCAAGACGTGCTCTAAGTTGGAGCCGCCGTAGCTTTCCCAATCGCGGTTAATCAGGTTCAGCGTTTCTTGCAGAGTAAGGTGATCGTAGGTGAGCGGAATGGTCAGCTCTGCTTCACCGGAGAAAATAATGAGCCCGATTTTGTCGGTGGGCAGGGAGTCAATCAGTACGCGCGCTGCCGTGCGTGCTTCCTCCATGCGGGAGGGGGTGACATCCTGCGTCTCCATGGAGCGTGAAATATCCAGCGCAATAATGAGGTTGCGGCCGGTTACCAAGGCCTCTGTGTTTTTGTAGCCGTTGTAGGGACGTGCCGCTGCTATAATGCAGCAAGCCAGCGCCAGCAATGCCAACATGAACGGTACAACGGAATGCAGCGGGGAAGTGGTGCGCACCAGCTCATGACGGTGGGCTGCTGAGACCAGCTTTTGCCAGTTGCCCGTACGGTGTACGCGCAGCAGATACGCCGCGACCCCGAGAGCAACGGGAATCAACAGTGCTATCAGTACGTATGGATATAAGAAACTCATGGATGGTGTTGTGTGTGTTATCAGGGAGCCGGTCTCGGGAATATGAGTTGTGCTGCTAATGCCAGCAGCATCAAAATGGCAGCGGCGCCCATGGGCCAATAGAAAAGTTCATCGTATACAACGTAGGTGCGCGGGTCAGAGTCGGTTTTTTCCAGCTTGTCAATGACGGCAAAAGCATCTGCCAAACTGCGGCTGCTGCCTGCTCTGTAATACTTACCGCCCGTCAGCTCTGCAATTTCTTGAAGAGACTTTTCATCAATGGTGTCTTGACTTGCAATGCGGTCGGACAATCGCGCATCGCTGCCGATGGCAATGGTATAAATGCGGATTCCCAGCTCTGCTGCGCTTTGTGCTGCATTAACGGGGGTGATTTCACCGCGGTTGTTGATGCCGTCCGTCACCAGAATGACAATTTTCGATTTTGTTTCTTCACGGTCGCGGAGTCTGGTGGCGGCTGAGGCAATGGCAGAGCCGATGGCCGTGCCGTCTTCAATAATGGTGCCGGGGCGGATGATGCGCCCGAAGTGATCCGTGTCTGCCAGGCAAAAGGAATCCAACCTGTGGCGCAGGATATCATGGTCCATGGTCAGCGGGCTGCACAGTTTGGCTTTGCCGGCAAATGCAACGAGCCCCATGCGGTCATTGGGGCGATTGTTGATGAACTCATTGATGACGAATTTGGCGCTGGTCAAGCGGTCCACAACGCGCCCGCCCAAACGCATGTCTTGCTGTGCCATGGAGCCGGACAAGTCACACGCAATCATGATGTCAATACCACTGGCTATGGGCTCTTTATGGGTTTCTTTCCACTGCGGTTGAGCCAAGGCAAAGATAATGCATGCTGTTGATAAGACTGCGGCTACGGGGCCCAATAATCCGGCTAATGCAGATGGCGTGGGCAGCAGGTTTGCCATGAAACGCACGCCGGGGTGTTGAATGGCGGCTGCCGTTCCCTTGCGGCGTCTCAATAACAGCAAGGCAGGAATGAGTACAAGAGCCCACAACCAAGCGGGTTCTGCAAATATGAAATCTTTGCTGCTGTCCGGCAAGTTTTGCGTAGCAAGCGTTGCGATATCTGTGGGTGATATCATCATGATAATTTTCTGACTTTTTCCAGTTCTTTGGCTGCTTCAGCTTCTTTTTGCTGGGCTTCCTGAATGCTCAGAATGATATTTTTCGTTTCAGCAATGAGAGATGTAACCAGTTGGGGCGCATTTTCCTGTCGCCCTGCGTATTTCATCTCTGCAAACTTCTCCAAGAGCATACGGGTGCCGTATTGGCATTCTCTGGGAATGGCTGACAAGGAATCCAATCTGCGGCTGAACTCCTCATGCGTTTCAAATATGGCGGGGTCCTGAGTTTTGCCGCACAGGTATTCACGCAGGGTCATGGACAGCTCCAAGCTGCAAGCACGCAAATCGGGCATGGCTTGTTGCAGCTCATCCAAGCGGTTCATGGCTATTTCTTCCGGGGTGGGAATGTGCTGTGCCGTTTGTCTCTTGCGTAAAATCAAAAAGACTGCTATGCCGATAACAAGACAAACGGCGGCAATGCCTCCCCCCAAGAGCCACGGTGAGATACCGCCGGCTTCTAAGGCTTCTGCGGGTATACCTTGCTCAAGAGCAGGGATGCGCTCCGTCAAATTGATGGGCGGTTCCGGTGCCGGAAGCATGGTTTGAGCAATTGATGTCATGGTGATTAGCGTGCAAAATGGCTGCTTCGGCTGGTGAAAAGGGCTCTCAGTGCCGGTACAAAGTCTGCATTGGTTTGCAGGTCTCTCATGTCAATGCCCAATTGGGTAAAGACGCTTTCCCACTCATGGCGGTGTGACTGTATGGCGCGGGTATATGCTTTGCGCAGGGCGGGTGAGCTCAGGTTGGCATTGTACGGCAGGCCGGTTTCGGGGTCTTGCAGGCAAACGGCTCCGGCTTCCTGCGGCAGCTCCAGCTCCATGGGGTCTGCCACGCGCAAGGGGATAAGCTCGTGCCTGAAGTTCAGCTTGCCGATGGATTGCTTGTCTGCCTGCATCATGAAGTCACTGATAAGGAAGCACATGGTGCGCTTTCTCTGTGTGCGCAGGATTTCCGCAGCCACTTCCTCCACGCTGACATCTTCACCGCTGTTTTCTGCCGTAATGATTTCACGGATGATACGCAGGCATTGTTTCATGCCCTTGGCCGGGGGCAGATAAAAGTGCGGGTGGCAGCCGTATAGCAACAGGCCTACATTGTCACCGTTACGTGCCGCGCTGTATGCCAGCACGGCGGCAATGAGTGCTGCGTATTCAAGTTTGGAGTATTCTGCAGCAGTGCTGGCATAGCGCATGGAGGCACTGGTGTCTACCGCCAGCAACAGCACCTGCTCACGCTCCTCGTGAAAACGGCGAACATAAGGGGCACCGGTGCGGGCCGTCACTTTCCAGTCTATGAATCGAGGGTCATCCCCCGGTTGGTATTCGCGGAAGTCATCAAACTCTAAGCCTTGCCCGCGGAAGCTGGCGCGGTACTGGCCTGAAAGTGTGGCGGTGGTCAGGCGGCGTGCCGTAAGTTCAATACGGCGCACTTTCTGCATGATTTCCTGCGTTTTATCCATGATGGGCATGCGGCTGATGCTTTATCAAGGTACGGGTACCTTGGAGAGGATGCTGTCAATGATACTGTCGCTGGTGATGTTGGCCGCCTCTGCCTCATAAGAGAGCAGGATGCGGTGGCGCAGAATATCATGGGCAAGGTCTTTAACGTCCTGCGGGGTTACATAGGCACGCTGCTTGGTAAAGGCTAATGCCTTGGCAGCCAGGGCGATACTGATGGTGGCGCGGGGGGATGCGCCGGCGCGTACCATGCCCTCCAAATGGCGGTCTACTTTACCCGGGTTACGTGTGGCGCGCACCAAGTCTACAATGTAGTTCTCAATGGCCGGGTCTATGAAGATGCGATCCATCAGCGCGCGGGAGGCTTCAATGGTTTGTACTGATACCACGGGGGTGGTCTGCGGTGTGGCACCGGTGCGGCTCATCATGCTGAGAATCTGCAACTCTTCATCGCGCTCGGGATAATCTACGATAATCTTGAAGAGGAAACGGTCCAGCTGGGCTTCCGGCAGTTGGTAAGTACCCTCTTGTTCAATCGGGTTCTGGGTTGCCAGTACCAAGAACGGTGAGGGCAGGGGGTAACTTGTTTCACCCAATGTCACTTGGCGCTCCTGCATGGCCTCCAGCAAGGCACTTTGTACTTTGGCCGGGGCACGGTTGATTTCGTCTGCCAGAATCAAATTGGCGAACACCGGACCCTTCTTGGCGGAAAATTGGCGGGTCTCGGGGTTGTAAATCATGGTGCCCAGCAAGTCCGCAGGCAGCAGGTCCGGCGTGAACTGAATACGTGAAAAGGCTGCATGCATGGTGCCTGCCAGTGCCTTAACGGAAAGTGTTTTAGCAAGTCCGGGTACGCCTTCCAGCAGTACGTGACCTTTGCAAAGGAGACTCAGAATAAGACGGTTTACCAGCTTTTGCTGGCCCACCAGTACTCTTGACATCTCCATCTTTACGGCGCTTACCCATTCAGAGTGCTGCGCTATTTCTTCGTTGAATGCCTGTGTGTTCATCGTTGTCTGTATAGAGGGTAACACTCTGCTTGCCATTTTTCAAGCTCTATGTGCGTACACGCTGTATTTAAGACACAGTGCGGTGTTGCTTTGTTGAATATTGCCGTTAATAAATGGAAATCTGATGGCCGTAAAAAAGTTTTTTGCTTAAAATGAGAGGTTTTGCTTGACGTGAGATAAAAAATGAGTATAATGTCGCTCCGCTAAACATTAACCGCACTAAAATCTTATGTCCAGAATCTGCAATATCACGTTTGCTATGCCGCACAAGGGCCGCCGCATTCATCGCTCCGGTCTTGCCAAGAAGAAGGGCGGTATCGGCCGTCACGTCACCAAGGTTGTTAACCGTACCGTATACCCCAACCTTCAGGAGAAGCGCGTATGGGTTCCTGAGCTCAACGGTGGCCGTGGTGGCTACATCCGCATGAAGCTTTCCTGCAAGGCTCTGCGTACCATCTCCAAGAATGGTGCCTACAACACGCTCAAGAAGGCAGGTATCCTTTACTGATTTTTCTGTACTTTTTTTGAACGAAGCGGCACAAAGTGTTGTCTATCTCATCGAGAAAAAACACGAGTGCCGCGGGGCTGTTCCGGAAACGAACCGCGCGCATGTTCGCTAAGAGTACTTTAATTGCAATTATTGCACGGACCTTTTACGAAAATGACATCACAACAAACCAAAATCGCGCTTCGTATTAACGATGACAATATCAACCATCACCTGTGGAATAACCGCGGTGTGTGGTGGTGCCACGTTACAGTCCACAAGCCTGACGCTACAGCTGAACGTCTGCGCTTCTCTCTGCGTACCAGGGACATAGAGAAAGCTCGCACGCTTCGCGATCGCATCTTTGCGGATATACAGCGACACTTCGGTATTGCCACCTGAGGGTAGTCAGCAGCGAGTGCTGAGCTCACAGGCTTGAAGCACAATTAACAAAGAGCCGCTCCTGAGATAATCGGGAGCGGCTCTTTGTTGCCGGAAAATGACAATAAATAAAAATTAATCAGCGAAGTCGTTTGCTGATGAAGTAACGCGGGCGCTTCTTTGTCTCCATGTACATCTTGCCCAGGTATTCACCTACAATACCCAGACTCATCATCCCCAAGCCTCCCAAGAACCAAAGACTACAGGTAAGCGTAGCCCAGCCGTTGGGGGTGCCGAGACGGAAGTAATCCGTTACAACCCATGCCACCATAAAGAGACTGATGGCAAAGATGAACAAGCCCATGCAGGCAATGATGCGCAGCGGAGCCACGGAGAATGAAGTAATGGCGTTGATGCTGAGGCCAAGCAGGCGTTTCATGCTCATTTTGCTTTCGCCTTGCTCTCTTTCCAGTACATCAAAGTAGATGGGAGCTTGGCGAAAACCGGTGTGGCGCAACAATGCGCGGAACATCATATTGCTTTCGCCGTATTCGCTCAGGGCATTCAGTACTTGTTTGGTCATCAGACTGTAATCTGCATGCCCTTTGAGCACGGGAGACCCCAGCATACCCATGACGCGGTAAAACAATTTGGCGGTAATCTTGCGGATAAACGGCTCTTTGCCGCGGCTGCGCTTTAAGCCGTACAGCAGCTCGTATCCCTCGGCGCGTTTGTCTAAGAAGTCATCTATGGCATTGATGTCGTGTTGTAAATCGGCATCCATGCAAATGATGATATCTGCCAGCTCTTTAGCCTCCATCAGGCCGGCAAACAGGGCGTATTCTTTGCCTCTGTTTCCCGCCAGTGCAGAGGCCTTGAGGCGGGGGTATGTGCCATGTAACTCTTCAATGATGGCCCACGTATTATCGCGTGAGCCATCGTCTGCCAAGAGCATGCAGCTGTTTTCTGCAATGCGCCCGGCTGCTATTAACTCCGTAAGCTTGGCGTCCACCGTTTGCACCGTCCGGTGTATGCCTGCTGCTTCATTATAGCAGGGCATGACGATGCAAAGTATTTCCGAGCCTACGGGATTCATGGAGATTTATTTGGATACGTTAAAGCGGAACTCGACAACGTCGCCGTCCTGCATCACATAGTCTTTGCCTTCGATGCGCAGCTTGGCTTGCTCCTTGGCCTTTGCCATAGAGCCGCATGCAACCAAATCATCATAAGCAACTACTTGGGCTGCAATGAAACCGCGTTCAAAGTCTGTGTGAATCACGCCTGCTGCCTGCGGTGCTTTGTCGCCTGCTTTGATGGTCCAAGCTCGGGTCTCCTTAACGCCGGTAGTCAGGTAGGTGCGCAGACCCAGCAGGTGGTATACGGCACGGATAAGGTCGCTTACGCCGGAGTCTTCCACTCCCAAGTCATTGAGGAAGAGAATGGCTTCTTCCTTGGGCAGCTCGGAGAGCTCCTCTTCAATGCGTGCGGAGATTACGATGGCCTCTGCATTGTGGTGCTCAGCCACATATTTACGCACGGCAGATACATAGGGGTGGGCATCGGGGTTCTTAACCGCCTCTGCCAGTTCATCCTCGCTCACATTGCAGGCAAAAATGCTCTTTTTGTCAGACAGCAGGAAGAAACTGCGCAGCAACTTGCGCTCATCATCGCTCAGCTCCAACGTAATGGCGGGGTGCCCGGCATCCAAGTGGGGCAGAAGCTTCTCTATGAGGGCTACTTCGTCCTTGGCTTCTTTGTCACCGCCGCGGGCTTTTTTGATGCGGCTTTCCTTGCGCTTTTCCATGGCTGCAATGTCAGCCAAAATCAGCTCGGAATTGATGATTTCAATGTCGCGCACGGGATCAACGGAGCCCAACTCATGAATGATATCGTCATTCTCAAAGCAACGTACTACCTGTACGATGGCATCCGTCTCACGAATGTTGGAGAGGAACTTGTTGCCCAAGCCTGCACCCTCTGCGGCGCCCTTTACAAGGCCGGCAATGTCTACAAACTCAATGGCGGCCGGTACAATCTTTTGGGTCTTGCTCATTTCCGCCAGCACATTCAAGCGCTCATCAGGCACTTCTACCATACCCACGTTAGGGTCGATGGTGCAGAACGGATAATTGGCTGCCTCTGCTTTGCGAGAGCGAGTAACAGCATTGAAAAGAGTGGATTTGCCTACGTTGGGGAGACCTACGATACCTGCTTGTAACATAACGCGCGCGATTATATCAGAAAGGAACGTGTTTGAAAAGCCCGAAATCTCAATTTGAGTCCATTAATTGAAAAATCCGAAAATGAGCTTGGCTATTCGCATGGGCCAATGGGTGGTTGGTGGTGTATGCTTGTCGGGCATGTTTTGGGGCATTGTGTATTATATTCAGAGTTGAGTACTCCACAAAAACTTTTCTTGACTCTGAGGCTATATGTTGCTATAAGGTGGCTATGCTGAAGATGAACTTAATAACCGCCTTAGCGGGGATAACGGTGCTGACTGCCCCGGCTTTCTGCGCGGAGGAGAATATGGAGCTGACCGTAGGGCAAAGTAAGAGTATTACGCTGCCGGGGAATCCGACTACGGGGTTTATGTGGAGCGTGGCAGAAGCTCCCGAGGCCGTGAAGGTGGAACTTGAGTTGGAAAAAGCGGAGTCTCCCCGTGGTATGGTGGGGTGCCCGCGTGCCACGGTTGTAACCGTCACTGCCGAGAAAGCAGGGCAGGGGGTAGTTAAACTTGTGTATGCCCGCCCGTGGGAAAAGGGCAAAGCCCCGGCAAAAACGCATCTTATTAACGTAACCGTAAAATAAAACAGATATGGGATTATTACAGAACCTTGCAGCCGTTGCCATTCGCAACAAAGTAGTGGGCGCTCTGCGTGCGGATTGCCCTGCCGACCTCAAAGATTCTTTGGAAAAACTGTTGGCTGATAAAGATGCCATCAATGCCATTCAAGGTTTGGTGGGGGCCAATCTCAAAAATCCTGCCGGTATCAATGCTGCTGCCATTTCGGCACTGACCATGCCGCAGGACAGTAAAGATTTGCTGGCTTCTACACCTGCGCTGGTAGATTACTTGGTGCGCACCGCCGTCAGCAAGCTTTCCTGAAAACTCCGTTTCTGCTGATAACTGGAGCAGAAAACAAAGAAACCTGCCTGAAATCGGGCGGGTTTCTTTGTTTTATCAATCGAGCGTGGCTAAAGGTTATGTGTTACGGCTTGTCAATTCTGCTGAAATGTGCTAGTCTTGCCGCATGCGAATGCAGAACAAATGGGGCATAATACTGCTGTTGTTACTGCCGGTGCTGATTTGTTTTACCGGTTGTAAGGAGGAGCGGGAGCCCGAGTTGGTGATGGCTACGGATGCCACTTTCCCTCCGTATGAATATTTCCGCGGGGAGGAAATTGTGGGTATCGATGTGGATGTGGTGGCGGAGATTGCCCGCCGCAACGGTATGAGTTCTCGTGTGGAGAACATGAAGTTTGAGTCCGTGATAGCGGCGGTGCAGGCCGGTAAGGTAAGTTTGGCTGCTGCCGGAATCACCGTTTCCCCGGACCGCGAGCAGCAGGTTAATTTTACCCGTCCGTACGCACGTGCACAGCAGGTGATTATTGTTCCGGCAAATTCACCCATTACGGAGTCAGCTCACTTGGTCGGTAAGCGAATCGGCGTGCAGTCCGGTACAACGGGTGATTTGTATGTGGCAGAGAACATTTGCGAGCCGGAGCGTTTTGCCAACGGTGCCTTGGCCGTGGCTGCTCTTGTGGCCGGTAAGGTAGATGCGGTGGTGTTGGATAACCTGCCGGCAGAAAAACATGTGGCGCGCAATACGCAGCTCAAAATCCTGCAAGAGCCGCTCACTGCTGAGGAATACGCCATTGCCGTTAATAAGAATCAACCTCAGCTGCTGGCTATGCTCAATGCTACCTTGGCAGACATGGAGCAAGACGGCACACTTGCCCGCATTGCCTCCTCTTACCTGAACATGCAAGAGGCTGAGGTGGCGGCAGAACCCGCCCCGAGCGGATTCTGCGCATCCTTTTATGCCAACTTCGTCAAAAACAGCCGCTGGAAGTATTTGGCTGAGGGTTTGATTGTCACCATTGAAATTTCTGCCGTAGCTGCCATCATCGGTATTCTTTTGGGTGGGCTCATTGGTATTATTCGCAGCACGGCAGATCAAACCGGCCGTTTCAAGGTGCTTGATTTACTGTGCCGCCTGTATCTTACCGTGGTGCGTGGCACCCCCGTGGTGGTGCAGTTGTTGATTATATACTTTGTCATCTTCGGTTCGGTAGAGGTCAGCAAAGTTCTGGTAGCCATCGTTGCATTCGGACTCAACTCTGCGGCGTATGTGGCAGAGATTATACGCTCCGGCATTATGGCGGTGGATAAGGGGCAAATGGAGGCAGGGCGCAGCTTGGGTTTGGGCTATGGTTATACCATGCGCAGTATCATCATGCCGCAGGCGTTCAAAAATGTGCTTCCCGCGCTCGGTAATGAATTCATTGTGTTGCTTAAAGAAACCAGTATTTGCGGTTACATTGCACTGGTGGATTTGACTAAGGGCGGGGATATCATCCTGAGCCAGACCTATGATGCCTTCTTGCCCTTGCTGGCAGTAGCTCTTATTTACTTATCCATGGTTGTGGTGCTGAGCCACCTGTTGAAGAAACTTGAAAAGCGTTTGCAGAAAAATGAACGATAATCCCATTATAGAACTGCGCGATTTGGTAAAAGATTTTGCGGGGCACCGCGTGATAAACGGTGTTTCTCTGGCTGTGAATCAAGGGGAGGTTGTTTTCTTGGTCGGCCCCTCCGGTGCCGGTAAAAGCACCGTATTGCGCTGTATGAATTTTTTGGAGATTCCGGATGGTGGGCAGGTGCTTTTCCATGGTGAAGAGCCTGCCCATACAGAGAAATCACTCAATGCATACCGCGCTCGCGTGGGGATGGTGTTTCAGCATTTCAACCTGTTCCCGCACCTCAACATTGTGCAGAATATTACCTTGGCTCCCGTAAAAGCCGGTATCATGACGCAGCCGCAGGCCAATGCCCGTGCATTGCAATTGCTGGAGCGTATTGGCCTGGCCGATAAGGCAGCGGCGTATCCGGCTCAGCTTTCCGGCGGGCAAAAACAGCGCGTTGCCATTGTGCGGGCTCTTGCCATGGAGCCGGAGGTGCTTCTTTTTGATGAGCCTACCTCTGCGCTGGACCCGGAGATGGTGGGGGAGGTGCAATCTCTGATGCGGGATTTGGCTGAAGACGGCATGACGATGATTGTGGTCTCTCACGATGTAGGCTTTGCTTGCGAGCTGGCGGACCGTATTATCTTTTTGGAACAAGGCCGCGTGTTGGAGGATGATACCCCGGCCGAGCTGAGGGCATCAGCCAATGAGCGAATCAAAGAGTTCCTCTTTGTTCGCCATATATCCTGATAATTTTCGGAGTTTGTGACAAGGCTTCTCTTCTTTTGCGCATTTTCCATGGCGGGAAATGCGCTTTTTGCTTGACTCGTGGGGGGATTGCTGTATAGTGGTATGGTACTTGCATTTTTATTTATGAAGCTCAGAAATTTTAAACCTTTGCCTAAGAAATTAGTCAAGAGAAAGAAGCATGGTTTTGCTTTGATTGCTTCTTTGACCCTGATGATGCTCTTGGCTCTTCTTGCTGTAGGCATTATGGCTACTGCGTCGTCGCAGAGCCGTATTTCAGCCCAGACCATTCTTCAAGCTCAGGCTCGCCAGCAGGCCTTGGTGGGGTTAGATGCCGCCATTGGTGAGTTGCAGGTAGCACTTGGCCCTGACTGCCGTGTGACGGCTAACTCCGGTATATCAGACAAGTGCGGTTCCCGCTTCATTCTCGGTGTGTGGGACAGTTGGTCAGGGCCTATCTATGGCCGCGCCAAAATCGGTGACCATAAAGGTACGGCCATTAAAGAGACGTACCAAAACGGTCGTCCTTCCATGTTCCGCCAGTGGTTGATTTCATCTCGCCAGCCCTCCGAACTCAAGAAGTTTGATGCCGCGGCCCGCTTGGGTACCTCTCAGCCCGGTAAGCGCGTGTGCATGGTAGGTGAGGGCACCTTGGGTACAGCCGGTACGCGTGATGAAAACTGCGTATTTGCCGATTTGGTCTACACCCCCGCCTCCGGTCGCAATAAAGCTTGCTACGCTTGGTGGGTAGGCGGTGAAAACCAGAAGTCTAAGGTCACTATCAAGAATCCGCAAATCGGTTCCAACCCCAGAGAGGTGCTGCGCGCCACTTGGAATACCCCCGCTCCCATCTTTAAAGACGGCTCGTTCAATGCCGGTGAGATTCAGGACCCGGAGAAGCTGCTCACCATGCGCAGCTTGGCTCATGTGGATGGTGTTACCCAGTTCGGTATGCCGTATTTCTTTGATGTGACCACCAATTCATATTCATTACCCGTCAATGTGCGCATGGGTGGTCTTAAGCAGGACCTTTGCCTCTTGCTCGGTAAAAAAGGTAATTTTGAGCAGGAACGCGAGTTCCGTGCCGATGAAAAGCGTGATTGCCCGATTGTGGATTTCGACGGCGATTTGCAGGCCGGCTCTGAGAAGAATTTTGCCATCGGTTCCTGGCAAAATCTGTATGCCTATTATAACTGCTGGCCTAACGGCAGTGCTAAGGATAACCTGAATGTAACGGCCAGACTGCTCGGTGAGGTAGACAATGCCTACACGCGTATCAGTGGTGTTGCCATTCCCAACCAGGGTGATAACCGCACGCCACAGAATTTGGAGAACTATTCTCCCGGTGGCGGTTGCTCTATTTACGATGCCCGTTCACTGATGCACAATGGCGATGAGGCTGCCGGTTACTCCCGTACTCCGGTGCTGCTCTCCTACATGTGTACGTTCGGTTTGGTGGAGGAAGACCAGAAGAATGGTGACGGAACCCCCGTCATGACCACGGACGAGCAGCAAGTGCACCGCTTGGGTATGTGTTTCTCCCCCATGTTCCTGTGGTGGAATCCGTACAACGTACCCATGAAGATTCGTGGTGAGCAGCTCTGGGCTCAGTCCATCCCCTACAAGACGATTTGGTTGCAAACGTATGCCGTATCTCAGGCCGGTACGTGGAATTATTCTTGGTCTACCTACGCCATGGCTCAGAATGCCGGTGAGGCCGGTTTCGGTATGGACTACGGTAACTATTTCTTGAATAGCGTCAACGGCGGTGATCAGGATATCGAGTTTGCTCCGGGTGAAATTCTCTTCTTCTCCCACGGTTCTTCTCGTTCCAATAAGAACGGGGCTTTCGATAACCCGCTGGTGTTGGGGTACAACCCCAGTGCTGTGGCCGGTTATAAAGCCCACTTCTATGCCATGGGTGCCGGTAAACAGAGTACGGATGCCGGTGTGGCTTCTGCCGCTAACATGAATGAAGGTCATCTCAAATTGCGTTTGCGTTTGGGTATTAACTCCTCCGGTGGTGCTTATACTACGGACGGTATTTGGTTTGCCCCGCAGGTGGTAGAAGCTATCTCCGTGATGAATGGCTTTGCCGGCAGATACCAAGATGATGGCTACGATACCGCTATCGGTAAGAGAGGTCACAACCCGCAGCGTTTCTTGATGGGTTGGTATGACCCCACCACGGCAGGTGAAGATGAAACCGTTATTTGTGATGAGAACCGCAACGATGCAACTTGGCGTGCAGACGGGTCTCAGCGTGACAGCGCCGTGCCGTACTTCATTGCCGCTGTGGGTGTGGCTCCCAAATCTGCCAACATGAATCTGGATGCCCGTGTATTTGAGGGTGAAGATTACCGCACCAAATCCTGGCAGCACTCCAGCCCGGCTTTCTGGGGCAGCATGATTATTAAGCCTGATAATCAGCAGCGTCAGTACCACCCCTACCAGCTTGCCGTGCTTGATGTGGGTGCCGGTATGAATGCTTGCCCCATGGACAGTATTGGCCGCAACGGTGTGTTGGGTATTAACTCCGGCGGTGAGCAGGTATCCTTTGCCTCTGTGTTGGAGCTGCCCGTGCATCCTCCGTTCTCTCTGGCCGGTTTCTCCGGTATGCGTTTGCAGCCCGGTTGGTATGCTGCTTCCAGTGCCGGTTCCTTGCCCGCCCTGCGCCGTATGCTCTACCAGAGCGGTGTGCCCGGTGTGGGTATCGGCAATGCCTTTGCCGACCCCTGCTTGCCCGCAGACGGGGTGTATGCTTTCCATAAGTCCAACATCCCCACAGGTACGGGTGGCAATGGTCAGGTATTCAGCGATTTCTATGACCATGGCCTGTTGATTAACGATGCCATGTGGGACCGCTGGTTCTGCTCTTCTATCTCTGATATGCCTGATAAGGATGCCCAGAAGGTAGCCAAAGATTTCTTCTCTGCCAAGAAGGGTGAGGCTCAGGCCGCCCGTACACAGCTTCCCGTGGCTCGCTACGTTCGCACCGGTGAGCCTTACAGCAATGAAGAGATTGTGCAGAAAATCATGAAGAAGGATGGCTGGAAGCACATTGCCCAGTACCTCATGATTGACGGTGGTTTCAACGTAAACTCCACTTCCGTGGATGCTTGGGCCGCTGCCTTGCAGGGGCTTGCTCGCCGCCAGCTGGTGACTAATGCATCCGGCAAGTTGTCTCTGGTAGAGGGTAGCTCTGAGACCGAGACGGATACCGTCATGTTCCCCCGCTTCATGGTTTCTACCTCTGACCAGCCCATTGACCCCAATGGTGGTTATAACATGATGATGGGCTCATCCGACATTCGCGGTGGCGGTGGCAGCGGTTTGGCTGCATGGGGTGATATCCGTGAGTTGGATGCTTCTCAAATCCGCCAGCTGGCAGAGGCCATGGTAGAGCAGGTGAAACAGCGTGGCCCCTTCCTCAATATGTCGGACTTCATTAACCGTCGTCTCGACACCAAGAACAAGGAGCACGCGCTCAAGGGTGCCTTGCAGGCTGCCATTGATAATGCCTCTCTGAATGACGGGTTTGATGATGAGACCACCAATCCGCAGAGCGGTGGCAGCCTCTACAAGTTCCCCGAGGCTGAAGAGGGCTCCATTTACACCGCAGCTCCCGGTTATCTGATTCAGAGTGACATCTTGCTCTCTTTGGGTAACATCCTGACCGTGCGTGACGATACCTTCACCGTGCGCTCCTACGGTTGTGTGCGCAATGAGAACGGTGGTGTGCTGGCCCAAGCATGGTGTGAGGCAATTGTGCAGCGTACCATTGAGTATGTGGATGCCACCAATGAGCCTTCCGACAGCGATTACGAGCCCGATGGTTCTCCTGCCAAGAACAAGCTTACGGCAACTAATCAGGTGCTCGGTCGCAAGTTCCGCATCGTTTCCTTCAAGTGGCTCGACGCTTGGGATATCTGATGTTAATGACAGATTCCTGAAAAACGGCCTATCCCGTGAAAAGGATAGGCCGTTTTCTATTCAGGTGCTTATCCGCCGTTGCCGTAAAGGGGGAGGGCAGGGGTGTTACAGCAACGTGTTGAGGGTTTGCATCAGTTTACTGTTCCCGGTGAGGAGTGCTAAATCCCGCGCAGTTTTGCCTTGGTTATTGGTGCGGGTAGAATCTGCACCTCGCATTAAAAGATATTCTACCTGCTTGCGGCGGCCATTGCGGCAGGCCAAGTGCAGGGCAGTGTTGCCCGCGTTGTCCGTAACTTCTGCATCTGCCCCACGGAGGATAAGAAGCTCCAGTACGCTGCGGCGTCCTTCTGCTACTGCGTGCAGCAGAGGCGTATATCCCGCGGCATCCGTTGCGTGCAGGTTGGCACCGTGGCGCAGCAAGTACTCTACAACATCCCAACGACCTTTGGCTGATGCATGGTGCAGGGGAGTCATTCCGAGGCTATCCGCTGCATGAATGTCAGCACAGCACCTGAGCAATAAAGCAACGATGAGACAATAGCCTTTTCGGCAGGCTTGCATGAGCACCGTGCGCCCGTTTTGTGCGGTGGCCTCCACTTCTGCACCCTCTGCTATCAGCATTTCTACGATATCCGTATTGCCGCCGGCGGCGGCGTAGTGCAGGGCAGTTTTGCCTTTTATGGTGGCAGGTAAAACGTCTGCTCCGTGTTTGATGAGTGCCTCCGCCACGTCTGCACAGCCGCTGCGGGCGGCATACATGAGGGCTGTTTTTCCCTTGGGCGTGCGCATGTTGACAT
Source organism: Akkermansia sp. (assembly GCA_045634945.1). Classification (GTDB taxonomy): domain Bacteria; phylum Verrucomicrobiota; class Verrucomicrobiia; order Verrucomicrobiales; family Akkermansiaceae; genus Akkermansia. The sequence goes on along the minus strand of JAZRBG010000009.1, from coordinate 222 downwards.
CTGCCCCGGCCTGTATCAGGGATATTGCCTCTGCGCTTTTGCCAGCTTTGCACAGTTTGAGGAGGGTGGGTGTCTTCATGAGGTGCGCCACTCACATGGGTGACACTTTAGTTCACCTACATAGGTTACACTTTTGCGTGTGAATTATGTACCATTATATTTGCAATAATGCAAGTCAAATGTGCCTCTCTGCGGCTTTGTACCGTAGCACGAGCTCCGAAG
>JAZRBG010000008.1:0-1398 GCA_045634945.1 Akkermansia sp. | reverse complement strand
AGAAGTCTCCCCCGACCACTTTGTAGAAGCTTGCCCCATGTGCACATCCCTCCCCACCCTCGAAGCAGACGGCGAGTGATGCAAGGTGAAAGTTGAAGGTTGAATGTTGAAAGTATTGTTTTAAAGGGCGTGTCTGTGGCGCGGACAAAAACAAACAGAGCCCGTAGAACGGGGCAGAATCGGAGACCTTATATTATAGCCTTTGCTTTCTGTCGCCCGTTACATGGGCTTAAATGAAGCACTTGCTGCGCAAGCATGAAGAGCGAGCCCGGTGGGCTCGCAATGAAGAACGCCTGCAGCGTATATGAAGACTCGCGCAGCTCGCAATGAAGAACGCCCTGAGGGCGTAAATGAAGGTGCTACCGCCCCTTCAATATCACTCACGCATAGCGTGAATATCACTTGCCCGCGCCGGCGGGCAAATATCATTGTAGAATGTTTGATGTTGAATTCAGAATGTTAAACGTAACCTCCGGTATCAGAAAAAAACAAATCTGAGCCCCGACGCGGTACGCGGAGGGCCGACAGAACAATACCTCGGCTCACACTCCTCACGCGGCTTATCTGTCACCACCGTTTTCAACGGGGTTCCCTCATGTTTTTTTCATGCATTCCGGTGGTTACGCAGCTACGCTGCTTCACCACCGGCTATTTATTAGTCTGTCGCCCTTTCGGGCTTGTAGGAATTCCGCACGCCGTCCGTCTTCGGCTGCCCTACGCCGTGACATGCTAGCGTACCCTTCATGTGCGATGCCATCGAGCCATGTTGTACCATTCATTCAACATAAAACAGCCCGTTAGGGCGGCAGACCAATAGCCGGAGTGTGAAGTGAGCCCGCAACGAGGGCGAACGTAACCTCCGGTACCAGAAAAAACAAATCAGAGCCCAGACGCGGTACGCGGAGGGCCGACAGAATAATACCACGGCGCGCACCCTACTCTCGGCCATTCTGTCACCGCCGTTTTCAACGGGGTTCCCTCATGTTTTTCTCATGCATTCCGGTGGTTACGCAGCTACGCTGCTTCACCACCGGCTATTAGTCTGTCGCCCTTTCGGGCTTGTAGGAATTCCGCACGCCGTCCGTCTTCGGCTATCGCCTACGCCGTGACATGCTAGCAAACCCTTCATGCTCGATTCTATCGAGCCATACTCCTAAAAACCGCCACCGATTTCTCGGTGGCGGCTGAATTACATTTACCGAATTGCTCCGTAAATCTTTTATTTCGCCTTACTTGCGGCGGCGGCGTGCGGCCAGAGCAGCCAATGCAATCAAGCTCAAGGTCGCCGTGGTCGGCTCGGGGGCGGTGATGCCGTGTACCGTTACCGTCAACATTTGCAAGCCATCCACCAAGGTATAATCATAGGTCACATACGGGTTGTTCAACGCCGTAATGGCT
>JAZRBG010000007.1:0-2551 GCA_045634945.1 Akkermansia sp. | reverse complement strand
GGAATCTCCTTCGCCTGCGGGCGGCCCGCCCGCCATTATTCCAAAACCCGTAGTACGGGTGACAGAGGAGGTTACGTTTTCGGCTACGCCTATGCCGAGGCAAGGACTGCAATTGGGAGCGTTGCTTTCTGTCACCCGTGTTACGGGTTCAAATTGGTTTTTCATACAGTCGAGTGGCTGCGTCGCTACCGCGACTTGCGCACTCGCTACCCTATTTCACCCGTTATCACGGGTTCCGAATTCGGCACGCTTCGCGTGCGGAATTTCATTCCGTGTTCGCGTCAACGAACCCTTCATTTACGCCCAACGGGCGTTCTTCATTCGAGCAAGGCGAGTCTTCATATACGCCGCTAGGCGTTCTTCATTGCGAGCCCCCGGGCTCGCTCTTCATGCTCGATGCAATCGAGCCCTGTTGTATTCTCCCCCTGCGGGCGGCACGCCCGCCATTATTCTTCAACCCGCTTATCGAGGGGGCAGAAGTCCGGCACGCTTTGCGTGCCAAATTCTGAACTTTAAACATCAAACTTTAAACTTTCAACATTAGCAGTCCGCCCTGCGGACTGCGTAAATCCTCTTGCTTCTTTGCGGTGGCTATGCTAAAATACGGGGACGCGCATGGCAGATTTGTGTACACAGACCATTTTCGGGGTTCCGTTTGTTGCTTCTGATTTATCTGAGGCAGGGGAGCATTTTGCAGATTTGGCATGCCGGACAGAGGTGCCGCAGTTGGTGGCTCATGCGGATGTGCACGTGCTGACTCGTATGCTGCATGATGCGCAGGATTATGGGGCAGGGGTGCGTTCTTTTCAATATATTTGCCCGGATGGCATGCCGATTGTGTGGTTGCTGCGGCGTAAAAATGCTGCGGCCAATCGTTTGTACGGGCCGGATATGATGGAGCAGATGTGGAGCTTGAGCGCCCGTGCCGGTTTGCGTCACTTTTTGTTGGGCGGTACGGAGGAGGCAATTGCCTTGCTCAAAGAGAAGCTGGCTGCCCGTTATGGAGAGGTGGCGGTGGTGGGGCATTATTGTCCGCCCATGGGTGAATGGCCGGAGGGGACGCATGAGGAGATTTTTGCCCGTATTAAAGAGAGCGGTGCAAATTGTGTGTGGGTGGGTTTAGGCTGCCCCAAGCAAGAGCGCTGGCTTTATACGCACCGCAAGCAGTTGCCGGCGGCGGTGTATTTTGGTGTAGGGGCGGCTTTTAATTTTCATGCCGGTTTGGTGAAGCAGGCACCTGCGTGGGTGCGTGCGCACGGGCTGGAGTGGTTTTACCGCTTGTGCAAGGAGCCCCGCCGCCTGTTTAAGCGCTATTTGGTGCACAATACGCGCTTTTTGTGGTACTGCCTTACCCGCAAAATCTGAGGAAAATACAGGGGGGCTATTTGTTTTTTCTTGACTTAACAGGCGTTAAGGGGTAGGCTATTGCCTGTCAGAACAGACAACTTTTTAAAATTATGTCTCGCAAACCCATTATTGCTGCTAACTGGAAGATGAACATGGGCCCGGCTGAAGCCAAGGCTTTCCTGGCCGCGTTCAAGGATGAGAAGACCTGCGATATCGCTGTAGATAAGGTAATCGTTCCTCCCTTTGTGACGATTCCCGCTGTGATGGAGGTTCTTGATGGTTGCAAGTGCATCGGCGTAGGTGCTCAGGACGTGAGCGACCGCGACAATGGTGCCTTTACCGGTGAAATCTCTACCGCCATGCTCAATGAGCTGGGCTGCACCTATGTGGTGCTGGGTCACAGTGAGCGCCGCCAGTACCATGGTGAGACCAACGCTTACATCAACAAGAAGATTAAGAAGGCTCTTGCTGCCGGTATTTGCCCCATTTACTGCATTGGCGAGACGCTGGAGCAGCGTCAGGGTGGTCAGCTTGAGTGCGTGCTCAAGTCTCAGGTGGTAGAGGGGCTTGAGGGCCTTACCGCTGAGGAGGTTGCCGGTCTTGTGATCGCTTACGAACCCGTATGGGCTATCGGTACCGGTGTTACCGCTTCTGCTGAGGATGCTCAGAGCGCTCACGCTTTCATTCGTGGCGTGATTGCCGACACCTTCGGTGCTGAGGCTGCTGACAAGGTGCGCTTGCAGTACGGTGGCTCCGTGAAGCCCGAGAATGCTGCCGAGCTCATGGGCCAGCCCGACATTGACGGCGCTCTTGTAGGTGGTGCTGCTCTTAAGGCCGCCTCCTTCGCCGCCATCATCAAGGCTTCCGTGTAAGCTGTTTTATTTGTTTATCTCCTTTCAGGCGCGCACCGTTTCGGCGGTGCGCGTTTTTTGCATGTTAAATTTGCGAGCAACGCGAGCTCTTCGCATACGCCCAACGGGCGTTCTTCATTCGAGCAAAGCGAGTCTTCATATACAGCAAAGCTGTTCTTCATTGCGAGCCTCCGGCTCGCTCTTCATGCTCGAGGCGATCGATCCTTGTCGGAATCTCCTTCGCCTGCGGGCGGCCCGCCCGCCATTATTCCAAAACCCGTAGTACGGGTGACAGAGGAGGTTACGTTTTCGGCTACGCCTATGCCGAGGCAAGGACTGCAATTGGGAGCGTT
>JAZRBG010000006.1:0-40952 GCA_045634945.1 Akkermansia sp. | reverse complement strand
TGGGGGATAGGGTTTGGGAAAGGGGGGGCTGGCATGCGCCGCCCCCTTTCCCAAGTCTTGTGCCCAAATTTAGGGCACAAGACAGCGCTTGTAAAATAATTACCTATATTTCAAATTCATAGTTGACTTCAGTCCCGCTATTTGGGCGTGGCAATCAAGCGGTTAATAAATTGTGGGACTAAAGTCCCACGCTCCGAAAGGAAAAATCAACGCCCCCCCACAAATCCCGATTTAGCGCTCAAAAGAGACTAAACATTATCATTGTTCACTCACATTGTTGAAAGCAAGCTCAGCCCTCACATCCAACATTCAAAATTCAAACCGCCGCCACCGATTTCTCGATGGCGGCTGTTTGTTAATTACTGATAGATTTTACTCTATCACTGTGCCTTTACTTGCGGCGGCGGCGTGCAGCCAAGGCTGCCAAAGCCAGCAAGCTCAGCGTAGCCGTGGTCGGCTCGGGAACGGAGGCTGTACCGGAAAGAACGATAGCACCACCGTTAAAGCTCAACTCAGCATCGTGAACCAGCAGGTCAATAAGCTGCCCCTTGGCATCTACTGCCTGCAAGGTCAGCATGTCCTTATCGAAAGCGGCGCACAAATCTTCAGCAAGAAGAGCAGCAGCATCATCAAATCCGGTAATAAGAGAGACAGAGAATGTTTGTCCCAACTTCTCACCGGCAAGCATGGCGTCTAAGCCCTCAGTATCCTGACCGAACACAATATTGTAAGCATCGCAATCAAGGCTGGTGATCTGAGAGCCAACATACATGAGGATTGCCGCACTGGAGCTGGTGAAAGAATTTGTGTTAACTGCAAGCGTAGCATCTGTGAGAGCCAATGTTCCGGCAACACCAAAATGAAGTGCACCACTGGTGCTCAGCGTTGCGCCATTCACGGCTACTTCTACAACATCGATGCTGGCCATGTTTTCAAAGGTAGACATATTGCTGACGTCTACCTTAGAAAATAAACCATCTTCTTCTACCGTTACCTTACCGCCACCACTTTGCTCAACGGCAAAGGTGGAACCGGCAGAACTGCTGGCATAGAACGTGGCATCCAATTCAATGTTGCCTGCCCCCGTCTGTTTGATTGCAACGTCAAGTTTCTTGTTCTCTGTAGAACGGAAGTTGCCGTCAAGCTTCAACGTGCCCGTGCCGGTTTGCTCTACAACATAAGAAGAATCCAATACGGCCCAATCATTAGCACTGGCACCACCGGAAATGGTGGCCGTGCCATCACCGCTGTGTACCAACTTGCCGGTGTTCCCCTCGCCTACAAGATTGAATGACACGCTCGACTCGTTAGCAAGCTCTACCGTACCCCCCGTCTGGTGCAGGTTGATGCTGTTATTGGAATCAATTGCACCACTCAAGTTCCGCGTGGAGCCCTTAATAATCAGGGTTGCATCGGCTCCGCTGTTTTCAAGTGTAAGCTTGGAGTAACCTTGGCTATTAGCATTGTTGGCAGTTGCTGTATTCCAAATATCGCCAATAGTCATTTCGCCCTTGTTAACGACAACGCTGTCACTCTTGGTAATTTCAGTAGGAGCGCCTTCGTGTATAATTGCAGAATTAGCAGCTACAATTCTGTCAACGGTTACTTTACCGCTGTTCTCGTATGTAGAGCTATTAGCCAGCGTCAGTTTACCTATCTGGCGGTCAGCATTACTATCCGTTACAGTAGAATTGTCCAGCTTAACAAATGCGGTGAAATCGTTGGATGCACCGCTCATGTCAGCAGTTGTACCTGTAAATTCCAACGCATTGAAATCTTGGTATTTATCCCAATACATCGCGCCGGTGTAGGAGTCAAATGCAAGAATGCGGTTGCCCTTGACTACAGAGTCGGCCTCACCACCACCATAGATAGTGCCACCTACGGAAGTACCATTACCTTTAATGACTACCTTGGTATTACCTTCCACAAGGTCACCATGACCGGCACCATATACATTGCCCGTTACAGTACCGCCCTCAAGAACAACTTCTGTGTTGCCTTTAACGATGGCTGTAGAGGTGGTTTTCTTGCTCCAACCACCACCATACACATTGCCGTCAACCTTGCTGTTTCCGGTAATAGTAATATGCGTGTTATTTACAGAAGAATTAACAGCCGTAGATTCATAACCACTTATGTTGTATGTGTTAGCTACTGCACCACCCAACACGTTACCTTTTACCTCAGCATTGCCGGTTACGGTAATGTTCACATCATTGTTGACAGAGTGAGACGTACCACCTGCACCATAAATAGCAGCTTCTCCGCCGATTTCATAATCGGTTACCCCATCTGCTTTGTAGCCTACTTTACTATCTCCACCAACCGTGATGTTGATTTGTTCGTTGCGCATCCACGGACCATCTGCAACAAAGGCTTCTACATCTTTTCGGATAGCGGCTTGGCGTTCCTCCTCACTGGCATAATCTTTATTATTGTGAACAGAGGTATAATAGTTCCAAGCTTGTGCAATGGCCGTATCAATCTTACCGGAGTGGCCGGAACCACCACCGCGAATTTGGCCAACAGAACCACCCTCGACATTAATGGTAATGTTTTTATCGGTGTCGGTTTTTTTTGCGAATTTGATAACAGAATCGCATACCCCTGTTACTTCATATGTGCCACTTATTACGTAACCATTAGCACTTGCTGCACTAATGTTATTGGCACCTATAATATCGCCGACATAGGTATAATTGACCGCATTTACGTCAGAGCTGCCGGTAACGGTAATCACTTTGTTGCCTATAGCAGCATAACCGGCAGGTCCAACACCAATCACGGTACCGATGTTTGTTGCACAATCATCACTACCTACTTTAACATTAACATTGTTAGCAGTTCCGGTGCCATTAACGGGCAACAACCCACCTACTGCAGAAGAATTTTTTTCGTACCCAAAGTCGCCTGTCGGCATGCCAACTTTGTCTTCAAAATTGACATTAGTCCAATCCCCGGTAAAGTGAATACTTGTATCCTGAGTAAAATAGCCGGACTCTCCTGATACGTTATATTCATACGTAGCAAGGGTATTATTATTTGCCTGAGCAAAGCTCATGGCACTGACAACCGCCGCTAGCAGTGCTATCGGTAAATGTAATTTCATAATTGTATATTGATTATTAGGTTAAAATCATCCATGCGGGTAGTATTGCCCCCATGCACGGGGTGCAGTATACCTCTTTTCAAATGAGATGTCCAGCAAATTTTGTTGTTAAATGTTGAAAATAAATGTATTATATCCCTTTATTCATGCGTAAATAATAGGAATTGCAATCAACCACAACGTGTTATTGATAAACACGTTACGGTTTTTGCAATCCGTCTCTAATTCCTACCTCAAAGGAGAGGTAATAACCATTTGATGTATAGAAAACACTGTGCCTGCATTTTTTTCTCTCAAAAAATGATTAAGTTGAATTTTTTGAGAGAAAATACATCTCGATTAGTTTTCTACGAAAGAAATATTCATCCCGAGCCAAAATCCCTTCAAACGGGAAGATTGGAGGTTTTGCAAATTATAAGAAATAAAACTCCTGCGAAAATCCATATTCGGAATTTAATCAACCCCGTAAAAATGAAAGAGTCTCAACATCGCAGCGCAGAGCAAAGGAGCTTTACTGTCTTTCGTTTTCTTCATCCGTACCGAGTCTGGGTAAAGGTGGGTATTCATATGTAACTTCAAGTTTATCGGCTGATTCACCTTACCCATCGTTTCTCCGTTTTTGGCAAACCGCGTTACGGGCATTGAATCAGACTATCACGTATTATCCCAACTGTCTTTTATCCTCCAGCAAAGCCCGTCAATGGGTAACCATCGGAAGCCGTTATTTAAAGTTTTTCTAAAAAACACGTTCATACTTTCTCCTGATACCCCACTCGGCGTTGGAGATAGGGATGACAGGTCTCTTTATGTCATTCATGAATCAATATCAAACAGCGTTGCTCATTTGAAAAGAGGTATACTGCACCCCGTGCATGGGGGCAATACTACCCGCATGGATGATTTTAACCTAATAATCAATATACAATTATGAAATTACATTTACCGATAGCATTGTTTGCAGCGGTTACCATGACCATGAGTTATGCAGCTGCATACAGCAATATTGTGGATGAAAATGGAGAGTTGGTGACATCAATAGTTAAAGAATACGGTACCGGTGCAACCGGTAGTGGCTATGGTGTTTCCAATCGAGAAAATGGAGCACCCATCGAATCTGTTGTTCATACAATTAAGGATGGCGCAGATATGAAATCGGTTTTGGGTGGTATTCATATTGCTTCCGGTGCTGACGGCAATAATAACCACCACAATGATCAGCCGCTCATTGATGAGGGAACAGATACGGTTTCTATCGCAAATGGCGTTACCATCAATGTAGAAGGCGGTAAAGTAGGGCAGATTGTGGGTGGTAACAGTATTAGCTCCGGCGGTGAGGCTGCCGTGGCTGCCCTTGGTGAAAAAGTTAATGTAGGCTCCATTGCCATTAATGTGACGGGTGGCGAAATCGGTATGGTGGACAAACCCGACGAAGAGGCAATTATGGGTGGCGGTGGACGCTGGTGCGGTACTGCTGATAATGCCGGTATTGAAGTAAACATTTCCGGTGGCTTGATTCATAATACAGTATATGCCGGCACTAATGGAGGTTCTACCGGTTATACCAAGCTGAATATCACCGGTGGTACCATTGAGTCTAATGTGTACGGTGCCGGTCGAAAGGATTTCGGCGTTGTGTTGGGAAATACTGAGGTGAATGTATCCGGGGGTACAATTAACGGCAATGTGTATGCAGCCGGCGATCAGGATACTGTGATGGGTGATGCTATCGTCACTATATCAGGTCGAGCTAAGGTTACGGGTGTTATCTCAGGCAAGGGAACAAATAATTCTATTGTTAAGGGAACATCTGTACTCAATATCGATGGTTATACGGGGGAAACAGCATTGAATGTACAGGGGATGAATTCGGTAAATGTAATCAATAATTCACAAGTTACCATTTCTTCTCTTACTGCTTCGGATGGTGTTATGGCTATTTCCGTAGATGACACCTCGACCCTTGATCTTCAACTGGAAGAGGTAACCATTCATGGAGCAAACAGTGCGATTAAGTTTATGGATAATATTGCAGGGCCAAATCTTGATGCTCCCCAAACAGTATATACCATCGTTTTAACAGCGGATATGCTCACCGCTCCTCACGAGCAGGAGTTTATATTAGTCGCAGGTTATTTTCAATCAATATGGAATTTACTGCCCAATCCTGATCACGTTCGTTTTGTACTTGAAGATGGCAGTGAATACGAGGTGTCAGATTATTCTGTCTCCTTGACAATGCTACAAGACATAACATTGCCAGGACTTTCTCCTAACGACGCCTGCATAGTTGTTCGCGCTACCATCCCCGAGCCGACAACGGCTACGCTGAGCCTGCTGGCTTTGTCTGCCCTTGCTGCACGTCGACGCCGCCGCTAAAGCTCCGGCGTGACAAGTCGCCGCAAGTAAAGGCTTGGTGATAGAGTCAATCTATCAGTAATTAACAAACAGCCGCCATCGAGAAATCGGTGGTGGCTGTTTTAGATGTTGAATGTTTGATTTTTGATGTTTAATGTGTGAGTAGAGAAACTCTTTCAATCTTCAACTTCAGACATTCAACTTTGATTCACGCGGTGCGCGAGTGATATGGAAGAGTTACCGCCCCTCAGCGAGGGGCGGGGAATGAAGCATTCTTTCTCTACGAGTGCTTAGATAAAAGGTACGCTAACCAACCAACTCTCCTCACCTCATTTTTGGAAAAGTGTCAATTTCGGTGCCATTTTCTTATGGAAAAGTGTAAGTTTTCGCCCCATTTCTTTATGGAAAAGGGTCAATTCTCTTCCCTAAAAAACCTCTACTATCTGATATTAATACATTTACGCAGCTGCATTTATTCTTCAATAAAAACGGCGGTGCCTATTTCGCATTGTTCAAACAAATAGGCGGCATCTTCTTGGGGTAAACGCACGCAACCGTGGGAGGAGGGATTTTTGCGGATGGGGCCTTGGTGCAGGCCGATGCCGTCTAAGGTGAGACGCATAAAGAAAGGCATGTTGGCGTTGTTGTAGAGGTTGGAGCGATGCTCACGCCGTTTTTCCTGCACGTGGAAATGCCCGGTAGGGGTGGGGGTGGATTTTTTACCGCTGCATACTTTAAACTGCCGCAGTTCTTGCTCGCCCTCCATGTAATACCCTTTTTGTTCTGCCAGTTTGATAACGATGTAACGCCCTGTTTTTTCCATGGAAGCCAAGGCGGCGGAGTTGGCGCGGTTGTACACCTCGGCCTCGACACTGACGCGCCAGACGGCCTCTTTCATGGCTTGGGCGCGGGCACGGCGCATGCTTTTGCGCTGGGCCGGGGTGAGGGCAGAGCCGTCTGCCACCTGCTCTGCCGTGGGCTCTATATCCTCCGGGTATGAGTAGCGCACACGCCGCGGGTCCGGCAGCAAAATCGGGGGCTGAGCGGCGGTTTTGGCTTGTGCCTCCGTAAGTTTCCATGCCGGCAAGGGGCGTATGTTTACGGGCTGAGCATAGCGCTCTGACATGGCTTGCAGAGGGTTACGATATCTCACGGGCGGGTCATGCGGGGTAGCTTGCGCCCACAGCGCAGCACCTTGCAGCAAGACAAACACTATTATACCCATAACCCGTACCATGTGTGCGTGATTATAACATAAACAAAGCGGTGAAGACAAGCGGATTTTGGATGTTGAATGTTTGATTTTGGATGTTGAAGGTAGAGCGTGTAGCACAGTTTCCATATTAAACATCAAACATTCGACATGAGAATGAAATACTCGCTACGCTCGCAGAGAAGAATGCGCAGAGCGCATAGTGAAGAACGGCCAAGCCCTAGTGAAGAACTCGCGGGGACGAGTAGTGAAGAACGCCACCGAGGTGGCGTAGAGAAGAGCGGCTGACGCCGCAGATGGATGGGGGGGATAAAACGCGCTGCGGTGTGGGGGAACACACAGCAGCGCGGATGAGGGAAAATAAATGAGCGCTTTATTTACTTTTTACGGCAGCAGCGCTTTTTGGCGGCGGGTTTGGCAGCGCAAGCGTCGGCCTTGGGGGCGAGGGTGCGCACTTTGCGCTCCCAGCTCCAATCCCAGCGGTTGAGGGAGGTAAAGCAAGCGGCAAGCAGGTCTACACTGGCCTGCACGTCTGTCTTGTGAGCCATTTCGATGCTCTGGTGTACGTTGCGCACGGGGATGGAAACGGCACCGGCAATGGAGCCACCGGCCACGAATTTCTGCATGGCACCGGCATCCGTACCACCGGCGGCAAGCAGCTCCAGCTGGTAGGGAATGGAGTTTTCCTCACAAAGAGCCTGCTGGAACTTGACCATGCGGCTATCAGTAATCAGTGTACCATCATACACCTTAATGGCGGTACCCTTGCCCAGTACGGTGCACTTGTCATGAGCGCCGCTGCCGGGGGTATCGAAGGCGATGGTGACATCCAACGCAAAGGAGAAATCAGGCTGAATGGCAATGGTGGCAGCCTGAGCACCGCGCAGGCCTACTTCCTCTTGCACGGAGAATACGGCGTAGAGGTCATAATCAGGCTTTTGGCCGGCCTCTGCAATGGCGCGGATAGCCTCAATGAGCAAGAAGCAACCGCCGCGGTTGTCAATGCTCTTTACATTGAGGCAGTCTCCCATCTCTACCAAATCACCGATACGGGTGATGGAGTCGCCGATGGAAACATACTTCTCTACCTCTTCCTTGGGCATACCCAGGTCTACCACAAAATCGGTCACAGCGGGCATTTTGGAGCGCTCCTCGGGGGCCATCACGTGGATAGGTTTTACACCCATGCAGCCGGGCAGGTCTTTGGTGCCGTGCACGGTAACACGCTGGGCGGTGAGGGTTTTGGGGTCAAAACCGCCAAGGGGGAGAATGCGGATAAAGCCGTTGTCATCAATATGGCGTACAATGAAACCGATTTCATCCATGTGGGCAGCGCACATGATTTTTTTGTCGCTGCTCTTACCCTTAATCACGGCAATCACGTTGCCGATGTTGTCTACGGTAATGGAATCGGCCAGCGGGGTCATCGTCTTGATAACGAGATCGCGAATGCCGTACTCGAAACCGGGTGCACCGGTAGCCTCACAGAGTTCCTTGAAGAGTTGGATATTCATGACAAGCAATAGCATAAGCCCGACCGCCCCGTTTTGCAAGCCTAAAAGCTAAGAAAGTTGAAAGTTTGAAATTGAATGGTGAAAGTTATTCAGTCTACCGCGGCGTGGCTCAGCGCACCTTTCATCTGCACGCTCGCCAAGCGGGGCTTCATCCATTTTTATCAGAGACAAGCACACTTCACTCGCAAAAGCAAAAAGCCCGCTGACGCGGGCTTTTTGGGGCAGCAAATGCTCTCTAAACAGCATTTAAATATAAACGCGGATAACGGCCTTGTCTCTCAGGCGGTTTACCCACTCGCGGTAACGCTGCTCGCTCTTCTTGCGGCGCACGGAGTCATCCACACGGGCTTTAAGGCCGGGGGAATTAAGGGAGGGAGGAGTGGCACGCTTGGTCTCTTGCACGCAAACGATGGTGAACCCGTAGGGAGAGGCCAGCGGACCTGACACTTGATTTTTGGGCAGAGAGAACACAATGTTGGCAAACTGCACATCCAAATCACTGCGCATGCGGAACGGCCATTGCCCGCCCTGCGGGGCGTACTCATCTCTGGACCACTGCACGGCGGCATCTTCAAAGCTGATTTCACCGTTTTTGATACCCTCTGCCAGCTCTACGGCAAATTGGTATTGCTCTTCAACGGTGGCGTTGGGGTCGCCCGTGCCGCCCATGGGGATAAAGATTTTCTTGTAGCGCACGGAGTCTTTGGTCATGTCTCGGTAATCGTACTTAGTGGCCTGGTACTCGGCTTTAATCTCATCCGGGGTGGGGGGAATATCGCGGTCATAGCGCATGCTGCGCATGGCACCCACCGTTACTTCTTTGCGCACGGAGTCGCGGTACTCACTGAAGGTCATGCCCGTGGCGCGCAGGTTCTCCAGCAGAGCCTCACGCTTGCCGTTGAAGTGCATGAGAATGCGACGGTTGATTTCCTCTTCAATGGCGTTAGAGGGCATTTGCATGCCTTTGCCCTCAAAGTCGCTCAGCACCAGCTCGCGCTCAATCAGCTCATCCAAAACGGCTTTTTTGGCTTTAACCAGCTCACCGTTAAAGCGGCCGCCCTGCTGGGGGTAGAGCATCAACAGCTCATTTACATACGGGCGCAGGCGGGCACGCACCTCTGACGAGGTGATGGGGCGGCCATTCACCACGGCAGCCACACGGTTGACAATGCGTGTGGGCTTGGGGGCGGGGCGGGCAGACTCATCTTCTGCAGCCTGCACGGGCACGGCAGCCCCCACAGCCAGCAGCATCACGAAAAAACGGCTCAAAAACTTCATACGCTCGCCATTCTACAACAAATCTTGCCCCCTTGCAATCATCTTCTTTGTCACAAGTGCAACTTTATTCTCGCCAAGAGCTTTTCAAGATGGTAGTATAGATGCGATTCCAAACTTTTTTTTCAGCTATGGCAATTAAACTGTTCATACCGGGTCCGACGATTGTGTCGGAGGATATTCTTGCAGAGATGAGCGGACCGATGATCGGGCACCGCTCCAAAAAGGCCTCCGAGATTCAGAAGCGTATTTCTGACAACATGCAGAAAGTGCTCTTTACCGACAACCGCATTCTGCTCTCTACCTCCAGTGGCTCCGGGTTGATGGAGGGTGCCATTCGCTCCTGCACTGCCAAGCGCGCCGCCGTGTTCTCTGTGGGTGCTTTCGGCGATAAGTGGTACAAGATGGCTACCACCAACGGCATACCGGCCGACAAGTTCTCAAGCGAGATGGGCGAGCCCACTACCCCCGAGATGGTAGACGCCGCGCTCTCCACCGGCAAGTATGATGTTATCACCGTTACCCACAATGAAACGTCCTCCGGTATTCAGAACCCGGTAGAAGAGATTGCCGAGGTGATGAAGAAATACCCCGATGTGGTATGGCTGGTAGATGCCGTATCCTCTGCCGCGGGCTCCAAGATTGAGACAGACAAGCTGGGTATAGACGTGCTCATTACCTCCACCCAAAAGGCACTTGCCCTGCCCCCGGGGCTGGCTATCTGCGCCATGAGCCAAAAGGCCTATGACCGCACGGCCGAGGTACAGAACCGCGGTCTGTACTTTGACCTGCGCACGTTGTGGGATTTCATTGACAAGAAGAATTACCAGTACACCTCCACCCCCTGCCTTTCCCTCATGTATGCGCTGGATAAACAGCTGCAACACATCGTGAATGAGGAGGGTATTGAAGCCCGCTTTGCCCGCCACGAGCAATGTGCAGAGTTCACCCGCGCTTGGGCAGATGAGTACTTCCGCGTATACCCCAACCGCAAGTACCTCTCCAAGACACTCACCGTGATTGATGCTCACCCCAAGGGTTGCAGCGAGCTTATCTCCATACCCGAGCTCAACAAGGCACTTGCCGAGCGCAACATGCAGCTGGGTAACGGCTACGGCGGCCTCAAGGATAAGACGTTCCGCATTGCCCACATGGGCGAGCTTTGCATGGATGACATGAAGGAGATTACCTCTGCCGTTGTCGATGTGCTCAAGCTCAAGTAAACAACGATTCTCCGTAACGAAAATTCGCCCTCTGTTGCAGGCCTGCGCAGAGGGCGAATTGTTTTTTTGGGGGGAGGGATTAGAGAAGGGCGCAAGGCTGCCATTATTTTCAGATTAAGAAGTCAGCGCAGCTTACGCTGCGAGGCAATTTTTGTTTCCGGACTCCTCGCCTTAAAGGCTCGTCGGTGAAACCTACGGGCTATCGCCCTACGGTGAAATCTCACTGACGTTCGTTGAAACCTTGTGCTCTGCGAGTACAGCGGTGAAATTTCGCGGCTTTCGCCGCTCAGTTTTCAGCCTGCAAATTGAATTTATCTAATTGTCCCCACGCGAAGCTTTGCCGTATATAAAGAAAAAACACCGTATCATTCACCAAGGAATGATACGGTGTGAAGATGGTCTTTCAATAATGATGCGTTTTACTCTTCGGAGTCCTTTTGCTCTAATTCTCCGAACTTGCCGCTGCGGATTTGCCCCATATAGGAATTGACATGGCGAATCCAGTTGCTTGTGCTTTGGCAGTACACACGAGCAATCTGCGGAACGGTGGTGCGCCCCTTGGCGCGGTATTTAGCCAGCAGGCGAGCGAGGTCTTGTACACACTCCTCTTTGGACTGATACTTGCGCTGCCCTTTCTTGCCCATGATACCGGCAAGATTATTTTTACGGCGGGCGGCGGAAGATGTCGCGTTGGCGGATTCATGGCGAATAATCGCCTCCATTAACACGGGGTCCACTCCATGTTGTGCGGCCGCATCATTGATGGCAGGACGCAGGGCCGTCACATTATCGGCTACTGCGCTGCACACCAGCATAATGCCGGTCAGTATTGTCAGGATAGATCTCATGCGCGGCGCAGCATACACAAACAACTGCTACTTGTCAATACTAAAATGTTACACATAAGCAGATTTTTAAGAAAAATTAAGTAAAAACGTGTCAAGTTTTCTGCTTTTCAGGGCACGGGCAATGTGCTAAAATGGGAGCATGCAGGAGCAATTAGACATGGTTATGTGGGAGATAGCAGCCGAAAACGCGTGGGTGTTACCGCTGTGTTTTGCGTTGTTCGGGGCATGCATCGGCTCCTTTTTAAATGTTGTCATTTACCGCATGCCGCGGGGGCTGAGCGTAAATGAGCCGCGGCGGTCATTTTGCCCCACCTGCAACAAAGAGATACCTTGGTATTTGAATTTGCCACTGCTGAGCTGGTTGATGCTGCGGGGCAAAAGCGCCTGCTGCGGGCAGCGTATATCTGTACGCTATTGGCTGGTAGAGTTGGCATGCACGGTATTTTTTGCCGCCACGGCATATTATTTGGGGCAAGAGAGCAGCGTGAGCTTCTTTGCGCTGGTATGTATCTGCATATGGGGGGCGGCCATGCTGGCAACGCTTTGTATTGACTGGGAGCAAATGGTGGTATTGCCCTGCATTACCCTGGTGGCGGCGGGAGCCGGCCTGCTGGCAGCCATGGCCGACCCGTGGAACCTGTACGCTTGCTTTGAATGGGGAGATGCCCTGTTGGTGAGTGCCGGCAGCGGTGTGGGGGCTTTTGTTTTGCTTAAACTCATAGGGCTGGTGGGGCGTTTACTGTTCGGCGGCAGCAAAAAAGAGTTTGACACCACGCAGACTTGGAGCCTGCAACAAGCGGGGGATGATATTGAACTGCGCATTGGTGATGAGTGCTACCAATGGAGCGAGCTGTTCATGGAGAGCGCCAACCGCGTACAGCTCAAAGAAGCCACCCTGCACGCACCACAGCAGGCAGAGCCCGGTACCCTCACCTTTTCTGCCGAAACCCTGCGCACGGCAGACGGCACCTTGCATGCCTTAGAGGACTACGAGCGCATGGAGGGCACCTGCCGCGCCATGGAGACCCGCAAAGAGGCCTTGGGCAGCGGAGATGCTTGGATTGCTCTGGGCATAGGCACCCTGTGCGGCTGGGTAGGCTGCTGTTTTGCCCTGGTAGCCGGCAGTATACTGGGGTTGTTGTGGGCACTGGTGGCACGCATAGGGCGCGGGCAGCCCATGCCATTCGGCCCGGTTTTAATTATGGGCGCGTGGGCCTATTTGTTCTATGGGCGCGGTTTGGCAGAACAATTATTGTACGGTTTATAAGCCATGAAACGCGTTTGTCTGCTCAGTTTGTCATGTCTTGCCTCAGCAGTGGAGGCAGAATTTGAGGTACCCTTGGCGCAGTTGGAAACCGCCTATACCACCACGGCTTACATTCTTAATGACCGTAACAACGAGGCCATACACAATGCCACGGCTACCTTGGAATACTGTGTGGAAAACGGGCATCCGCTGGCAGCACTGTTGCTGTTGGATGTGTATGAAGGCAAGCGCAGAGGCCTGCCGGCCCAACCGCAAAAAGCAGAAGCACTGGCACGCGGCATTGCATCCGGAGAGCAAAAACTCAGCAGCGAACACCCGCAAGCCATCACCGCCAGATTGGAGAGCATGTACCGCTATGCCCTGTACTGTGAAAAAGGAATAGGGAGAGACAAGTCTGAGCATGATGCTTATGAGTGGATGCTCAAAGCCTCTAACAGTGGCTACGGTAAGGCCAGAGTAGAGCTGGCGCGCTACCTCATTACTGGCAAAGGCGGCCACAAGAACCCCAAAACAGCCCTCAAATTGCTCAAGGCTCAGGCCGGCATAGACGCCACGGTGCCCAAGCTCTTTTTCTACATGGGGCATATTTACCTGAGCGGTGCGGGGTTGAAAAAGCCCAACTATGAGCGCGCTTTCCACTATTTCAGCTACGGCATGAAGTTTAATGATGCAGATGCCATCAACAACCTTGCCACCATGTATGAGCGCGGTATGGGTACCACCGTAGATGAGCTCATGGCTCTGAAACTCTACAAAAAAGCCGCCAATCTGGGCTGCAAACAAGCATCTGCCAACATGCAGAGGCTCGGGTACATGAAAGCCGGGCATGAGATACCCACCCCGGACACCGTGCGCATTGACAATGCCGCCATGCAGGTGATTGAAGCCCTGCCCCTGCCGGAAAAAACACGCCGTAACATGACGGAGCCCTTCCGCCGCCACGCCGGAGAAATACTCAGCCCCTTATGATGTTTTCTCCGCAGTCAGCCCGCCAAGCCGCAGAATATGCAGCCGCGGCTTTGGGATTTTCGGCACTGGGTGTGGCCCCGGCCGATGCAGAGCAAGGCAGCTACCTGGCAGAGTGGTTGGCCGCCGGCATGCACGCCGACATGCAGTGGATGGAGCGTCACTTGGCGGCACGGCAAAATCCGCAATTGGTGTTGCCGGGGGTGCGCAGCGTTATCATGCTCACCTATGAATACGCAGGGCAAGATGCCCGTGAGGCGCATGGGCGCATTGCGCGTTATGCACAGGGAGAAGATTACCACAAACTCTTGGCTGCCAAGTTGGCAGATATTGATGAAACGCTGCAATTTTACGGTGGTGAGCAACGGTGTTTCACCGACTCCGGCCCGGTGAGCGAGCGATTTTTTGCAGCGCGGGCAGGCTTGGGATGGATTGGCAGAAACGGGCTCCTGCTGCGGCCGGGCTTGGGCTCCTACTGCTTTTTGGCGTGTATCTTAACCACCTTAGAATTGCCCTTCGATACCCCCATGAGCAATCACTGCGGCAAATGCCGCCGCTGTGAGCAAGCCTGCCCCACAGGTGCCCTGAAAGACGGCTGCTGCGATGCCCGCAAATGCCTCTCCTTCCACACCATCGAATCGAAAAGCCCCACCGACATCCCCCTTGGTGACCGCATGTACGGCTGTGATATTTGCCAGGAAGCATGCCCCTGGAACCGCCCTAAGCAAAGCAGCAAAACAGACCCGCACCTGCTGATGCCCGCCCCGCTGAGCAAAATGAGCCCCCAGCAGTTGTATAACCTGAGCCAAGACGAGTTTGAGCGTTTGTTTGCCGGCTCCCCCATACGCCGCATCGGGCAGGAACATCTGAAAAACAATATCCTGCATTTACATCAATAGCCATTCTTCATTTACGGCGATAGCCGTTCTTCATCTATGGCATCAGTCATTCTTCACCCCTATACTCCGCGCAAAATCCCTGCAATAGTATTTTGAATGAGCAATCCTGTTAAGTGCTGCGGCATAATGATTTTTGTTGTTTTATGCATGACTTTACGTATTGCTAAAACTGTAATTCTTATAAAAATGATGGTTTATAAAGTGTTGATTTTTAGACTCTCTTTGTTGTTCTGAGCTTGACATCTCATTCAAAAAGATATAGACTTAGCCTCAGAAGCACTGCACTAAAGCTTCCTCCGAAGCGATTCGGTAAATGTAATTCAAACCGCCACCGAGAAATCGGTGGCGGTTTTCATGTTGAACAGGGGGGCATACAAGCAAAATATACTGACAAAAATTAACACATGCAGACATGAACAAATATCGCCACGGCGGTGTCTCACATGGTAGAATGTAAGTATCAGGATATGGAACAAGCCTTTTTACACATCATCGAACATCTTCCCTTTGCCGACACGCTGGCTTATTATTACAACAACACCGGGCACAGCGGCATGGGGGGCTACAATACCTTAACCATGTTGGGGCTGGGGCTCATGCTGCTGGCCGGGTTGGTGGGCGGCATTGTACAAAGCCGCATGATGGCCGCCATGAAAGAGTTTTCTGCCACGCCTGCCCCATACAACGGGGCGGATGTAGCACGAGCCATGCTGAGAGACAACGGCATAGGCGGTGTACAGGTTACGCACACCCCCGGGCAGCTGACGGACCACTACAACCCCGCCAACCGCACGGTGAACCTGAGTGATGACGTATATGCCACCTACAGTGTGGCAGCCATGGCCGTGGCCGCACATGAATGCGGGCATGCCGTGCAGCATGCCAAGGCCTACCCGTGGCTGAGCCTGCGCAGCGAGCTGGTGCCCATTGTGAGTTTGGGCTCCAAGTTGGGGCAAATTGTGCTGGTGGTGGGCTTGATTCTGCTGGCCGCAGGCAGCAGCACCACCGTGGCGTGGATTGGACTTGCCCTGTTTGCCACCACTACGGTTTTTGCCTTGGTAACATTGCCGGTAGAGTTTGATGCGTCTCGGCGTGCTCTGCAATGGCTGGAGGCCTCAGGCGTGGCAGACCGCGCCATGCACGGCCAAGCTCAAACGGCATTGCGCTGGGCTGCCATGACCTACGTGGCGGCGGCACTCTCCTCCATAGCCATGCTGGTGTATTATCTTTTCATTATTCTGAGTCACACGCAAAATCGCAACAACTGATTTTCTGTCAACAAAACTTATCATACCCCATGAAACGCACCGTTCTTATTCTTGCAGCACTGGCCACTTGCGGTATGGCACCTGCACAAGACTGCCCGCCCGGCAACACCTCTCTGCACGAGATGTTCAGCCCGCGGGAGCACGCAGAGCTTTACATCAACCTTGTCTTTCACCTGTACTATGCACTGGTGCCCCGTATGGACAGCGTGACGGATGAGGCCTCTGCCGCCAAGGTTCAGCGTGAAATCATTGCCCTGCACCGCCGCCTGAACATGGCTATTGACCACATGGAGCACAACCCCGACATGCGCCGTGAGGTAGTGGCCATTCTTGCAAATGACCCCACCCGCCGCAAGCATTTGGAGGCAGAGCAAGCACGCTACAACGCCAGTGCGCAACGCTGCATCAATACCGGGCTTATCCCCGATATGCCCACTATTCGCCGCGTAACGATTCCCGAGGAACAATAACCGAGCCAGCATGACGCACCCGCAGCTACTGGACGAAATACGCCGCGCGCTGGGAGGCACTGCCACCCACAGCGCGGCAGAGCTTGCCCTGCAAGCCGTGGTGCGCGCCATACGGGATGGTCTGGCAGAAGACGGAGAGGTAAAATTGGCGGGGTTCGGCTCTTTCAGGTACAAGACGGTAGCCGCCCGCAAATTGCAGATACCGCACAGCGGTGAGACCATGGAACTGCCGCCGCGCCGCGTGCTACGCTTTATACCGAGCGGCAAAAAGGATATTTTCTTGCGATAGTACGCACAATCTGCTTTACATTACAGGTGTTCAGAGAGAAAATGGGGGGGTATGAAGCGCGTCTCTCTGCTATTGTCCTTATTGAGTTTGCCCTGTCTGTTGGCAGGGTGCGGGGATAGTAATGAAGATGCCCGCGCCATACGCGCCGCCAGTTTCACCACATCATCCCGCCCGGCACCCAACCCCACCAAGCTTTCACTGCAAAATGAAATACGCCAGAATGTGAGCATGGGCACCGGTGTATCATCCGCCCCCCGCTATGAGCTGTACAGTGAGTACAAGGGCGAGGATATTCGGCAAGTTACCGGGGTATCCGGGCGCAAGCTGATTCTTGCCTTTACGGCAGATTGGTGTGAGCACAGTCTCCGCATGCGTGAGGCTCTCAAAAAATTGGCAGAAGATGAAAAAGGCAATGTGCAGGTGGTAGATGTGAACGCTGATAAATACCCCAAGGTTGCGGAGGAATTCTCCCTCACCAAGGTGCCCACCATCTTCATCTATACGGAGGGGATACGCCTGCGCACCTTTGAGGGCGCACATGATGCCACCACCCTCAAAGCCATGCTCGACCAATTGCTCAGCGCCGGTAACTGATTTTTTTACATTCCATAACACAGATACACACATACAGAGACCATGAGATTCCTGACAGGATTACAACCCAGCGGAAAACTCCACATCGGCAACTATTTCGGTGCCATTCAGGCTGCCATTGAGTTGCAGAACAAGGGTGAAGCCTTCTACTTCATCGCCAATTACCACGCCATGACCACCATGCCGGGGGCAGAGGCTCTGCGCGCCAACACGTACGAGATGGCCGTAGACCTGCTGGCCTGCGGGTTAGACCCGCAAAAGGCCGTCTTCTTTGCGCAATCTGCCGTGCCGGAGGTCAATGAGCTGGCTTGGTTTCTCTCTACCGTGTGTCCCATGGGCTTGCTGGAGCGCTGCCACTCTTACAAAGACAAAATTGCCAAGGGTTTCAGCCCCAACCACGCCCTCTTTGCCTACCCCGCCCTCATGGCAGCAGATATTTTGCTTTACGATAGTGATGCCGTGCCCGTGGGTAAAGACCAGAAACAACACCTGGAGGTAACGCGTGACTTGGCCGGTAAGATTAATGATGCCTTCGGCGCAGACCTGCTGCGCATGCCCGAGGCCATCATCAATGAGACGACGGCCATTGTGCCCGGTCTGGACGGCCAGAAAATGAGTAAGAGCTACGGCAACACCCTGCCCGTGTTCGGTGAGGAAAAAGCCCTGCGCAAGCTCATCAACAAAAAGGTAGTGACAGATGCCACCCCGCTGGAAGCTCCCAAGCCTACGGAAAACTCCATCATTCTTGCCCTCTACAAGCTTTTTGCCACTCCTGCCCAGTATGAGGAGATGGTGGCAGCACACCACCGCGGCGGCGTGGGCTACGGCCAGTTCAAAAAAGACCTGTTTGAGGCCTACTGGGAGTTCTTCCGCCCCGCGCGCGAGAAGCGAGAGTGGATTATGGCCAACCCCGGCTATGTGGATGAAGTGTTGGCAGACGGTGCCGCCAAAGCACGAGAAGCCGCAGCCAAGGTACTCTCCCGCGTACGCAAAGCCGTGGGGCTCATTTAAGCCCCCGCCCTTCCCATTTGCAACCAAAAAGGCTACCCCGCAAAGGGTAGCCTTTTTTATTCGCACTGTTAAACTTTTCAGTTGAAAAAGGGGATTTTGTCGTCCCCCGACTCCGAGCTTAGCGAGCCGAATTCTGAACCACCCCTGGGGGAGGGTAGCCCGTTGGCTCGTACTCTTGAATATGGTTTAATACAGTTCAGCTATGCCCGTTTGGTAGCCTTTTCCCCTACAACTCGGACACGACTTCATGTAATGACTTGCACCATATCCGTAATCCGTTCCTCTTTCAGACACACGTCCGGAACCTCCGCAATAGGAACATGTCTTTTTGGGGACATGCACTCTAGCCTTTCTTCCAGCAGAAGAATTGGAGGATGTATCCGGGGTATATCCCCCTGCCCCCGTTCCACCTGGATTCAGATATGTATTGATGGCGGCGGTAGCCACAGCTCCAGCAACAGCCCCAGCTACATTTGACCAAGAAGTCTCAGATGAGGACGTTACTTTCTTCTGTTTCTTGGGAGCAGACACAACTATCATATCACGACTGCCACTTTTGGAAAAGTGTTGGTGATAGAGATTCAAGTTTTCTGAATCCCGTCCTTTAGAATGCAACGCAACTGACACATCATCATCATATTCCCAGCATCTACCGGTACATGCATCAGCAATCATACCAATTGGCCCACCGCCTAACAATATATTACCGTAAAAGAAAGGACAAAGTTTTGACTTTAATTCTGCATGATAAGGCTCATAGCCAGGTGCTACTATCGTCAACTGATAGTCTTTTCGTCTTCGATCGAGAGCTATGTTTGCGGGGACACGCCCTTTTTCCTCGCCATCAATATAAACTTTAGCATTAGGAACGTTTGCTGCAATTTGAATTTTTTGTTGTTTCTCGTTAACCATACTACTACAGTTAGCAAGAAATACAAAACTTATCAGAACAAATAAACATTTGATACTATTGAAACAAACGTCTTTCATATGCAATCAGTTAACATTAATGATTGGACGCTGATGGAACCATCTTGGCATCCACATCCGAATACGTCCAGCAATAATCAGTACAACCGTCGATAATCATTCCTATGGCTCCGCCAAACAACAGGTTACCTAAAAACCATCCACTAATCCCAGGTTTTAACTCAAGATACAACGGCTCATATCCAGGTGCCATAATAGCTAGTTTGTGAGTTTTGTGAGAACGCTTAATATTAATCTTAGTGGGCGTTACTCCTTTTTCCACCCCATCAACTATTACTTTAGCATTCTGAACATTGCAGTTTACCTCAATGTCCTGTTTGCTACCATTTATAAGGGTACAGCAACTACTTAAAATAAATATAGCTGCAGCCACTACCAGCGTCTTTGTGCTTTTTTTCATATATTTTATTTAACGGTGAAGATTTCTCTTAACTATTTCGTGGGTAAAATAACCTACAGATCTTTTAACTATTCCTTCGGTAGCTTTACCTCGAGTTGCAAAAGGAGCACCTAAGAGCATAGGAGCCCAGATTATAGTTCTTGCATACTGATTAGTGCGCAACTCATAATTCTTACCATTCTTACTTAAATTCAACGAGACGTCAACATCCTCAGTAAACCATAAAGGAATAAGATAATACGTTCCAATACTTAAAAAAGTAAGCCCCATTCTGGCCGCCTGATTTGTGCCGTGTAATTTAAAAGTAAAATGATAATGCTCATTTTCTCGTTTTGCATACTCATGAGCAGGAATAACAGCCCCATACAAACCGGTCTCAGCCAATTCGTCACCAATCATTTCTTCCAACTCTTCAACATCAACAATAGGCTTACCTCCTGTATCATTCTCTACACTGACAGAATAAGAAATTCTTTTATGAGAAGATACCAATTCTCTTGGGGGGGTATACACCTCATCATAACTACCACTAACCATTATGCAGTTACTTAATGATGCTGTCGCAGTTAGACACAACACGAACTTGGAGAGAGCCTTCATACATCACCATTCTACGTATTCATAAGCCGTATTTTATCCTAGCAATCCCTTTATTTTTAGCGAGTTGTTATTTGCCCCTCTTGTATAAAAAGAGCATGCGGATAGATAATTTATTTTGAAACAATTGTTATTTTCTGCTTGACTTACGGCTTATGAATACGTACACAACAGACGAAAATATTGCTCTCGAAATACTGCGCAAGACGGGCGTGAACATTGTAGAGGCAGCTCTGGTAGCAAAAGCAGCATTAGAAGCCGGAAGAGGGAAACTGAAAAGAGCCCAACAATGTATTGAATTGGGCGTGCGAGAGCTACAACGCCAAGAAAAAACGGTGACATTTGAAAAGGCCGTAGAAGCAGCTATAACCGAAAGGCTGGATAGAAGAGCCAGAACCAAAAGCGATTTCCGTTACATCACGAAACGATTCATGAAACAATGCAAAGGATTGGCAAAGAGAAAAATACGGAGCATACACAGCACCGAATGCTTGGAGTATATAAATGCGTCCTTTACCACACCGAGTCAACGAGCAAAAGCAAGGCGCATCCTGAGCGGGGTATTCAGCACGGCGGTTCGCCACGGTTGGTGCACGGAAAATCCGGTAAGGAGGGTTGAGGTACCACGGGTTAAAGAGCAACGAATCAGCCCTTTAACCATGGCAGAAATAAACGGGCTACTCCAAACGGCTCGAGAATATGAAAACGGCAACTGTTTCGCCGCAGTAGGTCTCATGCTCTATGCCGGTATTCGACCGCATGAGGTTGCGCGTTTGGAGTGGAATGACATCGACTTACAACATAAGAGCATTTGCATTCTACCGCAACATAGTAAGACCGGCGGGGCGAGACTGGTTAGCATTCATCCTCCGCTCTTGAGATTACTGAGCTCCTGCACCGTGCAACATGGTAAGATTTGCCCGAAGCAATGGCTGAAACACTGGAGATGCCTGCGACACAAGGCCGGATGGAACCCAAAGCACCCCTGGCAACCGGATGTTTTGCGACACACCTTTGCCGGATACCACCTACTCCATTTCCGCAATTATTCAGAACTACAATTCGAAATGGGACACCGCGACAGCAATCTGTTACGCACGCGCTATGTGGATATGAGAACGGTAGAAAACGCTTCAGATTTTTGGTCTTAAATTATGGCTCCTGCGCAGGATGTTCAGCAGCGGGCTCCTTGCGGAGCAATTGCTCATACCAATGGAGGATAGCCTTTTGGATATTGGGAGGTAGGCCTTCTAGGTTTTCGGAAAGGTTATTCCACACTTGGGCATAATTGTGGGCGGCGCCTTCGTGTCCTTGGGCGGCGGCGCGCTGCCACCAAAGCATGGCATTGTAGGCATCCGGCTCTACGCCGCAACTGCCGAAGTAAAGAATGTTGCCGTAGCGGTACTGGGCTAAGGGCTCGCCGTTAAAGGCGCGCTCGCGGATGGATTCGAGCATGGCTCGCTCGTGTTTTTGGCGGCGGGTGGCGGCGTCTTCTGCATTGCAACCGGAGAAGCGCAGCACCCAGGGCAACATCACCGCAAAAGCAAACAGGTAAAATACCAACAAATGCCAACGAGAGAATGTAAACGAGGGGCGCATGAGCATGCGGCGCACGCGCAGTGGGTGGTCGGCATCCCGCTCATAACGGCGGCGGCGGGAAGCACGGCGCTCATACGCATGGCGCACGGACACCCGCACGCTGCGGCGCATATCTGCCAGCTCGGGAGCCATGCTCAGGCGTTTGTGCCGCTCCAACCAGCCGTCATAGTGAGCGCGTTGCTCTGCATCTGCCAGCATGCGGTAAGCTTCAGCCACCAGTTTAAAGCGTTCTTCTGCCGCCTCATTACCCACATTACGGTCGGGGTGGTAGCGCATGGCCTGCTTGCGGTATGCGGCTTTAATTTCGCGGGCGGATGCGTTTTCCGGCACATCGAGCAGCTGGTAATAGTCCGGGCGCATCATTCAAAAAACGGGCGGGGAACCCAGCCCAAGGCCAGAAGTTTTTCAGCAGAGACGCAGGCATTCACCCCGCCGCGGCAAGAGGCGGGAGCCACCGCAGCAGAGGCGGGTATACCCGTTTCGCGCTCCAGCGCGGCGTAGGCCGCAGCCTTGGTAAAGCGGGCACCGCACACATTATAAATACCGGCGGGGTGGTATGCCAGCTGCACAAGAGCTGCTGCCGCATCCTGCACGTGCACATAATGCAACAGACGCTCCGGCTCGCCGGGTAATTGAGGTTCCCCGGCCAAATGGCGGCGGCGCAGCTCACAGCGTTGCTCCCCATACAGGGCAGCCAAACGTGCCACGGAGCCACCATGTGCCAGCACCGCCTGCTCGGCAGCCAACAACACGGCCGCACGCGCACTTGCGGCAAGGGGCGGGGATTGCTCCGTTACGAGTTCTCCATGGTAATCCCCATATACGGATATTGATGAACAAAAGATTATTTCGGCAGCAGGGCATGCTTGCTGCAAAGCCTGTACGGTTTCAAGATAACAGGCTCGGTACTGCTCTGCCGAGCCGCCGCGCGTGGCCATACAACAGAAGATGAGCGTGGGCTCAAGCTGCCCACGGGCAGCGGCAAGTGTAGCGGCATCGGCAGCCGTGCCGCACACATCTGCCGCGGCGGCGGGGTCCAGGGTAAGCACCTCGGCACCGCAGGCACGGCAGACGCAGGCCAGTTCTCTGCCCAGAAAACCATGGCCGACCACCCACACACGCTGTGCCGCAAGGGGGCTCATGAGCGGTGTTGCCAAATGAGCTCTGCCAGCTCCAAATCCCCCGGCAGCGTTATTTTAAGATTGGGGCCAACCTGAACCAGACGCGTGGCCACCCCCAGAGCCTCCACCGCAGACACCTCATCCGTAACCACCAGTTGTTGCTCTGCCACACAGGCATAGGCGCGGCGCAACATGGCTAAGTCAAAAATCTGCGGAGTTTCCATACCCCAAAGGTTATCGCGGCTTACTTTCTCCGGCAGAGAGCAGGCATCTGCATCTGCGCGTTTCAGGGTATCAACAATGGGGTGAGCACAAGCGGCGGCCCCCGTTTGCTGCGCTGCGGCAAGGCAATCGCAAATACCCTGCGGGGTAATGAGCGGGCGGGCACCGTCATGCACGGCCACATAGCGCGTGCCCTCGGGCAGAGCATTCAGCCCCGCCTCAACGGAGTTCTGGCGTTCTGCCCCGCCATCCACACGCAATACGGGAATGGGGAAAGCGGCATCTGCCAACCCCACCTCCTGCCAGCGGGACTGCGGGCACACCACCACCACGGCGGCACACCCGGCAGCCACAAAGGCATCCACACTGCGCCGCAGTACCGGCACACCGTCCAACGGGGCAGCCAATTTGTCAAACCCGGCACGGCGAGAACTACCGGCAGCTACAATTACGGCGCAGAACATGGTGATATCAAGCTAAACGTGAACCCACAAGCTGAGACAGCAACTTACCGGGGGCACGCCCCTCGGTACGGGCCTGCATTTCTTTCATCACGCGGCCCATATCCTTTTTAGAGGTAGCCCCCAGCTCTGCAATAACCGCCTCAAGCACGGGCAGAATCTCCGCCTCACTCATCTCGGCAGGCAGCAGGGCGGTCAGCACACGCATCTCGGCCTGCTCTTTCTCCACCAGCTCGGGGCGGGCGGCTTTCTCATACATGGCAATGGCATCCTCACGCTGCTTAATTTGCTTGCGCACTACGTTTTGAGCCTCGTTTTCGGAGAGGGGCTCACGGGCATTGCCCTTGGCCACCTGTGCATTCTGAAGAGCCGCTTTCACACTGCGCAGCGCACCGAGGGTGAGCTGATCCTTCCCCAACATGGCAGCTTTCATGCCTGCCGTAATCTGGTCATATATTGTACTCATATCGACGCTTATTTTACAGCATCGGCGGTGCAATGCAAGCACTTACTTTGACAAAACGCACGCGCGCGACACACAATGAAGCAGCTGACACCCGCATTTTACAGGATTTTTTCAAAATGCGAGATTTCTGCTTGCAATCACAGGCGAATCATGGTATAGGTGGAACGTCAACGAAACTTCAATTCTTATGAAAATCCGTACAAAAATCAAGAAGGGCTTTACCCTTGTCGAGCTTCTCGTCGTGATTGCCATTATGGCTTCTCTGGGCGCCGTGGGTTATGTGGGTGTTCTTGCCTTCATGAACGCCGGTGACAAGCAAGCCGCCGGTAACAACATGAAGCAGGTAGGCACGGCTCTTACCAACTTCAAGCGCAGCTATGGCAGCTTCCCCTGCGACCAGACCGTATCCCGCACAGAGAAGAGTGCCGGCAGCTACGGTGACCTGCAAGGTGATACCGCCAACGATTACTTCCGCCAGCTGTTCGCCAAGCGCGACGCCATTGCTGAGTCCAACTTCTATGCCGCCCTGCCCGGCATGATTGAGGGAGACAACAAGGTAGCCAACGGTGAGTGCCTCAAGCCCGGCGAAAACGCCTTTGCTTATGTCATGCGCAAGCCCGATGAAGCAGCAGATGCCAAGCCCGCCAAGAAGAGCAGCAAGAAGAAGGCTGCTGAAGTAGAGGTAGCCCAGAAGCGCGCTATCTCCGGTGGTCCCATCCTGTTCTGCTGCATCAAGCACAACAACGAGCCCATCAGCGCAGACGAACTTACGTTTGACATGGAGCCGTTTAAGGGGTATGCCGTTATGTACACGGTGGACGGCCAGTTGCTGCCGTTGGAAGAAGGTGAAAAGCTCGTTGTTGACGAAGCAGATGACACCATCGGCCGTTACATGGATGAATCCCTGTTCCCCGAGAACAAGAAGACCGGCGAGAGCACAGCCAACCAGCTGCTTGTTCTGCCCCCGGCAATGTAAGCCTCTGATTTGAACAATCATTTAAAAAGCGCTCATGCTGCAATGGCATGAGCGCTTTTTTGTATCGGTAAAACTTAACCGAAAAGGCAAACTGTCAACAATTTTCCATTAAGCCTGCGGCAACTCAAAATCACGCAACTCAGCCAAGCGGCGCAGCACCTCTTCAATCACGTTATCGGGGCAGGACGCACCGGCAGTAACACCTATACGCCATACGCGAGCCGTATCTGCCACGATTTCCGGCAATGAGAAGGTGCGCTCCTCACGGGCGGCAAGGTCATACGCCTTGATTTCTTGCAGGCTCAGCAGGCAATCTGCCGATTTTACAAAGAATGTGGGCAAGCGGCGCGCGGCAATGTGCGCCAAATGCGTGGTGTTGGAGCTATTGTACCCGCCGATGATAAACATGGCATCCAACGGTTTCTCCAGCAACTCAAAGAGGGCATTCTGGCGGTCTTGCGTGGCACCGCAAATGGTGTCAAACACATGAAAACGGGCATCATTTCCGTCTCGCTCCGTCACGGCAGCGCGCAGCATTTGCTGAATATGAGCCGTCTCGCTCTTGAGCATCGTTGTTTGATTGGCCATGCCGATTTCCGCCAAATGCACATCGGGGTCAAAACCGGGGGAGCAGGCTGCGGCAAAGCGAGCCATAAACGCCTCACGGTCTCCCCTGCCCAGCAGATAATCGGCCAGCATCTGTGCCTCTGCCTCAGAGAATATCACAATATAATTACCCAAGCCGTCATCCCCCATGCTATGAGAGGCGGTGGCCATGCTCTCCTCATGCTTGGCTTTGCCGTGAATAATACTGGTAATACCGGCGCGGGCGTAGGAGCGCACGCGGGTCCACACTTTCATCACGTTACCGCAGGTAGAGTCTACCAACTGCACCCCCTTGGCCTCCAACTTGCTGCGCAATTGCACCGGCACACCGAAGGCGGGTATAATCACCACATCTTCCTCCGTAAGGGCATCATAGGCAGGGTCATCGGTA
The DNA here is from genome assembly GCA_045634945.1 of Akkermansia sp. Classification (GTDB taxonomy): domain Bacteria; phylum Verrucomicrobiota; class Verrucomicrobiia; order Verrucomicrobiales; family Akkermansiaceae; genus Akkermansia. The sequence goes on along the minus strand of JAZRBG010000006.1, from coordinate 14,819 downwards.
CGGAATGGCAGGTGCAGCAAGCCCATGGCATCCAAACGGGCATTTACCACCGGGTTATGAATAATCTCACCGATGAGCCAAATGCGTTTACCGGCAAACATATCACATGCGGCATGCGCAATTTCAATGGCGCGTTTCACCCCGTCACAAAAACCGAAAGATGAAGCGAGATACACCTCCGTATTGCCGCAATTGAGAACATCTCCGTTTTCACGAATATGCTGAACCAAGGGGCTCTTGTAGCGGTCTACCTGAGCACGGATGCGCTCTAACACATCCTTGCGACGCACATTAACGGGCTTTTTAACTTGCATGAACCCATTGTGACGATTCTGCCCGCCCGTGTCAAGAAAAATGCCCCGCACAGCCATACTTAGCACTTGATTTAACAGTTGTATCATAGTACAATGGCGGGCATGAAGAAACAGCTCCTTATTGCCATGGCTGCAATAGCCGCCGTATCAGCCATGCCGTCAGCCTACGCTCAGAGCCCCGATATCTCACACGAAGACCGCGATGTGGTACGCGTTATGCGCCACCCCGACGGCTCTCGCTCCGTGTACAAGCGCCAAGCGGGGTGGAAAGGTATGCGCTGCGCCACCTATGCCTCCAACGGCAAGTTGGCTGCCATTAATGACTACACGGAGGGCAAATACGGCCAGCTGATCGGCTGCACGATTTATGACGGCAACCGCCGGCCCATCTACAAAGTTGCCTACGGCTATGACCGCCAGGCCAGATTGGTGGAGGAGCGCATGTACTCCGTTCATGATGAAAAGCTTGTTCAGCGCGTAATTTACCGCTACAACGCAGACGGCGAGCGCGCCAAGCCCTTGATTGTATCCCTCAACAACGGAGCCGTAGGTATTGCCCCCACCATGAATGCGGATGTTGAAAGCGCCCACCGTAATCTGCCCCGCGGCGGTAACAGATAAACTTTTCAAAACAGATACTTATGGAAACATTCACTTGGCAAGACCGAGACGAAGACGGCAACAAAGTCATCTATGAGGCCGGCCACTTCGGCGGATGGTGGCAGCTCACCTGCACCCCCAAGGTGGGGCGCGCCATGAAAGATGAGGTAGAACCCACACCTGCCGACTTCACGGAGGAGCATTGGCGCACACTGCGAGACCTGCTGTGGCGCAAGTACCAACGCCGCCGTGTCTCATGGGATTTGATTGCCCATATTGATGACATTTTGGCAGGCAAAGCCACCAATGAACGCCGAGACCAGCGCAAGAAATGATGACCGATGATGAAATGATAAACTGCCGCGAACCGCAGCGGCAGTTAGAGCGTGCCATTGCCGTTATGCACAGGCTGCGCGCCCCCGGCGGTTGCCCGTGGGATGCCGAGCAAACGCACGAAAGCCTGATACCTAACCTGCTGGAGGAAGCATACGAGTGCATTGACGCCATACGTGCTGCTGACCGCCCGCACATGCGCGAGGAGCTGGGCGATGTATTGTTGCAGGTGCTTTTTCATGCAGAACTGGCCACGGAGGCCAAGCAGGATGCCTTTGATATCAATGACATTGCCTGTGAACTGAGCGACAAGCTGGTGCGCCGCCACCCCCACGTGTTCGGCACATCTGCCGTGAATGATACGGAGGGTGTACTCAACCAGTGGGATGCCATTAAGCGCAAAGAGCAGTCCATTGAAGATAAGCCTTATCTCAAGAACTGCGGCAACGGTCTCCCCGCCCTGCTGAAAGCAGCCAAAATTACCAAAAAGGTAGCAAAAGTAGGCTTCGACTGGCCGGACCACGCAGGCGTTGTTGAAAAAATACGCGAAGAAACGGACGAGGTGGCCGCCACTTTAGACCTGCCTGACACCGCCCCGCAGGTGGAGGAAGAGTTGGGCGATTTGTTGTTCTGCACCGTCAACCTGTGCCGCCGCCGCGGCATTGACCCCGAGGTAGCATTGGACGCCGCCAACCGCAAGTTTGAACGCCGATTCAACATGCTGGAGAAAGACCTGAAAGCTCAGGGTATTTCCCTGCAAGATGCCACGGCAGAACAAATGGAAGCAGCCTGGCAGCGCGCCAAGCAACAGGAAAAAAGCTGATTGAGCCCCGTTTGTCATGAAATCCGTCTTCATAAAATCCCTGCTGCTCTGCGGGCTTGTGCTGTTGCAGGCATGCTCCATGTTCACCCAGCGCACCGTGACAGAGGAGACTACCAACGCCACCAAAGACTTGCCGCCCGACATGGCGGGGTTCATGGGCAATACCCTACTGCCCGGAGCCAACAACCCCGACGCCATCAACATGAAGGTCACATCTGAAGCAGACCTTAAAAAGGTGGAGGGCAGCACCGATGAAGATGAGATTATTTGGACAGACCCCGACAATCTCGATGAGTCCATGGCAGAGCTCAACGCCGTGTTCGAGAAAAAACGCCAAGGCAACGGCTGGCTCAATAATTACGGGCAGGCTCTCAAGCTCTCGCGCCGTCAAGGACTACCGCTCATCATTTGGTTTCATGACTCCATTACCAGCCCCAAGAGCAAAGAACTGGGGCGCACTTTGCTGGAAACCAAAAAGTTTGATGACTACTGCCAAGACCGCGTCATACGCATGAAGATTGACTCGGGCGCGGCCATTGACGATACGCCCGGCAAATCCACCCGTTACAGCCTCAGCTCCATCAACCGCTTGGCCTCCAAATACGGTATAGACCGCCGCCCCGGCATTGTGGTGATTGCCCCGCACGGCGGTAAGGTAACGGCACGTATCAACGGCATGAGTGATTACCTGTACGATGTGCATGCTGAAATTGAAGCCGGTGTGGAAAAGGCAGAGGCGGACTATAAGGCTTACAAAAAAGAACTCAAAGCCAAGGGGTACAGAGAATGGACTGAGCGCCGCGGCAAAGCTACCATCTTTGCCAAGCTCATGAGATTTGACGAGAAAAACAACTACGTCTACCTTAAAGAGCCCGGAGGCAAGGTTACTAAAACCAGACTTGAGAGTTTCTGCAAAGAAGATATCACCTATCTTGACTCCATTTCTCAGGATTCTTCCACGCGCTGAGAACAGCCATGAACAAATCTGACGCCACAAAAGCCCTTATCATGCGGGCAGCCATTACCCAATTCACCCGCTTGGGGTATGAAGGGGCTGCCGTGCGTGATATAGCCAATGAGGCCGGCGTCAATATCGGGCTCATTCGCTACCACTTCGGCCATAAGGCAGATTTATACAGAGACACACTTGCCTATATATCAGAGCAATACAATGAAGTGTGCTTGGCTGCACTGGAGGAAGCAAAAAACAGCCATAACCCGGAAGAAATCATCTACGCATGGCTCTCTGCCCCCATCACCCATTGGCAAGACACCACCGTGGCCACGGGTGAAGATGTGCTGTGTTTTCTCAATAAAATGGGCTATGAGCCCCCGGAGCTTACCCGAGATGTGTATGAATCTCACTACTCATACGCACTGCAAGAGTGGCAAGAGGCACTCAGCTCCTATTTTCCCGGCATGAATCGGGCAGATTGGCTGTGGTGTCTTACCTGCCTGCGTGGCATGTACTTCAACATTGTGGCACACAATGATTTTACGCTTTGGGGGTTACCGGCCATCCAAGGCAAAGAGCCGGCTATCAGACGCCTTGCGGCAGATGCCGTGGCACTGCTCAAAACTTACATGCCGCAATAAGGAAAGTTTGTTTACAGAAGCCCTCAGCAAGGGCCGCCTCGGCAAAGTGCTTTCAGGATAACACGGTCATCATTGAATCGGCAGCGTAGCATGCAAAGCGTCCCAACGCGCCTTGGCCTGCAAAATCTGCTCTTTGGTTACAGATTTTGAGAGCTCCCATGTGAGCGGCATGCTTTGTGTAAAGTATTTGGGCAGCAAACGGTCAAAATCCACATCCCCACCGAAGAAGGGCGCGCGGTGATCTCGCTGAGGCCACTGCACATCATTCACGTGAGCCCCGTACAAATACGGTTTGAGTCCGGCCAGATATTGGTCATGATTCAGCAGCAGCAAATTATGCTTGCGCTGAATATGCCCGAAATCATGCCAATAGCGCACATGAGGATTGTCTGCAAACTCTGCCAATAAATCGGGAAACTCCGCTTCCCCCGGCACTTGTTCAAAGTGGCTGCGCCCCTCTACACCCAGCACCAAATTATATTCTTTTGCTTTTTCAGCCAGTTGGTAGAGGGCTTCTTTGGCGCGCGCAAGGTAAATGGGAGCCAACTTGATACGGCGGCGCACCAGCTCGCCTTTTACCTTGGCATATTCGGCTGTTCCCAAATAGCCGTGGCGCGCCATGCGCTGCAAGGTACGCGTGGCCTCGTGCCCCTGAAAAAGCTCTACCTCCCCCATGTGCAACACCACATACTTGGCCTCCAAACGGGCAGCGGCCTGCAAGGTCTCCATGCTCAGGCGCATGGCTCGCTCCCGCACCTCAGGGCGATGAGACGTGAAGCGAAACGCATCCGGAGCATCACCTTGTATATCAATGGGCGCAGGACAAAAATTGTGCACGCCGGCCACGCGAATCCGCTTTTCATCTACAGCCGCAATAATGCCGGGCAACTTAGAGAGCGGCAAACCGTGAGAGGCCTCAATATACTCAAAGCCCAGCTCTCTGATTTCATCACACATAGGGCCGCCCTCACTGTGGCGGGAACTGTTCCAGCATGTAGAAAAAACGTTCACGGCGAGAGCATACTATCGGTTGGCAATGAAAGCAAGCGTTTTATCTGTACGCAACGTGTCAGATTTCCGGGCCTTTGATGATAACGGTATCGTCCACCACGCGTATGGAGCCTTCTGCCGGCCACACGGGCATTTGCAGCAAATGCTCACGGTGGCGGCTGCGGTACAGCTCCGCACCGGTGGCACCATCCATATACAACAGGGCAGGATAGTCGCCGCTGAAATCCACATAACCGTTTTTCTCCCAATTATGAGAGACGGGATAATATAGAATACAGCCCTTGCGCAGGGGGATACCGTGTTGCACGGCCACGCGCACGCCGTCTGTCTCGGTATGGTGCAAGCGCAGCAAGCGTTCCTCAAAAGAGGCCTGCATCTTGGCTGCATGCCGAGATACCAGAGCCGATGCCTGCACCACACAAATAACCAGAGCAACCCCACCCGCATAACGCCATACGGCAGACCACTTAACCAAGGGGATGGCCATCACCCAAAAAGCAGCCAACACCAACGGTTGCGCCAACTTGGTATGCGGATAACACGGCCATGTCTCACCTATCACCATATACATGGCAAACGGTGCCACCCAAAGCACCACCGGCAGCAACACTGCCGCGCATTTTGCAACGCCCCCCTGCACTTTGCGCACGGCATATACACCCAGCAACAGCAAAGGCACAAGCGCACCGGCGTAAAAGGGTTCGCCATCGTACGACATCGGCAAAAGCGCGTGCTCAAACATACACCCCAGCATGCGCCCCACATACAGGTACCACTCTGCACTGAACAACTGCTCGCGGTAATTCAAACGCTCTGCATATTCCCGGCAAAACGCCAAGGCATCCGCATCCACCGGCGCCCATAACTGCACCGGCCACTTGATAAGGTACCACCCCACCACGGCAGCCACGCAAACAACACCGGCTGTCAGCCCGCGCTTTACCACATGCAGAGGCTCCCCCGCCAACATATTGCGGAGCATCACCAACAGCAGCAGCAACAGGAAGTTCAACACCAGGCACTGGTATATTGCCACGGCAAATGTTACCCATGCTGCGGCGGTCACCATGCGTCGCAGCCCCCCTTGCTCTGCCAACATGGCTGCTACCGTAACGGCCAACAGCCCGAATGCCGTAGCATCACACAAAAAGAAATAATCCATCTGGTAGGCAAATTGTACCTGCACCAAATAAATGATACCGTACAACAACTGCAAACCAAGCGTTTCAATCTTCAGCAAACGGGTTTGCAATACCAGAGACGCCGTTAATAATATACCCGCCAACACCCCGGAGGTCCATACCGCGCACCCCATGCCGAACACGCACCGCCACAACACCAGCCCCCAACGCCCGTTGGCCACATAGGTATCTAACGCACCGCCGGCAAAATCCAGCGTTTCATCCCAGTGATACCCGCCACGCACCAGCATGGCCCCGTATATGAGCAAAAATACCAGAAAATACACACCCCACACCACGGCATTCTTATAGGGAGAGGTCTGCACACGCTGCGCAAGTGTTAATATGTTATGCTTACAATTCATCATGATGATTCAGATATTTTCTGCCTCCGTACGGGTGCACCATAACATACGCCGCCATGATTGTCAATAGCTGAGAACGGAGCCCTGCTCACACGAAATGTTTCTTTATTATTTCTGCCCTTATTTTTTTGCACAGATTGGCATGAATACTGAGAAATCTCATTGACTTGAGGGGGGTATTTGTGCATAATATAGGAGCAACAGCATACGTGTTCACTATGTCTTTTCATATCCAGAATGTAGAAATAGGTGGCAAGGCTCCGTTTTACCTGCTCGGGCCCTGCTCTTTAGAGAATGAGGAATTTGCCTGGCAGATGGCTCGCAGCATTAAAGAAATCTGCACTAAGCTGGGTGTTCCTTTCATCTTCAAAGCTTCTTACGACAAGGCTAACCGCACCAGCGTCAAGAGCTTCCGCGGTCTCGGCATCCAAGAGGGTTGCCGCATTCTCTCCGAAATCGGTAAAGAGCTGCAAATTCCCGTGGTGACAGACGTACACACTGAGGAGCAGGCAGAATACGCCGCACAGTACATTGATTTGCTGCAAATTCCCGCTTTCCTTTGCCGCCAGAGCGACCTGCTTGAGGCATGCGCCAAGACCGGCCGACCCGTCAACATCAAGAAAGGCCAATTCCTGGCACCTTGGGACTGCAAGAACATCTGCGAGAAGATGCAGGCCTTCGGTTGCGACAAATACATGCTCTGCGAGCGCGGCACCACCTTCGGTTACAACAATTTGGTGGTAGACATGCGCGGCATGTACTGGATGCGCCAGTTCGGCTGCCCCGTTGTATTTGATGCCACTCACTCCGTACAGCGTCCCGGTGGTCTGGGCGGTGCAACCGGCGGCGACCGCGACCTTGCCCCCGTACTGGCCAATGCTGCCATGGCTACCGGTATTGACGGTGTATTCATGGAGGTACACAGCGACCCCGATAACGCCATGAGCGACGGTCCCAACCAGGTGAAACTCTCTGACTTGGAGCGCATCATCACCAACATGCAGCTGGTTCGCAGCGCATACGACCAAATGTCGTAAAACATGAAAAACAAACTCGTCAGCTTTGCCCTTTTCTGTGCCCTGAGCGCTTCGCTCGGGGCGCAGTCCGCCAACGTCAACCGTGCAGAAGACGAATTCCCCGGCTTGCAGCTACTGCCCCCCGGCAGTGTGGTGAAGGGGCTTTCTCTGCCCCGTTATGAGAACCACCGCGTGGTGGCACTTTTGCAGGCTGACGAGTTAAAAGTCATCTCTCGCCGAGAAATTGCGCTGACGGCCATTCATGCCGCGCTGTATGCGGAGAACGGCGAAATCACCACCGTTGATTGCAAAGAAGCGGGGTATGATTTCAAGAAAAAGGCCGTTGTTGCAGAATCTGCCGCGGCCGTGAAACACCCCAATTTCTCAGCCTCGGGGGAAGGCGTCATTTTCAGCACCGCCGGCAGAATGGGCTACATTAAAGGGCCTGTTCGCACAACCATTCGCACAGCCAAGAAGGACAAGAAATAATGAAACTTTCCCTACCGGTCACGGCAATCATTGCCGGCTGCACACTTGCCCAAGCCCAAGAATCTTGGCTTGAAGAGGCCATACAGGAACGCGAATCCACCCTGCAATTTTTTGCAGCCAATCGTGAGGGCACAGGCAGAGCCATTAACCGCCTCATTGATGAAATACCTGAGCCGGCGGAGGCTGCCGACACCGCCATGCCTGAGGGCGAACCGGGAGAAACGGTAGCCGTGGCAGACAGCGGCATGTTGTTTGATGTGCTCAATGCCCGCATGGTATATATCAACAACGTGCGTGTGAATGACCCGCGCCTGCGCATGCGTTGCTCTGACCGCCTTTACATTCAATTACCAAAAGAGACTCTGGACGAAGGTAAAAAGGAAGCCAAAGACGCCTTGAAGCCCGGCTCCGAACAGATAAAAGAGCAAACGAACACCAAGGAAGCCCCCGAGCCGTTGATTAACGGTGAGCCCATTGAAATTGAAGTAGGCACCGCCATGGTGAACACCATCTTGAACAAGGCTCTGCTCATCGGCAAAGCTGACGGCGAGATTGCCATTGTTCAAGGGGATACTCACATGATTCTGCAAGGGCAGAATATGGCCCCTGCTCAGGCCTTGGTGGATGATAACGGAGATATTTTCATTACCGCCGGCCACATGGATTTGCAGTGGAAAGATGACCGCGGCAATCTGAATAAACTTACCAACAAGGGCGGTGCTGCCTATTACCGCGCCCGAGACGGCAAAATTCTGCTCACGGGCGAGTCTTTGTTAGAAACGGCAGAGGGTTCCATCTGCTGCACGGAGCAAATTTGTGTTACCCTCAAACAAGAACAGAAAAAGGGCAAAGAGGAGCATGGGCTCATGCCCCAATTCTCAGAGGTACGCATTGCGGGGGTAAACGGTGTTACCGCAACAGGCAATGTAAGTGCACACCGCACGGCCAAGGGCACCACACCCGCAGCCTCCGTTACAGGCAGCAGCTTGGTATATGACGGCACAACGGGAGAATGCGCCGTAAGCGGTGAGAACACTACCTTGTGCTATGGGGACAACACCCTCTCTACCAACGGCTCCATTCAGTTGGCAGGCAATGGCGACATCACTTTGCAGGGCGACAGCATACAAGGGCAATACATGCGCCCCACGGAGGCTAAAGACGCACAGCCCCTGCCCGGCACCTTTACCACCACAGGCAAGATTCAATTCACGGCAGCAGACGGCATGGTGCGAATTCCCGCCGGCATCTGCATTAAAGATGACCTCTGCGACTTTAACGCCGGGGGGGCCGTTGAGCTGAAATTGAAGAAAAATCCGAATGCCAAAGAACCGCAGCGTTCTGAAATCGGGATGATTAACACCGCCATTGCCTCTTACTCAGATGTTGAGTCCGTAAAAGCCGTAGGCGGTATCAACCTGCGCTATGTGCAGGGTGCTGAAAAACAGGTAATTACCCTGACTGCGGATGAGGCGGATATTGACCTTATCAACGGCGCGGCAACCCTCACCACATCCTCCGCCGGCCGCACGCAGATTACCTATGCGGATTTCAACCTGACGGCAGAATCCACAACGGGCAACACCTCTTTGATTCTCAGCCCGGAGGGCAACTTGTGCATGCAGGGTGAAAAGCTGACGGCAACCCTGCCCACCCATGATGGGCCGGCCACCGTACACTGCGCCGATGCCCTCACTCTGGTACGTGAAACCGGCAAGCTTGAACTGGGTGCCAGTGCCCGTGTAGAAGCTCCGCAGGGGCGTCTCACCGCCAACGGCCCGCTTTACGTCACCCTGCGCAAGGGAGCAGAAGAAAAAGCACGCCCCATCTTGCCGCAATTCCCGCACTTAGTGTATAATTTTGATGGGTTGCAGCAGGCAGATACGGAACAGGGCGGCACCGTACAAAGTGCCCAAGCTGCCATGCGCTGCACCGGAAAGATTCATGTTGCCATGAGCAACGATGTGCAGGATAAATCCCCCATTGCCGGTCTTGAAATGGCTACGGCAGAGGGAGACGTGGCCATAACCGGCAAAGACTCCTCGGGGCGCATGCTCACGGCCTACGGCGATAAACTCAGCATCAATGGCAAAACGGGCGAAAAACGCCTGAGCGGTCAAAAGGTTGTCTTGCAGGATAAAGATAACACCCACACGGCTTCCGGCGCAAATGCCGCCGTTATCATTGACAAGAACAACAATGTGCGTGTCACCGGTGCCAAGCAGAGCACTTCCGCCACCAATCTCCGCAAACAAATCGAAAAACAGCAAAAATCTAAAAAATAATTATGGAAAACAGCGGACTCCTTCTCAAAGCTCAGGGACTTTGCAAAACTTACGGCGAACGCAAAGTTGTTGACAACGTGTGCCTAGAAATCCGCGAGGGTGAAATCGTGGGGCTTCTCGGCCCCAACGGTGCAGGCAAAACCACCTCATTCTACATGGTGGCCGGCTTGGTGCGCCCCGATGTTGGCAGCGTTATGTTCACCGGCAAAGACGTATCCGGTTTGCCCATGCACATACGCGCCCGCTTGGGTATGGGCTACCTGCCCCAAGAAGAATCCATCTTCCGTAAGCTTACCGTAGAGGAAAACCTGATGGCCATTCTGGAGACTCGTGCCGACCTCTCACGCAAGGAAAAGAAAGATAAGATGATGGAGCTGCTGGAGCGTTTCCACATCACCAAGCTGCAAAAGAGCCATGCCATTCAGCTCTCCGGCGGTGAGAAACGCCGCCTGACCATTGCCCGCGCCTTGGCCAGTAACCCCAAATTGCTCATGCTTGATGAGCCCTTTGCCGGTGTGGACCCCATCGCCGTGCAGGATATCCAGAATATCGTGGCATCTTTGCGTGAAACAGACGGTCTCTCCATCCTCATTACCGACCACAACGTGCGTGAAACCCTCGGTATTGTGGACCGCGCCTACATTCTCTTTGAAGGCAAGGTTATCAAAGAAGGCAATGCAGAAGAAATTGCCAACGACCCCAAGACGCGAAAGATTTACCTGGGCGAGGACTTCAAGATGTAAGCCCGCACCGCCATTTCACAAAAAAGCCGCAGCATCATCGCTGCGGCTTTTTTGTGTTGAAAATAAATTGAGTTACAACAGAAACGGGGAGAACTTAATTCCCGTCTCTGCCCTCATCCCCGCAATCGGTATCATCGTCAGCCTCAGGGGCAGAGTCTGCACCGATATCATGGCGGGCGGTCAGAAATGTGGCAAACGCCACAATGAAGAGCACGGCGCACACCCCGGTGGCGCCCACCTTATTGGCTAAATCTGCATTACCGGCAGCATGCAGCTTAAAATATGCTGCACCCACGGCAAACAAACCGGCCAACAGGGCAATGATTCCCCATTTATTAGCTTGCCACATACTCAACTTTATCAGTAGTTCTGAGCCAGAATGGCAAAGTGAGCCTGCGGGTGGTCGCACACGGGGCATACCTCCGGGGCTTTCTTGCCAACGCAAATATGGCCGCAGTTACCGCACTGCCAAATCTGGTCACCATCGCGGGAGAATACGATCCCCTCCTCAATGTTGGACAGAAGCTTGCGGTAGTGCTCCTCGTGCTCCTTCTCAATCTTGCCCACACCGTCAAAAAGATCGGCAATCTCATCAAAGCCCTCGGCACGAGCCTCCTCGGCAAAGGTCTTGTACATGTCGGTCCACTCATAGTTCTCACCTTCAATGCAGTCGGCCAAGTTCTCCGTGGTGGTGGGAATCTTACCGCCGTGCAAAAGCTTGAACCAAATCTTGGCGTGCTCGCTCTCATTGTGAGCAGTTTCTTCAAAAATCTTGCTGATCTGTACATAGCCATCCTTCTTTGCCTTGGATGCATAGTACTGATACTTGGTATAAGCTTGAGCTTCACCGGCGTATGCGGTGGCCAAGTTCTTCTCCGTCTTCGTGCCTTTAAGCTCCTTCATAATCGTGTTGATGTGTTTGTAGATTTCTCCCGCTGTCTCACTGCGGCTGTCTTAAAGATTATCACATTTTTCCCACTTTGCAAGCAGGCTTTTGATGCGTGACGTATTTTTTCTTTGTCTCCACACCAATTATACTTGCCTGTATCCACCACAAAAAACAAACTGATGCCCGCCTCCAAATGATGCTTGATTATTCCTCCATCATAATATATAATTTTTCTTGTTAAAACGTGACACTAAAAACATTGTTATTTATCTATGTTCTCATTAATCTGCGCTTTTCTGATTATTATTTTTTTACTTTCCTCTCCTAGGTTGCAGTGCAGCATAATACCAAATGGAGACTATATGAGCAAGGAAAGAACCTCCTTGATAAATGGATTTTTTATTTGGATTGTTTTTATCAGTCACTTGCAGAGCTATGGAATTGAATCACAAGGGGCGGATCTTTTCATATCAAAGATTTTGGGATTTATCGGGCAATGCTGTGTTGCTACTTTTTTCTTTTATTCAGGATACGGAATCATGACCAAGCTGCACATGAAACAAGCAATCTATGCTCGGCAGCTCATCACCAAACGATTTCCTACTCTGCTTCTACATATGACGATAGCGGTATGCGTATTCTGGGGGGTACAAACACTTTACGGTCAAGAATACGAGCTGAAACAGATTCTGCTATCATTCATAGCATGGGATGCTATAGGAAATAGCAATTGGTTTATATTCATCACCTTATCAAGCTATCTAATAATAGCCTCAAGCTTCTTACTATGGCACAAAGTGGGAGAAAGTATGGTGGCACTCTCCACTGCATTCATGTTGATATGCGTAATTTTCGTTGTTCGCAACAAAGGGCCATGGTGGTATAACACATGCCTCTGCATCCCTGCAGGAATGATATTTTGCATATGGAGAAAGCGCATAGAAGACTTAATATCAGTTCTAAATATACCCGTTTGGATATGGGGATTACTGCTCATACTTACATCTCTGATACTATATAATTTTATGCCATGGCCGGCATCTATGAACAATATAGCAGCAATTCTATTTGCCTTTGGAATAACTCTCCTTTTCTCCTGCATCAGCATCAGAAATCCTCCTCTTTTTCTGTGTTGGAGTGGCGGACCAGCATTATTCTACTTATATATTTTTCAACGCATTCCGATGATTATCGGAGCGAAAGCCGAATGGAATCAACACCACTTGTTTTTATACGAATTATTTTGCTTTGTAAGTACCTTGCTGATTGCGAAATTCTGTAGTAAAATATTTCCTATAGCAGACAAATTTCTTCTAAAAAAATGAGCCGCCGATACCATCGATATTTTTGCCACCTAGCTCCGAATAATCTCGAACAGCTCATATATAGTTAGTAAACACAGCCAGTCACACATCAGCTATTTCAGAATCACCAGTCTACAGCTATAAAGCAAGCAATCCATTCGACTGACAATTATAAGCCGCAGCTTTTGGTTCAAGCTGTGGCGTTTTTGTGTCTACGTAATAGATTTTTTACATCCCCCCATAAGCCTAAAGTTCAACTATATATTTCGCAACTCACTTATTTTTAATCACGCAATATGATTATTTCAACATATTACGTCTACACAATCACCCACCTTCACAGAAAATCCTGGTGCGAGCCCAAGACATGAGTAACATAAAAGTACCACCACATAGGTAACATAAGATCCAAAACATAGGTTACACTTTTGGACAGACATGTGGCATAATCACTTTATGCCATGGAACACCAAGAGTAGTAATCAAATGAGAAGCGAATTCATAAAGCTCGTAATTCAGCCGGAGATTTCCATGGCTGAGGCCTGTCGGATATTTAACATCAGTCGAAAAACAGGATACAAATGGCTCAGAAGGTATGAGAAGGAAGGTGATGAAGGATTGGTAGACCAAAGCCGAAGACCTGTGAATCAACCAACTAAGCTATCTGAGAAGGTACTATTGCGCATAGTCAGTATTCGAGTTGCTCATAAGCACTGGGGAGCTGATAAAATACGCGCCATTTTGAAAAGAGAACACTTTTCTCCTCTTCCTGGACGTACTACTATTCATCGAGTTCTGAAGCAGGCTGGTCTTATCAATCTGCGCCGTAAACGCGCGCCAAGACTTGATAATTTGAGGCTTGTTCAAGATGGGGGGCTTAATCTACAAGTTAATGATGAATGGACAATAGATTTCAAAGGATGGTGGAAGTCAAAAGATGGAGAAAGGAAGTGTTACCCTTTGACTATAAGAGATGCAAAAAGCAGGTTCATCCTAGGGGTAACACTCCTGCCAGACTCAAAGGAAGAGAGCGTTCGACAAGCCATGATAAAGGTATTTGAACGTTACGGATTGCCTAAATCAATACGAAGCGATAATGGTTCCCCCTTTGCATGTACTCAGGCATTGCTGGGATTAAGCAAGCTGTCCGCATGGTGGATAAGGCTGGGTATAGAACCTAATCGTGGGCGCGTAGGGTGTCCCCAAGATAATGGAGCGCATGAGCGAATGCACAAGGATATGAAAAAGGAATTGCAGTCAGAACGCGCAGATACTCAATCAGAGATGGATGAATGGGTTCACGAGTTTAATAACATACGTCCGCATCAGGCATTGAACGGAGATACACCTGCCCAACATTACCGCAAAAGTCCCCGGGTTTATTCAAGCAGCCTTGTGGACTATGACTATGGAAATATGCCAACAAGAAAGATAGACAAACATGGTGATCTGAAATGGCACAGCATGGACTACTTCCTGTCGGAAGCACTGAGAGGCGAAAGAATAGGGCTCAAAAGCACAGGCAAGAAACGATATGAGGCATGGTTTTGTGAACACCTGTTAGGCATTATTGATGAGGAAGCTGAGACCTTTACTCCTCAATTAGCAAAAGGCTGCAAAAAGAGAATCATTTATGCCAGACGAAAACAAAAAGCTTATATCAAGGAGTTTTAATACCGTTCCCCCCATCGGCGCACCTCTCTGCGGCTTTGTACCGTAGCACCTCGCCCTTCGGAGCTCGTGCTACGGTACAAAGCCGCAGAGAGGCACATTTGACTTGCATTATTGCAAATATAATGGTACATAATTCACACGCAAAAGTGTAACCTATGTAGGTGAACTAAAGTGTCACCCATGTGAGTGGCGCACC
>JAZRBG010000005.1:0-1377 GCA_045634945.1 Akkermansia sp. | reverse complement strand
TGCGCCTGCTGCGGCGTGCATGTGAAAAATACCGGCGAAATTGGCCTGATTAAAATCGTATCCTGCGTAAAATTCCACAGCGGCGTAAGAATTGAGCTGGCCTGCGGCAAGCGGGCGCTGGCGCTGACCCAGGCGGTGTACACCCAGAACAAGCTGGTGAGCCAGGCATTTTCCGCCAAAATGCTGGAAACCGGCGTTGCCGCCGCCAAAATGAACGAGCAGCTTGCCGCCGAAAAACTCCGTGCCAACGCGCTGCAGACCAAACTCCTGCGCCAGACCGCGGAAGGCTACCGGCAGCAGGGCAATGTGGTGCATTTTGAGGACGGCTTAAATGGCGCTCAAATACGGGAACTGGCGGATGCCATTGCCCAGATCTGCGGTGGTTGGGCTGCGGTATTTTCCGGTGAAGAAGGAAATTACAGCACCTGCATCGTGTCGAAAATGGGCGATGTAAAGGAAATTGGCGTCCGCCTGGGGGCAAAAAGCGGCGGCAAAACGGGCTATTTCCAAGGCATGACCTGCGCCTGCCGTTCGCAGATCGAAGAAATTTTGAAACAGTGCTGATGGCAAATTGGCGTTTATTGGGCTAACAGAACGCCCTCAAAAAAGCGTGTCATTGCGAGGAGGGCAACGCCCGACGTGGCAATCTCCTGTGGGACCACGAGTCGCATTATCGATAGAGGAGATTCCACCCCAAGGGTACTTCATCGTGCTTCGCACTCAGGGCGCCACGGCCCTAAAGGGCCTCGGAATGACATGGGAGGTCGATGACCGCCCCATTCACCGTTACAGCTCGATAAACTGCGATTTGAAGTTCCACGGCGATCATTTCGTACAAATTTATCAATAAATTGCTGTGAAAAGGTGATATTTTTACAAATCTGCCACTTTACATTGTTTTTCGTTTATTGTATAATGAACCCGTGTGGGCCTTTGCCTATACGGGTTTCTTAATTCCACTGCTTTTTTGCAGTAAGATTTTATATGGAGGAATTTACCATGTCTGTTAAAGTTGCTATCAATGGTTTCGGCCGTATCGGTCGTCTGCCTTTCCGTCAGATGTTCAGCGCTGAGGGCTTCGAGGTTGTCGCTATCAACGACCTGACCAGCCCCGCTATGCTGGCTCACCTGCTGAAGTATGACTCCACCCAGGGCGCTTACGCTGCTCCCTTCGGCACTCATACTGTTGAGGCTGGCGAGGACAACATCGGTGTCGACGGCAAGAAGATCACCATCTACGGCAAGGCCAACGCTGCCGAGCTGCCCTGGGGCGAGCTGGGTGTTGACGTCGTGCTGGAGTGCACCGGCTTCTACACCTCTAAGGCTAAGGCTCAGGCTCACATCGACGCCGGCGCTAAGAAGGTCGTTATCTCCGCT
>JAZRBG010000004.1:0-65853 GCA_045634945.1 Akkermansia sp. | reverse complement strand
GGTTTTCACCGAAAAATGAAATTGATTCAACGACGAGCCTATGGCTATCGCAACTTTCAGAACTATCGGTTAAGAGTGCTAATTGAATGTGGCCGAATTTTGGTATGAAAAATCAAATTCCACATAGTTTGGGCTTGACCCTAATTTCCGGATGCATGGCATGGCAAGCACTTATCAGCCAGGTACATAATGCTGAGAGGAAGAGCAGGCGTATCATAGCAAGTATGATGTGCGAAATTCCCGTATTGTTGAAGATTTGTTGGCTATCATGGGGCGGTTGCATTCGCGAGAGTCCCCGCATGGAAGTGTCCTTGCGGCTCGGGGCCAAACTGCTCACTTGCTCGCAGTTTGCCCACTCGTCGTGGGTTCGAATCCATCTGCAATGTTTGCAAAACAAAAACGGCACATCTGACGATGTACCGTTTTTTGTTTTGAGAGCGGATGATGGGATTCGAACCCACGACATCAACCTTGGCAAGGTTGCGCTCTACCACTGAGCTACATCCGCGTGGAGGCTTGCGCCTGTTATGGAGAGCGGATGATGGGATTCGAACCCACGACATCAACCTTGGCAAGGTTGCGCTCTACCACTGAGCTACATCCGCATAGAGGCTTACGCCTGTTATGGAGAGCGGATGATGGGATTCGAACCCACGACATCAACCTTGGCAAGGTTGCGCTCTACCACTGAGCTACATCCGCGTTATTTGTTTGTGGTATGAACTCGCTTTTGACGGCGAGGACGGGGCTATTATACACATTCGTGCGGGCTTTGCAAGACTTTTTTTGGGAAAATGTGCGTTTTTTTTGAGAGAACGGCAATAAAGTTTGAAAATATAAGGGGTAATGCGTTTAATATAAATAAATCTGACTTGTCATTTAAATTTGGCTTGCAAGTGGCATGCCGGCTTGCTAAACTTCGGGGTATAGCCATGAGTGATAACGGTCATCGTTTAGTGTTTTCTGCTGTGCTGAGTGCTTTAGTGCTCAGTTCCTGTGTGTTACAGCGTCAGATTTCGTCATCTGATACGCTTGCCGTGCGAGATTTGCGCACGATGGGGCTGATAGAAAAGGCAGAGGAGGTGAATACCAAGCGTTTGCCCAGCGGAGCTACCCTGCTGATAGATGCAGCAGAGAAAGGTGATGTTGCCTTGGTTGATAAGTTGTTGCAGGCGGGGGCAGATCCTAATGGTCGCGGGTATTCCATTAATGCCGTGCCGTTGACTCGTACGCAATCTGCTGCGGTTGTTAAATCTCTTGTAGAGGGTGAAGCTGATGTGAATGTGGCAGATGCAACGGGAACAACGCCTCTCAGCCGTGCTTTGAGTACGAGTAACAAAGAAGGTGTTGAAATGTTGTTGAAAGCCGGTGCTTCCGTAACCCCGGCAGAACCTGCGGATTCACCCTTGCTGGTGGTGCGGGATGTGGCAACGGCTACTCGTCTTGTAGAGCTGGGGGCAGATGTGAACAAAGCCTCTGCGCGAGGCGTAACGCCGTTGATGCGTTCCGTGTCTCGTAACGATGAGGCTCTCGTGCGCTTTTATTTGGAGCAGGGGGCAGATGTGAAAGCCTTGGACGCAGAGGGAAATACGGCGTTGCACGGTGCGCGCTCTGCCGCAATGGTAAAGTTGTTGTGTGAAGCCGGTGCGGATGTTTCTGCCGTAAATGCCAAGGGAGAAACGGCTCTTTTTGATATTTTGCATACACCTGCCACGGTGCAGGCATTGGTTGCCGCCGGTGTGCCGCTGAATGTTATCTCAAACACCACCGGCATGACGGCCTTGCTTGCCATGCTGGCCGATAACCGTGAGGATGATGATGCTATTCTGGCTTTGATTCGCGCCGGGGCAGATGTGCAGGTGCGTACTCCCAAGGGAGAGACCGCACTTCAGCTTGCCCAGCAGCGTAAAAGCAAGCGGCGTGTGGCCATCATACGCGCCTTGATTCAACGCGGGGCCAAATAAGTTTGTCTTGTCACAAAAAATGGAGCCAAAATCTGATTTTCCTTGCATTCGTGAGGGAAAAACTATAAGATAGGCTCGTAAACCAATCTTATTAATTACTATGAAGATTCTTATTACCGGCGGTGCCGGCTTCATCGGTTCCCACATTGCTGAGCACTATCAGGGTGTGGCTGAGGAGATTCGCGTGCTTGACAACCTGCGCACTGGCTACAAGAAGAACTTGGACGGCCTCAAGGTGACCTTTATTGAAGGTTCTATCACTGACCGTGAGCTTGTTGCCAAGGCTGTGGAGGGGGTTGATTACATCTTCCATATGGCTGCCATGGTTTCCGTGCCTGAGTCCATGCAGAAGCCCCGTGAGACTGTTGACCTGAACGTAAATGGTCTTCTGACCGTGCTGGAAGAAGCCAGCACGGCCGGCGTGAAGAAGGTTGTGCTTGCTTCCTCTGCCGCAATTTACGGTGATAATCCCGTTGTGCCCAAGGTGGAGACCATGTACCCCGAGCCCAAGAGCCCCTACGGTATCACTAAGCTTGACGGTGAGTACTACATGGATATGTTCCGCACTACCGGTCAGGTGAATACCGGTTGCTGCCGCTTCTTCAACGTGTTCGGTCCGCGCCAGGATCCCAAGGGTGCCTACGCTGCCGCAGTACCCATTTTCATGGAGAAAGCCCTCAAGGGTGAGGATATTACCGTGTTCGGTGACGGTGAGCAGACCCGCGACTTCATCTATGTGAAGGATATTGTGGGTGGTCTTACCTATGTGGCTGAGCATCCCGAGGTAACAGGCGTATACAATGTGGGTTACGGTGGTCAGATTACCATTAATGACCTTGCCGAAATCATCATTAAGGCTGCCGGCTCTTCCTCTAAGGTAGTGCATCTGCCGGAACGCCCGGGCGATGTGAAGCACTCCCGCTCTTGCGCCGATAAGCTGCGCAATGCCGGTTGGGAGCCCAAGTACACGCTTGAGGAAGGTCTTAAGACAACGCTTGAGTACTTCAAGAGCGTTACCAAGTAACACCTGATTTTCAGCTTACACGCCGCAAAGTCCGTGTATGTGGCTTTGCGGCGTTTTTCTTTATGTGTGAGGACGATTTCAGACCTCGGATGAGTGTGGCTAAGCTCGGCAAATTGGCGGCAGAGCGTTTGGCTGCTTTGCGAGCAGAGGGGGAAGAGTTACACCCGGTCATTAACACCACACGTAAGCTGGCTGCCAACTTTTGGGGCAGCGCGTGGATGAAACATTTGGCGCAGTGTGAGGCAGGGGGGCTTTGCCTGGCTCCCGGGCGTACGCTGTTGCGCCATGGTTGTGTGTTAGATTTGCGTATTGCTCAGGGGTGTATCTCTGCCAAGGTGAGCGCTGATGAAATTTATGATGTTCAGTTGAGAATCAAACCTTTCGATACTGAACAGACTGACGCTTTGACATCTGTGTGCTGCGGTAAAATTGATTCTTTGGTTTCTTTGCTGGAGGGTAAGGTTGATTCTGCCGTGTTGCAGCATCTTTGTGACCCCGATATCGGTTTGCTGCCGACTCCTGCCGATTGGCGCATGAATTGTACGTGCCCCGATTGGTGTGAGCCGTGCCCGCATGCTGCCGCTGCCATTTATGCGGCCGGTTGTCTTATAGATGCAGACCCCTCTTTGTTGTTTACTTTGCGTTGTGTAGACCCGGCGGCTCTCATGGATGCCCCGACTGTGGCTGTTGATTCAACATCCTTTGATGTTGCAGCCTTGAGCAATACTTTCGGCGTAGATTTGGATTGGGAATGATATTTGTTATCATTCCTGTTCTTAAATATCAAATCCTGCCGTTTTGCTGTAATTTTTAGCTTTACACAGCGTGGCAGATTCGCTAGAATACTGCCAGCCATGAAATTCCGTCACTCTTTATTATTATCCGCTTTGGTAGCTGCCCCGTTGGTAACGGAGACCGCTGCCGCCCGCTCCCTCGTACAGCTTTACAAGGATTTGGCTGCCACCCCGCATTCCGTAGATGCCGATGCTAAGCTGCGCGCCGGTTTCTTCCCGGCTCTTGCCGTGATGCCTGCCGATGTAGAGGCCTTTGTAGCTGTTTCTGATTTTTCCGGCAGTGCTTTGAAGCCGTCTCTGCCTGCACTTGAACCCGGTAAAGGTTTTGATAATCCCAAAGTAAAAGAGTATATCGAGGATTTCGGGTTTGCTGTGGGTAAGGGTAATGCTGCGGACATGGCTGCCTTTATGCCGCTTTATCAGTACCTTGCAGGACGTGTTGATTATCCTGCCCGTGCTCAGGCTTGGACGGAGTCTGCCCGTGCCGAATATTCCGGCGTTATCGGTGAGCAGGTGAATACTCAGGCAACCAAGCCCGCGCTGGATGCTATTCGCAAGGTCAAGGGCATGCGTTTGCACCCCGTATATGTTTCCGTTACGGCAGATGTACCTGCGCATCGCTATCTGATGGATGTGGCTGAGGATTACATCAGCGCCTATGAAAAACAGTACGGCGGTACCCGTGTAGAGGAAAACGGTTGCAAGGGTATCAAGGTGCCGTTTAAGTCTCTGTTTGAAATGCCCGAGGGCGATGCCACGATTGAGAGCACGCTGCGTGATGAAATTGCAGCCCGCTCCGTATATCTCATGTTCAAACAGCAGGGCGGTGTTTTGGTTGCCGTGCTTTGTGAAGACCCCAAAGAGATTAATATTGTGGAGTCCGTTGATAAGTCTGTGCTGAGCACGGCCTCCATGAAATTCTGCGATTCTTACCTCAATTCCGGTGTTGAAGTTGCAGCCTATGTCAGCCCCGAGCTGTTTAACTCTGCCACTTCTTATCAGGAGTATGATATCAAGGCTCTTGCTGATTTTGCAGAGGACGTGTTCCGCGCCATGGGTAAGGAAGATGACTCTAACGTAGCTGCATATAATGCCGCAGCCAACTCCGTTAAGCCCCTGCTTAACTATGTTTCCTCCTATGTGCGTACGGATGCTGATAAGCCTTTCAGCTTCTGCGTGTGGCCGCAGGATGACGGTAAGCATGTCAAGGTGAACTTTGATGCTTATGATTCTACCTTTAAGCCCGGCAATATTCGCTTGGCTCGTGTGGCTCGCAGCGAGAAGGTGCTTTTCTATGCGGAATCTACGGAGGAGACAACTGAGAATCCCCGCAAGACCATTGATGCGCTTGAGCCTGCCATTCAGGTAGCTGCCGGTTACATTACTTCCATGGAGTCCGCTGCTGCCTCTGAGGCCGGTGGCGATGCTCTGTTGAAGTACATGCCCCGTTTCCGCACGTTCATGAAGAGCCTGCGTGCCGTTGACAAGTCTTTGGGTGAGGTGCCCGCTTTTGTGGTAATGCCGCTTAAGGATGGCAGCATGGCTGCTTCTTACTTCAACTCCATTAAAGACCGCGTTGCTCTCGGCAAGGCCGGTGATGAGTTGGTAACGGTTGTGGGCCGCATGATTGGCAACAAGGCTGATACGCTGCGCAAAAAGGTGAAGTCCAAGAAGGGCAAGACTCTTGTTTCTCACACTGCCGATATGTCCGAGCTTATTCCCGGTATGGAGTTGAACGCTACTATCTCCGAGAAGGATTTGACCTTTGCTTTCGGTAACTCTGCTGCGCTGAATGGTCAGATGATTAAATACGGTAACGGTAAGATTAACTTCTCCGGTGCTGTATACACCATTCGTCCTGCCGCGTTGTCCATTGCAACAAATGCCGCTCCTGAGGCTGCCGTGATTGCTCCCATGCTGGAGGGTATTGGTGCCGTGCATGTAACCAACACCATCAAGGATGATGTGCGCACCCTTCATATTCTGCTTGCCAACCCCGGTGAAGAAGCCGAGGAAGAGTAAAGCCGATATATTGCATCTTTTATACAAAACAGCCGCTCGGAGGAGCGGCTGTTTTTTATGGTGGGATTATTATTATTTCATCCTTTCCATTGTATACAGAATTGTACAAGAATGAACATATATGCTCTTGAACAGCGTTTAAGGAAGTGATACAATAAATTTCAGTTTATGAAAAGGTATTTTATTACTTTTGCCGATAGCCGCTTATCTCCGTCTCTTTCCAGATTAAAAAATCAGGCAGAGGAAATGGGGTGTTTTGATGTTATTCGTGTTCTTACTGAAAAAAATCTTGATAAGGAATTTCTCAATAAATATAAACATCTTTTGAAAGTGGGTGTGAGAGGTTTCGGTTATTGGATTTGGAAACCTTATATCATAAAGAAAACGCTACAAGAAATGAATGATGGTGACCAGTTGTTATATTTGGACGCCGGATGTCATTTGAACCATGGTGGAAGAAAACGCTTACTTGAGTATTTTGATGAGGTCTCATCAAGTGATTTGAAAGTGGGTGGTTTTCAGCTTTCTGATTGCCATAATGAAAAACGATGGACAAAAATGGATCTACTCGTAAAATTGGGAGTAAACAAAAATGACAGAGTATTAAAAACAGGGCAGGTCGAAGGTGGTCATGTCATATTGGAAAAAGGCAGTCAATCTGATGATTTTGTTAAAGAATGGGTGAATATAGCAGAAAATGAGCATTATGTAGATGATAGCCCTTCTATTGAAACTGAGTATAAGGATTTTCAAGAGCATAGGCACGATCAAAGCATATTTTCTATACTTTGCAAAATAAAAGGTGCTGTTTTGTTTTCCGCAGATGAGGTCTATCCTGCAGATGGTGCTTCGTGGAATTTATTGTGCGATTATCCAATTCAAGATAGAAGAGATACAAAATTATCATTGCGTGCACAGTTGCTTAACAAAATAGCTAAATGTAAGAGAAAAATAGTACATTTGATGACACGATTTCCTGGCCTTAAATAGGCCACGATGTCTAATTTTGAAGAAACTGATTCACCAACTTTCTATCCGGGGATGCCATGGGGGTGGCGGGCAGGTCTGCCAAGGGGATGAAAAGCTCGTCTCCCTGCGGAGTGGCGTTGGGGGCAAGGTAGAGGTGTCGTGTGACTTTGTAGCGAGTTACGCTGTATTTTTGCGAGCACATCAGGGGCAGCCCGCTTACTTCGTGTTCCTGTCGCTGCGGCAGTCGGTACATGCCCTCGTGCCGTTTGCCGTCCGCTTGCTGTTGCATCAATAAGCCTTTATCTGAAATACACCATATGTCATGGTGTGTTATTTCTGTTATTTCTTTTTTGGGGAGCTTCACGGGTAAGGCCGTAGGATTTTCCGCCGCACAGAAATCTCTCACGGGACAAAGCAGGCAGGTGGGCTCACCTGTGGTACAAATGGCTTGCCCCAGCTCCATAAGTGCAGAGTTGTATGCTCGTGGATTCGTTTGGTGTACCAGCTTTGCAGCCAAAGACCAGTGTTTTTTTCGCCCCGCGGGGGAGTCTATGGGCGTTTCGTCATTAAACACGCGCGCAAAAACGCGAGATACGTTGGCATCCACCAATGGCGCCGGGCGGTTATAGGCAAAGCTCAAAATGGCACCTACGGTATAATCTCCGATACCGGGCAGTGCCCGTATGGCGGCTTCATCAGTAGGAAACTCTCC
This sequence comes from Akkermansia sp., assembly GCA_045634945.1. Classification (GTDB taxonomy): domain Bacteria; phylum Verrucomicrobiota; class Verrucomicrobiia; order Verrucomicrobiales; family Akkermansiaceae; genus Akkermansia. The sequence goes on along the minus strand of JAZRBG010000004.1, from coordinate 58,368 downwards.
CGCGTGTTGTTCTGTGATGGCTATGGCAGCGGCACGCAGTGCCCGCACGCGTCGGTAGTAGCCCAAGCCCTCCCAAGAACGCAGTGCCGTTTGTTCATCTGCTGCTGCCAAAGCTGCCGGAGTGGGGAATTGCCGCATCCATGCCTCATATCTTCCCAATACGGTGGGAATGGTGGTTTGTTGCAGCATGATTTCGCTCACCAGAATGGTCCATGGGTCAGTCGTGCGGCGCCACGGATAATCTTTGCCGTGGGCACAGAACCAACTCACCAAAGCCTGTGCAAAATCGTTGTAATGCTCGGGCTGCATTGCGGTTATGCGGACTTGGCGGTTTCCGTTGTGTAAATGGAGATATCTGCCTGTTGAGACCCGAGCAATTGCTGTGCTCTCTTGAGTGCATAACGCGTCGATATGTTCGGGTTCTTCGGCTCAAAGAGGAAGATGTTGCTCTCTCCATCGGCACAATTTTCTTGCAATACTCTCAGTACACCGCTTTTTTTGAGAATTCGGTACACCTCTCGCCCCGCGCCGGATATGATGAGGTGACGCCCTTTTTCTCGGGTGAACTTGATGAGCTCCTCCAAGGCACAAACGGATGTTGCATCCAAATTTCGGGCATTGCGCATGCGCAGCACAATCACAGCCAGAGATGGGTCCTCAGCAATGCGTGCCACTTGTTTGCGGAAGAGGTCTGCGGCACCGAAGAAGAGGTCGCCTTCCACGTGCACAATAGAGATTTGCGGCAGGCGGGTGGCATTTTCGTTTACCTCCAGCAAGGTGCCTTTGTCATCAAAGGTGTACTCCACCAGCTCCGGTTTGGATGCCTTACGTAAGAAAATGGATACCGAGATAATAACACCAACGAAAATGGCCACATGCAACGGCAGCAGCAATGCCGCAATGAATGTGATGATGAGTACCGCTGCATCACCCGGGGTGGAGCGGAAGCAAATGCGCAGCAGCTTGCGGTCATACAAAGACACGGCATTGGCCAATACCAGAGCCGCCAATACACTGTGCGGAATCTTGGAAATAAGCGGGAAACTTGCCAGCACAAACGTGATTACCAAGCACATCAGACCGCAGTAAATACCGGAGAATCGGCTGGCTGCACCTGCCGTGTAATTGAGCATGGAGCGTGTGAGTGAGGCTGAGCAAGGAAGAGAGGTAGTGAATGCCGAGCCTATATTGGCCATACCCACGGCAAAGGTATCTTGGTTCAGGTTGACAGGCTCACCTGTTTTGGCGGAGATTGTTTTACTCATCACCGTTTGCTCCAGGGTGGACAGAAAGGCAATACCGATAACCACGGGGAAGAGCTCCGCAAAGTTGCCGGCAATGGCCGTTATATCCGGCGGGCGGCAGGTGAGGTCACTCATGGTAAAGTCTTTGAGCATGCGCACATCGGTAAAGGCACCACCTGCCCAAGGCATACACAATATGGCATTGAGTACGCTCATGGTCAGTAATATGATGGCAAAGGTCGGTAAAAACTTGAAATGTTTTTTGAGCGGTATGAACATCAGGAACGACAGCACGCCCAGAACAATCGGTTGCCATTGTACCATGTGCAGGTTGTTGATGATGGCCCCGCTCATGGTGAAGAATGAGCTGCCTGCATTGACGTCATTGATGCCCAGTACATATCTGAGCTGAGATGCGATAATGAGCGTAGCTGCACCCGTTATGTAACCCACCAATACACTGCGGCTTACAAACTGCAACATCTCCGTTGCTTTTACAAAAGCACCAATCACACAGGTTACACCTGCCAAAAACACAATCAGGGGAACAAAGATTCCCGGGTGTGCCTGAATGTGCGGGGAAGATGCCAAAAAGAAACTGGCCAACATGAATGCCGTGGCGTTGCTGGGGCCACTCACCGTCAAACTGCAACGTGTAAACAACGGTGCTATGAATGTGCCCACCGTAGCGGCCATGATACCGTAAATGCTGTCCAACCCCGCCATGGCGGCAAATGCCATACCCTGCGGCAACCCCACAAGTGCTACATCAAGTGCGGCTTTCATATCTCGCCCCACTTTGGCAGGCGTATAGCCGTTTAATGCATGCCGCACGGGCAGGGGATCTACCATGCCCTGTGAGATAAAGTTGCGGATTCCTTTCCAACCCAGTCGTAACCGATGTGCAAATGCTCCCATGTGCCCTGTACTCTAGCACAGTTAGTGCACGCGCGCAAGAAAAAACGGCTTTTCATGTGTTGCGTTGACCTGTTATGGTGTAAATAATGCCACAAATAATCAAGATTAGGCTTGCCAAGCAGGAGGGAGAGGAGTAGTATTTTCGCCCATGAAAGCGCTCGTCAAAACAAAAGCCGATAAAGGCCTCGAACTGATGGAGGTGCCGATGCCCGAGGTCGGTCCCAATGATGTTCTCATTAAGATTTATCGCACAGCCATTTGCGGTACGGATTTGCACATCTGGAACTGGGATGCCTGGGCTCAGCAGACCATCCCCGTCGGTATGCATGTAGGCCATGAGTTCTGCGGTGTTATTGAGCGTGTAGGCTCTGCCGTGACGGAGTATAAGCCGGGTGAAGTTGTTTCCGGTGAAGGCCACATTGTTTGCGGTCATTGCCGCAACTGCCGCCGCGGTATGTTCCATCTTTGCCCCAACACCATGGGTGTGGGTGTAAACCGTGCCGGTTGCTTTGCCGAGTATCTTTCCATTCCTCAGTCCAATGTGATTCGCATCCATAAGGACATGCCCATGGAGATTGCCTCCATTCTTGATCCCTTGGGTAATGCTACGCATACCGCACTTTCTTGGGATTTGGTGGGTGAGGATGTTCTCATCACCGGTGCCGGTCTTATCGGTTCCATGGCTGCTGCCGTTTGCAAAAAGGCAGGTGCTCGTACCGTAACTATCACGGATGTAAGCGATTACAAACTTAACTTGGCTAAGACCATGGGGGCAGACCGCACGGTCAACGTCATCAGCGGTGACTCCATTGCTGCCGCCCGTGAGGACCTCGGCATTGATGAGGGCTACGGCGTATGTCTTGAGATGAGCGGTGCTCCCGCTTGTCTTAAGGATATCATCAACCACTCTGCATACGGTGCCAATATCTCCCTGCTGGGTATTCAGCCCGGCGGTTCCGGTATTGACTGGAATACCTTTGTATGGAAGGGGCTCAAGATGAAGGGTATTTACGGCCGCGAGATGTACGCCACCTGGCAGAAGATGGATGCCATGCTGCGCTCCGGTTTGGATGTTTCCCCCATCATCACTCACCGTATGCATTACACCGACTTTGAGGAGGGCTTCAATGTGATGAACTCCGGTAAGTCCGGTAAGGTTGTTTTGACTTGGGCTGACTGAGTAACCGATTCTCGGAAAATCTTGATACGAAACCCGATTCGCTTTTGTGGCGAATCGGGTTTTGTTTGACAAACCGTGAGCTATCAGTATAATAGCCCCTATGAAGATGCGTTGGTTTACCTTGGCCGCAGTGGCATTGCTGAGCAGTTGTCTTTTTTCGGGGTTGCCTGATTGGGAGGACTTGCCCGGTGATGATTGTTCTCTGGTGACGCATCGATTGCTGACCTCTCGGGCTGATACTTCCCTGATGGAAAATCAAGGAAAAAAGGTGACGTTACGAGAGAGTGAGAAAGCTGATTTGCGTGAGTATCTGAGATTGTTCACAGAACAGGCGGAGGTGTCCATGGTAACGTATGCGCCGCGCACGGTGTTGTATGGTGAGGATTTCTCCCTTAATTTCCAAACGGATAAGGTGATTCTCAATGTCGGGGCCGGAAACCGCCGTCAATACGTGCGCCCCATGACAGAGTCAGATAAAGATATGTTGCAACTGCTGCGTAAACGCAGCGATTCGCGTGCGTTAAAGCGTTGATTTTACCACATCAGGGCGCGGTCTTCAATCACGCTTTCCGGCCAGATGCCCTGTTCTGCCATAAAGTTCTCCCACGCCAGCAGTATTTGTTCAAAGGCGGCAGGGTTTACGTCAAAATGAGTGAGGGTGTGATCCCCCGTGGGGCTGAGCACTATCTCTGCTTCATTGTCCAAAGACCGCCATTGCTCGCAGAACCACTCACGCATACCGTAGTCCAGCAAGGGGTCGGCCATGCCGTGTGCACAGAACAGCGGCGGTAAGTAGCGTCTCAGCAGCGCGCAGGGGTTGATGCTGTTGCTGTCTTGCGTTTCCTCTTTAATTCTCAGTATCTTTGCCTCGGGTGCTTCTACATCCACAATGCCGCGGAAAATGGCAACGCTGGCGGGCATGGGCGGCGGAATGTCTCTGCTGCCTAATTTCCACCACTTGCGTTTTTCTACCATGGGTTGCATGGCTGCATTGAGTGCCAGCAGTGCCCCGGCATCTGAGCCTGCAAGGGAAATAAGCTCTTGATCCAAGCCTAAGTTGGGGGCATTATGGCGCACCCATCGCCAGGCATCCAAACCATCGGTGATGATGTCCTCAGCCGTTACTTCATAGCGGGCATGGTTGCGGTACTCCGGCAATATGCAGACAATACCGCGACTGGCCAAGTGCATGGCCCAAGATACGAACTCCTCGTTGAAATCCAAAGACCACATGCCGCCGGAGAAAAACATGACCGACGGTAAAAAGGAATCTGCCGTGTGGCCGGTAGGGGCAATGATGTGAGCTTTCAGCTCTACGCCATCCGCAAAGCGTTTCCATACCACAGAGGGGGCCTTATCCAGCATTCGCCGGCATCTGGCCTCTGCCGCAGTGCGTGCTTTGCGTTGAAATGACGTCATAACTGCCGACTAGTATGCTATTTTCTTGCCAAAAAAGCAAGTCTGATGTATGTTATCAGCAGTTATGAGAGCCATTTTTTTTCAGTCAGCCGCCGTTGCGGTGTTGTTCGGTAGTGTTGTGAATGCCGCAACTCCCTCTGCCATTGAGGCCGAGTTAAAGCGCCGTGCCGCTCAAAAACAGGCTGCCGAGGCTACACCTCCCGCCAAAAAAGCAGATATCATTGTGCCGGATCAGAATAAGGCTCGTGAAGTGGCCGAAACCGTTTATAATACTTGGCGTTTGAGCATGATTCGCGGTAATGAGCAGGCCTGGCGTGCCAGTACTTGCCGTTCTCGCCAAATGAAAGTGCGTAATCTCATCATCTCTCAGCGCGGTCAGTTCCCGCTGGATTTCTTCCGCGTCACGCAAGAGGCTCCCAATATCGACAATTTTGTGTACGTAGGTTCCCTGCTTGGCTGCAAGGGCAATACCATGGCCTGCACCTATGTGGGCAAATTGCAGTTGGGTGAGGGTAAGCCCCGTGAAAATGCTTTTGTGCTGGAGCTGGTGCTGGAGCAGGGCAAGTGGAAGCTTGACCAAACCCGTTTCTTTGATTTGTCTCAGTTGCCCGATGTCCGCAAAAGATTGTACAACCGTGATTTGACAATATTGCAAGAGCAGGACGGATTCATGCCGTATGACCGCATTCCCGGGGTGCCTTTAGCTTGCCGTGCTCCCGAGCTTATCGGCAAGGTGTTTGTTGATTGTCCCGGTCGCAATATAGAGATGACGATTAACGGTATATCCGTGCATGAGTTTGATGATGAACGCCGTGCTGATATTATCTCCGGTGGCCTCAAGCGTGGTCAAAATACAATTACTTATAAAATCAAAGATCGCCAAGGCCTCAAACGCCCCACCATGGCAATCGGCCTGTTTGTAGCACCCGAGACCCCGGGTAACACGGGCGTGTGTGTGTTTGACCACATTCTGGATGCCGATGATACGGCAAACGGCGGCAGCTTTACTTTCTTTATCAGCAATGACCACATTGCATCCATGAATCCGAAGTTCAAAGGCGAAAAGCCCGAGCCTTTCCACGCTGTTCCTTTGAAGCAGAAAGCCAAGTAAATTGCGGGTAATGTGCAATTTGTCTTGCCAATGGTAATGAATCAAGGTATGCTGAGCGGCGAAAATTAAACCAGACACCTATTATGTTGATAGCACCTTCTATGTTGGCGTGTGATTTCCGTAGCATCGGGGCAGAGGCTGCCCGCGCTTTGGCTGCGGGGGCAGATTGGCTGCACTTGGATGTGATGGACGGTTCCTTTGTGGACAATATCTCATTCGGGCCGGATATTTGTGCTGCTATCAGAAACAGTGTTGCTGCCGATGCTTATTTGGACGCTCACTTGATGATTGACCGCCCAGACCACTACTTGCCGCGTTTCCTCAAGGCCGGTATGAACATGATTACCATTCATGTGGAGCGTGAGGGGGCTGTGGATTTGCATGCTACCTTGGCTGCCATTCGCGCCGGTGGTGCTCATGCCGGTCTTGCCGTAAATCCTGCTACGCCCGTAGAAAAGGTGTTGCCCTATTTGGCTGAGCTGGACATGGTGTTGGTGATGAGCGTGGTGCCCGGATTCGGTGGTCAAAGTTTCATGGCCGAAGTGCTGGATAAAGTGCGTGTTCTTGATGCGGCCCGCAAAGAGCAGGGGCTTAATTTCATTATTCAGATGGATGGTGGTATCGGTGCGGTTCAGGCTCCGTTGTGTGCTGAGGCCGGGGCAGATTGCCTGGTGGCCGGCTCCTCAACTTTCCGTGCTCCGGACATGGCCGCGGCCATTGCAAGCATGAAATAATTGCAACGGTGCGTACCATGGACAAAGGCACTAAAAGTTTGCTGAATGTTTTCCTGAGCGTGTTGGCACCCGTGTTGGTGCTGGATCATTGCTCTGCCTCCGGAGATTCTTTTTGGCATTTGGGTACAACGTGGGCTATGGTGGTGGCCCTCTCTCTGCCCATAGGCTGCGGTATTTACAGCTTTGTAACAGAAAAGAAAGTAGAGCTGCTCACCGTATTCGGTTTGCTGGGTACCATTCTTACGGGTGTTGTTACCGTGTATGCCAACACGGGGGATGGCATGGCTATTCGCCCCGATACCCCGTGGTGGTACGCTGCTAAAGAGGGGCTTATTGCTCTCTTGTTGGCAGGAGCCATGCTGGTGAATACCCGTAAAGAGGGTTCCATGCTGCGTGCCTTTGTTTACTCTGACGCCATTTTTGACGTTAAAAATATCGAAAAAGCAGTAAGTGAGAATGGGCTGCGTGCTCAGTATGACGGCGTGCTTGACCGCGCTGCATACATGACAGCCGGGTCTTTGTTCTTCTCTGCCTTGGCCAATTTTGCTTTGGCTCTGTATTTCTTGCTGCCTGTACCGGAGGCTCCCGCCGCAGAGCAGGCAGAGCTGTATAACTACGCGGTAAGTAAGATGACTTGGATGGGCTTGCTTATCATAGGTGTGCCTTTGCTGATTACTCTGATGATGGTAATGCGTTATTTGAGCCGTAAGTTGGTAGAGGTAAGCGGACTTGGTGAGGATAGAATATTCTTGCCCAGATAAGTGCCTGTTTTTTATCCTTTCATCCTACCGGGCAGTGATTTGCTTGACTTTTCTCTAACTTTGCGCTAACATGCACGCATGCAAACGCGTGTGATGGAGGTAGACCCGCTGGAGGACTGCCGTAAAGTATATAAAGAAGCCGCCTCAATTTTGGAAGAGGGTGGCTTGGTTGCGATTCCTACCGAGACCGTGTACGGACTTGGTGCAGATGCACTTAACACAGAAGCTGTGGCCAATGTTTTTGCCGTAAAAGATCGCCCCAGCTTTGACCCGCTTATTTGTCATTTCCCCAATGGCAAAGCCATTAAAGATTATACGGATGTACCGGAAGAGCTGCAACCCTTGGTGGATAAACTTGCCAAAGAGTTCTGGCCCGGCCCGATGACTCTGGTGTTGCCCCGCAAACCCATTATTCCCGATATCGTGACCAGCGGTCTGCCCACGGTGGCTTGCCGCGTACCCTCTCATGAGGTAATGCGCGGGGTGGCTCGTGCGCTGGGGCGTCCCATTGCTGCGCCCAGTGCCAACCGTTTCGGTCATATTTCACCCACAAGTGCCGGGGCTGTCATGAAAGAGCTCGGCGGCTCCATCCCCCTGATTTTGGATGCCGGTGCCTGCTCAGAAGGACTTGAAAGCACCATCTTGATGCCTTGTTTGGATGAAAAGGGCAAACCTGCCGTTCGCTTGCTGAGAGAAGGACCCATCACCCGTGAGAAGCTGCGCGGTATTTGCCGTGTGCTCAAACCCGGCAAGGGAAAAACGGCTGCCGAAGAGGCTCTGCCCAATGCCCCCGGTCAGCTCAAGAGCCATTATGCCCCCTGCAAACCCTTGATTTTGTGGAATTCCAAAGAGGAATTTACTCCTGAGGCCGGCGTGTCATACGGGCTTATTACCTATGAGGGAGATTCTCCCTTGGCTGCACAGGATTGCTGGGTTGAAACCATGCCGCTTTCTCCCGGCAGTGGTCGTTTGGCAGAGGCTGCCGTGCGACTCTTTGCCGTGATGCGTGCCATGGATGAGAATGAGGAGGTGCAGGTTATCATTGCCGAGGAATTGCCTGAAATTGGCTTGGGTTGCGCTATGATGGATCGCCTGCGCCGTGCATCCGCCAAACGGGGAGAGTAAACGCATGAAACGCTTTTTTCAGAAATTGACGGTCGGCATTGTGTTGCGTGTCGTTCATGCCGCACTTGTTGAGCTTCAAGCACAAGATACCCGCGTGGCTGAGGAGTTTGCCCGCATGCCGGAGGGGCTCAGCTACTCCATCTTCACGGGGCACAACGGCCCCGCGTTGCATGTTGCGTGGCAGGGCGGTAAACTGCGCCGTTTGCGCTCGCTTGATAAAGCAACTTGTACGCTGCATATCAAGTCTATGCCTCTTTCTTTCCGTCTCTTTACGGGGCAGATGGGCTTGGCTCAAGCCTATGCCGCGCACGCCTTTACCATGGCGGGTGAGGTAGCGGATGTCATGCGCTTGGCTCGCTTGGTCAACATAGTAGAGTCATACTTGTTCCCCAATATCATCAACCGCCGTATCATGACGGATATACCTAAGCCGCAGGTATGTTTCCTGCGTACCTATGCCCGCGTGGCATGGGGATTCCTTACTTGTAAATACAGATTTTTTGCTTAACTTACACCATGTCTTACTTCGAATTTCAGAATGCCGTCAAATTGTTGTGCGGGGAGCTTGCTTTAGAGCGCATCCCCAATGAGCTGCAACATCTTAATGCCAAGCGTCCGTTGGTGCTCTCTGATGCCGTGTTGGCAAAAATCGGCACCATGGCTCAAGTGACCTCTGCTATGGAGTCTGAGGGCGTAGCCCCCGCAGCCACCTTTACCGATATTCCCGTGGATTCTTCTTTGGCGGTGGTGAATCAAATTGCCGCATTTTACCGTGAGCAGGGGTGTGACTCCATAGTGGCTATTGGCGGCGGGTCTGTCATTGATACCGCCAAGGGGGTGCGTTTGGTGCTCTCTCAAGATACTGATGATATTTTCTCTATCAGCGGTTTGGAGAATGTTTCCTCCGGTAAGCATATTCCCTTTGTTGTCGTTCCCACAACGGCCGGCACCGGCTCTGAGTGCACGGGCGTGGCTGTGATTCGCAATGATGCCAACGGTGTGAAGATGGAGTTCCTCTCTCCCTTTGTGGAGCCCGATGTAGCCGTGATTGACCCACGTATGACTGAGGGCTTGCCGCCCAAGGCTACCGCCAGCACCGGTATGGATGCCCTTTGCCACGCCGTAGAGGCATGCACCTGTTTGCAGGCTAACCCGCTGAGCACAGCATACGGTACGGCTGCCATTCGCCTTATTGCTCAGAATTTGGAGACGGCCACCATCAATGGCAAGAACCGAGAGGCCCGCTTCAATATGGCTCTGGCTTCTACCATGGCGGGTATTGCGTTCTCTAATTCCATGGTAGGTGCCGTGCATGCCATCGGCCATGCTTTGGGCGGTGTGTGCCATGTGCCCCACGCCGTTGCCATGACGATTCTCTTGCCGCACGTGATGCGCTATAACCTGAGCCACAGTGCAGGGGACTACGCTGCATTGCTGCCTTGGTTGGTAGGCATGGATGCCGCTATGGCTACGCCCGCAGAGCAACGCGCCGAGGCTGCCATTACCGCAATCGAAACGCTGGCTGCTAAGCTTAATGCTGCATGCGGGTTGCCCCTCACGCTCAGTGATGCCGGTGTCAGCAAAGAAGACTTTGCCAAGGTTGCTGAGTTTGCCGTGAATGATGGTGCTCTCATTGTAAATCCCCGTGCCGCCACTGAGGAGCAGGTGCTTGAAATCCTTAACGCTGCATTCTGATTATGCAAAACATAGCAAACATTCAACGCCGTTTCTTCAATACTCACGTAACGCGTGATGTTAAGTACCGCCTTGCCGCACTTAAAAAACTGAGTACCGCACTCAAAGAATGGGAGCCCCGCATCTGTGATGCCCTGCAACAGGACCTCGGAAAATGCGCCATGGAGACGTTCATGACCGAAATCGGCATGGTGACCTCCTCCCTCAATCACACTATCAGATGTTTGCGCCGTTGGAGCAAGCCCCGCCGCGTGTATACCCCACTGGCTCAGTTCCCCTCCGTAAGCCGAGTGGTACCGGAGCCTTACGGCGTAGCACTCATCATGAGTCCGTGGAATTATCCCGTGCTGCTGTGCCTTGACCCGCTGGTTGCCGCGCTCTCTGCCGGCAATTGCTGTGTGGTTAAGCCTTCATCCATGACTCCTGCAACCTCCTCGGTGTTGGCAGAGATGCTCGGTAGCCTGTACCCCAAGGAATACGTGCATGTGGTGCTGGGTGGCAGAGATTCTACCGGCGTATTGCTGGAGCAGAAGTTTGACTACATCTTCTTTACGGGCAGCCCCTCGGTAGGCCATATCATTATGGATGCCGCAGCCCGTCACCTTACCCCCGTTACTCTTGAGCTTGGCGGCAAGAGCCCCTGCATTGTGGATGCTACTGCCAATCTGCGTGTGGCTGCCCGCCGTATTGCTTTCGGCAAGATTCTCAATGCCGGGCAAACCTGCGTGGCTCCGGATTATCTCTTCATTCACCACAGCGTGAAAGAGGCCTTTGTGCAGGAGTACCGCAAAGCCGTGACGGAGATGCTGGGAGATGAACCGCTTAAGAACGAGGAGTTTACTCATATCATCTGCAAACGCCATTTCGACCGTTTGATGGAGCTTATGCAAGATGCCACTCCCGTGGTCGGTGGTAAGGGGGATTCTGCAACGCTTCGCATTGAGCCTACCGTGTTGGATGACGTCACGCCGTCTTCCTCCTCCATGCAGCAAGAGATTTTCGGCCCCGTTCTTCCCATCCTTACCTGGGATAAGTGGGAGGAGGTGGAGCAGTTTGTGCTCAGCCGTCCCCGCCCGCTGGCTTCTTACCTCTTCACCACGGATTCTGCCAACAAAAAGCGCTTTACGCAGCACCTCTCTTTCGGTGGCGGTTGTATCAATGATACCATCATTCACCTTGCCGTTCACGGGCTCCCCTTCGGCGGTATCGGTGACAGCGGCATGGGCTCCTACCACGGTAAAGCCGGCTTTGATACGTTCTCGCACAATAAATCCGTGCTTTCTAAAGCCAATTGGCTGGATTTACCCTTCCGTTATCACCCGTACTCCAAGTTTGCAGAAAAAATACTGCGCTTTTTCTTGCGTTGATATCGGTGAAAAATCTGCATGCAAGGGCTTTGCCCATGCTTTGAGCAGTAGCTTTTTCAGCAGTCCACCCACATACGGTGGACTGCTCATTTTTTTGCATGGCGGGGAGTAGAACGCAATAAATTCGCCTATCAGATTTTGTAGCACGAATTCTGCTTGACATTTGTCTGCGGTTAAGGCACTCTTTGCGGGCAATGAATAACACTGTACTCATTATCGGAGCTGGTGGTGTGGGTCATGTAGTGGCTCACAAGTGCGCCCAGATGGCGGATGTTTACAAGAACATCCATCTGGCTTCCCGTACCAAGAGCAAGTGCGATGCGATTGCTGCTGATGTGCTTGCCCGCAGCGGCGTGCAGATTACCACACACGCGGTAGATGCAGACAACGTGCCTGCTACGGTTGCCCTCATTAAGGAGGTGCAGCCTGACCTTGTGCTGAACGTTGCTCTTCCCTATCAGGACCTTCCCCTTATGGATGCCTGCTTGGAGGCCGGTGTAAACTACCTTGACACTGCCAATTATGAGCCCCGTGATGTTGCCAAGTTTGAGTACAGCTGGCAGTGGGCTTATCAGGACCGCTTCAAGAATGCCGGCCTTTATGCTCTGTTGGGCTCCGGTTTTGACCCGGGTGTTACCAATGTGTACACCGCATGGGCTCTCAAGCACCACTTTGATGAGATTGAGTATCTCGACATCATTGACGTGAACGGTGGTGACCATGGCCAGGCTTTCGCTACTAATTTCAACCCCGAGATTAACATCCGTGAGGTGACGGCTCCCTGCCGCCACTGGGAGAACGGCGATTTCCAAGAGACGGCTGCCATGAGCATGCATCAGCCCTTTGCTTGCCCGGATGGTGTTGGTACTTATGAGATTTACCGTATGTACCATGAGGAGATGGAATCCCTCGTCAAGCACATTCCCACCATTAAGCGTGCCCAGTTCTGGATGAGCTTCTCCCCCAACTACATCAACCACCTTACCGTGCTTAAGAATGTGGGCATGACCCGCATTGACCCCGTTGTGTACAATGGTGTGGAGATTGTACCGCTTCAGTTCCTCAAGGCCGTGTTGCCCGATCCCGGCGATTTGGGCAAGACCACCCATGGTCGCACCTGCATCGGCTGCGTGATTCAGGGTAAGAAGGACGGCAAATACAAGGCTGTATACATTTACAACATCTGTGACCATGAGGAGTGCTTCCGCGAGGTTGGCTCTCAGGCTATTTCTTACACCACAGGTGTGCCTGCCGCCATCGGTGGCAAACTCATTCTTTCCGGCGTGTGGGGTGGTCAGGGTGTTTTCAACATGGAACAGAACGACCCCGATCCCTTCATGGCTGCCCTCAATCAGTACGGTCTCCCCTGGAACTGTATTGAACTTACGGAGGAGCAGGCCAAAGCCCTGCGTGTGGCTGAGTAAGCGTTGTTCCCCCTCCTGTTTTCTTCACCCGCCGGAGTATGTTGCTCTTGGCGGGTGAATTGTTTATGCTTGCAAAATAAGGGAATTTGGGTTAGAATGTCCGCATAACAATATAGCAGATGACCATGCGTGTGACGGAAAAAGAGTATCAGCAGCTTATGTATATGGGGATGCAAGGCGATGAAGATGCGCGCAAGCTTTGTATTCAGATTGACCACGATTTGAATGGGGGAGTGCTGAATTCTGTATGCCTGGACTGGGCGCATGAGTATGCGGAAACCGGTGATACAATGTGCCGTATGGTGTTTATAGAGAATGCCCTTGCCGGTAATATAGAGCAGGTCGATTGGCTTAAGATGGAGTCTTGGTGTCTGGAAATGGTAGAGCAGAACCCCAAGATGGGGTATTTCATGCTGTCTTGCCTGTATAATCCGGAAACAGAAGGGTATCAGGACGTGGACCGTATGGTAGATTGTCTGCGCAAAGGCTATGATGCCGGTAGTCCCCAGTGTGGTTTTGAATTGGCCACCTATCTTTGGATAAATGAGCCTGAAAAACACAGCGCACAAGAGATTCGCGATATGATGGAGCAGTGCAAAACCGCCATCTCCACCCCGGATCAATACGGCTTTTTGGCAGATGTGTGCGATTCTCAGGGGGATTGGGCATCTGCTATGAGTTACCTGAAGCGTTGGCATAAAGAAGCCCCCAAAGATGCTTCTGCTTGTTTGCAGATTGCATGGCGCTATGCCCATGGGGAGGGGGTGCGTGTTAATCATGAGCTGGCACTTAAATATTATCAAAAAGCTGCCAACTTGGGGGATGAAATCGGTATGTATCAGGTTGGGCTGATGCATGTGCGCGGTGAAGGTTGCCGCCGCAATGTGAAGCGTGGTGTAGATTATTTGCAGCGTGCGGCGGATGCGGATAGCCCCGATGCTTGCGGTTTGCTGGGTCAAATGTATTTGGAGGGTGACGGAGTGCAGGCCGATGTTCAAAAAGCCGTGGAGTATTTGGAGAAAGGTGCAGAATATGAGGAAATCAAGAGTTGCCTGCTGTTGGCCCGTTTATATTACATGGGTAAAGGGGTACCTCAAGACCCTGAAAAAGCTGCCTTTTTGTTGGATATTGCACGTGAAGATGCCCCTGAGGATGACGCGGAGTACTCGGCAACCTTGCGTAGCATAGAGACCTATGCCTCAAGCAACGGCATGCCTATTACCGCAAAGAAAAGTGGCCCCATAACGGAGGCTGATATGCAGCGTGCCATTGAAAATAACGATTTTGAAGAAATAGCAGACCGCCTGTACATGCGCTTGTGTGAGCACCCCGATGACGAGGCTCTGCTGCGTATGGCTCGATTCTTGTTACAGCTCAAAGTAATGGATGAAGAGCGGGTGCGTGACTATATCTCGATGCTGCGCAGCTTTGCCGATGATTACCCCGAGGTTGCCATGATGCTGGGTGATATGTATTACCACGGCGAGGGTGCTACACGCAATGCGCGCTCTGCCATGCTCTTCTACCAAAAGGCTCTGGAGTTCGGGGTGGATGCCGAGGTGTTGCTGCGCATCATTCTCGGTCTGCATGAAGATGTGCTCAAGGGTGGGCGTGAAGAAGTGCCGGCTTGGATTGCTGAGGTTCCCCATGCAGAGGGTAATACTGCCCCCTTGCATTACATGATGGGCTTGTTGTATAGCGTAGGCTTATATGTGGAGCAGTCTGTAGAGAAAGCTGCTGAGATGTTCTGCCATGCTGCAGAAGGCGGTTTTGAGGCAGCCCCTGAGTCTGATATCACGGCATGGCAATGCGGTGGCAAGACTCTGCGAGATTGCGTGCTGCCGTAACGTATACGCATTACCTCACAGATAAAGTAGCTGAGGGCTCACAACCTTTCACTGACACCGCAAAAAATCAGTAGGTTTTTTGCGGCGTTTCGCGTAGTTTCCGCTTGAAAAATGGCGGTGAAAATGCTATTTTGAACGGCAGCATATTATGGAACACGCACTGGTCATCGGTCTTACTCTGGCATTGATATTGGGCATATTGGCACATAAGCTGAAACTGTCTCCCTTGGTCGGTTATTTGGTGGCCGGTATGCTGGCTGCTCAGCCGTGGTGGGGGCAGCCTGTGGATAGCCACATTGTAGAGGGCTTTTCTCATTTGGGCGTCATTTTGCTGCTGTTCGGTGTGGGGTTGCAGTTTCATCTCAAAGATTTGCTGGCTGTTCAGAAGGTAGCCGTGCCTGGGGCTTTGGTGTGCATGACGGTGTCTACCGTCATGGGGGCACTTGTGTTTCATTGGCTTGGCGGGGATGATAATTGGGTCAGCGCCCTGATGTTCGGCCTGTGTATCTGTGTGTCCAGTACAGTGGTGCTTACCCGAGTATTGAGTGACAACCGCTTGTTGCAAACGCCCACTGGGCATACCGCACTCGGTTGGCTTGTGGTAGAGGATATTTTCACCATTTTGATGTTGGTGTTGTTACCGGTTATTATCAGCGGGCAAGAACTGGTGCCGGCATTGGGCAGTGCTGCTGTCAAGTTGACTTTGTTGGTGCTGTGCGTGGCATTCGTGGGTCGCAATATCATCAAAAAAGTGCTTACCTACGTATCTAAAAGTGCCTCCGGTGAGCTGTTTACGTTGGCTGTTTTAGTATTTGCTTTAGGGTTTGCCGTATTGGCAGCCAAGGGCTTTGATGCCAGCATGGAGTTCGGTGCGTTCCTGTCTGGCATGGTAGTGGGGCAAAGCAAGTTTGCCTCCCGCGCTGCAAGCGATGCTTTGCCCATGAGAGATGCATTTGCCGTGTTGTTCTTTGTTTCCGTCGGTATGGGCTTTGATATCGGTGGCATGTTGGAGCACTGGGAGCTGACGCTGTGTACCTGTGTGGTGGCTTTTCTTATTAAACCCGTTGCGGCGTTCATTGTCATTACCCTGTTGGGTAAACCGCTGCGCTTGGCTCTTAAAACAGCCGGTTCTCTTTCTCAGATAGGTGAGTTTTCCTTCATCTTGGCAACGCTCATTGCCTCTCAGTACCACATGTTGCCTGCGTATGCCGCCAACGTGATTACGGGTGTAGCCATTATCACCATTACCTTGAATGCAGCTCTCTATCGCTTTATCCCCATGTTGGCCAATCATTTGGAGAAAAAGGAGATTGGCCGCAAACCCAAGGTATCCGGGGTTGTGCCCGAGCCCTCTACGGATAAACACCGTATCATCGTTGTAGGCTATGGCCCCTGTGGGCAGATTATGAGTGATATCTTTCTGAAATACAATCTTGAGGTTGTGGTGCTGGAGATGAATATAGAAACCGTTAACAGATTGGAGAAGCTGGGAATACCCGTATTGCACGGTGATGCCCGCCGCCGCAGCATTTTGCGTATGGCCGGAGCAGAGCAGTCCAAAGCTATCGTTATTACCTCTTCAGCTGCCCCCTCTCATGATATTGCGGAGAGTGCCCGAGAGGTCAACCCGCATATTGCGGTGATGGCTCACACCACTTATATCAGCACCGCACAATTATTGCGCCGTCAAGGGGCAGAAACCGTGTTCAGTGGGGAAGAAGAAGTGGCACTGGGCATGGCGGCCCACACCTTACGAACCCTCGGTGCAACTGAGGAGCAGGTAGCGCATGAATGCTTTGAAACGCGCCGTCGCCTTGCCGGGGCGACCTCTGAAAATATTCCGGTTCGGGGATAAATCCGGGTTTGACAATTTTGCGCTGATGGTGTATATCACTGCGCGTTATGGCAGATAATAGCGTAGTGAAAGATCTGGTCAGCTCTTTTTGTAAGTATCTGATAGCCGGAGGAATTGCCTTTGTGGTGGATTTTTCCGCCCTCTCCGTCTGCACGCGTGTGTTCGGCATACATTATCTGTTAGCCTCTACCATAGGTTTTTCTTTGGGATTAATCGTTACCTATTTATGCAGCAACAAGTTTGTATTCTCTCACCGTAAGATGGGAGACAAGCAAGCTGCCGAGTTTACCATATTTACGGTTATCGGGTTGGTTGGCCTGGTGCTTACCAACTTCTTTATGTGGATGTTTGTCAGTGTATGCTCCGGGGTGTGGGCTGCGCTCGGTCTGGCTTTTTGTGCCGTAGAAATGTCCAAACTTGTAACGGAAGGTTTGGTGTTACTTTGGAACTTCGGTGCCCGCAAAATAATTCTTTACTGATTGCTCTGCTATGATAATTGATACTCATTGCCATTTGGTTTCCCGTAAGTACGAAGATTTGGCTCAGGTGCGTGCGGATTCTGTTGCCTTAGGGGTTACGCACTGCATTTCTCAAGGCACGCGTGCGGATGATTGGGAGCCTCAATTGGAGATTGCCCGCAGCATGCCGGATTTTGTTTCCTCTTGCTTGGCCGTGCACCCCAGTGAAGTGACAGAGGTGTCTGATGAGCAATTGGCCTACATGGAAAACCTTTGCCGCAAGTATCCCCAAGCCGCAATTGGTGAAAGCGGGTTGGACTATTTCTGGCCTGCGCCCGAGGGGTGGAGTGAGGAGGACTACCGTGCCCGCCAGCGCGTTTTCTTGGAACGTCATTTTCAATTGGCCCAAGAGCTCGGGCTGAATATCTCCCTGCACACGCGAGACAAGAAAGGGCTTGCCAGTTTTGAGGATGCTTTTGCCATTGCCCGCAATTTCCCCAAGGTGCGCCCTGTTTTCCATTGCTTCATCGGCAATGGTGAGCAAGCCGAGCGTATTTTTTCACAACTGGACGGCCTTATATCTTTTACGGGGCTGGTTACATTCAATAAAACGGAGGATATTCAGGCCGTTGCCGCATGGTGCCCGTCAGACCGCTTTATGGTTGAAACGGATTCTCCTTACCTGTCTCCCGCTCCGTTCCGCGGTATTACCAACATCCCCGGCCGCACCAAATATGTGGTGGATAAAATCGCGGAGCTCCGTCACGTTTCTCCTGAAGAAATTGCCGCCTGTACCACGGAAAATGCCAAGCGCTTTTTCCGCTTGAATCTGCCATAAATCGATTGTCAAATTTTAAAGGGGGCGATTGACCGTGTTCTTGTCAATCGCCCCCTTGTTCATTAAAAGCAATGCTTTAGGTGTGTTTAAACACCGGGGCGTCTTTGGCCTCCAACGGGGTGGTGGATTTGTGTTTGCTTAAAAAAGCCATGCCTCGCTCCATATCTTTCAACAGCAGGTCAGCCATGTCCATGGTGACACCGCGGCGAACCATGACTCGCATGACCACAATGTCTTCCACATTGGCCGGCAGACTGAATGCCGGCACTTGCCATCCGCGGGTGCGTAAGCGGTCCGACAGCTCGTAGAGGTTGTAGCCCGGTTCATAGCCTTTCTTCATGTAGAAGCATACAGCCGGTATATCCGTCTGCGGATTGCCGGTGGCAATAAACTCAAACTTGCCGAGCTTGGCAATCTTTTTGTGCAAGTAGGCGGCCACATCGTAGGCGGCTTGGTGCACGCGCTTGTATCCCTCTTTGCCCAAATGCACAAAGGTGTAGTACTGTGAGATAACTTGCCCGGCAGGACGCGAGAAATTGAGAGCAATGGTGGGTATGCTGCCGCCTAAGTAATTGACGGCAAACGCCAATTCTGAGGGCATGGCGGCAACGCTGCGCCAAATGACCCAACCGCAACCCACGGGAGCCAAGCCGTATTTGTGACCGCTGGAGCTGATGGATTTGACTCGCGGCAGGCGGAAGTCGAAGCGAATCTCAGGTGCCATGAACGGGGCCAAGAAGCCGCCACTGGCGCCATCCACGTGCACATCCACATCCGGGCCACCGCTTGCAGCCAATTTGTCGAGCGCATTGCAGATGGACTCAGGGAATTCGTATTGCCCCGTGTACGTTACGCCGAAGGTGGGTACCACGCAAATGGTGTTTTCATCTACACGCTTGAGCATTTCTTCTTCATTCATGCAGAAACAATCGGAGCTCATGGGTACCTCTCTGATTTCTACATCCCAATAGCGGCAGAACTTGTGCCAGCAAATTTGCACGGGGCCGCACACCAAGTTCGGTTTATCCGTCGGTTTACCTTCTTTTTTGCGGCGAGCGCGCCAGCGGTGCAGGGCAGCCATGCCCCCCAGCATGCAGGCCTCACTGGAGCCTATGGTGGAGCAGCCGATGACATCATTGAGATCGGGCGCATTCCACAGGTCTGCAATCATACGCACGCAGCGCTGTTCAATTTCAGCACATTGCGGGTATTCATCCTTATCTATCATGTTTTTGCTGATGCTCAAATCCATGAGTTTGTGCACCTGCGGGTCATCCCAAGTTTGGCAGAATGTGGCAAGGTTCTGTCGCGCATTGCCATCCAGCATCAATTCATCTCGTATCAGTTGAAAACATTCTTCGGCATGCATCGCTCCCTTGGGGAACTGCTTGCTCGGCAATGGTTTTGCAACATCGGCAGAGCCGAATATGCTGATGTTATCTTTATCGATGGAGCTTTTCATATATGTATTCTGACCTCCGTTCTGCGTATTTTTTCAAAAACAGGCAAAAATAGTTGTGCTTGTGCAGGGTGCCTTTTTCAGAAAGCTAAGTGCGAGTGCCCTTTCTGGTGGCGCAATAAACTGAAAAATTGAGTTGACCTCTTGTTTCTGTTTGTTAAGATAACTGCATGAAGAAAACCGTTTCTGCTATCATTGCGTTGTGGGGTGTGTTGGCCATGCCTGTTGTTGCTGAAGCCGCAGATGTTGCTGCACCTGTCAGTCGCACACAGTCTTTTGATATGGAGTCCGGGCTCGCTACGGTCCTGAACGTGTACGGGTGTTTGAATCATCTGTATTCCCCCCTCGATTATTTAACCGAAGACGGAAAGGAAAATCAGATAGCGGAGACTTCAATCAGGTATGCTGTCGCAGAGATTCGTCCGCACGTTGAACAGTTGCAGCAATTATCCCGTGAACAGTTGGCTCAGCTGTGCATGTTGGCAGATGCCATTCTTTGGCAGCAGGATTGGTTGCACGGTGTGTTTTTGGGGGAGCTCGGTTGGGAGATGGAATGTTCCTTGGAGCAGGGATTTGAAAGACTGGAGAATCTGGCCGGTTACGTAAAAAATCGCTTATCGTCTCCTGCTGTGTCAGAGTCAGAAAAAGCAGCATGGCGTGAGTTACTGACGCTCTTAGGAGGTGAACACGTTCTTGCTTTGCCTCAGCAGCTCTTGCATCAACGTTGGGCGAAGGATTACAAAACCGCTCTCTCTTTCTTCAAAGACCTTTGCGCGGCAGTCGGTACGGAAGATGAAGCCACGGCCCTCCGCTTGCTGGCAGCGCAGGCAGAGGTAATGGCTTATCTGGTGCAGGGGCAGGAGGACCATATTCGCGTGTCCTATCTTTTGAATACCTTTCATCAATCCGTGACTGAGTTACGTGAGCATGCCCGCATCATCGCAGAGTTGCGTCCCGATTCTCGCACCGCAGAGCCGGAGCCGTATGTAGCCCCCGTTCTTCCGCAGCATCTCCGAACAGAGGCTCGCATGAACGCCCTTCAACCTTTCTTACATACCTTCCCGAAGTTGCGAGAATTACTAGAGTTATAACAGATTCATGAGCAAAAGGCATTTGTTTCGCTCATAGGTGTTTCTGCTTTGCTGTAGTGAGGTTTTGCGGAAAACGCAAATCTTGCAGACCTTTGGTCTTTTCAAAGCGGTGAAAATATGCTAGACTCTGCGCATGGCAGCAAGTTTTGCAATCATTTCTCTGGGCTGTGCCAAGAATCTGGTGGATTCCGAGGTCATGGCGGACCGTCTTTTGAATGCCGGCTTTACCAAGGTAGAGCCTGAGCAGGCGGATGCTCTCATCATTAATACCTGCGCATTCATTGACCCCGCCAAGCAGGAAGCCATAGATACCATCTTTGCTGCCACTCGTGCCCGAGAAGCAGGTGAAGCCCCTGCCGGTCAAAAGATTTTGGTTGCAGGCTGTTTGTCTCAGCGTTATGCTGCCGATTTGGTGAAACTGATGCCTGAGGTGGATTGCTTTATTGGCGTGGATAAAGTGCTTGAGGTGGCAGATATTACCAACGCATGCTTGGCCGGTACGGCAGAGAAGGTGTACAGCACCAAGGTTTCTAAATTGATGCCTGATTTCGGTGATACCCGTTACCGCCTTACCGGCAATCATTTTGCTTATGTCAAAATTGCAGAGGGCTGCAACCATGCTTGTGCCTATTGCGTGATACCGCGTATTCGCGGTGGGCATCGCAGCCGCCCGCAGAGCAGCATCATGCGAGAAGTGCGCGCCTTGGTAGAAAGCGGTGTTAAAGAAATCAACCTTATTGCTCAAGATACAACGTACTACGGTATGGATAAGTGGGAGGGCGGAGCTACCAAGACCAGCGGTGTAGATTCCGCCAAGGGTGAATCCCTTGCCACGCTGTTGCGGGAGATTAATGACCTACCGGGTGAGTTCTGGGTGCGTGTGTTGTATACCCACCCCGCCCATTGGAGCCAAGAACTCATAGACGTGTTTGCTACCTGTGATAAGGTGGTGAAGTATGTGGATATCCCCTTGCAGCACATTTCCGCTCATATTCTTGAGGAGCAACGCCGTAAGACGGATGGTGACTACATCCGCAAACTCATCCGCGACCTCCGCACCGCCGTGCCCGGTATAGGGCTGCGTACCACCTTTATCAGTGGCTTGCCGGGCGAAAACGAGGATGACCATGCAGAGCTGCGCGACTTTATCCGCGAATTCCGCTTTGAGCGCGCCGGCGTGTTCCCCTATTCTAAAGAGGAGGGCTCACTGGCAGCCAAGATGAAGAATCAAGTTCACCATGCTACCCGCAAACGCCGTGCTAACGAGCTTTCCATGATTCTGGCCGGTATTGCGGATGAAATCGGTCAGGATTGTGTGGGTCAAACCATCCGAGTGTTGGTAGATGCCCCCGGCATTGCCCGCGGCCCGTGGGATGCTCCGGATGTAGACGGCACCATTCACGTAGACCCCACTTTGCCTGTCGGCGAGTTTGCCGATGTGCTCATAACCGATTCCATTGCCTACGAGCTCTTTGCTGAGGGGGCAGAAGAAATGTGACCTCGCATACGCGGGTCACACCTGCTGAGTGCAGCGCAAGGACAGTTCTATTTCACTTTTTCGAAGCGGAATTGAACATTTCTCAATTTCGGTTTTCCGATTGTCCAAATAGTGAAATCATTGATGACACCGCCGGTGGCACTTTCAAAAGTTAAGGTCATAAAGAGGTCATAGCTTCCATCAACATCTTCACTTTGGTTGCAAAACTCCAGTGATGCTTCATTTCCTTTTTTGTATCGGAACTCTGTTTTGTAGGTAATTGATATCGGCTCAAATCCACTACCTGCAAAATCTACCAATGTTGATTTTTCCATGAAATAGGGAGTCACCGCTTTCTTGCCGGAAAGCTTGGTACCTTTTTGTCGGTAATTGAGGATTATCGGTTCGAGTTGCGGAACTTTCTTCCAGTCTGTATCTCCGCTCTTTTGCCATTCTGCTTCGTCAAAACTGATGATAAGCTGATAATTCTTAAACTTGCTCAGCTTTATACGCTTGATTGTCTGATGCTCGGCGGCAGGCTGTTCTCCGGCTTGCGTTATGGGGAGGCAGGGCATGCCTACCAAAAGAAATAACAGGGTGTTGAGGCTTTTCATGATTGCTTTTATAACATAATCATAAATCAATGTCTAGTGAAATCTTCGGGAAATCAGGTATAGCTCAATTCTTTTCCGTTGCTTGTCTTTTGTGTTGCAATCTCGTTAGTATCGCGTTAGAATAAGGGCGTCATGAGTAAAGCCAAATCTGAATTGCTTGAGATCTTGCTGGCAAAGTCCATCAAGACCGGTCATTTTATTCTTGCCTCCGGTAAGGAGAGCGACTTGTACTGCGACTGCCGCGTAACGGCATTGGATGCCCGTGGGGCCAACCTCATCGGTGAGGTCGGCTGGCAGCTGGTGCAAGAGGAGATTCTGCCCAAGTTCCCCGAGGCTACTGCCATTGGTGGTATGACCATGGGTGCAGACCCCATCTCCCTTGCCATCGGCATGTACTCTGCCTCTGCCGAGAAGCCCCTGTGCGTATTTACCGTGCGCAAGGAGGCCAAGGACCACGGCCGCGGCAAGCGCATTGAGGGTAACTTCTCTGCCGGTCAGCAGGTGATTGTGGTGGATGACGTTATCACTACGGGCGGTTCTACCCTGAAAGCCATTGATGCCATTGAGGCAGAAGGCGGCAAGGTGGTAGCCGCCTTGGTACTGGTAGACCGTCAGGAGGGCGGCCGTGAGGCTATCGAAAGCCGCGGTATCCCCGTGTTCCCCATGTACACCCGCGCCAGCATTTTCGGCGATAAATAATGGATTTTAAGATGCTTCCCGTCATTGTAGGTATAGAGGGGCCTGTGCTCACCGCGCGTGAGCGTGAGCTTTTTACACGTCTGCAACCGGCGGGCTACATCTTGTTTTCTCGCAATATCACGGATTATGAATTGGTTCGTGAGCTGACGGACGAGCTGCGCGCCCTTACCGGCGGGCCGGATGAGCCTATAATAGCCATCGACCAAGAGGGCGGGCGCGTAGTTCGCACGGCAGACATTTTCGTGCAGCACCCATCTGCTGCCGAGCTATGTGTCACGCAAGATGATACACTGATTACACGCGCGGCTTATTACAATGCCCAATGCCTGCACACGCTGGGCGTTAATACCAACTTTGCGCCTGTGTTAGATATAGGCTCTGCCCGTGCCAATGCATTGCCCAGCCGATGCTGGGGGACGGATTCTCAGGCTGTTACCTCTTGGGCGGGTATTTGGAACCGCGCCCATGTACGTGCCGGTATGGCAACCTGCGGTAAACATTTCCCCGGTATGGGCGGTGCAGAGTGTGACCCCCACTTTGAGCTTCCCGTGTTGCATGGCACGAGAGATGCTTTTTTGTCGGAGGCAAGCATTCCTTTCAATGCGCTGATGCCGGAGCTGCCGTCTATGATGATTGCGCACGTGCTCATACCTGAAATTGATGCGGAGCTGCCCACCTCTCTTTCCCCTGCGTTGGTGCGGGATTTCCTGCGTACTCAATTGGGCTACAACGGTGTTATCTTTACGGATGACCTGTGCATGGGGGCCATTGCCAAGCAATATACCCCCACTCAATCTGTGGTACTTGCGTTGCGTGCGGGGTGTGACCTCCCTCTGGTGTGTCACAACGCGTGTGAGCATCTGGAATCCATTGCAGAGGCCGTGGCGCAGTTGCCCGAAGAAATTTTGGAGGAAGTAGAACGCCGCGTTAATGCTTTCCGTTTCCCCTTATCGGCTCGCACGCCCATGACGTTTATCGAGTGGCATGATTATTTGGCCGATAACCGCGCCTTTAATGATGAGGTGCCCAAGCTTGAGACTCCCGCTCCGGGGTCTCCCGTTCAGGATTATTGAGCGGTAAAAGAACGCGTTTTCCCGGCGCAAAAATTAATATTCAACACTATGAAAAAGTTATTGCTTGTATTTGTGCCGATGTGTGGCATGGTATGCGGGGCGGATGACACCTCGGGTCGCGATTTTACTCTCGAATGTCTGCAACCCCAATCGGAGTCAAAAGCAGATGTATTGTTTACTCAGGACCTCTTTTTGTTGAAGTTATACGGGCTGACAATAGAGGAGGTGGAGCTTGCACTTCGTTACAGTGGGTATGTTATTGCCCCTGAGGATTCTGAGGTATATATGTGTGCGGCTCGACAAATGAACTTGCCCGACGGCATGCAACGCTCTGTCGTTGTTATTCCCCCGGCAAAGGTACGTCAGTTTTGCATTCTCTATTACCGCTGGGATGGTAAAGTACACCGTTTGGATGGTCACGCAGTTTACTCATATCACCATGCTCCCAAAGCGGGCAATTGGCCATAACCGTGGGCACCATTATTCTCATAGAAGAGAGGCTTCAGTCCCGCTTTATTCGGGGGGACTGAAGCCTCGTGTTTTAACGGTAAGTGTCAGTATGCAGCATTAACACTCTACCACAGTGTTCAAATGCGCCACATGAATCTCGCCGTTTTTGTGCAGCGGTTCAAGCGCGGCTTTGAGTGCAGCGGTGCATTCTTTTTCGCCGTGTACCAAATACACCTTGCTCTTTTTACCGCCGGTGCGGCCGAAGTAATTGATAAGCTCGCCGTGGTCAGCATGGCCGGAGAAAGAGTCCAGTGTAATGACTTTTGCCCGCACGGGGTAAAGGTCTCCCAAAATGCGTACCTCCAGCGCGCCGTCCATAATGCGTCTGCCCAACGTGTTGGCGGCGCAGTAGCCAACAAAGAGCACGGAATTATTGTCTCTGCTGATACCGTTTTTAAGGTGGTGCAGAATACGCCCCGCTTCACACATGCCTGAGGCAGAGATGATGATGGCCTTTTCTCGCATGTTGTTGAGCCTTTGAGACTCTGTTACCGTGCGCACCATGTGCAGCTGTTCGAACCCGAAGGGGTCTCGCTCATTGAAGAGGAAATCATACACCTCTTTATTGAAACATTCGGGATGAATGCGGAAAATCTCCGTGGCACTCACGGCCATGGGGCTATCCACATACACGGGATAATTGGGCATTTTGCCGTCTCGGTAGGCGCGGTTCAGCAGGTAAAGCAGCTGCTGTGTACGCTCTACGGCAAAGGCGGGTATGTACACATTACCACCGCGTTTCATGGCCGCCTTGATGGTGGAAATAAAGGTATCATCTGCCCTCGTGCCGGATTCATGGAAACGCCCGCCGTAGGTGCTCTCCATCAGCATGATATCCACGTCCTCCACAGGTTCGGGGTCGCGCAGCAATTCATTGTTGCCGCGCCCCACGTCTCCGGAGAACAGCAAACGCTTGTGTTGCCCGTCTTCTTCATCATCAATATCAAGCACCACCTGCGCTGCGCCCAGAATGTGTCCGGCATCGTAGAATGTCAGCGTAACACCCGGGGCAATGGGCAGGGGCATGTGGTAGCCAATGGTCAGGAATCTGCGCATGCAGGCCTCGGCGTCTTGCTCGGTGTATATCACCTCTGCCACACTGCCGCTGCCGCCTTTGCGGGCATCCATTTTATTGAGGAACTTGACATCGCTTGCCTGAATACGGGCGGCATCTGCCAGCATGACTGAGCACAGGTCTCGGGTGCCGTAGGTTGTGTAGATAAAACCGTGGAATCCCTTTTTGACCAAATTGGGCAGGTTGCCGGAGTGGTCTATATGGGCGTGAGAAAGGATAACGCAATGCACGCTTTTGGGGTCAAAATAAGGGAAATCGCGGTTAATACGTAATTGGTCTTCACGATGCCCCTGATACATACCGCAATCAAGCAGTATGCGTTCGCCGTTCACCTCCAGCAAATGCTGGGAGCCGGTAGTGGTTTGAGCTGCTCCGCAAAAATGAATTTTCATTAACCTTATATTATCTCGCTTTCCAACTGTTTTCAAGTTGAAAATGCCTCAATGTTCAATTAACACAAAAAAGCCCGCAACCTTGGCGGTTGCGGGTTGTAAAAAGGGCAGATATTTCCCGAAAATCAGGGTTGCTGCTGCATGAGCTGCTCAATCTGCTCGGGCGTCAGCTGCAAAGGATTTCCCTGGCTGCCGCGCGGGGGCAGAATGTTCGTGAGCTTCAGCTTGAAAATAAGCGTGGCGTTGGGCCCGATGATGCCGGGGCCGCGGTCGCCGTATGCCAACTCAGAGGGAATGTAAATCTCCCACTCGGAGCCGATGGGCATTAGCTTGAGTGCCTCACTGAAACCGGGAATCACACCGTCCAGCGGGAACTCTACGGGGGTGGTATTAGCGTCAAAAACGGTGCCGTCAATCTTGCGGCCCTCGTAGGCTACCATGGCAATGGCACTCTCGCCGTCTTTCTTGGCATCATATTTGCGGCCGGTGCCGGTGCTGATTACCTTGTATTGCAAGCCGCTGGGCAGGGTGACCACACCCTCCTTCTTGGCGTTTTCTGCCAAGAAAGCCTTACCGGCGTTGGCGTTGGCCTCTGCCTTGGCTACAACGCGCTTGTCCATTTCTGCCACGAAGGCTTCCATAATGGCGCGTACGTCTTTCTTAGCCATTTCGGGGTCCACGCGGTTGGCCATACCGTCTTCAATGCCTTTCATGAGCATAGCGGCATCCAAGTCAGAGATTTGCAGCTCACTCAGGTCACTGGCAAGGCTGCCGCCCAACTGCTGACCGATGAGGTAGGAGAAACCCTGCTTTACCTCTTCTGCTGTGGGCTGTGCCACGGCTGCGGTGGGGGCAACAGGGGTGTCTTGTGCGAAGCTGAGCGGTGCCAGTGCAAGGCCCAGACCAATCATTGTGTATGTGTGTTTCTTCATAAAATCAATTTACTTTAAAGGTGCAACCGCGGTTTTTGATAACGGCATTGAGGGCAGACTCATAGATGTCGTCAATCTTCTTGGGGTCGTCAATAAGGTATTCAATGTTGTGGCTGTATGTGCCATCGGGGAATGACTTTGCCGGTTTGGTGGTCAGCCCGCCTGTCTTGGAGTCAATAAGCTTACGGGTGTTTTTTGTGCGGTCTGACATTTTTTGGCTTTGCTCCGTGTTGTTCATGCAGTAGAAGCGTATGCTGTTATTGCCGCGCGTGTCAATGGTGCACTCTTTCACCACGACATTATCAACGGAGTATGTGTGTTTGTTGATGGATACAATCGTATCCAGACGTATGGCAGATACGGCTTGCTTGGGGCAACCTACAATACATACCCAGAACTTATAGCTGACGTTTTGCTCGCCGTCCTGAACGTCCGCATAGGTGATACGCTCTTGTGCCGCCGCGGGTTGTGCGACTATGGCTGAGAGCCCGATTACGGCCGAAGCCAGCAAATGTGTGTGGTGTTTCATCTCCCTCCTTATTTAATCCATACAGCTTCACTTGTCAAGTATTATGCACGTCACCTGTATGCTGTTTTTTATTGACTTAGTTTCTACTAATGCGCAGAATAGAGGGCGAACCATGAACACTCTGTCTCTTACTCAAGCCGTTTTCAGCCCTACGGGTGGCACCCTGCGTATTGCCGATGCTGTTGCCTCTGCCTTCAATGCGATTAAGATTGACCTGTGTGCAGAGCTTGAGCCTTTGCCGTTGTTGACTCCTTTGATGGCAGTGTTGCCTGTATACGGTGGTCGCTTACCCGCCGTGGCTGTTGAACGCTTGCGCCAAATCAAGGGGCAGGGGCAAGCCGCCGTTGCCGTGGTGGTTTACGGCAACCGCGCTTATGAAGATGCCTTGCTGGAGCTCAAAAATGAGCTCACTGATTGCGGCTTTACCGTAGTGGCTGCCGCCGCTTTTGTGGCAGAGCACTCCATTGTACGTAGCATTGCCGCAGGTCGTCCGAATGCGGATGATTTGGCCGCTGCCGCTGAATTCGGTAAGTCCGTGGCTGCTAAAATTTCGGCAGGCAACATGAGCACAGTCAGCGTGCCCGGCAATTATCCCTACAAGGATTTGCCCAAGATGCCCGTTGTTCCCCTTACAACAGAGGCTTGCGGCGGTTGCGGACGCTGCGCACGCCTGTGCCCCACAGGTGCCATCCCTGCTCATGCGCCTCATACCACGGATGCTTCCAAATGCATTCTCTGCATGCGCTGTGTCATGGTATGCCCCCGCAGAGCCAGATTGCTGCCGCCCCCTGTGAAGGAGATGATGACGCAGCGTCTTACCGCTGTTGCCTCAGAGCCCAAGTTGCCGGAAATTTTTGTGTAATGCGTGCCATTTACACATTTTTACAGAAATATCGTGTCTGTTATGACGATATTTATTGACACTTCGCAGATAATAAGATAACATCCCCGCGCTTAATCCGCTAATGGAAGCTGATATAACGTCTGCTTCACGGTTTTATTTCTCTCCGGTTCTATATATGATGTATAACATAAATAAAGGCTTGGCTGTAGTTGCCACCGCTGGTCTGTTCGCTTGCTCCGCTGCTTTCGGTGATGTGTATTGGGTTGATGGGGTAGATGAAAAATCAGGCTGGTATGATGTCAATAAAGTTCCCGCTGCCGATGGTGTTTGGGTAGGTGGCGATAAAGGGGATGAAAGAGTATGTCATGCCGCTGCTGCTGCCAATTTGGTCGCTTGGTGGCAGAATCGATATAAAGGTACAAGCCTGCTTGAAAATCGCCCTACTGAGGCAAAAGATATATGGCAAACATATAAATCTCACCAAGTTGCTGATGTAAGCGGTACCATAGCGTATTCTTTCCAATGGTGGATTACCGGTGTTAATAAGCCTGAGACTGCTGATGAGGCTGCTCGTACCATGAGCGGATACTCATCTGTGAGTAAAGCTTTTGAATCAACAGAAGGCTTTTTCTTTGATTACCTTTCTTCTTATGCTACCGGAAAATTTGATAGCGGTGCAGATACCGGAATAGCTGCGCAATTGAATGCTTTTATTGAGACAATCAACGTTTCATCATTTTCAGAAGCGGCTACAACCATGATAAATGCTATGGAGGCCGGCAAAGGTATAGGCTTGCGTTTAAAAGGTTCATCAGGCGCTCATGCTGTAACTCTTTGGGGAATTGAGACGAATGTTCAATTTGACGGAGTGTCTTCTGTTGTTCATAAGCTTTGGTTGACGGATTCTGACGATTCTAAGAAAAAGTTTGGCGGCTTTACAGATCCCTGCTTATTTTATGTGTTTGTGACAGAAAACGCCCAAGGAGAGATGGAAATCTTGAACCATGGCGATTCTGATACAGCACTGGTATCTGACCATGGGCTTGATAAATTTATTGTAACCGGTATTACAACGATTGACCCGTCCGTCAGTGATAAATGGTTTGAAAGTGCGTTGCCCGAACCTACTACAGCAACTCTCAGCCTGATGGCATTGGCCGCCTTGGCTGCACGCAGACGCAGGAAATAAGCGTCTGTGCTGCTGAAAATCTGATAGTGGCATCATCTGTAAGGGTGGTGCCACACTATCTCCCGACAACTCATATGAAAAAATACCTTTCTTTATTATTCTCTGTATTTGCCGTCAGCTCTTGTACCATTGTAGATACGGGCGGGGCGGTGGATAATGTGGGGCGAGAAATCCCCGTGAACCATGACCTTGCGCTGATAAAAAAACACAGCCGAACCTCTTATCCCCTATACACCACCAAGGAGGGCAAACGCTACATCAAGCTACGCTGCCATTATTTACCGGCACGTGCCAAGTTATTCAACTGCTATATGGTGGGAGGTTGCCCCGTGGAAGCACACGAGCGTTTTTATAGCTCCCTCTATAATGGAAAACCTCTGACGTTTTATGCAGAGATAGAGGGAGAATGCCCATATAAGGTGAAATGGCTCATTCCCGAGTCAGATTTTTCCCTCAACAACGTAACCGTCAGTCAAATTAAGTTTCACGAAGAGGAAGCGCAGCAAGCTTTGCGTGCTCACCTGCCGGAACGCCGTAACACCCTCAACATGGCCGTTCAACCCATTCGCTGGGTAGCAGATGTGGCAGATATTCCTTTATCAATTATCGCCACACCGATAAACTGGTTAATACTCCCCACGGGTTATTCCTTGTGGGAATTGTAAGCTGACACAGCGGGGAGTACAGGGCTCCCCGTTTATGTAAAAGACCGCGGGTATCAGAGGATATGATCCATGCGCTCGCGCTTGGTATTCATATAATCCTTGTTATCCTCGTGGGCAGGGATGATGATGGGCATTTGCTCTACCACCTCAAGACCATGGCCGGCAAGGCCCACGATTTTCTTGGGGTTGTTGGTAAGCAAGCGCAGCTTGGTAACACCCAAGTCGCGGAGAATTTGAGCACCGACGCCGTAATCTCTCAGGTCGGGGGCAAACCCGAGGGCAATGTTGGCATCCACCGTATCAAGCCCTTGCTCTTGCAGCTTATAGGCATGCAGTTTGGCAGAGAGCCCTATGCCGCGCCCCTCCTGGCGCAGGTAAAGCAGTACACCGCCTTCCTGTGCAATGCGGCGCATGGCGGTGTGCAGTTGGCTGCCGCAGTCGCAGCGACGGCTGCCGAACACATCGCCCGTAAGACACTCACTGTGCACACGGCAGAGAACGGGCTTGGCGGGGTCAATTTCACCGTGCACCAAAGCAAGGTGCGTTTGCCCGTCTACCTTAGAGTGGTAGGAGTGGCAGGTGAACTCACCGAACTCGGTGGGAAGTTTGACTGTTTCCTCTTTGATAATGAGTTTTTCCGTATGCTGTCGGTGCTCTATGATTTGAGCGAGAGAACATGCTTTGAGCCCGAACTTGCGCTGGAACTCGCCCAGCTCACCCAGGCGGGCCATGGTGCCATCCTCCTTCATGATTTCGCAGCATACGCCCACGGGCTCCAGCCCGGCAATGCGCAGCATATCTACCGTGCCCTCCGTGTGGCCGGCGCGGCGAATCACACCGCCCTCAACCGCACGCAGCGGGAAACAGTGGCCGGGCTGCACAAAGTCATCCAGCGTGGCCTTGGGGTCTGCCAGCTTCATGGTGGTGATGGAGCGCTCAAATGCGCTGATGCCGGTGGTGGTTCCCTCCTTGGCATCTACACTTACCGTGAAAGCCGTGTGCAGTTTTTCCGTATTGTGCTGGGCTTGCATGGGCAGGCCAATGCCGTCCACCTTTTCCGGAGCCATGGGCACGCAGATGAGGCCACGGGCATGAGTGGCCATAAAATTGATGTTTTGCGGGGTGGCAAATTGCCCTGCGCACACCAAATCCGCCTCATTTTCACGTTGAGGGTCATCCGTCATGAGAATGAGTTTGCCCATGCGCAAGTCGCACAGCACCTCCTCCAACGGGTGGTAAATGATGGGGTCGGGGCCATCTGCCACGGGTACGGCGGGTGCGGGCATATCAAGCTCTGCGAGGGCAGGGGCTTGCTCTTCCTGCGGCTCGGGCAGGGGCTCTCCGCTTACAGCAGCATCGCACGCGCAAATGAAGCTGTTCATATCAAACACACCGTTTTTAGAGGAAAACTCGATATTTTTCATGACTGTGAAAATAAAATAAGTTCGGCAGCTCGCAGCATTGGCGGCGCGAGCCGCCGAACAGGGATAAGGCTTTAGGTTGATTACTTGTTCATTTTTGCCCAAGAGTCACGCAGACCCACAGAGCGGTTGAACACGGGATGCTCGGGGCTGTGGTCATAGCGGTCTGCCACAAAGTAACCCGTGCGCTCAAACTGGCACAGGAACTCAGCAGGTGCCTCTGCCAGCGCAGGCTCTACCACGGCATCGGTCAGCACGGTCAGGCTGTCCTTGTTCAGAGAGGCAAGGAAACCCTCCGGGTTGGCGTCCGGGGCTTCATCGCTGAACAAACGGTCATACAGGCGTACCTCTGCCTTTACACCGTACTTGGCAGATACCCAGTGAATGGCACCCTTGCAGCGAATGCCCTCCGGCGGGTTGGTGCCGATGGTGCCGGGCAGTACCTCTGCATGCACCTCGGTCACGTTGCCGTCGGCATCCGCAACGTAATCATTGGCAATAATGCAGTAACCGCCGCGCAGGCGTACGCATACACCGGGGCTGAGACGCTTGTATTTCTTGGGCGGGTCTACCATGAAGTCCTCCTGCTCAATCCAGACCTCTTTGGTAAGGGTGAGCTTGCGGTTACCCAGCTCAGGCTTCTCGGGGTTGATGACAACCTCAACCTCTTCTTCATGATTGTCAGGCAGGTTAGTGAGGACAAGCTTGAGGGGCTTGAGCACGGCCATGCGGCGTTCTGCGTTGGCATTAAGCTCGCTGCGTACGGCGTTTTCCAAGCGTGCAACATCCGTATTGCCGTTGAACTTGGTAATGCCCACACCCTCGCAGAAGTCTACGATTGCCTTGGCGGGGTAGCCGCGGCGGCGCATACCGCAAATCGTGGGCATGCGGGGGTCATCCCATCCGGCCACATAGTTTTCCTCCACCATTTGGCGCAGTTTACGCTTGCTCATCACGGTATAAGTGATGTTGAGACGAGAGAACTCTCGCTGCTGCGGGCGGGAACCTGCCGGGATGGGGCAATTCTCAATTACCCAATCGTAAAGCGGGCGGTGGTTCTCAAACTCCAGCGTGCACAGGGAGTGTGTGATGTACTCGTAAGCATCCTCCAGCGGGTGCGCAAAGTCGTACATGGGGTAAATGCACCAAGTGTTGCCCGTGTTGTGGTGGTGATCGTAAGAGATACGGTAGATGACGGGGTCTCTCATGTTCATGTTGCTGCTGGCCATATCAATCTTGGCGCGCAGCACGGCACCGCCTTCGGGGAACTTACCGGCCTTCATCGCCTCGAACTGTGCGAGGTTTTCTTCTACACTGCGATCACGGTAGGGAGAGTGGGTGCCGGGCGTGGTCAGGTTGCCGCGCTGAGCTCTCATGGTCTCGCGGTCCTGCTCATCCACATAGGCTAAACCATTCTTGATAAGGTGAATGGCGCACTCGTAGTAGAAGTCGAAAATGTCAGATGCCCAGTACAGGTGCTCACCCCAGTCAAACCCCAGCCACTTGATGTCCTCTTGTATGGAATTGACGAACTCGACATCTTCCTTGCAGGGGTTCGTATCATCGAAACGCAGGTGGCACACCGCGCCTTGTTGGGCATACTCCTTCGCTACACCGAAATCCAGACAGATGGCTTTGGCGTGTCCGATGTGAAGGTAGCCGTTAGGCTCCGGCGGAAAACGTGTAATGGGCGTTTTACAGTGGCCTGCTGCAAGGTCACCGGCAATCCATTCACGTATGAAATCTCGTTTCGTTTCTTCGCTCGTCATACGCGCGTATTCTACCATTCCCTGTCATGAAATCAAGCTCATTCCTCGAACTGACGCACAAATGGCCGTTTGGCGTGAGTTTTGCTCTGCCGAAAGAGCAAATTTGCTGCGAAT
Organism: Akkermansia sp.; assembly: GCA_045634945.1. Lineage (GTDB taxonomy): Bacteria > Verrucomicrobiota > Verrucomicrobiia > Verrucomicrobiales > Akkermansiaceae > Akkermansia. The sequence goes on along the minus strand of JAZRBG010000004.1, from coordinate 24,539 downwards.
CCCCCGCGCCATGCCAATTTGTAGGGGGTGGTACTTGCTTGCCGCATAGGCTTTCCGCCCCTCGGATTCGGCTAGCTCATCAGGAATTCTCTTGCTAAAGAAACAATATGTTTGTATACTGTCTCTGCAATGGCAAATTATGCACTTATTCTCGCAGGTGGCAGCGGCACGCGTTTTTGGCCGCTTTCTCGTAATGCAAAACCCAAGCAGTTGCTGGACCTCTTCGGCAACGGCACCATGCTGCGCCAAGCAGTTGAGCGTTTGGGCGGGCTTGTGCCTGCGGAAAATATTTTCATTCTGACCAATGCTCTGCAAGAGGCAGAGGTACGCCGCCAGGTGCCGGAGCTGCCTGCTGCCAACATTGTGGCAGAACCCGCCCGCCGTGATACTGCCCCCGCCGTTTCCCTCGGTGTGGCTCTCATTGCTGCCCGCGACCCGCAGGCAAATATGATTGTCATTCCCAGTGACTCCCTTATTCTGGATGACTCCGCTTTCCGCTCTCTTGCCGCAGATGCTCTTTCCCTTGCCGGCAGAGAGAATGCCCTCATGACCATCGGCATACGCCCCACGTGGGCATGCCCGAGTTATGGTTATATTGAGCGTGCCGGTAAACTGAATGATGCGGCCCTTTCTCATGATTGCTATGAGGTGGTGCGCTTCCGCGAGAAACCCGATGCCGCCACGGCAGAGCAGTACCTTGCCTCCGGTAATTTTACATGGAATGCCGGTATGTTTATCTGGAACGTGGCTCATGTGCGTGCTCAGCTTGCCGCCCACACCCCCGAGTTGGCAGATTTTATTGACCGACTCACGGTTGCTCAGGATATTCCCGCTTTCATTGATGCAGAGTTTGCCAAGCTTACCCCCATCAGCATAGACTTTGCCCTCATGGAGAAAGCCGACCGCGTGCTGAACTTTGAGGCCACCTTTGATTGGGATGATGTGGGCTCATGGATTTCCGTGGGCAAATACCTGAAGCAGGATGATGCGGCAAACGCCTCCAACACTGCCCTGAGCGCGCAGGATTCCTCCCGCAATATCGTGTTCTCTGCTCAGGGTAAGCATATTGCTCTTGTTGGGGTGGATGACCTTATTGTGGTAGACACCGGCGATGCGCTGCTGGTAGCTCACCGCGACCAGGCAGACACAATTAAAAATGTGGTAGCCAAACTGCCCGATAATTTGGTCTAACCCATTAAATAATAAAGCATGCACCCGGCACTCGGTATAGACATGGGCAAAGCCCGTATCGGTATTGCGGCTACGGATTCCTGTGGCATTTTGGCTCACCCCGTAGAAAGCATACACCTGTCCAAAACCGAGCCGCTGGGGCGCATTGCGGAGCTGGTGCAGCAACGGGGCATTCGTACCCTGGTACTGGGGTTGCCGCTGCGTATGGATGGTACTGAGGGCTCTGCCTGTGAATATGTGCGTGCCTTCGGTGCCAAGCTGCGCGAAAAGTTCCCCACGCTGCCGCTTGTTTATGTAGACGAGTACCGCACCACCGTAGATGCTCAGGCCAAGCTTCACGCTGCCGGCAAAAAAGCCAAAGATTTCAAACCCATCATTGATCAGGCCGCTGCGGTAGAAATCCTCAACCTTTGGCTGGAGCAAACTGCCCCGCCACCGGAGTATCCGGACTTCTTTTGATGCGTGTAGGGGCAGGGCGCGGTAGCTCTGCCGCATTATGCTGTGCCGTTTTTGTCAGGAAAAATCCATTTTCTTGACAAACGGGAGCCAAGGGAGTAAAGTTAGCTTCGTTATGATACAAGAACACGTACTTCCGACATATGGACGCGCACCGCTTACGGTTGCCAAGGGTGAGGGCTCATACCTGTTCGATACGGAAGGGCGACGTTACGTGGACTTTTGTGCCGGTATCGCCACCTGTAGTCTCGGGCACAGCCATCCGAAGGTGGTGGAGGCGTTGACTCGTCAAGCCGCGCAGTTGATGCATTGCTCAAACTTGTACAACATTCCTCAGCAGGAGGAGTTGGCTGCCCTGATTTGTGATAAAATGATAGGCTTGCCCGGTAAAATCTTTTTCTGTAACTCCGGTGCTGAGGCTAATGACGGCATCATCAAGGTTGCCCGCAGATTCGGTCATCGCCGTCCGCAGGCAGACGGCAGCCCCCGTTATGAGGTGATTACTTTCAACAAGAGTTTCCATGGGCGCACGCTGGGCTCTATGGCAGCTACGGGGCAAACGAAGATTCAGGTTGAGTTCGACCCGTTGCTGGTGGGTTTCAAGTACGTTGATTTCAATGATTTGGAGGCATTGCGTGAAGCCGTGAGTGACATTACCTGCGGCATTATGCTGGAGGCCGTGCAGGGCGAGGGCGGCGTAAACCCCGCTACACCCGAGTTCTTGCGCGGTGTTGCTGCACTGTGCAAAGAAAAAGACCTGTTGCTGATGATTGACGAGGTGCAATGCGGTTACGGCCGCACCGGTGCTACCATGGGTTGGAAAGCCGTATGCCCCGAGGTAGAGCCGGATTTGGTATCTTGCGCCAAGGGTATCGGTGGCGGTTTCCCGATGGGGTGCTTCTGGGTCAGCAATCGCGCCATGGATGCCGAGGGTACACAGCTGTCCTCCATCATGGGGCCGGGTTCTCACGGCTCTACTTTCGGCGGTACTCCCATTGCCTGCGCTACCTCTCTTGCCGTGGTGACAGAGATTGTAGAGCAGGGACTTACGGAGCGCGCTGCCAAGCTGGGTGAGTATATCAAGAGCACGGTAGAGGGCTGGAACCTGCCTTGCGTGGAGACTGTGCGCGGGTTGGGTCTGCTGCGCGGTATCGGGCTGCGCAAGGGGGCATTTGAAGTGCCCGAGGGTGCCACACCTGCCGGTTACGTGAACAGCCTGTGCATGCAGGCCGGGTTGTTGGCTTGTCCCGCCGGGCCGGATACCCTGCGCCTTATCCCGGCTCTGAATGTGCCGCAAGAGGTGTTGGACGAAGGTCTCTCCATTCTCAAAAATGTATTGTCGAATCTCTGATTCGGTACTTGATTTTTTTTCACGGCGCGGTCTTGCTCAGGTGAGTCCGCGCCGTTGATTTATGAGAAATCGGTGCTTAAAATTTACTTTTTAACAAGCTGGCACATTTTAGACTCGCTTTTTGAGGTGAAACGTGGCAGAGTATTGCTGAACAAATAATTTTTCACATCTTATGAGTGAAACAACATCTCCCAAATTCAAGCGAATCCTGCTCAAGCTGAGCGGTGAGGTTCTCCGCGCCCCCGGCAGCAAGGATAATATTTCTCCGGAAATCGTAGCCCGTATTGCTCGTGAAATTGCTGAGGCTCAACAGCGTGGCAATTTGCAGATTGCCATTGTTGTAGGCGGTGGCAACATATGGCGCGGTGCCAAGGCCAGCGTGCGTGGTATGGATCGCCCCACGGCTGACTATGTGGGCATGCTTGCTACGGTGATGAATGCTCTTTCCATTTGCTCTGCCGTGCAGGAGGCCGGTGTGCCTTGCCACGTGATGAGTGCCATTGAGATGAAGAATGTGGCAGAACCCTATGTGCGCAACATTGCCCGTGAGGATTTGCGCGCCGGTCAGGTGGTTGTATTTGCCGCCGGTACGGGTAACCCCTTCTTCAGCACGGATACCGCTGCTGCATTGCGCGCTTGTGAGATTAATGCCGAGGTGGTGATGAAAGCTACCTCCGTAGACGGTGTTTACACCGCAGACCCCAAGCAAGACCCCACCGCTACTCGCTTTGACACGATTTCTTATGAAGAGTGCATCAGCCGCGAGTTGAAGGTGATGGATCAAACCGCTTTCACCCTGTGCAAGGATAATAACAAGCCCATTATGGTGTTCGACATGCACCAGCCGGGCAACATTACCCGCGCTTTGCTGGGTGAGAAAATCGGTACCATTATCGGCGAATAATTTTTCAGAACTTAAACATTACACACAAACATGGACGAAGAAACACTCCTGCTCGAAACCGAAACCTCCATGGAGGAGGCTGTAGAGCGTATGATGGCTGACTTTGCCGGCGTTCGCACCGGTAAGGCCTCTCCCTCCCTCGTGGACAATATGGACATTTTCGTGGCCTCTTACGGCACGAGCATGAAGTTGAAGAGCATTGCCGTGGTTTCCACCCCCGATGCTCGTTCCATCCTCATTCAGCCGTTTGACCCCAGCACCCTCAATGACATCAAGAAGGCTATTGCTGAGAGCAAGCTGAATCTCAACCCCGTTATCGATGCCCGCTCCGTGCGTCTGCCCATCCCCGAGCTGTCCGGTGAGCGCCGTAAAGAGCTTTGCAAGTATGTAAAGGGCCTCTCCGAGGATACCCGTGTACGTATTCGCGGTGTTCGCAAGGCCGGTATGGACGGTATCAAGAAGATGAAGGCCGACAACATTCTCACGGAGGACGGTGTTCGTCAGGTTGAAGAGAAGGTACAGAAGCTTACCGACAAGTATGTTAAGAAAGTTGATGAGCTTGTAGTTGCCAAAGAAAAAGAAATCATGACGGTGTAATACCGCCACAACCCCATTACTCCCATACATTATGAGCAACACGACAAACGTTCTTGCACAGGGTATCGAGATTATCGGCTCCATTACCTTCCAGAATGATATGCACATTGACGGTAAGGTAGAGGGCGAAATCCTCTCCGAGTCCGGCAAGGTGACCATCGGCGAGCTCGCCGACATCAAGGGCAACATCCGCGCCGGTGAGGTGCATGTATACGGCCGCGTGGACGGCAATGTGGACAGCACCCGCTGCCACCTTAATGACCACGCCGTTGTGAATGGCGATATCACCACCAACGTGCTTTCCATGGTGGAGGGTGCCCGCCTTTCCGGCCGCGCCGAAATCGGTTAAGCAGAATCCGTTTCAATATATTGAAAGCCGGTGTTCCGTACAGACGGTTCACCGGCTTTTTTTTCATAGTGACAGGCGGTTTTATCTCTGCGTTGTTTATCCCCTTACGGGCACCATGGCCAAGAGAGTCTGAATACGCGGGTCGCAATTATATTTGGCAGAGTCAAGCGCGCTTTGAGAGATGACAGCACCGGCGCGCAACAGAGCCGGTATGATGTCTGTGGCGTTGTCCACAGCTTGCCGGTATTCCCGGCTGTATTGAGCCGTTGCTTCAAAGTAAAGCTCATGCAAATTGACCATGTGGTCCAGGGATTGGGTTACGTCTGCCCCCGCTTCCAAGAGCTTGCGGATAATGGGCAGGGGATTCTCTCCTACTGCACCCAATGGGTTTGTTGCCAGGAGTATAAGACAATCCGTCAGGTTTCTGCCGAGTTCATCGCGCTCATTCAGCACTGCCGGGCGGAGCTCACAAGCGTCTCGACCGCGCATAATACGTAAGGCTTTGTCAGAAATCGGCGTGTTCATGATGGTTTGAATATAAAAGCCCGCCTTTGCAGTTGCAGAGGCGGGCGTGTTAATTATCAGAGAGGGGCGGGAGAATTACTCAGCGGTCTCTTCCTCCGTTTCCTCCTCTTCAGCATCTTCCTCTTCTTCTTCCTCCTCCTCGGCATCAACTTCTTCCTCGTCATCGGCAGGGGCCTCTACGGCCTCGTGCGGTGCGGGAGCAGCTGCATTGGGGGTGAAATTGCCGAGGTGCTCAGAGATAAAGCCGCTGAGGTAGTCAGCGTTGAAAACCTCAATGGTAATGTGCGTGGTGGGAGCCTCACCGGGAGTAGCGGAGGGTACGTAAATTACGTTGGTGGGTACCTGAGAGCGCCCCAACTTGCTCATCTCTGCATCAATGGCTGCATTGGGTTTGGTCTTGTCGGCACGCATCAGCACTACACCGGCGTTTTCAAACTTTTTGCAAACCTCAGCAGAGTATGCAACCTTTTTGTTGAATTGGCAAGTGGCGCACCATTTGGCGGTAAAGTCCACATACACAGGGTGGCCGTCTTTGAGAGCCTGCTCCATAAGAGCGGGGGTCCAAGTATTCCAAATGGGGGTATCACCCTTGGCTACGGTGTAAGAGGTCTGACCTTCAATCACGCTGTTGTCCTCAGAGGAGGGCATGGTGCCCCAAACACCCATGCCCAACAGAAGCAGGGCAAAGATACCACCGATGATTCTGGTGCGGACGGGTTGGTACATGGGGCACCAGCGACCGTATACCCAGAATGCTGCGGCGTAAATGGTAAGGCAAATAAGCATGAGCATGCGGGCGTCCTCACTGATCATGACCAAGTAGGTATCCAGAATCCAGGCAGCTGCCGCAAAGAGCAGGAAAGAAAGCCCTTGCTTGAGGGACTCCATCCATGCGCCGGGACGGGGCAGGAACTTCATGAGCTGCGGGAAAGCACCCAACAGAATGTAGGGGAATGCCAGACCCAGACCCATGAAGCCGAGGGCTGCTACCATTTCAACATCCGGCAAGGCAAGAGCCAGAGGCAGGGCGGAACCCAAGAAGGGAGCACTGCACGGGGTTGCAACTATGGTAATGAAAATGCCTTGGAAGAAAGAGCCTGTAATACCTTGCTTGTTTTGCAGACCCTGGCCGGCGCCGGTGGCACCCACGCCGATTTCAAATACACCGAACATGCTCAGACCCAGTGTGAGCAGCAAAAGCAGAATGGCGTATACCACCCAAGGATTCTGCATCCACATGGCCCAGCTGCGGTTGTCTGCATCGGTAGAGAACAGCAGCAGAATAGCCAAGGCAAGGAAAGAAAGAATAATACCCAGAGAGAAAATGGCAGAGTGCAGGAACACCTTCTTGCGGTCGCCGCCACCCATCTCTACGAAGCTCATAATCTTGAGCCCGATTACGGGGAAGACGCAGGGCATGAAGTTGAGAATCAAACCGCCCAAAAACAGGGAGCCGATGATGAGCAGAAAACCTGTCTCTTCCTCCGTGGTGGGGAGGTCTGCTGCCGTGTTGGCTGCGTTTGCCGCAGGGGCAGAGAAATCTATATTAACAGTGGCATGCTTGCCGTCAAATGTGAGAATGCCTTTGAGGGTCTTGAGCTCTTTGCCCACCATTGTTTCATCCTTAGCAGGGTGCATGGGGTCGCTGTTATCATTGCGGGGCAAAATGAGGGTGTAGCCGGCATCCGTCTTCATGAGCTCTTGTGCAGCGGCGGGGTTAATGCTGTTGTCTTCAGAGAAGAAGTAAGCATTGTTAATGTTCTCCACACCACTGATGGTCAGAGTAACGGCATCTTTGGTCTGAATGGCGCTGAAAATGGTAACGGGTGTTTCACCCAGCGTCTCTACCTTGCTTTCTTCTGCTGCCCAGTCTGCATTGGCTGCGCCATCACCGGCAGATACGCTGACGATAGCCGTTTTGGTCTCTGCGGGGTTGCAGCCCATGTCGTTGCAGGTTTGGGCGGAGCTTTCAATGGTAAACTCTGCCTGCTGCGGTGCCGTGGCCTCGGGCGTGACTTTCCATACGGCAATGGGTGCTTCATAGGAGTATGCCGTGCTGAAATCGCCGGTTACACGGTGCGGTACCTCCCAGTAGGGTCCTTCTACCTTGAAGCCCTCGGGGGCTTTGAGGGTGGCAGTGATAGGCTCACCCACGCTGCCGGGATTGCGCCAATAGGCGTGGTAAGTATCTGCTACCTTGCCGTTAAGGGCAATGTAGAAAGGCTCACCTGCTTTGAACGTGGTTACGCTGGCCTTACCGGTGATGCTGTAAAACTCCTGTTGCTGTGCGGCGGGACCGAACCCGAAACCGCCGAAGCCCTGAGAGCTGCTGCCGGAACCGAAAGGAAATGCGTCTTGCGCGACTACAGCACTGCCGAGCAACGCTGCCGATATCATGAGTGCATGGACTGCGTTCATGCAGTAATTGTAGCATGATACGGGGGGCTTGGCAAGCGTGGAAGTATGCAATCTCTGTTATATTTGAAGGATATTGCAAAAAACGGTGCCACCGCATGGGCGACACCGTTTTGAAGTGCAAAATATATCAGTACTTATCAGCTTTCCTGAGCTTTGCGGCGCATGCCGATTTTCTCGGCAGTCCAGTCGCGCATGCGGGCAAAGATGGCATACAGACCCGGTACCAGGAAGATACCGAATACCGTTGCCAGCAACATGCCGCTGAATGTGGTGATACCTATCTCCTGACGGCTTGCGGCACCGGAGCCCGTGGCCACCACCATGGGCCATACACCGAAGAGGAAGGAGATGGCAGTCATCAGCACGGCGCGGAAACGCATACCTGCACCGTTGATGGCGGCTTTCTTAACCGGGTTGCCGGCAATTTCGTGGTCTTCCTTACTGAACTCCACCATGAGAATGGCGTTCTTGGCAGAGAGACCTATGAGCATCAGAACACCCAACTGCACGTAAATGGAGAGCGTAAGGTTGCAGAGCTGAGCACCCATAAAGGCACCCAATGTGGCAACGGATACGGAGAGCATCACGGGGATGGGGGTGGTCCAGCTCTCATACTGTGCTACCAGGAAGAAGTAAGAGAAGACCATGGCCAGTGCAATCAACCAACTGATTTTGCCATCGTTCTGGCGCTCTTGGTAAGAAAGGTCTTTCCATTCAGCCTTCCATTGGCGGTCAACACCTTTGGCGCGCTCCTCCTTGTTGATGTCTTCCAAGGTTTGCTCAATGAAGTCCATTACCTGGCCGGAGCCCACGCCGGGCTGCGGGGTAACATTGATATCTGCACACATGTACTGGTTGAAACGCCCGTAAGTAGACGGCCCCATGCGGTAGGAGAGTTTGCATACGGCAGAGAGCGGCACCATGACGCCGTTTTCATTACGCACCCATTGGTTGAGAATATCATCTGCCGTGCGGCGGTCGCGCGCATCGCCCTGAATCTTCACCTTGAAGTTGAAGCCGTCAAGGGTAAAGTCATTCACGTAAGACGAGGCCATCACACTTTGCAGGGTGCTGAAGATGGAGCGTACGGGAATCTTGAGGGACTGTGCCTTGGCGCGGTCAATCTCCAGGTGAATCTGCGGGGTTTCCGCATTGTACTCGGAGTTGGCGCGGGAGATGAGGTCTTGGCGGGCCATGAGTCTGCCGATAACCTCTTTCACCATATCACCCATGTCTTTGGGGGTGGCACTGCCGCGGGCCTCAAGCACCATGGATACACCGCCGTACAGGCCGAGACCCTGAATGGAGGGCGGCGTTACGGCCATAATGGATGCCTCGGGAATGTCGGCACATGCTGCATTGATTTTAGCGGCAATGGCTTGTACGGACAAATCCTCCGTGGGGCGAGCATCCCACGGGTCGAGCTGTACGATGACCATGCCGGTACCCTCACCGGAGCCGGATGCAAAGCTGAAACCGCTCTGGGCAGAAATCATGCGTACACCGGGAATCTTCTTGATTCGCTCTTCCATCTGGCGGATAACTTTGTCCGTACGCTGCTTGGCGGTAGCGGTACCCTCAAGGTTTACCATACAGAAAACGGCACCCTTGTCTTCCGTGGGTATGAAGGAGCTCTTCATCATCTCCGGGTTGACCAAGTTCATGGGGTCAAATTTAGAGGGCTGCTGCTTGGCGGCAGGGCCAGCTTGAGCGGCAGGTTTCTCGCTTGCCCACAGTTGGCTCCACCACTGCGGGGAGCCCGAGCTGTACAGGTAATTGGCGTAGAGCACACCGGCCAACACCAGTACCGTGAGCCAGGCATTGCGCACCAGCAGCCCGGCACCGGCCAGGTAAATGGCCTTGCTCTTTTCCATCACCCAGTTGAAGGGAGCAAAAATGTATTCTGCCAACTTGTTCTTCTTGGCACCCTTGGGCTTGAGAATCAGGGCGCACAGTGCAGGGGAGAGCGTGAGCGCATTGAAGGTGGAGATACAGAGAGCCACGCACATGGTGACGGAGAACTGGGTGTAAATAACACCCACCATACCGCCGTAGAAAGCAATGGGCACGTATACGGCAATGGTTACCAATGTGGTGGAAATAATGGCACCGGTAATCTGTTTCATGCCCTTAATGGTGGCTTCTCTGGGACTGAGGCCTTCATCTTCAATGATTCGCATTACGTTTTCCACCACCACGATGGCATCGTCCACCAGTGAGCCGATAACCAGAATCAAGCCGAACATGGTGAGCACGTTGATGGTGTAACCCAGCACGAACAGTGCTACGAATGCACCCAACAGAGATACCGGAATGGCCAACGCCGGGATGAGCGTGGCGCGCCAGTCTTGCAGGAAGAGGTAAGTAATCAACACCACCAGCAACAAGGCAATACCCAGAGTGATGGCAATTTCTTTCATCGTAGCCTCAATGGCCTGAGTGGGGTCATAACCCATGCTCCAGGTGACGCTCTCGGGCATCAGCTTTTCCAGCTCTTGCATCTTCTTCTGCAAGGCGGCAACGGTGGCCATGGCGTTGGCATCGTTGTTGCGCATCACGCGCATACCCACGGAGTTTTGGGTAACCCATTTACCGTCGGCATCTTTGAAAGACATGCGGCTGTAACCGGAGTTACTCTCTGCACCCAGCTCAATGGTGGCAATATCGCTCAGCTTGGTAACGTGCCCGTCTTCACCGCGTTTGACGATGATGTTGCTGAACTCCTCCACCGTCTTGAGTCGGCCCGTGGCTGTTACCTTGTAGGTGGCGTAGGAGCTTTCGTCCTGAGAACCCACGGAGCCCGCAGCCGCCTGAATATTCTGGGCGGCAATGGCCTCGTTGACATCCTGCGGGGTAATGTTCAGGGCACTCATGCGGGTGGTGTTCATCCATACGCGCATGGAGTAGTTGCGGCTCATCATCACGTCTGCCTCAGAGATGCCGTCTACCTGTCCCAGCTGGTCTTTCACATTCATGCGCAGCCAGTTGGTGAGCTCAAGAATATTCATCTTGTTCTCATCGCAGGTGAATGCCAAGAAGCAAAGCATATCACCGGAGCGTTTGCGCACATTGTAGCCCATCTTCTTGATGTCATCCGGCAGCTTGGATTCCACGGCCTTAATGGCGTTTGATACGTTAATCATGGCCGTATCGTCATCCGTACCCGTTGCAAAGATGAGGGTGAGGGAGTATGAGCCATCATTGGAGCAGGAGGAGGAGAAGTAGAGCAGGTCATCCATACCGATGAGCTGTTCTTCCACCGGGGCTGCCACCACCTGAGCCAATTCCTCGGCACTGGCACCTGCATAGTTCATGCGCACGGAGATGGTGGGCGGCGATACCTCAGGGTATTCGGACACCGGCATCTTGGTCAGACACAGGAACCCCGCCAGCATCATCAGAATGGAGATGACGAATGCAAACTTGGGGCGATGAATGAAAAATTGTGAAAACATAATGTTCAGCGTAGTTTATGGGTGATGGCTCAGTTGTTTTCCGTGGTTGCCTGTTGTTGTACGGGGGTGCCGTCCGTCAGTTCGGCAAGCGGGCCGGTAATAACGATGTCGCCGGGTTTAAGCCCGGCAAACACGGGGGTGAGCCTGGTTTCCGGATTCGTTGAGCCGCAAAGAATGCGGGTTATGTTGGCGCGGCCGTGTTTGAGCGTGTAAACGAAACGCCCGCTGGTATCTGTGAGAATGGCCTCATTCTTCACGGCCGGTAAGTTGATATCGCTCTTGCGGTTCAGTCGAATGGTGACAACGCCGCCGGGTTGCAGCTTGCCGCCCTCATTATTGAATACGGCCCAAATATTCTGCGTATCCGTTGCGGTTTTGATGATATTGTCGGCAAAGTGAATGCTGCCTTTCTCCGGGTGTACGGAGCCCTTGGCCGTTACCAATGTTACCTCTGCCTCATTCTTCATCATCTCATCGGTGCGGTAGGCAGAGAGAATCTCGTTCTCACTCAGGAAGAAACGCACATAAATGGGGCTGAGCTGTACCAACGTGGCAAGCGGTGCCTTCATGTCTGAGATGTAGTTACCTTCGGAGAAGAAAACGCGGCCGATTCGTCCATCCATGGGGGCTTTGATGGTGCAGCGTTCCAAATCGTCCTCAGCCAGAATCAGCGCAGCCTCTGCCCCCTTGCGCTTGGCTACAAGTTCATCGTATGTGGCAAGGGCGTTTTCTGCCTCGTCTTTACTGGTGGCATTGCGGGTAAGCAGCTCTTGCTGGCGGTCGTACTTGCGTTTGGCATCTGCTATGCTCACATCCAGTCTCGCAATCTGGGCTTTCATGGCATCCACCTCTGCCCGGTAGCGCGTGGGGTCTATGCGGAAGAGTACATCACCCTTCTTGACGATGTCACCCTCCTTGAACTCCTGATTCTGCAAAATGCCTTGCACCAGGGGGCGCAGCTCCACACGGTTGATGGCCTCCACTCTGGCACCGTGGCACTTGTGTATCGTGGGGTCTGTCATGGTGGTCACGGTGGTGGTGGTCACGTCTATGGGGGCTGCTTCTTCCACCTTATGCCCGCTTTGCTCGGCGGTGTCGGGGTGAATGGCATGCACGCAGATAACGGTGGCACCCACGCGTACCTTGTGTGCACCGTCGGTAATGATGGTTTGACCCTCGCTCACGCCACTGTATACGGCTTGCAGGCGGCCTTGGATGGAGCCCACCGTGGCATCTGCTCTGGCTACTTTACCGTTTTCATCTACCGTGTATATGTAGGCACCGTTCTCATCATAGTGCACGGCGGTAAGCGGCACCATACACACTTGTTGCGTATCGGTAAGGGCGATATTGAGCGCACCGATGCCTCTGGGCGTGAGCGTGTTTTGCGGGTTGGCAAACTCTGCCCACAAGGTGTAGGTGTCTGAGTCACCCGTAAGAATGTTGTCTACAATGGTAATTTTACCCGCGTGGTCATAGCGGCGGCCGTTTGCCGTGGTAAGGCGCACATCTGCCACGTTGCCGATTTCTTTGGGCCCGCGGAAAATGCCGTTCACATCATACTGGCTCAGGGGAAAACGCACGTAGATGGGGTCCATCTGTTTGATGGTAACAAGCGATTCTCCCTTAGTAATGTAGTTGCCGGGGGAGAAGTTGATGCGCCCTATTCTGCCCGTGATTTCTGCGCGAATGGCGCAGTCCTCCAAATCCTTTTTTGCCTTGGCAAGGTTGGCCTTTGCTTCTGCCTCAGAGGCAACGAGCTCTTCCAAACGGGTATTCGCACTTTCTGCTTCTTCGGCAGATGTGGCGTTGGTTGCAGCCAAACGCTCAAAACGGTTTTTGCGGTTGCGGGCGTAAACAATCTGTGCCTGTATCTGCTCCAAAGCTGCTTCTTTTTGTTGTACTACGGCTTGATAGCGCTCAGCATCAATCTCAAACAACAGCTCGCCTTTCGTTACAATATCACCCTCCTTGAAATGAGGCTGCTGAATAAATCCTTCTACCGCGGCTTTAACATCTACCGATTTGATGGCTTCCATTCGGCCGATGCTTTTGCGGGTAATGCGGTCTTTTCCTAAGGTAACTTTTTCTACCTGAACGTGTTGTGCTGCACCGGGCATTTGGGCGCTCAATACACTCACCCCGGAGGCCAACATCATCATCGCGCATGTTGTAATTCGCATGCGTTAATCTTAGCACGTCTCTTGTTAAAATCAATTAAAAAATGCTAATTATGTCAAAAAACACAGCTATTTAAACAGGCCTTTTTCATCGGCGGGTATGGGGGAGTAACAAGAGCCGTTCCGTGTCCTCAACGGGCAGGGAGATTTCTGCTCATCTTCGTAGCCCCTGATGAAAATACAGGCCTATCACGCCTTTTATTATAGTGACAATGCCATAGACGGTAAACACGCACCAAAGAATCAAAAACAAGCCAACGAACAGGGGTGAAAATCATTTCGTTTTTCTAAAACGGACTGTGTCGGATGTTCTAGTTGACAAAATCAACACTTTGTTATCACTCTTATGCTGTATTCTCCTGTTGCTCAAATAAAGTTCAGTAGACTCGCCTCTGATGGTATAAGTGCTGTTGTTATAATCAAAATCAACGCTGATATCTTTGACTCCGTTCCTGTAACCGTGTTTTACATCCGCAATGGTTCCCATACATGGGATGCCCGCTGTTTTTGACACTTTATACATGTAGGACTGAGGAGATAAAATCCATTGACTCTATCAACCGAAAAATTCACATCTCAGACTTCGCAGAGAAATTACTTTATCTTATCATTTTCATGGTACCGCTGATTCCTGCGATGTGTTTTGAATTGCGGTACAAGTAATCGGTTGCAAAAATGCTTGTATCTGAGTTGCTTCGGGGCTTTTCAGTCCGCAGCCCTCTTACTCATACAAGCTAAGCCATGACCACGTGCCATTTCTCAGATTGTTGGGATGGCGAGGGGGGGTAATGTTGTCCGTCTCGGCATGTGCTTTCTGCACCCTACTGCTTGAGTCGGGTGTACATGAGCCATCTTCAATAATGTTAATGTGGGCCGCTTCTGGGATTGCTTGTCCCGAACCAACAACCTCTGCCGGTATAAAAACCTATTGCTCCCCCAATTATGCCCAATGCAACAGGTAACAAATAATAAACATCACACATCACATACCCGGCATAAAAGCCCATGGCTCCCCAAAACAGCGCGGCAAATACGGCAGGGAAATAATATTCAAACTTATCCCAAGAAGACTCATTCATGAACAACCCCAAAATTCCGCCCAAAAAGCCTGCAACAATACTTGGCCATGTGCATTCGTAATCAAAAACTGTCATTATAAGACTTGGCCATTCGTTTTCAAGACCAAACATTCTTATGGAAAGATTGGTTATGTAATAAAACAAAATAGCCGCAAATAAAACACTTATGACTCGACATATTATTTTTACAAAATCGTTCATGAAAAGGGATTTTCGGGTTAATTCTCTCTATAACGGTTACGGCTTCAAAATACATGTTGCGGAGGCGTAATACAAGTAAAATAAACATTACAGGTGCTTTTTTTTCATTTTTTTATACCCGTTTTGCGCTTAGTTGCCAAGAAATGCCACCTCTACACTTGAACAGGATGGGGGAATTTGTTACAATCTCCGCAGCGGATACTATCTTACCCATGTTTATGTCCACTCGCAGCCTCTTTTGTTTATTGATTTCAGCCTTGTGCACGCTCGGGCTGAACTCCTGCCTGTGGACGCGGGTCAGCACCCACACCATAGCGGATTCCGTAGGCAAGGAGGAATATGTTGCTCAGGATATTAAGCAACAAGCGGAAATATATAGCCGAAACGGGGTATATTATTTGCAACACGTTTTTTACAAAGCCCCTGCAAGAGGTGAGCTATACCGTTTCATGATTGCCGCAAAAACAGCATCTGTTGAGCACGTGTATTTGAGTGATAAAATAGAATATCGGGAGGGCATGGAAAAGGTGTATCTATATTCTGCTTTGGATAAGCGGACCTTGGAAAAGCTTCTTCCCAACGAGTGTTACAAAGAGCATGCGGAGGGAGAATGGGTATTACCTCAATCTTCTTTTGAAGGCGCAAAACCTGTTGCGGTAATCAGAGATAGGCAGAAACTGTGTCACCTGTACGGATTGGATGCTTCCGCGTATCTCCCGTCCGAACGCAGTGCTGCTAATTATGCCATGATGCCCCTGACCGGTGCTCTGTATGTTACTGATATTCCTTTGACCATCGGTGTAACAACCGCAGGCTGGCTGGGTGTTAATGTTCCCTTGGTTATCTATGCGTTGTTTGATCTTGCTGTCGAATCTTTTAAGTAAACAATTACCTTATGAAGCATCCCCGCAAACTCATGACCTTGCCCCCGTTCCGAAAAATCCTTGCCACAACAGCCCTGTGCCTCGCGGCGGTGGGGCTCAGCTCTTGCATTGTTTCAACCGGTAAACATTTTAAGAACATGGGACAAGAGGGCCAATGTATACTGACGCACCAGCGCCGGGATAAAACGCTAGAGCTTTATCGGGCCGGTGACAAGGTGTATGTGAAAGGTACGCTGGCATCGTTTCGTGAATATGACCCGGATATTGTAACATCCATTGATCTCTGGGACAGAACACACAAATTGACAACGCAGGGAACCCCAAGGAAGACGGTTTATCAAGAATTGACATTGTTGCGCTACCCGACTCATGATGTAAGGAATACGGGCAAAGCTCAGCATGTGGAGCAATGGCATGCAGCAGATTCCCCTGTGCTTACGGAACTACCGAAGGGGGCTCGCCCTTATTTCAGCCGTGCAGAGCTATCTGCACATAGTTACCCCGAGGTAAAGGATGCCGACCAATGGCATACGGCCATTGTGACAGATGAATTAGGGGCCGATTGGCATGCCTTATATGCTTACCCCATGGCCGCAGTGTGCTATGTGGGTATTGATACCCCGGTTATTTTGGCTCAGGTTGTTTCATTGCCCGTTATCTTGTGTTATGCCCATATTGCCGACCTGTTTCGCCAAGAGAGCGTTCAGCCCCCTCTTAACAAGGAGATAGATGACGAACGCCATCAGTAAAACAATGCTTGTATGAGGTGCCCAACAGGGTGCCGTTTTGAGTATATAGCAAAAAGCCGTTGCTTCAAGATAGAAGAAGCAACAGCTTTGTTTTCAATTCAATGAAAAACTTATTTATGACGGCGGCGTGCAGCCAAGCCCGCCAAAGCCAGCAGGGAAAGCGTAGCCGTAGTGGGTTCGGGTACCAGCTTGTTATCCAGTTGGGTAAGTGTAATGTTGGTAAATTTTGTTTGGCCATTATTCGTACTCAACAAAGCTTGCTCGTTTGTGAATTTGGTTATAGCTTTCACTTTATCGGTACTATTAACATCTTGGGAGCACGTGAATGTTTGTTCAACTGACTGGCTGTCTATGTACTTGGTAGTAAGAGTAATTAGACCATTGCCTGTGAGCTCTCCGTTCGTATTTTCCTCGGCTACATAGCGGAATGTTAGTGTAATAGCTGTGCCATCGGTTAGTAAGGGATACCCTTTCCCACGCGCGTCGGGAGGCTGAGAGACTTGCTCCTGAGCCACTGACGGAAATATACAGCATTGGCAATACCGTATTCGAGGGGGATAATACGCTTGACCGGAGAGCTGTTACTTGTTATAATGCCGCGCAACAGATAAGCTATTACTATGAATAAGCACCATCTAAGTATCCTTTTCTTGTTGTTGGCAGTCTTGTGTAATTGGGGGCTGAGCTCTTGCGTGACGCTGATTGACACCGGCAGCATGCTGGACGATGTAGGAAAACAGAGCCCCTGTCGCCAAATTAAATTTGTTGAGGAGAAGAAGCCGCTGCAAAGCTACTACACCGGAGAAGAGCTACAGGTGTGGGAAAAAGACGGCCTATACTATGTGCAGCTGCCGGTGGCCTATATTCCGGCTCGAGTTAAGAATAGAGATTTTTTGGTGGGCATGAGCATGTTTTGCAGTGGAAAAGTATTCTCCTATCCCCGAGAGATTGCTGGAGATGAGGAAGTGATGCCATACCAACATACAAAGGAGTATTTCTATGCCGTTTTGAGCAAGGAGCAGTTTAATAAAGCGATAAATCCCTGTAGCAGTTATTTTGAATCCCTTTATCGTGAAAACTATGATGTACTTCCCGCTTCAGAGGTCGACTTGCGACAAGCGAAAAAATGGAATCTGACCCCTTCTCAACAATCCGAGTTGGACAACTACGCGGTGTGCATGATTAATGTATTGCCGGACAGACGAACCACAGGCAACCAATTGCGGCGGCCTCTTGTTCTTGTGCTGGATATTGCGGATGTCCCCTTGTCGATTGCTGCAACGCCCATTGCCTGGGTGGCGGATTTTGTTAATGTTTGCTTTGTTGACTGAAGAAAGACTCTATGATAAATAAAGGAGATGAGAGAATGATGAAGAGAGTCATCCGCAGAGTGTCGAGCCTGAATCTATTACGTCGGCGCGTGCTGTTTTTATGTTTACTACCCTTGTGCCTCGTGTGGGGGCTTGTGGGCTGCGTTCAAGTGAGTTCCGGGGATGCTTTGGAGCATGTGGGGCGTAAACTGCGTATGGAAAGTACGGTGACTGCCTGTTATGAATCGGGAACAGGGAGTGACAGACGCATCTATGCTCAGGTAGAAGCCACTTATATGGAACGTCGAGGGTCAATCGTAAGCACCTGTTCCATTGATTCGTGCTCCTATACAACAGGCTGGCCTTCTTCTTCTTTTGTAAAAGGCAGCGAGGAAAAGCGTAACTACTACATACTACTCACTGCGGATGAAGCAAAGAAAGGACCGGGGCTGAACGTGTCGGAGCCTCCGGCTTCTGCTCCGCGTGTGCTGACAGAAGCAGAGTTCGCCAAGCTGCCGACCCAACGATTGAACATTTCTCAGAAACGATTGGATAGGTTGGATTCTGCTTTGAATACAACGATTCTTCGGCCATATGATTATGTATACTCAAGCTCTCATTATTTACGCCGCCCGCTCAGTTATGGCTTGCGAGCTGTGGATTGGCCACTTACGGTGGCCATCAATGCAGGGACCGCGGCAGCGGGGGCTGTTTGTCTTGTAGTCGGGGGGATTCCCTATCTGCTGATAGAGCAAGTGGCCGGTGAAGCGAGCGACACATCTCAGCCAACGGAACAGCCTTAACCTGAATAAAGAAATCATGCACTCCATTCGTAGAATCTGTACCACCACAGCCCTCTGCATTGCGGCAGTGGGGCTGTGCTCTTGCCGTTTGGCTTTGCATACGCTGCCGGATTACGTTGGAAAACAAGAATTCGAGCTTTACGATGCAGACAAACCGGGATATGCGGTATACCGCTGTGAGGATGTGCTCTATGTGAAGCTGCCCGGGTACTATGTGCGCCCCCGTGTAGCGTTGTTTGAATCGTATGATTTGAAGGATGGAGACTGGGGGAATGCATTTGGCTATTCGCCCCGCTCTCACATATCGGAGACAACCTTGTACCTGCCCTTGGACCAGAATCTGGTAAGGCGGTGGAATTACAGGAACGCCAAAAAGCCTTTGCGCTTCGTTCGTTACCAATCCGGGGTGCTGACGGAAGAACAGATGAAGGAAAAACAGGGTAAACTCATTGCCCATGGTCGTGTTCATGGAAATCTGGAGACGGCTATCTGCGAAGCCGCTACACAGAAGAACTATGCTCACTACGCGCTGAGGCCCATCGCCCTTCCTCTTGAATTAGTGGATACTGTCTCAACCATCCCGCTGAGCGCAGCAGCCGGTGTAACAGGCATTGTTATGGGCGTGTCTATTACTATTATAGGTTCCGTTACGCAGCCACACCAACAGCAGACTGTGCCACAGCCGGAACCTGAGAATGAGACCTCCGAGACGGAGTAGGCAACTACAGGAAGATAGCATCAAGGCCATGAAAAACAAAAAGTTATTGATATCTTGCACTCTGGCATCTGTAATAGTAATGCTGCTGGCCTACGTTCTTTTCACGATACACTTCCATTACATAGCTAAGCCCGCACTTTTATCTTATATACATTCCGGTTACCCTGATATTGATGAATCCGATTTGTACCTATCAGGTTTACCCATGCCTACACGTAACCGGGATATTGTAATCAAATATTCCTTCGTGTATAACGATTACGGAGAGGAACTTCACTTAACATATTACTATAGAAACACTCGACCTATCGGCTGCTTCAAATAATATGTGTTATTTTCACTCTATCGGCAACAAAAATGCAGGAAACTCGCAACAAAAAGGCGTTTGCGCTTGATGCGGTGTGAGAAAATGGATATAATTACACGTAACGGATACACTTATTGCATTTATCTGATGAAAAAAATTACCTTATACACACTGTTGTTTTTGAGCACCTTTATTTCAAATGCTGCTTTTGCAGATGGTGAAACGCATCACCGCGGAAATGATCCCGACATGGTCGGCGGTGATTATACCGGTCATGTATTAACTGCCATGACCGCCTACTACGAGCGAATCTATAACAAACAACCGTACGAAGCGGAGCGTCGCAAACTACTCGACACCATCAAGCAATACCCGGAGGAAGTGAATGATTACGTTGAAGCGGATGGCTATTCGATTACTCCCTTGCGAGTTGCTGTACTTTGCAATGATGTGGAACTCGTAGCTTTGTTGTTGGATAAAGGTGCTTTCCCGGTATTACCGCATTGTGAAGAAATTAACGGCTTGTTTGATGGTGAACCTGATTGTGGCGGTGAATATGACATCCGTATCGTCAGAATGATAGCAGCTGAATTAAGTAAGCTTCGCTTATACGAGCAGGCTCAGAAGAAAGGTTTTAAGTATTGACAGCGAGATGTTAATCCGACCTTCCCGAAAGTCGGAACGGAATACGGAAAAACACAAATGGCGATATCGATATGAAACTGTTTCATTCCGACATGAGCAGCAGAAGAAATTGGGAGGCAAATTGCTATGCCATTTTTATTTATGTGCTCATCATCATTAAAATCATTTTGTTGCAAAAGGTTAATGTTTCAGAATCCTGCGATTTTGAAAGTGTTGCGCGCTGTATACAGTACAGCTTGTATCACGTTTATATATCTGCCCCGTTTTTTGCTCTCTTTTTAATAATCAAAAATGCAACGTGGAAAACCGTATTCTCCATGCTTTCATTCTGTCCCTTTATATTAACGGCAGTCAGTTTGAAAGCGTCTGTTTGCTGTCATGAAAGTTATGCTGATTCACCTGAGATTTTATACTTTTTGCTGATATTGGCTTCGTTAACAATATTCATAATACGTTGTAATCATTATAAGATTTTATTGGCTGCGTATCTTATCGCCGTCTTGGCTTTTAATACTTTGATGAAACTGTTAATTTATAGTTTGATTTTCATGGGGATAATCGAAAGTTAAAGGGTTAAACAACGTCTCTGAAAGGGAGCCGCCACGTACAACGGTGAGGCTGCAAGCCGAAAAAATGTCTCGCTTCATGGGGGGAATCCTTGTTCGCCATGTGCGGGCAGGGGGCACCTCCGTTTCTTACCCTCACAAAACCATATAATGCAGAATTCTCGCAACAAAATGCCCGCCGCATGCGTCTATATGATAGAAAAATCACTGATGTTGGCATTTTGTGCTGCGGATTCGGGGCTGAAATGTGTTAATATAAATGTAAGGAGATAAGAATATGTCGTTGATAAAAGGTTGCTCTGTTTTAGGCGGAATTGTTCTGCTGCTGATTTTCGGGGGCTTCCGCCTGTTGTCTTTGGGTGAGTCTGAGCACATAGCCGCCTCTCCCGTTGAATATGCCGCCCTGAGCGAAAGCGCGCAAGAAATGTTGCCTCCTTTCGCTGAGCATATCTATTTTGCGGAATATGCTGATTGGCAGGTTGGCGAATGGTGCTATTGCTTTGAAATTCAGCCCGACAATGAAGAAGCTCTGAAAAATTGGTGTAGGGAAGCGTGCGCGGGGAGAACTGCCGTTAAGCCGCTGGGGCACCCGTTTCATCTTAGCACGCCGGACTGGTGGAATCTCTCTTCAAATGCTTTATTATTAGGTGCTGTGGCAGGGGATTTGAAACACCCCATGGGATTTTCCGCTTGGTACGATGCCTCCCAAAATAAAGTATGGTTCATGTACAATAGGTAAAGACGATACTCACCCCGCATTAATGTGTTATGACCATGCCCCCGTTTCTCAGAATCCTAGCCTCCGCTGCTGTCTGCCTTGCGGCGGGTGCGAGCCCGTGCAAATGGCGGAGATAGAAACAAGAAACCGTATCTTAATGTTATGCCGTTCATTTTTTGTATTCTTTGCTTGATATCCTCCGTTTTTATTCTTTTGTGGACGGGGTTGAACTTGATGAAATCTGCTTGGACTTTTGATTCTCAATGGGCTGTTCTTTTACTTTGTGGTATGGCATCTGCGGTTAGTGTAATACTGACCGCGTGGCAGAGCACGCGAGGCGAATATCGCTCAGCCTTGAGGGGATTGCTGTTTGCGGGGGTATACTCTGTTCCGGTTTTGATTCTGAGATTCGGGCTCCGCTCCTATCTTGACGAATCCCTGCTTGTGGGGGTAATTCTCGCCTCGGCTGTTTATATTCCCCTGTATGCCGGTTACTGCGTAGCGGTGCAACATAAAAGAAAAAGCTCTGTTAAAGACACGCCTGACAAATATTCATTTCCGCAAAGCTGAAGCTATGTATATTTGATGCAGATTGCACCTTCGGCGCAAAATGAAGAATGAGCTTCGCTCGTAAACGAAAGCATCAACTGCAAACATTATCAAAGCCAAAGAAAACACCACTCAGATGGGGCAGAAATACGCATTGGCCTCCTCCATTACCGAAACATGCTCTTTTTTGCTTGAAAACACCACAGATAACATATATAATGGTTATATGGATAGGGGTGTAAATGTTCACAAGCAAGACCTTTGCGCAGCCAAAAGGTTCGTTAGGGGGCTGAGACAATGGTTTGTATGCGCCGTTGTCTTCATGGCTGTCTTAGGGGCAGGGGCAAAGGCAGATAATCCTAACCCGGATTGGGTTCTTGTATTTCAAGATGAGTTTTCCTCTTCTTCGTTTGAGGGCAAAAAATTAAAATGGGGGCACAAATGGAATAAAATTGAATACATGTCCCGACCCGCTCCGGATTGGCGCAAACACCAATCGCGGGAAAACGCTCTCGTTGTACCGGGCAAGGAAAAGAAAACAAACTTTGTGCGTTTGAAAGGCGTATACGGTAAGTACAAAAGCCAGAGCTGCCAAAACGGTAATCAGGAGAGCTTTGCCTGCGGTGGTATCTTTACAGACAAAACCTTTTCTTTCAGATACGGCTATGTTGAGGTTCGCGCCCGATTCGATTGTGCAAAAGGCGTATGGCCTGCCATTTGGTTGTTGCCCAAGAGCGGCGGATGGCCCAATGGAGGAGAAATCGACATCATGGAGCACCTCAACCATCAAAAGCATGTGTGGCAAACTATCCATTTGTTGCGTAATTCCGGCAGTGGGGATGCTTCCACCACCGTTAATCCTCAGCCGCCTATCAAAGATGTTACGGCTTGGCACACCTACGGTGTAGAATGGGCACCGGGACGCATTACTTTTTATGTAGACGGTAAAAAAACAGGCTCCTTTACTCGGGAGGGCTTCACGCATTGGCCATTTGACAGGGAGGTGGAGTTCTACTTGTTGATAGACCAACAAATAGGTGGTAATTGGCCCGGGCAGGCTGACCCCGCACAACTGAAAGCCGAAAGCGCCGACTTTGACATCGATTACGTGCGTGTATATTCGACCCCGCAATACAAGTTCTCCTCCAAAAAGAAGAAAAACGCAAAACAACCGTCAGTCAAAACCAAAGTTAAGCGTAACGCCGCCCCATAGACGCTGAATAGAAAAATTACAAACCGTGAATGGGAGTAGAACCATCTCGACATGTCACGTTATCGTCCGGAAATCGCGTTTAGAATAAAAAAATCCCCCCGTGGACAACTGAACCACGGGGGGATTGCAATTAGCGGCTTATTGCCTTATTCAATTCAGGGCTGGTCATCTCACTTGCAAGAGAGTTTCATGCATTGCTTCGCCAATGGCGAAAAAATGAAATACAGATTTCGTGAAGAATTGATAAATAACGAAGCATCCCTGTTTCCTCGCTTGACCATGCTTTAGGGAATTGATATAATGCCCCGTAACAGATACACACTTAGTTATGACCATCTTACGTAAAATCCTCGCCACCACAGCCCTCTGCCTTGCGGCGGTGGGGCTTAGTTCATGTGTATTGGAGACGCATCAACGAGTGTTGGACACAGCAAAAGAGTATGAGGGCATAATTGAGCTCCACAATGCCGTGTATCAGGTGGGTTCCCGCCTTTACGTACAGGGTGTGCGGACGACCTTACTCCGCAGCAATCGTAACTTGATAGGTGGCCCTTATCCGGATGCGCTGGGCGGACGGACGGAACACTCCGGGGTGTATAAGATTCTGTCGGATGCGCCTCGCAAGACGGTGTATCGAGAATTCCGTCTGACACAAGGTAGCAAGCCATTTGATGCTATATGCTATGCCCTTTATCCTTATGGCTATCACCATCTACCGCCAAAGGATGATGCCCCGGTGTGGCCCAATGATTCTGATTATGAACGCAGGGGCTGGCATCCTTACCACAACAACAAGGGTGAGGTGATTGCGTGGTACTTGTATGCCATAGAAGACATGCAGAACCGCGAATACATTGGGGATTGGCAGGATGCGCTGCCCATTGGAGCTCGCCCAATTTTGCTCTCCGCGCAGCAGATAGCTGAGCATCCCGTGCTGAGTGGCAAGGAGGGAGTAGGAATGCACTTGGTGTCGGAACGCAGCGAGGCATGCGTGGACAAAGCTCGGGCACTATACGCCTACCCGCTGGCAGGTGTGTGTTGGCTGGTGCCGGATGCGCTCGTGACAGGCGTCATCAACCTGCCGTTGCCGCTGGTGGTATTGTGCTTGATTATCGGAGATGCGTTCGATTGAGCCACTCTTTGCGCCATCGGCAACAAAAACGCAGGAAACGCGCAACAAAATGCCCGCCGCGAGCGTCTATTTATTAGAAAATCTGCACTTTCCGCAATTTTTTTGTTGCGGATTCGGAGCCGGGAAGTATTATCTTATGTAAAGGAGATAGAGAATGATGAAGACAATTTTCCGTAAAATCCTCGCCACCACAGCCCTGTGCCTTGCGGCGATGGGGCTGAGCTCGTGCTACAGCAATA
>JAZRBG010000003.1:0-77373 GCA_045634945.1 Akkermansia sp. | reverse complement strand
ATCCATTCCATATCATCAAGAACGTGAATGATGCAGTAGATGAGGTGAGAAGAGAACTGTGTAAGAGCCTAGAGAAAGAGGAGAAAAAGCTTGTAAAAGGAAAGCGTTACTTATTTCTCTGCGGGGAGGAGAATCTGACTGAGGATAAACGAGAAGAATTGGATAAGATACTGCAAATCAATCAACCACTACAGGAAGCATATCTACTCAAAGAGAAGCTCAGGCTCGTATTTCAGTTTTCGAGCTTCAAGAGGTGTGCTACCGCTTTTGGGGAATGGATATCGTTGGCTGAAGCGTCAACTCTAAAGCCATTCAATCGTTTAGCAAAAACGCTTTCAAGGCATGCACACCAGGTGCTAACTTTTTCCGATATCGGCTGACCTCGGGACGAATTGAAGGGATGAACTCAATGATTGCCCGCATCCAACTCAAAACCCGAGGACTACCCTCCATTGATTATCTCCGACTCAAACTCAGGCAGCTAACTTCCCCGTCATTCCCGCGACTTTTTTGACGCAGTGCCAAAAAACTTATCATTTCTATTATCAGGATATTTTCCCGTTAAAAGAGATTAATTTTGAGGGAATTTCATTCTATGCACCTGCGCATACCAAGCAGTATTTAGCGTATATATATGGCGACTACATGACCTACCCGCCCAAAGTAGGAATGTGGCACCAGCATCTCATCGATGTTGTAAAAAAAGATCCTTTTGAGGACAAGGTTAATCAATTCATTGATACATACGCTTTTTTGTGTCTGTCTGATAGCTACTTATTTGCGAGCCTTCCAAATGGTATAATATTGCCCGTCCCACTGGATGGCGCGGATGGATGTGGTGCCTTGGGGGACGATGAGGTCGGTGGTGGCGTTGTCTTTGTGATTGAGGCCGCGGATGGCTACACGGCAAAGACGATTACCACGGTAGCACTCAAAGGCTACGGCATTTTCCCATTTGTCGGCGGGTATGGTAGCGATGCCGGAGGAGACATCAAGCTTGTAGTCATGAGACACCTTAACGGGTAAGCGGTCGCGGAAAATGTGCACGTTGTTGGCATTGATATAGTATATCACGCTCGTATCCGGTTTGGGGTACCGGCGCATATGGGCTATGGCTGCCTCGCACATCTCACGAGTAATGGTAACGTGATGGCTCTGGTAGTCCTCCACCATGCGGTTCATGGGAGCCAAAATACCGGTCTTGACAAAGAACTCCGAAAGGTCAAGCTGCGCGGCATCGGCAGCGCGTGTGCAAAAGTTTACTCGGAGTTGCCCGTGGGGAGTATCGGCCGCATCTTTTCTTGCCAATTCGTACACATAAGGATAGAGCCCATCAAAGCCACGAGCTTCAGCAAAGAAGAGTTGCAGCTGCCAAAGCGGCGTCACACTCACAAAGTGGTCACCGGTACGTCTACCCGGTATGTTATTGACACCGTAGTCGGGGCCGGTCATGAACTGCCACAGTTGGCGGCGCACAAGCGCAGCGTTAATGTAACAGTCAAAGCGCCCACCCCTCATCGGCTTATGATACCCCATCACCGGTGTAACTTCATGCTCCAATCGGCAAAAAGTCGGGTTAATCTTATAGCAGCACCATGCGGAAAAAATATTATTGGTCACCTCTTGAGAACCGGCCCACATCATGCCGGGGCGGCATTGGTTAATATGGCCGAACTCATGAGCAATAGCCCACACTGAGTTTTTAAGGCGGTCTACCGAGGCAACCTCATTCATAGCCGTATTCACATAAGCACCGCCCATACCGTCGGCATGCATAAAGCCCTGCCATTGTACACGGCCGTGCATGTGGGTGCCGGGGTGGCAGCCATAGCGTTCCCACCCTAACAAATCCTGCTCCATACGGAGCACATCATCGTATATGGCAATCAGCTCAGGCCCGCGGTCAGGACAATGCTTCAGCAAATCTTCCACACTATACGCCAACTGAGTACGTTCTCCCAAAATATCCAAAATATTACCCTTGGCTTGTGCCAGCATACGCTTCCAAGTGGCAACATCATCATACTGAGTAAATACCCCGTTTACGTAACCACCGCCCAACTTTACCTGCAAAGCAGGAGCTTGCTGCGGTTCTGCTGAGCGATAATTAAAATATCCCAAGCCTTGCGTGGGTGCCGTAAAGGTATTAAGGCCACTTTTCAATGGAATCTCTGCATGCCCTCCATCACGGTCAAAGTTATGAATAATGTAAGAAAGCCCCTTCGGAGCCTCACCCTTCACCTCAACCGTAACAGTTTCTCCCTTAACATAATAAATGCCGGTGGGATTCTCAAAGGCAGAGTAATTATTAGTACGCAAACGTTCTCTTACCAATGCCTGCGGCAAATATGCCCTGAAAACGCGGTTTCGATATGCAGATTCCGAATCTTCCGTCTTATTAATCAAAGAATAATCCGTACCGGCAGGAATCTCAGCATGGCTCAGGGGAGCCATCAATACACCTAAAAACAACGAAAATACAGCAGAAATTTTCATATTCACCTCTCCTTTATTTTAATAATTCATACGCCTCACCTTTGGCGTAATCCACAGCTTTTTTACCCTGCGCATCTACCGCATTGCGGTCTGCACCGGCATCCAACAGCATTTTCACCATAAAAGCACGGTCTTGCTTAGCAGCAAGGTGCAGCAAAGGTGACTTGGCAAAACATGCAGCATTCAAATCAATACCGGCATTAATAAACATTTGCACATAATCAGCCCTACCTCCGGATATGGCCATGGCAATGGGGTAACCGTTTCGCTTACCATCGGGGCTGTAATTACAATCGGCATAAGCAGGTATCAACGCTTCAACAGCCGCAGTATTGCGAGCCCATACAGCATCATGCAGAGGGGTAGCACCATTGTTACCGGGGTGCATGGGGGCAGCCCCCGCGGCCAGCAGAGCGCGTATCACCTCACCATCGGAACTAACGGCAGCCACGTGCAACACACTCTTCTGTGAGCTGTTCTCATAGTTGGCATCTGCGCCGGCAGACAGCAATTCTTTTACAATTTCAGCATTTTTTGACAACACCGCCACAGTCAACAAGGTTCCCCTCTTATCTGCGCTCAGCGCATCTGCATTAACACCGGCAGCCAAAGCTTTCTTCACAGCGGCCACATTACCCGACTGAATATCACGGCACAACTGCAATTCTTTCTCTCTCACCTCCCCGGCCGCTACAAGCAGTTGTTTCACTTCATCCCCTTGTGCTACATCCAGCGGCAGCTTACCGTCCGCATCACATGCCGCAGCATCAGCCCCGGCCTCCAGCAAAATCTTCACAGCCTCAGTTTTACCCTTGCCGGCGGCAATATGCAAAGCAGTGCGGCCCAGCTCATCCACCGCATTTACCTGCATGGGGTCTTCCATGACAGCATCCTCCAGCTGTTCGGCAGAGCCATACTCAGCAGCCTCTAACGGACTATACACGGCATTGCTGCGGCGCAACCACTTCAACAAGGCATCATCTTCTCCACCGGCAGCATAAACCGGCATCACCCCCATTGCCATCATGGCAATCATCGAGCATATCTGTTTCGTCTTCATAATTGTCTTCCTGTTTTTACATACTCGTGTTCCGAATGTATCCTAACACAAATTCATGAAACAATCAAGAAAAACAGGCCAATCATTCAACAACCGGCCTGCTATGCCCCCCATACCGGGTCTCTCAGATAACCTCAATCACAGCGTTTCAACTCTGTGGCACCATCTGTATGCAAAGAGATTACATACTTAGCGTCCCCCTGCCCGCTGTATCGTTTTTCATAGCAGGGAGAGGGATTTCCCGCAGCATCCCAAAAATACTCACGAGTAAGGTTCCCATTATCATCATACTCCCACACATGCTCGGCATACCCCAACTCGGGGTTGACGCAAGGGCGTCCGTCTGCCCCGTTAAAACACTCCCACTCTGGGCGTCCCTGTGCATCAGATTTCATTAAATGCTCAGCACAACAACGTACATTTTGCAGGGGCATACCATTACCCCCACAGCGCAACACGCGTCGCGTTCCGGCAGAAGGAGATTTTTCCACCAACACGGAGCCTGCCCCATCAGCCCCCACGGAATGACCTTGTGAGTTTTTCCATTTCTTCAACTCCACCATCCCATCGGCAGAGAACTCCGTACGCTCTACGGCAATACCGCGGGCATCATCACACAAAGAGCCATTGTTCACATTGGAGCGAATGGCAACATTGTGTTCATCATTGTATGAGTATTTTACAGAATGTTCCCCCGCAGCATTACGAATCGTTTTGCCCAGTCCATCCAAATGCCTGATTTCAACAGGGCGGTCTTTATCATCGTAAGTAATCTGCCGCTCAGCAAATCCCGGCATGCGCGGCACCACTTTTTTGCCGGCGGCATCTCTGGTAACGGTACGCGCCAACCGCCCTTCTTCATCATATTCAAATGCCCGAGAAGCCACCCCGTGAGCATCGGCAGCAGGCTTACCCTCCGCATCAAAATTACTCTTTGTCACCACCCTACCGTCATCATCATAATCCACCCTTTGCTCAGCCACACGGCTACCGGGCAACAAGCGCACATTGCCATCTGCCCCAATACACACCACCCGAGCCGGCAGCCCCTCCGGCGTATACTCAAAATGGATGCAGGAATCACCCCCCGGAACCGGCAAAGAACCAATACCACGCGGTGGCTCCGGACCGGCAGAATTATATAACCCCGAGTAATAACGCTCCTGACGCATTTTCTTATATGATTCTCCTATCTCCTTAACAAACAAGTGGTAAACACCCATCCCCAACACGCCCAACATTAAAGATAAAACAGCAATTGTCCCCGTATAATTCCACATATATCGGGCAAAATCACCTAACTTTTTCAACAGGGTATTCCACAACAAGCGCATACCGATAAATACACCTTTCAACGCTCACACGTTCAATATCAATTACCGCAAGCATGTTGATGAAAAGAGCCTGCGGAAGGTCAGAATAAAGTGACAAGTGCCACCAACTATGCTTATATCTACACGGCAAGAGTGACAGGCAGCCTCAATTCTGCACAGAACCGCCACCCTGCGCACCACACGGTCAGACCCCGCATAGGGCAATCACCACCGCCGTTTTGCCATTCTTAACACACAAATATAAAAACAACACAAGAATATGGCTGACATAGAACAACAGTACCAAATCAAATACTCTGACAAGTGGGGCACCTATTTACAGCAGGAGGCCTCCCGTTTGGAGAAATATGTAACCGTAGAAACCGGGCTGAGCGGCAAACTGGTCACCTTTGACCAATATGGCTTGCTCGATTTTCGCGAGAAAACCGACCGTATGCAGAGCACCGTGCTGCAAGATGCCCCCACCACGCGCCGCGTGATGCACCCGCACATCTTTACAAGAGCCATCGGCTTTGATGAGTTCGATGCCAAAAAGCTCTCCAACATAGATGTACCGGTCAGCAAAACGATTGAAGGCTTGCGCGCCGCTGCGGGGCGCACCATGGACAAGGTGATGCTTGATAATTTCATGGGCACCAATTTCAAGGGCGAGTTCGGCACCGCAGCCGTTGTTTTCGATGACAACCAGGTAATTGACAGCGACTACACGGAAACCGGCACACCCAAGTCTTGCAATCTCACCGTGAGCAAACTGCGTAAGGCTCTCACCATGCTGCAAAAAGCAGAGGCTTGGAACGAAGAGCGCCGAGCCTACGGAGATGAACTTGTGCTGGCCTGCACAGCCTCGCAAATTAACTCTCTGTTGCAAGAGCCTGAGGTATCAAGCTTTGACTACAACACGGCACGTGCACTGGTAGAAGGTAAGGTGGACACCTTCCTTGGGTTCCGCATTATCCGTACAGAGCAATTGCCTCTTGAAGTCGGAGTACGCACCTGTTTGGCATGGGTAAAGAGCAAGGCTCAATTCGGCATTTGGGATGATTTCCGCGTAAAATTGTCAGTGAGAGACGATTTGGACGAGACTCTACAAATACGCGCCAAATTTGCCTGCGGTGCCACGCGCCTGCAAGAAGAAGCATTCGTCAAAATACTCTGCGAGGAGTAACCCATCAGGGGGCAAGGGTGGCAACACCTTTGCCCCTTATTGCAGCAACCCGGTCGGCACCCCGGCATAGGTAATGGAGCCCCCGTCTTTACCGGCTCCGGGCCCAAGCTCCACCAAATAATCAGCACGAGAGAGAATCCCCTCATGGTGTTCAATACACAACACCGTATGCCCGGCCGCTCTCAGGCGGTAAAACGCCCGCAGCAACATATCAACCTCTCGGAAATGCAAGCCGGTAGAGGGTTCATCCAGCACAAACAACAGGCGCTCGCCCTCCCTGCGTCCGCGTTTGGGGGCAGCTTTGGCCAAGTAAGTGGCAATGCGCACACGCTGAGCTTCACCGCCGGAAAGCGTCGTGACAGAGCGATCCAAGGGTAAATATCCCAAGCCCAAATCATGCAATGCCTGCAAAATACCCACGGCCGCCGGTATAGGGGCAAAAAACTCCAGTGCTTCATCCACAGTTTGGCTCAATGCCGCAGCAATGGATTTACCACGCCATGTCACCTCAAGCGTTTCTCGATTATAACGGGCACCGTGGCAAGCATCGCAAGGGGTATAAAGGTCTGCCAAAAAGTTCATATCCACCTGCAAATAGCCGGTACCGGAGCAACGCTCACACCGCCCGCCCCTCACATTGAGGGAGAAACGCCCTGCCGTATACCCACGCTGACGCGCCAAAGGAAGTGCCGCATACAATGGGCGCAAAACATCCAACAGGCCCGTAGCCGTAGCGGGGGTAGAGCGCGGCGAGCTCCCCAACGGGCTTTGATCCAACAGCACGGCTCGGGCTATGCCCTCCGCTCCCTGCACCTTACCCTCCTTCAACGCCGGCAACAAGCATTCATGAATCAAAGTACTCTTACCGGAGCCTCCAGGGCCACACAAACACGTAAACGCCCCCAGGGGCAGCTTGAAGGTAATATTTTTAAGATTGCGGGCGGAGGCTCCCCGCAACTCCATCCAAGCGCAGCTTTCAATATCCGGAGACTCGGCACGCGCGTACTCACACCGCCCGGACAACCACGCACCGGTGGGAGAATCCGGATTCTGCAAAATTTCCGCATAAGCCCCCTGAGCTAAAATACAGCCACCCTCGGGGCCACTGCCGGGGCCCATTTCCACCAACATATCAGCAGCGGCCAACAACTGAGGGTCATGCTCTACCACCAAAATAGTATTCCCCTTATCACGCAAGCGTTGCAATGCACGTATAAGAAGTGCTGTTTCACGCGGGTGCAGCCCAATGGTGGGTTCATCCAAAATATACAGCACCCCGGAAAGCCCCCCACCTATTTGACCGGCCAAACGTGCACGTTGCAACTCACCGCCGGATAACGTATTCGTAGCGCGAGAAAGGCTCAAATACCCCAGCCCCAGCTCAGACAAACAACTCAAGCGACGTTCCAGCTCGGCAATAGCTGTTTGCAGAGCCTCACGAAAAGCGGGCGGCACCTGCAAGGTGGGTAACAGCTCCAGATTCTCCTGCACGGTCAGGTTGCAAAAATGCCCCAAATTCAGCTCTTGTCCTCCAAAATTCAGCGTCACAGCCAAAGCCGTAGGGTTAAGTCGCATACCCTTACACACAGGGCATATCACAAGCTCACCCTTTTTATTCTCAGCCACACCCAGCCCGTTGCAATGCGCACACGCACCTTGCGGAGAATAGTGGGAGAAAAGGCGCGGAGTCAAATCCGGCAAGGTAAACCCCGTTTCAGCATTGCGGTATGCGGTATGAAAAGCCCTCAACTCAACCTCAGCACCGCGGGGCTGAATCAAAGCCCGCACCTCATCCGGACAAAATCGGAGCGCTACTTGCAACGAGTCTGCTATGCGAGACTCCGTACCGCTGCGCACCACAATGCGGTCTATCACCAGCTCACACACATCGGCAACAGTGGGGGGCTGCGCTTCCAGCTCCTCCAGCTCACGAATTTCCCCCTGCACCCGCACTCGCAAATACCCGGCTTTGCGTAAGTCCAGAATATCGGACTCTGCATTTGCCCCGAAACTCGCCGGCAACGGCGCCAGCAGAGTAAGGCGGGTTCCTTCCTCAAGCTCGCACAGCGCGGCCGCAATTTCATCCACACTCAACCGCGTCAGGCGCTCGCCCGTTTCCGGGTCATGCGGCACACCCACGGCAGCATACAAAATACGCAGATAATCCAGCGTTTCCGTAAGAGACCCCAACACAGAGCGGGACTGCCCCGCAGGAATACTCTGCTCCAAGCACAGCGCAGGGGGCAAGCCCTCTATGGCCTGCACACGCGGCTTCTCGGGGCGAGCCAACATACGCCTAGCCCCTGCTGATAAACAATCCAAAAAGCGGCGGCGGGACTCCGCAAACAAGGTATCATACGCCAGCGTACTCTTGCCGGAACCACTGGGGCCCATCAAGGCTATCAACTTACCGGCAGGCAAGGTAAGGTTTATATTGCGCAGGGTATTCTGCGTGGCACCTGTAATGCGAATATCCATGATTCCAACTCGTCTCCGGCAAGCATCATTGATTCCCGGCCGAAACAATACAATCAGACGGGGTAAGGTGAGCCTTTACCCAATTTCCTTGGTGGGTGGCACCGGGTTTGATAATGAGCATGGGGGCATGGCACTCCCCGCAAAGCTCTGCACCACGGTGCAATTTTACTTTGCCCGTGGCCTCAATGCGCCCTGTCACTTTGCCGTAAATGTCTACCGTTTCGGCAAATACGCCGCGGGTAAAGGCAACGGACACGCTGCGGTCTACATGCAAGGAGCCCACGCGCACCTCGCCGTCAATCTGCGTATCTGCACTGACACGCAGACGCCCCGTGCAGCGGAACGAGCCATTACCCTTGCCGTTGAGGTACATATTGTGGCACACAATGGACAACTGAGAGAGCACGGCATCTGCCTGCAAGGTTACGTTGCCCAGGGTGCGCACGGTGAGGCGGGTAGAGTTGGGTTTGAGCTCTACATCTGTCATGCGTAAGTGGGCATGGCAATGTATACAGTTGGCAGAGAGCGCCGCGGCGGGCACTCTGGAGCGGCGGCCACACTCATAGCACACTACTTCTTTGGTGGGTACTTTGGAGCGGGACTCGCGGGTATTAAATGAGGTGAGTGCAACACGGCGGTTGCACTCACCCTCAGGTAAAAGCCCTGAGGCACAGGTGGCTATCAATGGCTCTGTCCTGTACTCAGGCATAGTTTAAAATGGCTGGCTCAGTCCAACAGGTTGTCGGAGGGAGTCTTGGCGGCACTCTTGCCCTTCTTGACCGGAGCCGGGGCAGCTGCAAGCGTTGCACCCGTGGGTACGCCTACCTTGCAGTAACCGTTGAAGATTGCACCCTCTTGGATGGAAATCTTGTTGGCGGTTACATCACCCAACAATTCGGCAGTGGAGGTAAGCTCCACGCGGTCGGACACCACAACATCGCCCGTTACGCGGCCATGAATAATGGCACTGCGGGTACGCACAGCAATCTTGTTCTTGTCGCCGGCCTCAATTACGGCATTCACGCCTACGGTAAGCACGCCTTCAGACTCAATTTCACCCTGCACGGAGCCGTCTACCAACAGGTCATCGGTAAAGCGGAGCACACCTACCACGCGTACGTCAGAGTTGAGCACGTTGCGAGTAGATACGGCAGAGGCCTCAAGGCCGGCGGAACCTACATCAAAACCGGCGTCTGCACCGGCAAAGTAAGACTCAGGGGCGCTTACGCCCTGCGGTTCGGTGCCGATGGGAGCACCCCACTCAGGAGCCAAACCGGGGTCGGCAGCGGGAGTTACGGGAGCCTGCGGCGTAGTTGATTTCTGATATCCTTTGAACATAATTTTATGATTTTGAAAAGTTTAAGTTGCGTTTCAAAAATGGGTGTCACGCATCGGCAATATGTTACTCTGAGATGCACGCTTTGTCCACTCGAATTTGCGTCAGACCCATCATTTTTTTCTTTCAAATGCTGCGGGCGTTTATTCCCAAAGATATGACTGTTTGGAATCCACCAGCTTACCGTCTACGTACAGCTCCATACGCCATGTGAGAACATCGCCTTTTTTACGGCGGTCATCGCCTATGAAGAAAAAGCGCTCCGTATGGCCGGCAGCAGACTTGCGGGGTTGGTTGTATACTTTTTCCGTCACCTGCACCTCGGAGCCGGTGGCAGCTTGGGTATAGCGCATGATTACTTTGACCGGCTTGGCGGGCTGTGCATCATACCAAGTTACAAAGTAATAATCGCCCACACAATCTTCCATTTCCCGTTGTGACTCAGACCCGTAGAGCACATACTTGGCATGACTGCGCAGCGGTGATTCCGCCCAATCCATGCCGGGCTCCTCCGTGGTTTTAAGCGGGATATCCGACACCTCCTGAATAAAAGAACGGTCGTAAGAGGAGCAAGCGCCCAACAGGGCTGCCAAGCTTGCTGAGATAATAAGATTGAGTGCGCGCATACTCTGATAGATATACCATGAGAGATGCTTTGTCAATCATTTTCGGCGCGCCCGCGCACACAAATGAGAAAATGTGCCGTTTTTTCGTTGACTTGTCACAGGTGGTATGTTATTCTGCTGGCAGAGGGAGAAACTGTACCCTCGTACTTTTCACAAATATGAAACCGGCAACATTCAACTGCACAGTACTCCGCGACGGCCACCAGTCTCTGGCCGCCACCCGTATGTCCACCGAGCAGATGCTCGAGATTGCGCCCATTCTTGACACAATGGGCTTCTCTGCCCTGGAAACCTGGGGTGGTGCTACCATTGACTCAGGGCTTCGCTTCCTCGGCGAGCTGCCCTTCGACCGTCTTGACACCCTCAAGAAGCTTGCACCCAAGACCCCGCACATGATGCTGCTGCGCGGTCAGAACATGGTGGGTTACACCAACTATGCAGATGACGTGGTAGAGGCTTTCGTGAAGACCAGTGCCAAGCACGGCATGAACATCTTCCGTATCTTTGACTGCCTCAATGACCCGGAGAACATGCGCACCTCCATCCGCGCTGCCAAGGAGGCCGGTGCCACTGCCCACGGCACCATCTGCTACACCACCTCCCCCGTGCATAATCTGGAGTACTTCGCCAAGCTCGGCAAGCAAATTGCCGACATGGGCGCAGACGGCCTCGTGATTAAGGACATGGCCGGTCTTATCCCCCCGAGCGAGACGGCCGCCCTGGTTGAGGCTCTCAAGAAGAGCACCGGCCTGCCCGTTTGGGTACACACGCATGATACCGCAGGCCTTGGTGCCGGTGCCTATGTGGCAGCCATCAACGCCGGTGCAGACGCCGTTGACTGCTCCATTGCCCCCTTTGCCAACGGTACCGGCCAACCGGACTGCATGCGCATGCTTGCCCTCATGAAGGGTTACGAGCGCTGCCCGCAGTTTGCTGATGACTTCACCGAGAAGCTTACGGAGATTTCCGGCATGCTCCAGCCCATTTACGAGAGCCTCTCTAAGTTCACCAGCCATAAGAATGAGATTGTAGACAGCGCCACCCTGCTTTACCAGGTACCCGGCGGCATGCTCTCCAACTTCCGCAACCAGCTCAAGGAGCTCAACATCATGGATAAGTTTGATGAAGTGATGGCTGAAATCCCCGTGGTTCGCAAAGCCCTCGGTTGGATTCCGCTGGTAACGCCCACCTCTCAGATTGTGGGTTCTCAGGCTGCATTCAACGTGAAGTTCGGCCGCTGGAAGCAAATCACCCCGCAGACCATGGACGTAGCACTCGGCTACTACGGCCACACCCCTGCCCCGGTGGATCCGGAGTTGCAGGCAGAGTGCGCCAAGCGCTCCGGCAAGGAGCCCATCACCTGCCGCCCCGCAGACCTTATCAAGCCCGGCATGCAGGACCTGCGCGACAAGCTTACCGCCAAGGGTATTCCCGCTACGGACGAGAACTGCGTGATTTACGCCATGTTCCCGCAGCAGCTTGAGGACTACTATGCCGGCAAGCGCCCCGAGCTGCCCACCGCCAAGAAAGAAGAGAACTACGGTGCTCCCGTATCCCTCTCTACCGTGGGTGTATCTGCCGCCATCTCCGGCCGCGATATGAAGCTCAACATCCTCGGCAAGGTGTACGATGTACACATCGAGGAGAAGTAATACGCGGTTCCGACCGCAACACTATTTCAAAAAACACCCGAAGGTTCTCGCCTGCGGGTGTTTTTTATTTCCGTACATAAGGCAAACCGCAAATCATGATTCAGAGATGCAGTTGCCGCTTATTTTTATTTTCTGCGGCGGCGGGCTGCCAAAGCGGCTAAGGCCGATATGCTGAGCGTAGCAGTAGTAGGCTCGGGGATGCTATAAGGCGCAGGGGTGGCCAAAAGAACACGCTCCAGGTTCCATGCATCTGTCTTGGTGGCATCTAAAACGGTAAGGGATTCTAAGTAGCGAGCCTCCTCATACCAATAGTCAGACAAATAAATAGCCCCGTCCTTATATTCTACGGATACCCGAAACAGGTCTTGGTCTCCCACATTGAAGATGGCATCGTCTGAATCTGTAACCCACAGGGCGGTCAGCGTCTGAGAATCTGCAAACTCTGCTCCCCACAAAGTTATACCGTGAAGCGAGGCCGTCTCTGAGGAGCCTATATTGAGGGTAATTCCCAAGCGCGGCTCATTGCTGCTGAACATATCATAAAGCTGCTGCGTAAGCACGCGCTCGCCCACTTTCTCCGGCTCTATATAATATACATAATCCTGATAACGGTATTTGTAAATGGCCGGAGCACCGATGGCGGTATAGCTGTAATAATACCGGTCTGCAGAAGAAGCAGAGAATGAATCTATGCCCTGCAAGTCCGCCATATCTGCGGCTGCATCACCGCTCCACCACCAATCTATACCCACCTGAGCATTGCTCATAACGGTATTGGCCTTGGTGCGGTATTCATTCCAAACAGCATCACCGGTCAACAGAGTATCCGGTAATTCATATTGAGACTGCCACCAATTAATCATGTTGGCAGATACGGCTGCCCAGCATTTATTCTCGTCATCGGCAGGGCTTGTTTTATCTGCATCGTACCAGCCGCCGTATTCATTAACACCATATAACCAAAAGGTTTCCGTGGCGGCAACGGCGTTTAATCCGGCAAACAGGCTCAGTAATGTTATGGCTCTTTTCATAGCTGTATAACGTGTGTTATGAGTGAGTGCGCAGAAATGTACAGCAAACAAATAGGAAATGCAAGCTTTATTCCCACTTTTCTTATATTTTTTATAGGTTTTATTTACACATTGTGCCATTCCCTCAGTATGCGCACGTATCCACCGCATTACGGCATGAGCACCGCAAGCAATCTTTCAGACTTATTTTTGCGTAACACTGTCAGATTTGAATCTTGCCAAGATGAAAAAAATCTGCTAGAGTATACTTAAAGAGCGTTCGGCTCTGATAAAATAAAATCGCATATTATGAACAAAATCGCTTATATAGCTATGCTGGCTGCCACCGCCGGTGTTGTACCCGCTGTGGCTCAGGATGCCCCCGTTGCCTTTGAACAGCCCGGCATGGAGCAGTTCTCCCCCGCCCAGAAGTTCGGTTACGGCCTCTTCTTGATTTCTCAGAAGTATGTTGAGATTACCTCCGCCCCCGAGATTGAACTTGCCCCCGATGCAGCTGCCGAAAAAATCGAGCAATTGACTCAAGTAATTTACAGCCTGTACGAGATTCCTCTGTCCAAGGAGGACCTTGCCGAGCTTCAGGATATCCAGGCCAAGCTTCTCGTAACGCAGGAGTACAATGATGTGCAAGCTCGCGGTGCTGCTGCTGCCATGAAGATTAAAGGTGCTGATTACTACGGCTCCGAGAGACTTAAAAATGCTATTCGCGATTTCACCATGGGTGCCATGGGCTACCGCCGCGGCGAGTAAAGTTTCATCAAAACTTTCTTTATAAGATGGGGAGGCAAGCCAATGCTTGCCTCTCTGTTTTTGTACACAGGTTGCGGTGCGGAGCCCCCCGGGGGCGAATGCAAGCAATGCCTCACGCAGGGGCGCAAATTGTCTGCCCTCAAATCAAAATCGGGGCATATAATTGAATTTGACTTCACAAAAGTAAAAGAACGTGGTAAGATAGAGCCATGGCAAACAAACCCGTAGTATTGATTATTCGCGACGGTTGGGGCCGCAACCCTCAGGGGCCTGAGGCTGCCAAGCAGACCGGTGATGCCACCGTGCTCGCCGACACCCCGTTCACCGACAAGCTGTTGGCCTCCTGCCCGCACTCCATGTTGGGTGCATCCGGCCAAGATGTAGGCTTGCCTGATGGTCAGATGGGTAACTCTGAGGTAGGCCACCTTAACTTGGGTGCCGGCCGCGTAGTATTCCAAGACCTGTGCCGCATTACCAATGCCATCAATGATGGCTCCCTTGCCAAAAATCCCGTTATTACCGAGGCTTTCGCCAAGGCCGCCGGCACGCGCCTGCACCTTCTCGGCCTTGTGTCCGACGGCGGCGTGCACTCCCACATCGATCACCTTATCGGCGTTGTCAAGATTGCTGCTGAGGCCGGTGTGAAAGACATCATGATTCACGCCATTACCGACGGCCGCGATACAGACCCCAAGAGCGGTGCCGGTTTCCTTAAGCAACTGCAAGACGCCGTTGCCCCCTATGGTGCCAAGATTGCTACCGTGGTAGGCCGTTTCTACGCCATGGACCGCGATAAGCGTTGGGACCGCGTGCAAATCGGCTGGAATGCCATTGTACTGGGTCAAGGTGAGGCATGCACCTGCACCCCCGCAGAGTTTGCAGAAAAGAGCTATGCAGAGGGCGTCACAGACGAGTTCCTGAAGCCCGGCATCTTCTGCGAGGCAGACACGCAGCGCGTACGCGACGAAGACGTGGTATTCTTCTTCAACTTCCGTGCAGACCGCGCCCGCGAGCTCTCCCGCGCATTCATCTATGATGATTTCGACGGCTTTGAGCGTGGTGCCCACCCGCACGTACACTTCATCACCATGTCTGAGTATGAGGCCTGCTACCCCACCCCCGTGGTGTTCGAGCAAGAGCAGCTCACCAACATCCTCGGCGAGGTGATTGCCGCTGCCGGCCTTAAGCAGCTCCGCATCGCAGAGACAGAGAAGTACGCCCACGTTACCTTCTTCTTCAACGGTGGTGTTGAAACCCAGTTTGAGGGTGAAGACCGCATCCTTGTTCCCTCCCCCAGAGAGGTGGCTACTTACGACCTCAAGCCCCAAATGAGCGTAGGCGAGGTGGCAGACAAGTTTGTGGACGCCATTGCCAACTATGATATCGCCATCATGAACTTTGCCAACCCCGACATGGTGGGCCACACCGGCTACCTTGAAGCCGGTATCACCGCCTGCGAGGCTGTTGACAAGGCTCTGGAGAAGAGCGTGAACAAGATTCTTGAGCTCGGTGGCTGCTGCCTTATCTGCGCAGACCACGGCAACTGCGAGAACATGCTCAACCCCGACGGCTCCCCCAATACCGCCCACACCACTAACTTGGTAGACCTCATCTACTGCGGCCCCGACCAGGACCAAGTGAAGATGTCCGACGGTATCCTTGCCGATATCTCCCCCACCCTGCTCAGTCTGCTCGGCATTGCCCAGCCTGCTGAAATGACCGGCCACAGCCTCGTCACCAAGTAAAATTAGGGTAACGATTCCATTTTCAGGCGCAAATCGGGCCCACAAAGCCCATTTGCGCCTCTTTTTTGCAAAAAAATCATAAAAAATTGCAATTTTTGCAAAATAAAGCTTGCAATCAAACCCAAAAGCTGCTAAAATTGCGGCGCACCCAGTGCAAAGCACGAGTAGCTCAGTGGTAGAGCGGCTGTCTTACACACAGTTGGTCAGGAGTTCGAATCTCTTCTCGTGTACTTAATGACCTGCAAACCTTCAAGGTATGCAGGTCTTTTTTTAACACCAAAATCAGACAACATGAAAAAGATGGGTCAAGCCCAAACTTTGGGGTCAAGCCCCAAAGAATGAGGAATTTGAATTTTCATATCACGTTGTGCCCACATTCAATTAACACTCTTAACCGATAGTTCTGAAAGTTGGCTCTTCTTCTTCCTTGCGGGGCTCATTCCACAATTATTGCAGAAGAGCCGAATTTTCATCTCTTCATAAAGTGCATTTTTTGCACTTAATTGTTCTTTTTTACCCATGACAATAAAAAAAGTCTTGATTATCTTTTTTATCTGTGTTATTTTTAGCGCATGACAACAAGCACTCAGAAAAAAAGTTTAAATGAACTCGCGTCCGTACGCAGCGGATTGGTGTTGTCTCGAAAAAGGTCACAGGGAGAGCAAGGAGAAATGTATCCTTTGCTGACACTGCGTTCCGTGAAAGAGGATGGCGGGTTAGATATGTCTGAGGTTGATGTGTATATTTCTGCCGGCGTATTACCAAACACATATCAAGCAACTGTAGGTGATGTTATTGTGAGGCTTACATGGCCTTACGCATCCGTCTTGATTGATGAACAAAGCGCCGGCATGCTTATTTCCTCTCATTTCGTCATCATTCGCCCGGATAGGGAAAAACTGAATCCCGGTTACTTGCATTGGATATTGAATCGTCCGAGTATGCGGCGCCGTATTTATGAAAACACTTCGGCAAACATGCTGAATGCTGTTAGACCGCAATTTTTTTCGGAAGTAGCCATTACGCTTCACCCCATGGAAGTTCAAGTGAAGATAGCAAAGTTAGAAGCACTACGCCGACAAGAACAACAGCTGATGAAAAGACTACAGAAAGAACGCTCCTTTCTGTCACAGAGTCTTACAGAAAAGATTTACAACACAACGATATAAATATGACAACAAAAAATGACATTGAGCAGGTACTTTGGAAAGCCTGCGACAGTTTCCGCGGTAAGATAGATAGCTCCCGCTATAAGGATTATATTCTCTCGATGCTTTTCGTAAAGTATCTCAGTGATGTGACGGCAGAGAAGCGCGAGACGTATGCAGTGCGCTATGATGGCAACGAGGAGCGTATTAACCGAGCTATGAGCCGCGAAAGCTTCTTTATGGATGATGAATCCACATTCGATTACCTCTATGACAACCGCCATGACCCGGAAATCGGACAGAAAATCAACGTAGCCTTGGCCAGAATTGAAGATCAAAACAGCAGTAAGCTACGCAATGTATTCCGCGCCATTGACTTTAATTCGCAGGTGGATTTTGGTGATACAAAGACAAAGAATGCCGTACTTCGCAATTTGCTGGAGGATTTCAGCAAGCTGAATCTTCGGCCATCGGTACTGGATAATGCGGACATCATCGGCGATGCGTATGAATACATGATTGCAAACTTCGCGTCAGATGCCGGTAAGAAAGGCGGTGAATTCTTCACGCCTAAGGAAGTTTCCGAACTGGTCGCCTCGCTCGTTTCGCCTCGTGAAAATGACCGCATTTATGACCCGACCTGCGGTAGTGGAGGGCTTCTACTCAAAGCATATAAAAAAGTACTTGGAGGAAAGGCAGCGGTATATGGGCAGGAATTGAATGCCCAAACATGGGCGCTCTGCACCATGAACATGTTTCTGCATGGCGTGAAGGATGCCAGTATCTGGCAGGGGGATACGATTGCAAATCCCCAGAACATTCAGAATGATAATCTCATGAGCTTCCAGGTAGTCGTGGCCAATCCCCCCTTCTCTCTTGATAAATGGGACAGCGCGTTCCTCACCGGCGATGTTGTCGACGAAAAAGGCAAGCCCATTAAAAAGATGATACCATCTCTGGATGTGTGGAATCGTTTCTCTGACGGTGTGCCTCCTTCATCCAAGGGCGATTATGCCTTTGTGCTGCATATGCTCAAATGTCTGGACGCGGATTCCGGACGTATGGCGGTGGTGTTGCCGCATGGTGTATTGTTCCGCGGCGCCAGCGAGGGTAAGATTCGCAAAGCACTCATCGAGCACGATTGGCTGGACGCCGTGATTGGACTGCCTGCCAATTTATTCTACGGCACTGGCATTCCTGCCTGTATTCTGGTATTCCGCAAATTCCGCCCCTCCACAGATATTCTGTTTATCGATGCATCCGGAGACGATTGCTTCGAGAAGGGCAAGAATCAAAACCGTTTGCGCGATAGTGACATTACCCGAATTGTGGATACATACACTGCCCGCAAGACTATTGACAAGTTCAGTTATCTGGCCACCAAGAAGGAAGTGCAGGAAAATAATTACAACCTCAACATCCCACGCTATGTCGACACCTTCGAGGAAGAAGAGGAAATTGACATTGCAGAAGTAAAACAAAATATCGCCAAACTGGAAGCCGAATTGGCCATTGTACAGGCTCAGATGAACAAATACCTTGAGGAACTGGGATTATGAATGCAAGTGATATGCCCATTTTGATGTACCAGACCGAGGATGGTCAGACTCGGCTGGATGTTCACCTCGATGGCGACACTGTGTGGCTCACTATTGCCCAGATGGCAGAGCTCTTTCAGAAAGACCGTACCGGCATCAATCGCCACATTAACAACATTTTTGAAGAGGGAGAACTCGCACCCGCAGAAAATATGCAAACCTTGCAGCCTGACACAGTAGGCAGACCTCTGCAGCTCTACAGTCTGGACGTGGTGATTGCGGTCGGTTATCGAGTGAAGTCATTGCGTGGTACTCAGTTTCGCGTGTGGGCCAACCGCGTGTTGAAGGAATACCTGCAGAAAGGCTTTGCCATGAATGATCACCTGCTGAAATCTGCCGGTGGCGGCAACTATTTCCGCGAGCTTCTGGAGCGCATTCGTGACATCCGTTCCTCCGAAAAAGTATTCTGGCGCCAGGTGCTGGATATTTATGCCACCAGCATAGACTATTCCGCAAATGCGGAGGAAACCCGACTTTTCTTTAAGGTGGTACAGAATAAGATGATATATGCAGCCACCGGGCAAACCGCAGCAGAACTCGTGGCCGGTCGTGCTGATGCAGCGCTTCCCCTCATGGGGATGACCTCATTCAAGGGTACTCATCCCACTCTTCAGGAAGCTCAGACCGCTAAGAATTATCTTCAGGAAAAGGAGCTTTCAACACTCAACTACCTCGTCTCCGCCTTCTTGGATCTTGCCGAACTCCAGGCGCTGCGTGGTGCTCCCATGTACATGAAAGATTGGATTACCCATGTGGATGACTTCCTGCGCATGTCCCGCAGCGATGTACTCGATAACGCCGGGCGCATCTCCCGCGAACTGGCCGACCGCCGCGCGGCCGAGGAGTTCTCCAAATATAAACAACGCCTCACCGCTGAACTCTCCCCCGTTGAATTCGTTTTCGTAGAATCCCTTCGCTCCGCTGAAAAACAGATTAAGAAATTGCCTAAAAAATAAAGATTATGGATAAATTTAGAAGTATTGAGTTTAGTAATCATCCCATCTTAGGTGACCTTAAAATTGACTTTTGTAATCAGTCGGGGCAGGCTGTAGATACGGTTATCATTGCCGGGGAAAACGGCAATGGTAAAAGTACGCTTTTAAATGAACTTTACCAGATTGCATCATGTCATCCGGTTAACTGTTTAAAATTTGATATAGAAAGAGATTTAACCCCTATTTCCTTATCTATACAAGTCGAAAATTGGCGTGGAAACAAAATGTTCTATATTTCGGATAATCGAGGTTTAAGAGAAATATTTAGTAATCATAATGATAAAAAGTATCGATTTAAAGGGATATTTTCTGATGTTGATATCAATTTTAAGAAAACAAAAGTGGAATATGTAAAATCTTCTACATTGGATTCAAAAGAAGAAAGCCGACGTTCATCAGATGATTTGTCTCAGATGACTAAGCAGTTATTGGTTGACATCCAAGCTCAGGACGATTCTAGTTTGGCAAAATGGTACAGAGAGGGGAGGAATGGCTCTGAACCGGAATCAAAAATGCAGCGTTTTACACGAGCCTTTGAACAAATG
This sequence comes from Akkermansia sp., assembly GCA_045634945.1. Taxonomy (GTDB): domain Bacteria; phylum Verrucomicrobiota; class Verrucomicrobiia; order Verrucomicrobiales; family Akkermansiaceae; genus Akkermansia. Next base: position 57,417 of record JAZRBG010000003.1, on the reverse strand, counting down.
TTTTCTGATTTGAAATATGCCGGTGTGGAGACCGAGAATGGGAAAAAGGAAGTATACTTCACAAAAAACGGCACGAAAATCTCTTTGGATGAACTCAGCTCGGGCGAAAAACAAATAGTGTATCGGGGGTGTTTTCTATTGAGAGATGTCAATTCTTTGAAAGGGGCATTTGTCTTTATTGACGAGCCTGAGATAAGTCTTCATCCCTATTGGCAAATGAAAATAATGCAATATTACAAAGGCATATTTACAGATGATAAAGGAATTCAGACATCTCAAATCTTTGTGGTAACTCATTCTCCATTTATTATACACAATGATAATCGAAGTAATGATAAAGTTATCGTGCTCAATCGTGATGAAACAGGAAAAGTTCAAGTGAGTGACAAACCCGAATACTATCAATGTAATAGCATAGCTGTTGTAGAAGATGCTTTCTCTGTTCGTTTAGACGATTCTCAGAATGTTGTTTATCTCGAAGGAAGAACGGATGAGATGTATTTCAATAAAGCCGTAGAAGTGTTTGGTTATAACGTAAACTATCAGTTCAAGTGGGTAGGCTATTTGGATTCGAATGGACAGGAAAGAAATACTGGGTGTAAGGATTTATCGAAAGCAGCAGAATTTTTGAGAGGGAGAAGCCTGAAAAATAAAACGGTATGTCTGTTTGATTGTGATACCAAAAGGGAGAGAAAGGAGGCCAACAACGTATTAGAAGACGTTATGCCATATCATGAGAATAATACACGTTTCAAAAAAGGGATAGAGAATTCCTTATGTTTGGAAGGTATCGACTTAGAAGGATATTACATCTCAAAAGTAACATTTGGTGATTATGGAGAGAAGAAATGTATAGAGGAGTTTAAAAAGATGGAATTCTGCCGAGATATTTGCAATTTAGAAATAGAAAAACTGAAGAAAGTTCTGGCACGATTGGAAGAAAAAATCATTGAACTTAATAAGTATTTTTCTTAATGTATTATCGGGATATGGACATAAAAAGATTAGGTGACATTGCGAAAATATCTTCAGGTAGTACTCCCGCGAGAAATAATCAGGATTTTTGGAATGGCGATATTCCATGGGTTAGTACAGGTGAGTTGTCCTCCGGTTCCGTAAATGAGACTCGAGAACATGTGTCCTTACGTGCGGTACATGAATCTTCTCTGAAGTTGTTAAAACCTGGTACCTTGTTAATGGCAATGTATGGTCAGGGTAAAACGCGAGGAATAGTGTCCAGACTAAATATCACAGCAACGACGAATCAAGCATGTGCTTCAATCGAAATCAAAAAAGATGAGCCGAGCTATGTGTATTATTTTTTGCAATTTAGATACGAATCGATAAGGAAATTAAGTAATGGAGGCAGTCAGGAAAATCTTAGCACAGAGATAATAAAGAAAATAAAGATTAGCCTTCCCCCCATTGCTGAGCAGCGGAAAATTGCTGAGATTCTTTCTGCTCAGGATAGGATAATTGAACTCAAAACGAAATTACTGGAAGAGAAGAAGCGATTGAAGAAATATTTGTGCCAGGTATTGCTGAGTGGGAAAAGACGTTTTTCATCTTTTTCTGATAAGTGGAAGCAAAATCCTTTAAGTGACTTTTTAACAGAGAGTAGATTGAGAGGAAGTAATGGTAAGACTGCAAAGAAATTGACAGTTAAACTTTGGGGTAAAGGAGTTACCGAAAAAAAAGAAACTCTCTCTGGAAGCGAAAATACCGCATATTTCAGACGAATGAAAGGTCAATTCATATATAGTAAACTAGATTTTCTAAATGGTGCTTTTGGCATTATACCTGATGAACTGGATGGCTATGAAAGCACTATTGATTTGCCAGCTTTTGATGTTCATCATATTAATACTGAATTTCTGTTGCTGTGCGTGTCGGATGCTGCTTTTTACAAAAGAAATGGAGCGATAGCAAATGGGGGGAGAAAAGCAAAAAGGATTAATCCTAATGATTTTTTGTCATTTTGCATAAATCATCCTTCTCTGTCTGAGCAGACATCCATTGTTGACGTGTTTCGTCGGGTAGATGAGGTTATTACTTTATGTGAAAATGAAATCAAGCAAGAACAATTTAAGAAAAAGGCTCTGATGCAGCAGTTGCTGACGGGAAAGATTAGAGTTAAGGTATGAAGGGAGAACCGGAAATGATCATAAAACTTTGTTATAAAAAATAGAAAGGAGGTGATAATATGAGTAGAAAAGAGCATCATGTCGTACACAATTCTCTACACGGGAGTTGGGATGTAAAGCGAGAACACGCCCAGAGAGTCAGTGGTCGCTATGAAACCAAGGGCGAAGCAATGGAAGCGGGCAGACGCATGAGCCGCAATCAGGGGACGGAATTGATTCCGCACCTGAAGAATGGTAGGATACATAATTCGGACAGTCATGGCAATGACCCATGCCCGCCCCGCGATAGACGATAAACAACTGAGCGGGAGTTTCGGCTCTCGCTCACATCAATCACTAGAAAATGAACGCTGAACAATATTTAGAAAAGAACGCGACAAAGCGCACGGCTCTGGAGGTGTTGCAGGGGCTTGGATACGAGTATCTGAGCCCGGAGAATTGTCGAAAACAGCGGGGGAGTGGCTATCATGTATTGCTGCGCGATGTGCTGCGCGGGCAGTTGCGTAAACTGAACCGCTATGAGTATGGCGGGGTGGAAAATGAATTTTCTGCGAGCAATATAGAGCGCGCCATGGATGAGCTGGATGCCCCCATTGTGACGGGGTTGGTTCGCGCCAGCGAGCAAGTATATGATATGCTGATGCTGGGCAGCAGCTATCCTGAGCATGTGGGCGAGGGACACGTGCAGAACTTTAATCTGAAATTCATAGACTGGGAATGCCCGCAGAACAATCTCTTTCATGTGACGGAGGAATTTGCCGTAGAGAGCGTGGATAAGCAGCATAATGCTCAACCGGATTTGGTACTGTTTATCAATGGCATCCCCTTCGCGGTAATAGAATGCAAAGCCCCGGTCAACAAAGTGGAAGAGGCCATCGCTCAGCATCTGCGTAATCAGGGGCGAGAATGGATTCCCCACCTGTACAAGTATGCTCAGATGGTGGTGGCAACGAACAGGAATGATGTGCGCTATGCCACAACCGATACGCCGCGTAAGTTCTGGGGAAAATGGAGGGAAGAAGAGGAGCGCTATCTTACGACCTTGCCCGGCGAATTAGTCTCCGGGCGCAAGCCTACAGAGCAAGATAGGGTGCTCTGCTCGCTGTTCAGCCCGGAGCGAGCCATGGAACTCATCCGTTATTTTGTGGTGTACGATGCCAAGGTGAAGAAGATAGCCCGGTATCAGCAGTTTTTTGCCATACAGCGCATCGTCCAGACTGTGCAGAAACGCCGGGATGACGGGCGCAGACAAGGTGGTGTGATATGGCACACACAAGGCAGTGGTAAGAGCCTGACCATGGCTATGCTGGCTAGGTATCTTCTGTCGGCTCGCAGAGGGGCAAATCCCCGTGTAGTGGTGGTGACGGATAGAAAGGAATTAGACCGGCAGATAAGCAATACCTTTGCCCACACACGTATGAGACCGGTTCAAGCAGCCAGTGGTGGGCACTTGTCCCGCCTGTTGAGGGATAACGATGTCGACATCATCACAACGCTGATCAATAAATTTGAAACACCGGCCAATCAGAAGTTACGCTGCGATTCTGAAGATATCTATGTGCTTGTGGATGAAGGGCATCGCTCCCATTATGAAAAACTGGCGGCCAAGATGCGAGATGTACTGTCGAGAGCTTGTTTCCTGGCATTTACCGGCACACCTCTGATGAAGAGCGAGCGGCGCAATACCTATGAGCGATTCGGGCAGCTGTTGCACCAATATACAATTTTGGATGGTGTTAATGACGGAGCAATTGTTCCTCTACTGTATGAGGGGCGCTATGTGGAGCAAAATGTAGATGAGCAGAATATCGACCTCTGGTTCGAACAGACAACGAAGCGCCTGACGCCCGCTCAGCGGGATGATTTGAGTCGCAAGTGGAGTACCCTGCGACGTGTGAGCTCCACCATTGCGCGCATACGCCGCATATCTCTGGATGTCAACCTGCATTTCTGCACGGCAGTACAGAAGACAAACTTCAAGGCCATGCTGGCGTGTAATTACAAACGCGATGCCGTGCGGTATCTGGAATGTTTTGAGAAGCTGGACGATTTGAAGTGCGCGGCGTTGATATCAGCACCGGATTTACGGGAAGCCCCGGATGGTGAGGACGAGTCCGGCGATGCCAAAGTGGTGGCATTCTGGAATAAGATGATAGAACGCTATGGCGATGCAGAAACCTATGAAGAAACGATTAAGGAACTGTACCGCAATGGAGAAATCGACATCATCATTGTGTGTAGTAAGCTTCTGACCGGATTTGATGCACCGGTGTGCCAAGTGCTGTATATAGATAAAGAACTTCGGGAGCATAATCTGTTACAGGCAATTGCCAGAACAAATCGACTGGCTGAAGGAAAAGACTACGGATTGGTGATTGATTACCGCTGCCAAGTAAAGGAGCTGAATGAAGCCATGGAAATGTACAGCGGTGCGGGGTTAGAAAAATACGCTTTTGCCGATTTGCGCGGTAGCCTCAGAGACATTGTGGCAGAAATAGCCAAATTAAAGGAAGCATACACGCACTTGTTGGATGTGTTTGACTGCAAGGTTGACCTGTCTGACCCGGAATCAATAGAAGAGTCTCTGGCAGATGATAAGAAGCGGGAAACCTTTTACAAGAAACTGTCCCTGTATGGGCGCACCCTGAACACGGTTCTTAATTCCGAGTTAGCATACCGAAAATTATCAGATGAGGAAATTGCGCGATATAAGAATGCATTTGCCTTTTTCTGTAAAGTGCGTCGAAGTGTGAGAATCCGTTATTGCGATGTGCTGGATGATAGTGAATATGGCCCCTTGATGCAAAATTTGCTGGATGAGCATTTGCATGTAGGAAAATTACAATATCTGACAGCCCCCATAGATATCCAAAACCAGGAAGAAATGGATAAGGTCTTAGATGAATTAGGGTCATCCCGAGCTCAAGCTGAGGCTATCAAAAATAGGCTTACCCGTAGCATCAGTGAAAAACGTGAAGAAAACCCCGCTTATTACGACAATTTTTCACAGCGAATACAGGAAACATTGGATCTTTTCCGCGATAAAGTCATATCCGAGGCAGAATACCTAAAGCGCATGAGGGAAGTAATGAATGATTTTCTGGGCGGAAAAAGCGAATTGGAATATCCGCAGATGATTCGAGCAAATGCACATGCACAGGCATTCTACGGTGTTCTTTTGGGCATCTTGTGTGAGTATCAATTATCGGATGAATTGATGGCAGAAATGTCTCTTCGGATTACAGAGATTATCGAATCATGCAGCAAGGTTGATTGGACTCACAACAAAACGGTGCATGATGAGATCTCTCAGCAAATCGATGATTTGTTCTACGTGTACGAAAAGGAGAAAGGTGTGGAACTTTCTCTTGATATTGTAGACAAAATTATCGAGAATGTGAAAACCGTTGCATTACGTCGATTTAGTATATGAGTTCCGTTATTTCCTTGCGATTCATCGAGTTGGATGGCATGTCTATCAGCTACGAATGGGTGCAGAAAGAGGTTAAGAACCTCAATCTGCGAATTCGGGCTGATGGTACGGTTTCCGTATCCTCGCCCGTTGGCGTCGGGTTACCTGAGATAGAGAGTTTTTTGCATCGGAGAAAGAACTTTTTGTTGAATACTCTGAGAAAATCCGTCGCTGTTAAATTTTCGGATATACGAAGCAAGCAGTTTGTGAGCGGTGAAAGCTTTATGCTGCTGGGAAAATCTCTTCGACTGAAAATAGTACGGGACTCGCGAAAACAGGTAATATCAGACGGAGTATATTTGTATTTATATACGCCCGATACTTGCAACTCTGTTGTTAACGGGGGACTGATTACAGAATACTTCGAGCAAAAAAGAAATATTGTGTATCATGAGGTATTGAATAGTCTGTATCCGCCGTTTCAGAAATATAACATCAAATTACCTGAGCTGCGCATTGAACACATGCAAAAGCGCTGGGGTAGTTGTTCTGCGACAAAAGGCATCATCCGTCTGCACCCTCACCTTATTGGAACCCCGCGTCCATGTGTGGAGTATGTAGTAATGCACGAACTTTGCCACTTAATACATCCGAATCACTCCAAGTTTTTTTATACGTTGCTTACAATAATGATGCCGGATTGGAAGATGCGTCAAGACATGCTGGCGCAATATCCGCAGGCTGTAAATGTGTAAGGAATTTGTATCTCCGACGATGTTCCCTTCATCAAGGGTACTTAATTTAAGGCTGACTTCGATTGAAGTCAGCCTTTTTGTGTACGATATTTTCTTCCCTTTTGATACAAGCTAAATGGGTTATACACTATACACTCGCATTACATCGGCAAATATTTGAAATACCACAATCAGCCCATTTTTTACACTTGGTTGACTGTGGGTTGCAATATCACCCCGGCACCTTACCTTCCATAAAGTGCATTTTTTGCACTTTATTGTTCTTTTTTACACATGCCAACAAAAAAATAAGTGAGCGGCCAAGCGTGACCATGTTATTTATCTACATCGGGCTTTTGGATGGGGGTGGGGTGCACGGTGCTGATGGTGTCTATGACGATGCGGGGGATGCGGCTGTAGATGGGGTGATCCGGGCAGTCAAAGATGAGCATGCCGGCGTCCTCTCGCACGCCTACGTAGGTGAGGCCTGATTTGTAGTCATCCGAATCAGCAATCCATATACCACAGAGGCGGCGCTGCTCTCCCTCTGTGGTGTAGCGTACGCCCCACACATTGAGAGAGTGCATGGCAGACCGCCCGGCGGGGCTGGTGTAGGAAACACCAATCCAGAATGCGGCACCGGCGGCAGCACCTTCAATAAGGGCGGCAGTGGCACTTTGGGCGTTGACCTGCGGACCGCGCATGGCGGTGAGCAAGGTGCCTTTTATTCCCTTACCCTCTGGCACGCACGTTTTCAGGTAGGCACCGGGGTTGCCGGGGTGAAGAGCTGCGCAGTCCTCACGGCCGGGGTTATACTCGCCCGTGAACCACCAAGATATAGCTTCATCCGGGTCACTGCCGGCATTGGAAAAGCCTGTCACAAAGCTGCGCACAACGGCATCCCCCTTGGGGGTATCAGGCGGCAGAGACTCAGCATGCGCATTTTGCCACCAGTTAATGATATTGGCCGCGGTGATGGCCCAGCATTGCTCGTTGTCCGAGCCATCAAAAGTTTTGTTATAATCATACCAGCCCGCCTGTTGAGACACGCCTTTTGACCACAGCTCCACAGGTTCTGCTGCGGAACAAAGCGGTAACAACAATAAGCTGACAAGAGGTATACGCATGGGTGCTTATTTTTTGCTTTTGGGTTGACGCAAGACTTTGAACATGGCACGCCCCAAAGATGCGCGGTGCTTGAGGGGCACATCCGTATCATACGCCCAAATCATCACGCCGCCGAACTTGTTATCTTTGGCCCAGCGGCATTTCTCTGCAATGAGCGCGGGGCCGTTAAAGGTGTGCGCAGGGCCGTTGCTTCCGTCTTGGTTTTTGGAGATGAATTCGTTAACCTCCGGTTTAAGACGCGGGTGCCACCCCACAATCTGAGAATACCCGTACTGCGTGGTCAATTTGCCTTTTTCATTGCTGTAGAAAGGCAGACCAATCACAATTTTGGGTTTGGGCATCAAGAACTTATTAAGGCACATGTTGCCGTCTCTCTGGAAGAGGTACATAGTGGCGTGGTTCTCCGGCACCAGGTCATCATAGGACATGGTCATGATGAAGTCCAGCTGATCCGTCACCCAGAACGTAGGCGTTTTATACCCTACGGAGGAGGCAATACTGATGGAAATGCCGGAGCCGGAAAGCTCCTCACGCAAATCGGCAATAAAGAAGCCGAAGTTTTTCCAATCAGCCTCCGTGTCCGGGTATTCCCAGTCAATATCAATACCCTCATAACCGCGGGATATAGCCCATTGCGCCATGTTGCGCGCCATAACGCGGCGGGTGTGGGGGTCTGCCACAGCGGTGGTCATGGGGCCATCCATGTGGCCGAAACCGGCAATGAGCTTGGCTTTGGAGTCCGCCTCCTTATGCAGGCGCTTAATCTCTTTCAGCGCGCCATCAGCAACCTCCTGATCACTCGCACCGCCACCGGCCCATTGATAACACATGTTACCCTCAGCCGTTACGCTGTAAGCAAAGTGAATGAGGTCTGTAAAGAGGTTGAAGTGTTCCGGGGTAAGGTGTACGGCTTTCTCTGCATTGCCCCAGCCTTTGACCCAACGCGGGCGGTAATAAGGTACCACGCGATAGGGAAATCGGTATACACGGGCAATTTTACGTTTTTCAAGCCCTTCTGCCAGGACGATTTTCGGCACAACCACCTCACCGGTGGAGGAGGTAATGGCGGTGCAAACGGCATCAATTTTGCTGTTACGCTTAACACCGGAGGAGAGGTCATAGCTCAACCAAATGCACAGGGGTTGGCTGCCCAACTCATACTCATGTTTGAATGTAATCTTACCCTTATTGAATTGACCCTTAGCGTTTTCGTATATGTAGTTGCTCGTATTGAACGTGTAGCCGTTCCAATCTGCACGGGAGCTCAGACGCACCAATTTAATGTCTGCCACTTTAGAGGTTTCACCCGCCGAGAAAGTGATGGATTTGATTTTTTCGCCTGGCTCACCGGTAACTTTAATCTGAAGAACCGGCTGGCGAATCACCCCTTTGTAAAAAACACCGTGCGTGTAGCGAGCCTCGGCTGTGAGTGCAAATGAACTGAAAGCTGTGCACAAAAACAGCACAATGAAAGCTAAATAACTCATGCAGCGCATTATACAGATAAGCCCCGGCATTGACAAGCATCAAATGTTATGGAGCCGATTTTTGTATGAAAAGAGCCAAAACAGCACACCTACCCCATGTTCGGCACAAGAAAAAGATATTGACGAAGTACGCACTAACTGTTACCATGCAGGCATGAGCCAACTTGATGAAGAGACGGCAAAAGAGCTGCACTCTGCTCTGCGCAGCAGCAGTTATGCACGCGTCAGCACCCTGCTGAGCAACGGGCTTGCCCCCGCCACCCGACTTTCTGCATCATATGCGGATGACTACCCCGGGCGACCGGGAGAATACATTGAGCGCACCGACCTGACACTGTTGCACTACGCCGGCTCTTGGAAACTCAAAAAATCTCAAGCCAAGCTCATTCGCCGCCTGCTGGATGGCGGGGCGGATATACACGCCACGGATACCCGAGGCTACACGGCACTGCACGATGCCGCTGCCGACCTGCGCGGCAGTATGTTTGATGTCATGAAGCGAGGCTACGAAAGCTCCGCAGAACAAGCCTGCGAACCGGTACAGCTTATGCTTGATGCCGGGGCGGATGTCAATGCGCGCACGGATTTGGGGTTCACCCCCCTGCACTTGGCAGCCCTGTATGCCCCCACCGCTGTGGCCCTGTTGCTCATGGAGCGAGGGGCAGATATACACGCCAAGGCTGCGGAGGGAGAAACAGCCCTGCACTTTGCAGCCATGGCAGGCAACACAGAGCTGGTAACGCACCTGCTGCAAGCCGGTGCCGATGTGAATGCGCGAGAGGCTGACAACATGACACCGCTGAGCCGCACAGCCTACTATACGGATAGCCCCGACACACTGCGCCTGCTGGTACAAGCGGGGGCCGAACTCTGCCCCCGAATAGGCAACAGCGGCACCACCCCGCTGCATTACGCCGCCATGAGCGGCAATTCCGGCAACCTGAAAATGCTGCTCGCATCAGGGCTCGATATCAATTTACGCACAACGGAAGGTCACACTGCCGTACTGCGCGCACTTGCCATGCAGCAATTCGAATGCGTGAGATTTTTGCTCGAAAACGGCGCAGACCCGACGCTGAATGAGGATGACGGCGAGGCATTCTCCCGTTTGGCCCTTGCCGGTGGTGATGCGCCCACCATAGAACTGGCCCAACAACACTGCCCGGCGTTCAAACACGTTATCGGCAAACTGCGCAGAGAGCAACGTAAAAAGAAGTTCGTACGGCTGACTATCATTATTGCTCTGCTGCTCATCATACGCGCTGCCATTACGTTGATTTGGGGCTGACGGCTTACATGGCACCTACGGCATTGAGCAAGAGGAGCTACCCTGCACAGGCGGAGTATCAGCAGCAGACACCGCATTGATTACATATTAACAAAAATTACATTTTTATAATTATTAAGCTTGACGCAACCATAAGATTCTGTTATCCTCACCGACGTCATGAAGCGAACCTTCTTTTACCTCACTTTGTTGTCCGGCATTTTTGCCGGGGTAATGGCTCCTGTAGCATTTGCAGATGAAGATGCCACCCCTTCTACCGAACAGAAGGTAAAAAAGAGCAAGAAAAGCAAAAAAGATAAAGAGGACGCCCAAGACGAGGAGGACAGCAGCGACTCTACTTCTGTTAAGGCAGCCCTGAAGAAAGTAACATTTTTGACGGACGACGAGCCTTCCACAAAAGCCAAGTATTACATCTACTTGCACTCTGCCTCTTGGTGTGGCCCCTGCAAGGCACTTATGCCGGAGATTGTAAAAGAGTACAAGAAGATGAAGAAAAAGAAGGTAGAGGTTATCTTGATTGGCCATGATAAAACGGCAGATGCCGCCGTTGCTTATCTGGAGCACTACAAAGCCGGATTCCCCGGCGTATTATCAAGCGCCCCCGAGACAAGAAGCCTGCCCGGCCTTACCTCCCCCAACGGGATTCCTGCTGCCACCATTGTAGATAAAAACGGCAACGTGCTCTACAACGGCCACGGCAAAGGTGCGCTTGAATGGAAAAAATATTGCAAGCCCGCCAAAAAGAAAAAGTAAACTTTCAGCCACGTTTTTAAGAAGCTACCATCCCGCACGCCCCATGGCATGCGGGATATTTTTTGCAGTAACAAAGAAATGACACAAAGCGCTCATTTTATTCTTTCCATGCCGATAGATAAGGTGTATCCTTTTGCACGATGAAACGTATGAAACACTACATCGCCGCCATGGCCGCACTTTTCTCTGTGGCCACCCTCCATGCAGATGAGGCAACCGCCGCCCCTGCACCGGCAGAAACAGCCCCCGCCGTTACTACTTATCTTAACAGCGCCGCGTTCCTTACCGGCCAGCCCATGGCTGACGCCCAATACTACATCTACATTTACTCAGCCTCTTGGTGTGGCCCCTGCCGTGCCCTTATGCCCAAAGTCGTGGCTCAATACCCCGAGATGAAGGCAAACAAGGTAGAAATCATCCTCATCAGCTGCGACCGTGTGGCAGAAATTGCAAAAAATTATATTGAGCACTACAAGGCAGATATCCCCGGCCTGCATGTATCTTCTCAAGCCGCACAAAAGCTTCCCTCCGGCATCAATCCGCGAGGTATCCCCTACGCTATCATCGTAGATGCCAATGGCAAGGTGCTGAGCAAGGGCCACGGCCACATTGCCCTGCAGTGGAAAGAGGTTTGCAAGCCTGAGCAAAAGTAAACCTTCAGCATTACCGCAAAACTTTTCAAGGCATCGCCCCGGCATCAACGGGGCGATGTTTTTTTTCATTGAATTGCAACTGTTTCAACATTGACACCAAAGGTTGCATTTTGTACAATACATTCCGCCATAAATTGATGATAAACCGCATAAAGATACACCCAAAATCGTCATGATACAGATTAATTTCTCACGTGTGCTGATAGCATTTTTTGTTTCTTGCTTCATCCTTATACCTGCGGCCATCATCATGCAAGAAAATCATGTTCCCGAGACCATAGCCTACATTATCTTCGCCCTATATATAGCCTGCATCATCAAATGGATTACAACCCCACCGTATATACCCGACGCCAAAATAGACACACTCAGAGCAACGACCAAAGCTGTCACCCAACAGTTGGAGCGACTGAGCCGAACACCCCAAAACGGAGAGGGAGACTTAATAGCCCAAACCGTTGCGGCTCTCATCATCGTGACTGATTCTGAATACCGCAACATGCAGGAGGAAGAATACACAGCCCCGGAACAGGCCGTCAAAAAACTACATAAAGACACCCGCAAATGCTTAAAGCGCAACACACAACTCATTAACAAGATATGCAAACACCCCACTGTATCCCCTGCAACCTCGGCAGCATTGGCCATAGTAATATACGGGGCGTATCCCGGTAATGAGAATCAAGCCACGGTAGAAGATGCCGCAGGATTCTTGGAGGCCCTGAGCCTGACCATGGCAGAGCAATTACTGCAAGCCCCCGTTGATCAACGCAGCGTAGAACTTTTGGAAACAGTTGTTATCAACTTGAGGGCATTTAACCATTATCTTGAAAATGCCAATGAAGAGATACGATTGAATGTCAAGCAAGAAACAGAGGACACCATCCGGCACATACGCCAACAAATACACTCTTTGAGCGACGAGCTTTACGAGCAATACCCCCGCTTACGCCCCTACACAGAAGACTTGCTTGACTGTTGTCACCATATAGAAGACATGCAACCGGCACCGCAACAACCCGAAAAATGGTGACGCTTGCAAACCGATGGGGAAAAGCCTTTTCACCCGCCCCCCCTACCCTTGCAGCAGAAACAAAAGAAACTCAGAGAGACGCAGGCGGGCAACAATAACGGCAGGCAATGTAGACAGCAGGCTTTTCTGACGAAGCAACAGCGTATGTTTCAACGATGATGCAACGGAAGCGTCTTCCAGAGAACGCCGAGTGCGGGCGATATTACCCTCATGAACCATGATAAAATCTTGTAAGGCATCAATAATGCGGGTTATTTTAATAAATATATCGCGCCGCAACGTGGCATCCGGCACCATGGAGGTAATGCGAATTTTAATTTCGGAAGCATAATTATCTGCGCGGGTACGCCAAGCGCGCAAAAGATTACGAGGGTTGGGTTGCAAGGTAGACATAGTAAGTGACAAAGAGGGTGTTAAGCCGGTATTTGCAACAGCATATTCAATCTGCACGTGGAAATTCTGTCTGCCAAATCAGCAAAAATGTGCTTTTGAATCGTTTTGAAAAACTCGTTACTCACGGTCTGAGAATTCCACCATTCAACAAAAAGGCGTTGATGGGCTATACTCAATTCCTGATGAATGAGCGAGATGAGACGTTGGCGCGTTGCGCACGGTATGACACAACGCTCCAAACACGCATGTACATGCTCAGTATAGCGTTGAATACGCGTATAAACCTCGCAACACTTGAGGTCATTATTCAAGGGTGGGTGGGTATACATATTGTCCACAGTATACGCCACCTCAACAAGTGCTGCCAGACAAATTAGATAATTGATAGATGGGGTAAATGCCCGGATTATGCAGCCCCGCAGTAGGCGTTACGGGCCGCACGCTTCAGCAGAATGCGAAGGCTGCGGTGAGCATGAAATGGGTAAGGAATAATCATGCATTTGCGGAAACTCAGGCACCGGCATATTCTCTTCATAATCATACGCCCCATTACGTACGGAGCAATATGCCGAAGGGCGTTCCGCATAATACCGAGCTACGGCTTGTAAGGCTTTATAGGCCTCTGCGGGGAGTGTTACATATGCCCACTCTTGCGCTTGCACTTTCTCTATATTGCCCGTTGAGGCATCTACAAGAAACCACGGAGACAACGCAAAGGCCAACACATATTGCCCCTGTTGCTGCCACCTGAAAGCCATGTGTTCTTCCACCCAAATAGCCGTTTTCCCGGTTATGGTCTCCGTCACACGGTGCACCTTATAGCCCGCCGCATGTAGAACGGAAAATACGTTTTGTGCGTTCTGCCCTACCAAACGGTGCGGGGCGGCGGCAACATCAGAATACCACGCATCACCTGAGCAGAAATCTACCCTATACATGGCAGGCGGGTTCACCAGCTCCAAGATTCCATTGTTGATGGTTACACTCTTTATCTCTTTATCCGTGGAGCCGCCAAGGTAATTCAACGGGAAGCACATCGGGCAAAACACAGCAGCATCCTCGCGGGCGTCTTCGCTATACAACAAGCGCGGGCCATTTGATGTTTCACACGCCTCCCCCTGCGGCCACGGTGCGGGGGCAGCAAACTGCGGGCGACCATATAATTCCCCGAACGCCATACCGGCCAAAGCAAAATAGAGAGTCAGTTTCAACATATTATCCATTCTACTTGTTCAGGGCACAAAGTCAAGTAAAAACCCCGTTCGCGCAACGGCGAACGGGGTTGAAAAGAGCTGCAGGCTACGCTTATTGCTGCTCTGCAAGGGTATCACAGGTGCAGCAGAAGTTGCGGTCGCCCCAAGCGTTCTCAACGCGAGAGCAAGAGGGCCAGAACTTGTGCAGACGCTGGCAGGCAGCGGGGTATGCGGCCTGTGCACGGGTGTAAGCGTGGTTCCACTCATCTGCGGTAACAGCCAGAGCCGTGTGCGGGGCGTTCACCATCACATTGTCATCTGCAGGTACGGAGCCATTGGCCACGGCCTCCATTTCACCGTGAATACCAATCATGGCATCAATGAAACGGTCAAGCTCGTACTTGCTCTCAGACTCCGTGGGCTCTACCATGAGGGTATCATGCACGGGGAAGCTCATGGTGGGGGCGTGGAAGCCATAGTCCATGAGACGCTTGGCCATGTCATCCACAGAGAGGTGGCTCTTGCGGAGCATGATGGTGGTGTCCAGAATACACTCGTGAGCCACTAAACCGTTAGCACCGGAGTACAGGGTCGGGAAGTGGTTCTCCAAACGCTTGGCAATGTAGTTGGCGTTGAGGATAGCCATCTGAGAAGCACGCTTGAGGCCCTCATGACCCATCATGGCAAGGTACATCCAAGTGATGGGGCAAATGGCAGCAGAGCCGTACTCAGCAGAGGACACGGCGGAGTGAGCCTGCTCATCATCACAAATGTGACCGGGCAAGTAGGGGGTAAGGTGCTCTGCGCAGCAGATGGGGCCTACACCGGGACCGCCGCCGCCGTGGGGCATGGCGAAGGTCTTGTGCAGGTTGAGGTGGCACACGTCTGCACCGATGGTGCCGGGGTTGGTAAGGCCGCACTGGGCGTTCATGTTGGCGCCGTCCATGTATACCTGGCCACCGTTCTCATGCACAATGCGGCAAAGGTCTGCCACACCGCTCTCATACACACCGTGGGTGGAGGGGTATGTTACCATGAGGGCGGCAAGGTTGTCGCGGTGCTTCTCAGCCTGAGCCTTGAGGTCGGCAGCGTCAATGTTACCCTGCTCGTCACACTTGACGGGCACGCAGGTAAAGCCGGCCATAGCGGCAGAGGCGGGGTTGGTACCGTGAGCAGAGTTGGGGATAAGGCACACGTTGCGGTGGCCTTGGCCCTGAGCAACCTGATAGCGGTGGATGGTCAGCAAACCGGCAAACTCACCGGCAGCACCGGAGTTGGGCTGCAAAGACACACCGTGGAAACCGGTGACGGTGGCAAGCCACTGCTTGAGCTGCTCAAGCATGGCACGCATGCCCTCACACTGGTTGGCAGGGGCAAAGGGATGCAGCTCCGTCACACCGGCCCATGTGATGGGCATCATGATGGCGGCGCAGTTGGCCTTCATGGTGCAAGAACCCAGCGGAATCATGGCCTCGTTGAGGGCAAGGTCCTTGCACTCAAGCGTGTGGATGTAGCGCATCATCTCTGTCTCGGAGTGGAAGGCGTTGAAGCAGGTCTCCGTGCAGAAAGCGCTGCTGCGGTTCCACTGCTCAGCCCATACGGGGGCGGCGGGCACCTCTGCCACGGGCAGGTTAAGTGCAGCGCAAAGAGCGGCAAGGTCGGCATCGGTCGTTGTCTCGTCAAAGGAAACGCTCACGGTGTCGGCATTCACCTTGCGAATGTTGTAACCGGCATTGAGGGCTGAGGCCACCAGCTCATCTGCCTTACCGGCAGCGTTAAAGGCAACGGTATCAAAGTAGGTGGCAGCGGGCATGGTGTAACCGGCAGCTGTTACAGCGGCAGCAAAACCGGCAGCCAAGCGATGAGCCGTGGTAGCCACGTTCTTGAGACCTTGGGGACCCTGGTACATGGCATAGAAGGTGCACAGCAGAGCGGTGAGCACCTGAGCCGTGCAGATGTTGGAGGTAGCCTTCTCGCGGCGAATGTGCTGCTCGCGGGTCTGCAAAGCCAAACGGTAGGCGGGCTTGCCGTCCTTGTCGATGGACTTACCGATATAGCGGCCGGGGAGCTTACGCTTGAGGGCATCCGTGCAAGCCATGTAAGCGGCAGCGGGACCACCGTAGCCCATGGGGATACCGAAACGCTGCGTGGTACCCACGCATACATCTGCCCCGAAGGAGCCCGGCTCCTTGAGCACGGTAAGAGCCATCAGGTCTGCGGCTACGCAGCACAGCACCTTAGCGGCATGGCACTTCTCAAAGAAAGCGGCGTAGTCCTCAACGGCCCCCAAATTGTCGGGGTACTGCACCAGCACACCGGCCAAGGTGGGCACGGAGGCGGGGTCAAAGCTCTTCCAGTCACCCACAATCAGGTTCACACCGGTGGTCTCGCAGCGGGTGCGAATCACATCGATGGTCTGGGGGAAACAGGTGTCTGCCACAAAGAATGTGTCGCTCTTGCGCTTCTCGCTCACGCACAGGTGCACAGCCTCAGCAGCGGCAGTGCCTTCGTCAAGCATGGAGGCATTGGCAATGGGCAGCCCGGTCAGGCCGGCAATCATGGTCTGGAAGTTCATGAGCATCTCCAAACGGCCCTGAGCAATCTCAGGCTGGTAAGGAGTATAGGCCGTGTACCAGCTGGGGTTCTCATACACATTGCGCTGAATCACGGCAGGCATGAAGGTGCCGTAGTACCCCTGGCCGATAAGGCTGCGCACGGGCTTGTTGGCAGAGAGCATGCTCTGCAAAGCGGCAAGAGCCTCTTGCTCTGCCATGGGAGCGGGCAAATCAAGCGGGGCTTTCAGGCGAATGTCAGCGGGCACGATGGCATCCGTCATGGCATCCAGAGAATCAAAGCCGATGGCGGCCAACATGGCGGCGGTATCTGCCTCATTGGGGCCGATGTGGCGCGGAATAAAGGAAGTTTGAGCAGTAATCATAAAAGTATGAAAGGCTGTATTGTAAAAGTGACAAAGCCTTGCGGGGGCTTGCGAGCGGGGTATAGCCCCCTGCTCCTTACCACGCGCAAGGCTTTGGTGTATAGCTTTACTTGCAGAACTCGGTATAGGCGTCGGCATCCATCAGCTCGTCAAGCTCAGAAGCGTCGTCGAGCTTAATCTTGCAGATCCAACCGGCACCGAAAGCATCGTTGTTCACGGTGTTGGGCTCAGCGTCCAGAGCCTCGTTCACCTCTACGATCTCACCGGAAACGGGGGTGTAGATGTCGGAAGCAGCCTTGGTGGACTCAACAGCACCGATGGAGTCCTCCTTGGAGAACGTGTCACCAACGGAGGGGAGGTCTACGTATACAACTTCACCCAGCTCAGCTTGGGCAAAATCGGTGATACCGAGCGTTACCACGCCATCAACGGCGGGGCTAATCCATTCGTGCTCGGAGGAATACTTGTAATCAGCAGGGTTGCTCATAGTATGTGTATTTGGTTGTCAGGGGTTATTTTTTAAGGAAAGGTTTCTTGATGATGACGGCGGGCACGGCCTTGCCGCGTACCACCACATTCACCTCTGTGCCGATCTTGCTGTGAGCGGCGGGTACATACAGCATGGCGATACCCTTGCCCAGAGAGGGAGAGAGCACACCGCTGCAAATCTCGCCCAGCGGGGTGCCGTCGGGCAGCTGTACCTCGTAACCGTGGCGGGGCGGTGCGCCCTTGCCGGTGTATTCAATGGCCACCAAAGCGGTGGGGCGGCCGGCGGCTTTCTGCTCACGCAGTACCTCTACGCCGATGAAATCTTTGCTCAGGTCGCAGCACCAGGACAGGCCGGCCTCAAGCGGGGTCTTCTCGGGGGAAAGGTCGGAGCCGTTGAGGGAGTAGCACATCTCCAAGCGCAGGCTGTCGCGTGCACCAAGGCCGCAAGGCAGTGCACCGCAGTCAATGCTCTTCTCAAACCACTTCACACCCTGCTCTGCGGGGCAGAAGAACTCAAAACCATTCTCACCGGTGTAGCCCGTGCGACATACCACGCAGGCATCGCCATCGGCCTCAAACTGAAGAATACCGTTGCGTACGGGCAGCTCTACACCCGGGCACATCTTGGCAAATACAGTCTCACAATCGGGGCCTTGGATAGCCAAGCCCACGTAGGCATCGCTCTTGTTCACAAGGCTGATACCCTCGGGCTTGCGGGCGCTCAACCATGCGTAGTCCTCATCAATCATGCTGGCATTCACCACAACAAAGAAATCATCCTTGCCCAGCTGGTAGATGATGAGGTCATCAATCACACCGCCTTTCTCGTTGAGCATCATGGAGTACTGCCCCATGCCGTCCACCAGCTTGTTCAGATTGTTGGTGAACATGGTGTTGAGCCACTCCGTGGCACCCTCACCGCTCACCAAAAATTGGCCCATGTGAGAGATATCAAACACACCGCAGGCGTTACGCACGGCGTGGTGCTCTGCTAAAATTCCACTGTACTGTACAGGCATGTTCCAGCCTGCGAACGGTACCATCTTGGCACCCAATGCTACGTGCTTGTCGCACAGCGGAGTGCTCTTAATTGTTTCGTCGGCGTTCATGGCGCGATATTATACGCCCCCATGGCTGATTGTCAAGCTCAGTCACTTTATTAAGCGTCATTTTTGTTTGTCTTTCTTCCTTTTTGGGCTTTTTTGTTATTATTTGAAGAAAATACTCAAAATTTAACTTTTTGCTTGATTCTCCACAAATACCATGTTAAATAGTAGACATTACAACAAATCTATCACATCTGAGCCATGAAGCGTCTATTTTTTATCACCGGTCTTACCATTTGTTCTGCAACTGCTCACGCTGCCGTGGGGGATACGGTAAATGAGACAGGAGCATACATTGCCGACGGAATCAGCGTTTCATTGATCGGAACCGGGTATCTGCAAACGGACAAGATAAATTCCACCCGTTTTTATGACAGCACCAAAGGTGCAGAGTGGGTAGAAACAAAAGACACCAACATGTGTTGGTTGCATGCCTCTGCCAACCTTATTCAATATTGGCAAAGCTACTATGGCGTATTTGCCCAACCCCAAACAGGGTCTTATGTAAACCCAAACACCCACCAATTGCAACAGAATACAACCAAGCCACTTCCTTATGGCACCATTGGCACGGAGAATGCATCATCCACCAATACAACGCAAGTGGGAGACAAACGCAGACTGGAAGTAGCACGAGACATCTACCTCAACTACAGAACCAACAAAGGCGGCATCTTCAGCTGGGCGGCAGAATGGTATTTCCGAGGAGCCGTAGACTGGCCTGATAACGGGAAAACTATTTTTATTAATGAACATACGGGCGGTTATTATGCCAACTATTTCGGCACGGAAAAACCGTTCAAAACAGACATTTCATACACAACGGTATATTGCGCAGCTCAAGAGGGGACCACGCTCGACAAGGTGTCAACCACGGGCACTCCGTTCGGCAACACAGACACTGCAGCCGTAAAGAACCTGTTATTGCAGGGATTCGGTGTAAATAATGGCGTACAGACGGAGAGCGGCAAGATTGTATACTTGAGCACCACCAATTCAGTCACGGGTAATGGGCATGCGCTCACCTGTTATGGGTTCACCACACATGAAGATGGCACCCTGAAATCCATACTCATTGCAGACAACAATGATAACATCAACAAATACAACTCAGCATTAAGAGAATTGTTTGTTAAAGTAGACAACAATCGCTTAGAACTGTACACCGATACAACATTCTCCTCTGCCTCTGCTTTCATGCCCTCCGGCAGCGGAGTCAATTACATCTCAGCCATCTCCTACATCAACACCCCGGAGGTGCTGAAAAACATGCTCACTGAGTACAGTGATGTTGCCAACGAGGCACAGGTGTGGAATGGCAAAGGCACCGCTTGGGAGCAACAATCAGCCACAACAGAAGAGCTGCCTACGGAATCCACAGGATGGGATGTACATGTAAACGGCACCAACATTGCTACCGAGCACCACGGGTATTACCACACATACCTTACAGATGGCCGCGCCGTGCGTTTTGACGACCACGCGGCCGAAGATAAACGCACCGTTACCATCAACGGAACAGTGGCGGCAAGCAGCATAGAAATAGCGGCAGACGGCTACGTCTTCCAAGCCGGAAACAATGCCGCCATCAAAGAAGGGGCGGACATGACGGTGCGCAGCGGGGCATCCCTTGAAAGCGGGGTGCAGCTTACCCTCAAGAATCTTACGCTTGAGGCCGGAGCCGAGCTCCAAGCATCCGCGCCCATTGTGGTAACGGGAGACTTTACGGCAAGTGCGCACGCAGCACGCACTACGGTTACACCGCCGGCAAATGTCTTATCCGCTCTTGATTTACGCGGGGCAGATTCCCTTACCATGCAGGCCGTTGTCAACATGAACGGCAATGACCTCTACCTGTCATCGGAAACCCTCAAAATTTTCATCAATCCGGCAGATGCCGGCAAGGCAGAGATTGTATGCTTTACCGGTATCGGCAATTTGTATCTGGAGAACAGAATCACGGAAAACTACTGCCTCAAGGCAGATGTCAGTTATGTAGGCTTAGACCCTGAAACGCTACTGCAATACCAACTCATGTACAATCAGCAGTTGCGCACGCTCTCACTCGTACAATCCGTCCCCGAGCCCACAACCGCCACGCTGAGCCTACTGGCATTGGCCGCCCTTGTCGGCAGACGCCGCAGAAGATAAAGCGCAGTCTGCGCATTATCTTCTGCCACAACGCAACCGCGTTATCAGCGGGCTGCAAACTCTCGGGCCAATTCAATGTAGCCCAAGGCGTGGTGGTAGTTTTGCTCCTCCACCTCGGGAGAAAGCGTTTTCACCACCTTGGCAGGGGAACCCAGCACCAAACTATGGGGCGGAACAATGGTACCCTTTGTCACCAAGGCGTGGGCCCCCACAATGGAGCCGTGGCCTATCACGGCTCCGTCCAACACAACCGCCCCCATGCCGATAAGGCATTTATCCTCCACCGTACAGGCATGCAGGGTAACACAGTGCCCCACGGTTACATATTCACCCACGTGGCACCCCAGCTCATAGTCCACATGCAGGCAGCAATTATCCTGCACATTACTGCCACGGCCAATGGAAATGGGGGACACATCCCCGCGCACGGTAGCATTGTACCATACAGAGGCATCCTCTGCCACAGAGACCTCACCTATAATATCTGCACTGCCTGCCACAAATGCCGGTTGATTCAATTGAGGCATCTGCCCTCTGAATTGCTCTATTGCCATGCAGGGATTCTAACACAACCGCTACAGATAGACAAGAATAATAAAAATTAACGCTTGCAAAACAATTGATAATATGGTAGCATGGCGCGCGTTCATGATAACTGATTCTCAAGCATTGTATGAGTGGAGAGTGCGGGCGGCAGCCCAGCCGCAAGGGCGAACCGTGCTGGACTTGGAGGCAGACAGCCTGCACCGCCACAGAGAAAAGCTGTGTTTGATTCAGTATGGGGATGCCGATGGCGTGGCCATTATTGACCCGCTTGCCATAGAGGACATGAGTCTTTTCACCCTCTGGCTGCAAGAGGCAGATGTATGGATGCACGGTGCAGACTATGACATGAGCCTGCTGCAAAATGCTTACGGCGTGCTGCCGCACATGATTTTGGACACCCAGATAGCAGCGCGTCTGCTCGGGTTCCGCCAGTTCGGTTTGGCTGCCTTGGTAGAACATTTTTACGGCATTAAGCTCAGCAAAAAGAACCAGAAGGCAGACTGGGGGATGCGCCCCATGCCGGAGGAGATGAAAGCCTACGCCCAAGGGGATGTCAAGTTCATGCTGGGTATGGCAGACCAACTGGTAGCCGCCCTCAAAGAAAAAGGGCGCTATGAGTGGTTTTTAGAGAGCTGTGCCCACAACCTGGAGCGAGGGAGGGAGCGTTATGCCACCAACGACCAAGAGGCGTGGCGCATCAAAGGCTGCGGCAAGTTCAACCGCCGCGGGTTGGCTGCCCTTAAAACCCTGTGGACCTGGCGAGACAATGAAGCCGCCGCATGGGATAAGCCCTCATTCATGGTATGCTCTAACGACGACCTGCTGCGCTGGAGCTTGGCACTGCAAGAGTTCCGCACCGCGCACCCCAACCACCATTTCCACGCCCACCGCGCGGCGCGTTTCCGCAAGGCGGTAGAGAAGTTCCAGCTCATGGATGAAGATGACTACCCCCTGCTCCCCAAAAAGCAAAAGCATGAGATAGACCCGGATTTTGATGCAACGCTGGAGGTATGGACCGCCAAGCGCAACGCCGTGGCACAGGAGCTTGATTTGGAGCCCACCATCATTGCCACCCGTTACCAGCTGGAGGCCATTGCTGCCCACCCCGAAAAAGGGCTCGGCCACCTCATGCATTGGCAACAAGAGCTGCTCAGCAAATAACGCAGAAGCGCACAGATTTTCACCCTTTCAGCATTCAAAAACGCCCCGACTTGCAGTAGCAAATCGGGGCGTTTTGAATAAATCAACAATCGCGCGCGGCGGTCTTATGCCTTATCTGCATTGGCTGCAGCCTTGCGGGCAGCCTTGGCAGCGGCCTTGGCAGCTTTCTCAGCCATCTTCTGCTTCTCTTCTTCAGAGAGAATGCGGGGGAATACCGGGCTGGGAGCCTGCACGGTGTGGCCGTTCTTCAGGATGCCCCAAGCCAGCGTCTGCGGGGTAAGGGCGGAGCCATCCACCTGCAACTGGCTGAGGATACGGGCAGAGGCATCAGGCAGCACGCAGCCGAGCAAGTAGCCAATATGAGCGCAGCTCTCCAGCAGGTGAGCCAACACGCTCTGCAACTCAGCCAAGCGGGTTTCATCCTTAGCCAGCATAAAGGGCTGAGTCTTCTCAATAAAGGCATTGCACTGTCCCACGTGAGCATTGAGCACGGCAAGAGCCTCAGAGGTGCTGTAATTGTTCATGTGCTCTGCAAAGCGAGCCTCGGTATCGGCCAAGCTCTGACGCAAGGCTACGGAGAGCTCATCATCTGCAAGCGTATCTGCCACCGTCACCACGCCGCCGAGGTAGCGCACGCACATGTTGAGGGAGCGGTTGCAAAGGTTGCCTACATCATTGGCAAGCTCGGTGTTATAAATCATCTTGAGGCGCTCGGGGTCATAGTCACTGTCATAACCCACCTTGGTATCACGCACCAAGTAGTAGCGCACGGCCTCTGCGCCGAACACGTCGCACAGGTCATTGGGGTCTACAATGTTGCCGAGGGATTTGGACATCTTCTCACCCTTGATGTTGAGCCAACCGTGCACCAGCAGGCGAGGCATCTCCTCATCCGTAAAGCCCATGGCGTGCAGCATGCACAGCCAGTAAATACCGTGTGCGGGGATAAGAATATCCTTACCGATTACCTCACAGGCAGCAGGCCACAGCTTACCGAACTCGGGCAAGGTGGAATCCCCGTCAGACAAATACCCGGCAAAGGAGATATAGTTGATGAGGGCGTCAAACCACACGTAGGTCACAAAATCCGGGTCAAACGGCAGAGGAATCCCCCAGCTCAGGCGGTCCTTGGGGCGGGAGATGCACAAGTCATTCGTGGCACGCTCAATGGCCATCAACAAATCTTGGCGGCGGAACTCGGGCTGCACACAGTCGGGGTGATTGGTTACAAACTCCTTCAGCCAGCCGATGTGAGCCGTCAGGTTAAAGTACCAGTTTTCCTCCTCAAGCTCAATCACCTGCCCCCATTCGGGGCCGAAATTGCCATCTTCACCACGCTCCTTGTCGGTCAAGAACTGCTCCTGGCGCACAGAGTAAAAGCCCTTGTAAGCTTTCTTATACAGGCAGCCCTTGTCACGCAGGTTGGTCAAAATCTTCTGCACACAGGCCTCGTGGCGGGGGTCGGTGGTGGCAGCCCAGCCGTCATACTGCAAGCCAAGGCGCTCCCACAAAGCAATAAAGCGCTTGGTAACGGTATCAGCATACTCCTGCGGGGAGATACCGGCTTCTTCAGCCTTTTGCTGCACCTTCTGCCCGTGTTGGTCTACACCCGTAAGAAAATACGTGGGCTCGCCACACATTCGGTGCCAACGAGCCAATACGTCCGCAAGGACTTTCTCATAAGCATGCCCGATATGGGGAGATCCGTTCGTATAATCAATAGCTGTAGTAATGTAGAACATAGCGCGGCTATTTTACTACCGGCAAGCCCGTGTTTCAAGGCTAAAGTCCCCCGACTGACAAGAAAAGCGCACCGCAAAGCCCTTGCAACGGGCTGCGGTGCGCCACAAAGAACCTTTGCAACGCCTCAACGGCGAATCCCCTTACCGGCAAAGAACTTGCTCAGCGCCTGTGCCGCGGGCGTGTTGATGCTGCTGTAATATCCGTACAAGGTACTGCCGTTGTTTTTGGCCTTCAAATCAGCCTTGGCTTTGCACAACAACTGCGCCATCTCAACAGCCTGCTCGGGGGATGCATCTTCACCCACCGGAATCACAAACAGATAACCACCATAAAAATTCTTCAGCATCTTGCTTTCATTTACGGTGGCACCTTTTTCCAAGGCAAGTTTCATCAACTCCATCTCACCGCGGCGCACCAAATGCAGCAGCAGCGTGGCCCCCTTGGAGTCCACACTGCGGTTGGGGCTTACACCGCCCTCCAACAAAACACGTATTACCTCAGGGGAATAATTTTCCCAGGCAAAATCCCAAGTGCGGCAACGCGTGCGCAAATCTTTAGACCCACCTTGCAACAAAGCCAAACGCATGTCATTGTTATACGGCTCAGGCGTTAAATAGCAGAACGGCGTCACCGGGCCGGATGCGCCCCACACCCAATGCATCATGTCCGTATCAGGCATAGCCCCCTGCTCCAGCAGCATGCGTGCAATCTTGACTCTGGCATCTGCGGTATCCGGGGTCATGCCACGCACCAACAAAGCAATGGGCGTATCACCGGGAAAACCGAAACCGTTCCATCCATTGGGGCGAGCATTCACCTCTGCCCCATTTTTGATCAAAATCTCAGCCAATTCAACATCTGCATAATAACAGGCAGCTTGCAGCGCACTGAACCCACCGGGAGAAATCAGATTCACATTCCCCGTGCGCGCAACCTCGCGCAGCAATTTCGGCATTTCAATCTGCCACAACTCCCAGCCCTTGTAGTTAAAGTGAGATATATGGCGCTCATCATAACGCAGCAAATCCTCAAACCCTTTTTCGGCGCGCTCTGCAAGTTTATCGCACACGGCACTCTCCTCCGTACTCCATGCAAAGGTCACCGGGGCCATGAATAGAGCTGCTGCCAAGGCTACACAAAAATTCTTAATTCTCATAACGATTATTTTTAGGTATTCACCACGGGATTTTTCCCGTGGTCTATCTATTCTGTATTTCCTCTATTTTGCTACTCTCACCGAAAAAGTCAAGCAAATACCCGATTCCCTCCCTTTTCCCCATTTTTATTTTTCTTATTTTTCAACAAGTTACAAAGAATGTTGATAAAAATTTATTTTTTATTCATTTTTTACTTGCCAAACGCATAAAAAAAGAGTAAACTTTGCCCGCACCCCGCAAATGCGGTCTGCAATAAGTGGCTCGGTAGCTCAGTTGGTAGAGCAGCGGATTGAAAATCCGCGTGTCGGCGGTTCGAACCCGTCCCGAGCCACTCTTTTTATGCCCACATCACTCGTCTACCGATAAACAGGGCGTAGCTCAGCCTGGTAGAGCGCCAGCTTTGGGAGCTGGATGTCGCAGGTTCGAATCCTGTCGCCCTGACTGACAAATCAGTGTCAGTCTTCTCGTTTTGCAGCCTTTTCCTGTGTTGCAGGGTACACATCTTGGCCGCAAAAGCTTTGGTATATATTGCCTAAGCTTCCCTTAAAGGAGTCATCCTTTTTCATTGCCGAACACGCTGCTTTCTGAGCCATAACACATGGCGTCAATGAGTTTTCGACACTCCGCGTATGTCAGTACATACGTATGAGTATCCCCCATCGGCTTTTTCAATCGTTGGTGGTCATAAGCATCCAGCAAATCCAGTGAGCGGGTATACTGCTGCACCACTTCCAATATCTGGGTTGAATCCAGCTTATTCTCCACTCTCTTCATGACTCGTATAGTCGTAGAAAGGTCTTGCAAGCGCTGTTGCCGGCATACATAGCCCTGCATCAGATACTGCCTGAGCACATTCGTAGCCCAACGCCTGAACTGAACACCGCGTGCCGATTTGACCCGATAGCCTACACTGATAATCATGTCCAGATTGTAGTATTCTACCTGATACGTTTTTCCATCGCTCGCAGTTGTCGCAAATTTTGCGACAACTGAATCTATGGTCTTGTTTTTATGGCATTAGCAGCCTGAGAGTGAGCCATACGTAATAAGTGGTGCAACAATACTATGACGGGAGAGTTGACACAATGAAGCAATCAACGGACCTCATACGTGGCTCGTTTTATTTTTGGGGCAAGAGATTGTAGAAGCTTGCTATTTTTCAGTAAACGTGGTAGGCTGAGTGGCGATGCGTAAAGCTATGTTACAGGTAAAAGGATTAAGCGTGGAGTTTCGCAACCACACGGGGGTGAGTTATGCCGTAACAGATGTAAGCTTCAACCTGAATGCAGGAGAAACTTTGGGAATAGTGGGAGAGAGCGGTTCCGGCAAATCCGTGACCTGCTCTGCGCTGATGGGGTTGCTGCCCCGCCCCCCGGCATACATACCGGAAAGCGCGCAAGCCTTGTTTGAGGGAGTAGATTTATTAAAGCTCAGGGAAAAAGAGTTATCCAAACTGCGCGGGAACCGAATCTCCATGATTTTTCAGGATCCCATGACCAGCCTTAACCCATGCATGACCATAGGCGACCAAGTGGCAGAACCGTTGGTTATTCACCGAGGGATGAAATGGGCAGAAGCCCGCGCCTTAGCCGTGGAAGAATTGGCACGAGTGGGGATTCCCGAGCCGGAAAAACGCGCCAAGGCCTACCCGCACGAGTTTTCCGGCGGCATGCGCCAGCGTGTGATGATTGCCATGGCTCTTATCACGCGCCCGCAATTACTCATAGCAGATGAGCCGACTACCGCACTGGATGTCACCGTGCAAAAGCAGGTGTTGGATTTACTGCAAGCCCGCCAGCAAGAGCTGGGCACAGCCATTATTCTCATTACGCATGATTTGGGAGTAGTGCGCCGCTATGCCCACCGTATACAAGTAATGTACGCCGGCAGCGTCATAGAAAGCGCACCGGCAGAAGAACTTTTGCAACACCCGCGCCACGCATACACGCGCGCGCTAATGGCATCTCGACCCGCAGCCCATGCCAAAGGGGCACGCCTGCAAACCATACCGGGGCTGCCGCCTACTCTTAAAGCCCCTGTGAGAGGCTGTACATTCAAAGACCGCAACATCATCGGCAATACCGAACTTTGCCTCACCGACCGCATACCCGAACTGGTAGAAATAAGCCCTGCGCACTTTGTACGTAACTGCCCCGGTTGTTTAGCCTGATACGAACCATGAAGCCTCTTGCCCTCCTGACCACAGCCATGCTTTGCGCGGTGCCCACCTACGCAGAGGCCTCCACCCAGCCGCCCCCTGCCCCCACTGTACCGGCAGATGCCGGGGCGGTATGTATACAACTGCTGATGAGTTTAGGCCTGTGATTTTCCTATAACCTGAATTGATATACCCCCCATGAAAAGAATAATACGCTTATCAGTCATCTTGTGTCTGTTGTTGGTAGGGATTTTCTACTTTTGTTATTATCCCTGCAAAATCGGCAATCCTCATCGCGCCGAGATCTGCTATACGGACGTCAATCTTCGTCAGCGAAAAGGCATAACCTTGAATGCCGAACAAACGGAGCAATTAGCCGCGGTTTTAAAGGATGCCACCCCCACCATATTTGTTCTCTACTACCCCGGCATGGGGAGTGAAGATATCCTAATCACCCTACATTACGCAGATGGCACCTGTAAAACCATATCGCTTTGGCATGCACGCAGCGTTCTGTATGAGGGAGATGCAGAAGAGATGACCATGGCCGCCATGATGGGTGGGGGAATCCTACATTTCGGCGGGGATTTGGATGCCGACAAAATACAGGATATACTGCGCCGTGCAGGTGTCAATGCGGAGGGTCTTTAAACCGCGCAACAAATACGGATTGCAATTTCAAAAAAAGCGTGTATAATACCCGCGCATGCTGACCATCAAGAAACTGACAAAAGCGCACGCGGGGCGCACCTTGTTTTACGAGACAGAGCTGATTGTAAACTGGGGTGAGCGCATAGCATTGGTAGGGCCTAACGGGGCGGGCAAATCCACCCTGTTCCGCATGATATTGGGCGAAGACACTCCCGATGAGGGTCAGATTATCATGGATGAATACGGCGTGGTGGGCTACCTGCCGCAAGAGGCGGGCGACCCCAGCGACCGCACCGTGCTGGAGATTGCCATGAGCATTACCCCGGAAATGGGTGAAGCCATACGCACCATTCAGCTTTGTGATGCCAAGGGAGACAACTCCAGCGATGAGTACGCCCACGCCATGGATATTTTCATCGCCAACAACGGCTACCAGCTGGAGCCCAAAGCCAAGCGCATTCTCAAGGGGTTGGCATTCAAAGATACGGATTTTCACCGCCCTGCCCGCGAGATGAGCGGTGGTTGGGTAATGCGTGCCCACTTGGCTCAGCTGTTGGTGGCCGAGCCGGATTTGCTGATGCTGGACGAGCCCACCAACCACTTGGACCTTATGAGCTTGCTGTGGTTGCGCCGCTACCTCATGAACTATCCCGGTGCCATCTTCATGATTTCTCACGACCGCGACTTCATGGATGAGCTGGTGGAAACCGTATATGACATCGAAAACCAGGAGCTTGTACGCTACACGGGCAACTACTCCAAATTCTTGGAGCTGAAGGAGCAGCGCTACGAGATTCTGCTGGCGGCATGGCGCAACCAGCAGAGAGAAATTGCCCACTTTGAGTCCTTTATTGAGCGTTTCCGCTCCGTGGCATCCAAGGCTGCACAGGTGCAGAGCCGCATCAAGCAGCTGGAGAAAATTCGCCGCATTGAAAAACCCAAACAAGCTCGCCGCGTATTCAAGTTCATCTTCCCGCAACCGCCGCGCGCCATGCAACGCGTGATGGAGCTGGAGAAAGTGGGCCAAAGTTATGGTGACAAGCGCATTTACAAGAATTTGGATTTGCTCATTGAGCGCGGCGACCGAATTGTGCTTGTAGGCCCCAACGGTGCGGGTAAATCCACCCTGCTTAAGATTCTTGCCGGTGTAGTACCCATTGATGAGGGCAAGCGCACACTGGGTACCACCACACGTATCGGTTACTTCTCTCAAATGCGTTCGGAAAACCTCACCCCCAACTTCACCGTGTTGGAGGAAATCATGAACGCCGACCCGGAGCTGCGTGAAGAAGAGGCCCGCGCCGTGCTCGGCTCATTCATGTTCCGCAAGCTGGACTGTGAAAAGCGCGTGGAAGTGCTCAGCGGCGGTGAAAAATCCCGCCTCAGCTTGGTCAAGTTCTTGGTGAACCCGCCCAACCTGTTGCTGATGGACGAGCCCACCACGCACTTGGACATCATGAGTGTAGAGGCTCTCTCCCAAGCCCTCAAGCGTTACGAAGGTACGCTGGTGTTCATCTCTCACGATGTGCATTTCATCCGCGCGCTGGCAGAGAAAACCCTGCACATTGCCCACGGCACCGTTACCCCCTATGCCGGCGGCTATGATTACTATCTGGAAAAATCCGGTCTGCTTGACAACCCGGATGCCATGAACATGTAATCCCGTTAAACCATCATTTATCCCTCACCCGCAAGTGCCGCCACTTGCGGGTGTTTTTTATGCATCGGTTTTATGGCAATGAGGTTCGTCAGGCGCATTCGACTGAAGGTGTGTTTACAAACTGCGCATATAGGATATTTATCAACAATAATCTTTAACAGAGCCCAAAATACCCCCCGCCCCCCCACGGGAGCAAGTTCAAATTCTATCATACAAGTGTATCTTTTTCAGGCACGCGCAGGGCAATGAAAAACCTAACAAAAAACAACATTACGCATAAAATACGCATCTGCTCCCAGAGAGATGAAAATCTGCCATATTCTCGCCTTTGATACCGATAAAAAGAGGGATGAGCGGAATAGTGCTGAAATCATGCGTAATTCCAGCTTGAATTGTGGGAAAAATATGTTAAAGTAGTAGAGTACATACGACGCGTTACATATGAATAAGAAAATAACCCCTTATATTTATGGCGTAACGGCAGCTGCGGTAACCATTGCAACCGCAGGTGTTGTTTCCGTTGCCATTCTTCCGGCCGGGCATGAAACGGAGATTCCCGCCCCGGCAAACCGAGAGGCCGCCAAAGCCATGGCCAATATAGTGATGGAGCAGAAATGTGCCGCCTGCCACGGTGAGAATGCCGATTACAACGGTTTTATCAACTTCTTGGCATTCGGCAAGCTGCGCCGCGATGTGGAGGGTGCCCAACGCGCCTTCACCATGAAGCAAGATGACAGTGTGCGCAAGGAGCTTGTCAACATGGCCAAGATGGACTATGTGCTGCGTACCCGCCGCATGCCCCCGGCAGCCTATACCATGATGCACCCCGCATCTAAGCTCACCATGAATGACGTCAAGATTATGCGCCATTACTATGATGAGGAGATGATTGAAAAAGCAGCCTTTGCTCCCGTTGTACCGGCAGAAAAAGCAACGGATGACATTGAGCAGGCTCGTATTCTGCTGGGTCACATGCTGTATTACAGCCCCGCCCTTTCCACCACCAACCAAGTATCCTGCGCCAGCTGCCATAACCTCACCAAGGGCGGCACGGACAACCTTGCCAAGTCTGAGGGTGTGCCCGGCGCAGACGGCAAACCGCAGCTGGGCGGTGTGAATGCCCCCACCGTATTCAATGCAGAGACGCACATCCGCCAGTTCTGGGATGGCCGCGCCAAAGACTTGCAGGAGCAAGCAGGCGGCCCGCCTCTCAACCCGGTTGAAATGGGGTACAGCAAGCCTGATGATTGGAATGACATTGCCGCCAAACTGGCTGCCGATGAGCGTTTCAAGCTGCTGTTTGACAAGGTATACGGTACTGCCGGCATTACGGCAGAAACCATCACGGATGCCATTGCTGCCTTTGAGCGCACGCTGGTCACCCCCTACTCTGCATTTGACCTCTACCGCGTGGGCGATGAAAACGCCCTGACAGATGCCCAGAAGGACGGCATGACCGCCTTCAAACAATACGGCTGTTACACCTGCCACACCGGTGCTACATTGGGTGGTC
Organism: Akkermansia sp.; assembly: GCA_045634945.1. Taxonomy (GTDB): domain Bacteria; phylum Verrucomicrobiota; class Verrucomicrobiia; order Verrucomicrobiales; family Akkermansiaceae; genus Akkermansia. The sequence goes on along the minus strand of JAZRBG010000003.1, from coordinate 25,926 downwards.
AAAGCTTTGAATACATCAATACGGATGCCCCGCTGCGCGCCCATGCCGCTGGGTATAAGGAAGGTGCATTCGGCTTGAAAGACTTCACCAAGAAAGACGAGCATGAGGACATGTTCCGCGTGCCCACCCTGCGCAATGTGGCACTTACGGCACCTTACTTCCACACCGGCACGGTTACGGAGCTGAAAGAGGCTGTGCGCATTATGTTTGAAACACAAACCTCAACCACGCCCTCAGAGACCACCCTTGAAAATGTCACGGAGTTCCTTAAAGCCCAAACCGGTCGCTACAATGGCAAGCCGCTCAATGAGCTGACGGCAGAAGATGTTGCCCCCCGCTACATTAAGGCTACCAACATGGTAGTAGCTGCCAAGAAAAAGGCTGAGGAAGAAGCCCGTGCCAAAGCTGAGGAAGAGGCAGAAGCCGCCCGTATCAAGGCTGAAGAAGAGGCTGCCCGCCTGAAAGCCGAAGAGGAAGCCCGCGCCAAGGCTGAAGCAGAGGCTCGTGCCAAGGCTGAGGCTGAAGCCGCCCGCCTTAAGGCGGAAGCAGAGGCTCGTGCCAAAGCTGAAGCAGAGGCTCGTGCCAAAGCTGAGGCTGAAGCCGCCCGCATCAAAGCAGAGGCCGAAGCTCGACTCAAAGCAGAAATGGAGGCCCGCGCCAAGTATTTGGAGGCCATGCAAAAAGCAATGGCAGAAAAGATGGCCGCCGCAGAGGCTGCCGCTGCTGAGGCCCGTGGCCAAGCAGAAACCGAGGCTCCCGCAGAGCCCGAGCACCCCACGCAGGAAGCTAACTATACCACGGCCGACTGATGCGTTTTTCCGTATTAGCCAGCAGCAGCAAGGGTAATGCCACCGTTATATGCGGTGGCAACACCCGGCTGTTGGTAGACACCGGCATCAGCGCCTTGCGTATTCGCAAAAGTCTGCAAGAGTGTGAGCTGCACATCAAGCAGATAGATGCCCTGCTCTTCACCCATGAGCACACGGACCATGTGTGCGGGCTGGGGCAGCTGGACAAAAAAGAACAGCTCAACATCTATTGCACGCGCTACATGGGGCAAGAGCTGCGCTGCATTGCAGAAAACGCCGTATACACCTACATTGAACCCGGCAGCCCCGTGCAGATAGGGGATATACGTGTCACCCCGTTTACCGTGAACCATGATGCAACGGATCCCGTAGGCTATCTCTTTGAATGCAACGAAAAAAAACTGGGGTATGTTACCGATACGGGTAAAATTACACGGGGCATGCAAGAGCTGCTGCAAGGGGTAGATGCCCTGTACCTGGAGTCTAATTATGACCCCGAGATGCTGCGCAACTCCGGCCGCCCGTATTACCTGATAGAGCGTATAGCCAGCCATTTCGGCCATTTGTCCAACGAACAAGCCTGCGACTTTGTGCGCAGCATTGCCCACAAGGGGTTGCAACACTTGGTACTGGCCCACCTGAGCCAAGATTGCAACACCCCACAAAAAGCTTTTAATTGCATGCAGAACACTCTGCATGAGCTGCAACTACCGACCAATCTTTACTGCGCACCCGCGGCAACAAGGCTGCCTTGGGTTCATATTGCGTAGTTTCTTTATTCACTCAAACCTTCGGATTAATTCAATATGAAAAGATCAACATTAATGATGATAGCAGCCATGTCTGCCACTACACTATTTGGGCAAGATGCCAAGCAGATTGCCGATAATCTGACCGTGCCGACCGAATTAGCGGGCGGCAGCAAGCTGGTACTCCCCAAAGCTGAGGGTGCCAAAGTAGAATTACTGGGTGCTGACTATGAGCAAATCATCTCAAAAAACGGCCATATTCGCAGTGTTATCAGTGATACACCCGTCAACGTCAACTTTAAGGTAACAAAAGACGGCAAAGAGGCCTTCAGTAAGGATTACGAAATCATTGTAAAGAGCGCCAACAAGGCTACCGGTAATCCCAAGCCGCAGGTTGTGCCCTCTATCTTGCAGTGGGAGGGCGGCCAAGGTGAGTACAAGCTCGGGGATACCGTAGGTGTATACTTCGGCGGTCTGAACGCTGAACGCCAAGCCATCATTATTGAAGATTTGAGAGACGTGCTCGGCAAAGAGGTTCAAATTGTTGACCGAGAGAAAGCAGACATTGAGTTTGTTGTCGTTCCCAGAGAGAAAAAGAAGAACTACGACAACCAGGCAGAAGCCTACAGACTGCGCACGGATAAATCCGGTATTACCGTATCTGCCGTCTCCGGCAAAGGCTTGTTCTGGGGCTCCCGCACCGTCTTGCAAATACTCAAGCAAACGGGTGGCAGCATGCCCTACGGCAAAGCATATGATGTACCCCGCTATGAGGTGCGCGGCGTATTGTTTGACATTGCCCGCACGCCCTACGCCCTCAAAGACCTGAGAGACGTGGTCAACGCCATGGCTTGGTACAAGATGAATGACTTGCACTTGGTCATCAACAACAACTACATCTTCTTGGAGGAGTACGTCAAGGACGGCCACGACCCGCTCAAAGAAGCCTACACCGCCTTCCGTCTGGAAAGCGATATGGTGGGCGAAAACGGCCAGAAGCTGACGGCTGATGATTTGTTCTTTACCAAGAAAGAGTTCCGCGAGCTGATTGACTACGCCAAAACTCGCGGCGTCAACATCGTACCGGAGTTCGATACCCCCGGTCACGCATTGTCCTTTACCAAGGTGCGCCCGGACCTGATTTACCAGGGCCCGATGAACCACCCCGGCCGCCGCTCCGATCACATTGACGCCGGCAACCCCGAGACGCTCAAATTCGTTGGCAAGGTGCTGGATGAATACCTGATGCCCGACAAGAACTTTGCCAACAAGCCTGTGCTGGACGGCTGCGTCATCCACGTGGGTGCAGACGAGTTCTACGGTGAGGCTGAGGTATACCGCAAGTTTGCAGATGGCTTGCTCAAGCATGTGAAGAGCCGTGGGTTCACCCCGCGCATTTGGGGCAGCCTTACCCACAAGCCCGGCAAGACCAAGGTTGAGTCTGAGGGCGTGCAAATGAACCTGTGGAGCGCCCAATGGCAAGACCCCATTGAGGCCATGAACGATGGCTACAAGCTCATCAACACCAATGATGGCCACCTCTACATCGTTCCCTTTGCCAATTACTACCGCATGGACAAAAACCACAAGTGGGTGTACAACAATTGGCGCCCCAACTATGTGGGTAATGCCCATATTCCCGCAGGTCACCCCAACCTCATCGGTGCTACCTTTGCCATTTGGAATGACATGACGGACCTCAAGCACTCCGGCTACGGCATGTATGATGTTTGGGATATTTTCCGCAGCTCTGCAGATGTGCTCAGCCAGCGCATGTGGGGTACGACCCACAACCCGAACAACTTTGATCAGCACCGTCAGCTGGTCGGCAAGATTGGCGAGGCCCCCAATATCAACCCGCTTTACCTGCGCACGGGAGATGCCCCCGTGGAGGTGACTCCCACCGCCCTGCCCATGCAGCTTAATGAAGCTGCTGCCGGCCCGGATTACCACCTCACGGCAGAAGTAGAACTCACCGAAGCCCCCGAGGGTACGGAGCAAGTTCTGCTCAGCGGCCCGGAGGGCAAGCTCTATGCCTGCATGGCAGACGGCACCGTGGGCTTTGTGCGTAATGATGCCATGGCTTTCTCCTTCGGCGGCAAGCTGCCCGTGGGTAAGAAGGTGAAGCTGGAGCTCATCGGCAAACCGCAGCACACCCAACTGTTGGTGGATGGTCAGGAAATCGGCACGCTCACCCTCATGAGCTATAAGGACCGCGATGCCGGCTGGCAAAACCGCACCAAGGGTCTGCGCTCCACCTTCATTCTGCCGCTGCAAACGCTCGGCGAATCATTCAAGGGTAAGGTGCACAGCCTCAAGGTAGAATTCTCAGCCCCCACGGCCACAAAGTAATGGACGCGCAGCAAGAATACGAGCTCGGGGCTGCCGCCTTCAAAGCCGGTGATGCCGCTGCCGGTGCAGAGCACCTGCGCAATGCTGCCTTTGCCGGCCATGCAGAGGCGCAAAACCAGCTGGCTCGCGTTTACTTTGCTCAGGTCAAATCCCGCACGGATTTGGTAGACTTGGAGGCCGCCGCTCAATCCGGTAACCACGTGGCACTCTTTGTGCTGGCCATGTGTTTCTTGGATGGCAAACTGCTGGACAAAGACACGGACAAAGCCTTGCTTGCCCTGCAACACGCCGCCTCCCGCGGCAATGTCATGGCGCAGGCCATGCTCACCGGCAACGCCCAAGGCTGATTTCTACACCAAGCCCCTTCATCATCCCCCGCCCGCTTGCATGCCGGTGGGGGATTTTTTGCCCCGCCCCCATGGCCCCCGAAAATAAAATTTGCGTAACGGGACAAGCTGTGTTACAATGCCCCCGCACGCATGAGAGAGGAATTGCCCAAAAATGTGGATGTTGTGGTACAACAACAGGCCGGCAAACTGCTGCGGGATCAAAAAAATGCCCGCCGCAGCGGCGTGAGCCGTGGCTGGGTCATTACATGGTATTTCCTCGCCTTGGTATCCGTTTGTCTTTGGCTGCTCAAGCTGCTGGGCTATATCAGCATCTAACCCCCTGCACGCATGAGTCTACCTTGGTTTGATAACAATTTCCCCTTGTATCTGGCCCCCATGGCCGGGGTTACAGACCCCATCTTCCGCACTCTTTGCAAAGAGGCGGGTGCGGATGTCATGGTAACGGAGTTCGTATCTGCCGAGGGTGTCTTGCAGGCATGGCACCGCAACCGCCGCTATGTGGAGTTTGAGCAGGAGCACCGCCCGCTGGGAATCCAGATATTCGGCTCCCACCCCGAGCACGCCGCACAGGCTGCCCGCATTATTGTGGATGCCATGCAGCCGGACTTTTTGGACATCAACGCCGGTTGTCCCGTACCCAAAGTAGTGGGTAAAAACGGTGGCTCATCCCTGCTCAAAGACCTCCCCTTGTTGCAAAGCATAGCCGCCGCCGTAGTCAAAGAGCTGGGCAATGACTGCCCCGTGACCACCAAAATACGCATTGGGTGGGATGCCGAGCACATTTGCGCCCGGGAGGCATGCCAACGCCTGCAAGATGCCGGTGTGCAAAGCATTGCCATACACGGGCGCACGCGCTCCCAACAATACGGCGGGCAAGCCAACTGGCAAATTATTGACGAATGCGCCCGCTCTGTGCAAATTCCCGTAGTGGGTAATGGGGATATCTCTACCCCGCAAGATGTTAAGCGCGCCAGAGAAACCACCGCCGTTTCGGGCGTGATGATTGGCCGCGCTGCCATGAATGCCCCGTGGCTCTTTGCCCGCGCCCGTCATTACCTGAACACGGGAGAGATAATGGATGAGCCCACCCCTCAGGAACGCATCGATTTCATGCTGCGCCACACACGTATGGCCATAGAAAGCGGGCATTACGGGGATGAACTTGTCACCATGCGAGCCATGCGTGCCCGCCTGCTGGCCTATGCCAAGGGCATACCCGGCACCAAGCCCCTGCGCCCTCAGCTTTCTCGCGTGGCTTCCCTCTCCGAGCTGGAGTCCATTCTATCCCCTCTACGGGGCGTCAGCCCCGTTCTTCTCTGTGAGCAATAGCGAGCTCTTCTCTACGGCACCGCCGTTCTTCACTATCCGTGTAACGGATTCTTCTCTACGAGCGATAGCGAGTATTATTTTATTCCTCCTTGTTTGGGAGTATTGATGGATTTAATCAGCAAAAATCTGATTTTACTGCACAGGGCTTCTATGGGCTTGGCTATTTCCTGAGTAACCGTTTCAGTTTTCACCAACAATTCCAGCCAATAATCAGTTTCATGGCATTCTTTAAGGGCTATTTGAAGTTTGCATATGAAATCAGCCCGGCTGTAACCGTATTGCGCTTCTCTTATGTTTGCGCCGATACTGCAAGCGGAACGCAGGATTTGGTTTTTGATATGCCCCCTGTGGTGAATATCATCACACATTTTGACAACCAAAACGGAAAACTCCAAGCTCAATTCTGCCAATGTGCTTTTCATGTTGATATGATAGCATTTTTTATTGAGTTTTCAAGGATTTATCATACTCGCTATCGCTCGTAGTGAAGAATCCGTCTGCCGACGGATAGTGAAGAACGGCTGCGCCGTAGTGAAGAGCTTCGCAGAGAAGAACGGGGCATTCGCCCCGTAGATATCAATCCCGCAACTTACACTCAAACTGGCGGAATTGGATAGCCTCAAACAGGTCATCATCCGTGGGCAATTCATGCCCGGCAAGGTCTGCAATGGTACGGGTAACACGCCAAATGCGGTCAAATGCACGGGCTGAGAGGGAGAACTGCTCGACCGCCCCCAAAAGCATTTCTTGTTGAGAGGGAGAAAGCGGACAATACTGCCGCAACAAGCGTCCACTGAGGCGGGCATTGCAGGTAATGCCGGTGCCGGCATAGCGTTTTTGCTGCAATTCTCTGGCGGCAAGCACGCGTGCACGTATGGCTGAGCTGGGCTCGCCATCCGGCTTTTGCAGCAAGGCGGCAGGGTCCACCGGCGGAACCTCTATCACCATATCAAAGCGGTCCAGCAAGGGGCCGGATATTTTGCGGCGGTAACGTATAATCTCTGCATAGCTGCATTTGCAACTGCGGCGAGGATCCCCCAAATACCCACAGGGACACGGGTTCATGGCCGCCACCAGCATAAATGAGCACGGAAAATCATAACTGCCCGCAGCGCGGGAAATCGTTACCACACCGCTCTCCAACGGTTGGCGCAGGGTCTCTAAGGTGCGGCGACTGAACTCCGGCAGCTCATCCAGAAAAAGCACCCCGTTGTGAGCAAGAGAAATCTCCCCGGGGGTGATATTGGTTCCCCCACCCATAAGCCCTACATCAGATATCGTATGGTGAGGGGCACGGAACGGACGCGCTGTAAGCAAACCACCACCGCGGGGCAACAAGCCGCACACGGAATGAATACGCCCGGTGACCAAGGCTTCCTCATGGGTGAGAGGCGGCAAAATAGAAGGCAAGCGTGCAGACAACATGCTCTTACCGCTGCCGGGGCTGCCGCTCATCAGCAAATTATGCCCACCGGCAGCCGCAATCTCCATGGCACGGCGCGCATAGGGTTGCCCCTTAATCTCCGCAAAATCTGGGCCGCCTGTTTCTCGGTCTTCAAAAGGAGCAGGCTGAACGGGAGAGAATTTTTCACGCTCCAGCAACACAGCCCAAGCATCTGCCAGCGTTTCTACCGCATACACCTCAATTCCCTCTACCACAGCGGCCTCTGCTGCATTTTCGGCAGATACCATCAGGTACTTGCAACCATTATCACGGGCAGCCACAGCCTGCGGCAATATACCGCGCACGCCGCGCACCATGCCATCCAAAGCCAGCTCACCTACCAGGCACCAGTCCTCCAAATGAATGGGCACGCGTCGCTTGAACTCGTAGGGGATATTCTCTATGGAGCCCTGAATATTGATTTCGAGCCCGATGGCAATGGGCAAATCGAACCCCGGGCCCTGCTTTTTGACATCTGCCGGGGCAAGGTTTACCGTAACCTGCAACTCCCCGGGGCAGAAAAAGTGGATGTTTTTAAGGGCAGAGGTAACACGCTGCACACTCTCACGCACGGCGGCATCCGGCAGGCCGACAATGTAGTAACGCCCCACATCTTTTACGGGCACGGCATCCACCTCTACCTGAACACCATAACCGTCTATACCGTTAACGGCCGCAGAGTGCAAACGTGTTATCATACGCGCAAACGGTTATTTTACAATCACCTCTGAGCCTACCGCCAACTTAGAGAACAGAATCTCAGCCGGCTCTACGGGCAAGCGCACGCAGCCGTGAGACTCTCCCTCTCTCTCTACGATATTGCCCACATGTATACCGATGGCACCGTTAAAACGCATCCAGTAATCCATCTTGCTCCCCTTGAAAAACGCCCCCTTGGGCGGCTTTTGGGCAGAGGTAACATTGGCTTTCACCAAATTATCCTCAGCATCCACAAAACAACCGTAGAGGGAGGAGCGGTGCTCTTCTTTCTTCTCCGTAATGCGGAACCTGCCCTTAGGCGTTTCACTACCGCCTATACGGCCGGTGCACACGGGAAAATCCATGGCAATTTCACCGTTGATAAACAAGCGTCCGCGCTGCTCTTTAAGCAGAATTTCCACATAAGAATCCGCGGGGTCCGTGCGTTCTATGGCAGCACCGCGCCAGTAGTCGCGGGATGTTCTGTACCCCGGGCTGGACACGAAATCCTCATACGTGTACCCCACCTTTTTGTTCTTGGCAGCTTCCTCCCATTCATCACCCAAGCGGTAATAATCCTCTGCCGTCATTTGACAGGCGGCGGGTAACAGGGCAACAACCCCAAGCGCGAGCAGTAGCTTTTTCATCAACGGTCAGATTTTGTAAGATTCCAGGCGAGCCGCAAACTCATGCGGCAATATGGCCTCCACAATCGCATCATTATCCTCATACTCCGTAGAAAGCACTTTGCCGTCACGGTGCATAATGGCTATAATGCGGCTTTCTGCCAGCGGTATGCGGTAGCGCTCTTTAGATACACGGTGAGAGAGCATCTCCACACATGCAGCCATCAGAGCCTCCACGCCGCGCTCCTCTTTCACGCTGCATGTAATGCAGGGGCATTGCACCTTGGCACTCAAGGCGGCAAGCATTTCTTCACGCTGCTCTTCGGGTATGAGGTCCGTCTTGTTCCACACCACTACCATGGGTTTATCTGCTGCGCCCAGCTCAGCCAGCACCTCACAGGTAGTCTCAAAGTGGCGCAGTGCCTCGCGGTCGCTGGCATCCACCACCTGAATCAGGAAATCCGCCAGAGTGGCTTCCTCCAGCGTAGATTTAAAGGCCTCCACCAAACGGTGCGGCAAGTTGCGGATAAAGCCTACGGTATCCGTCAGCACCAGGGGCTGGCCATCCGGCAATTCAATTTTGCGGCTGGTGGTATCAAGCGTGGCAAAGAGAATATTTTGCGCCAACACCCCTGCCCCCGTAATGAGATTAAGCAAAGAGGATTTACCGGCATTGGTATAGCCCACAATGGCGGCAGAGGGTATACCCTGGCGGTTGCGCTCCTTGCGCTGGGTGCCGCGCTGGCGGCGCACCACCTCCAGCTCATCTCTGATTGCCTCAATACGCTCACGCGCCAAGCGGCGGTCCACCTCAATCTGCTTTTCACCCTCACCGCGGGCAGCTGCGCCGCCGCCCTTACCGCCGCCGGAGCCACCACGCTGGCGGTCCAAGTGTTTCCACATGCCCGTCATTCTGGGCAGGGCGTACTGCATGCGTGCCAGGTCTACCTGCAACACGGCCTCACGCGTACGGGCACGCTTGGCAAAGATATCGAGAATCACCTCTTCACGGTCAATCACCGTTACATTGGTCAACTTTTCCCACTCACGCTGCTGGCCGGGAGAAAGCAAATTATCAAAAATCACACAATCTGCGTTCAGCTCCTCCACCTTGGCACGAATCTCCTCTGCCTTACCGATGCCGCACAAATACTTGGCCTGCATCTCGCGGGTGAACTCCAGCATGGTGCCCACAATCCCGATACCGAGATTGCTCACCAAATCTTCCAGCTCAGCCAACAAAGCAGCACGCTCACGCCGGGAGTCCCCGGGCATTCCCAGCCCTACCAGCAGGGCGCGCTCCACCATCTCCGGCTTCTCGCGTATCTCAAACGACATAATGTTAATCGAAATACTGAGATGAAGTGGTGGGTACGTCTCTCAGGTAATCTCTGTTGTAAGAGTGGCAATCACACTCCCCGCAAGAACTGAGTACAACGCCGGCAAGCAGGCCGACGAGTGTTAATGCTATCATTTTCATACGGCGATATTAAACTACATTCTATGGCTGATATCAAGGAAAATCAACATTTACCCGCCCCGCTCAGGAAAATTGCCTGAAGATTTGCAGGTTATACCACGCAAAATATCCCAGCATCAGGGTCATGAAGATGCTCCCGCCAGACAGGAACCATAAGCACAACAGCACGCTGATGCACAGGCCGACGGCTGCCGTCAGTTTGGGGTTGTTGGTGGCGGTAAGCAACAGCTGCCCGCCGTCCATGGGCAAAATGGGCATCAGGTTGAACAGCGTCCACCAAAAACATACCATAAAGAAAGAGCTGTACAACAGCAGCGAGAATCGGTTGACATCCCCCGCCTCCATGGCCTGCCCCAAGGCTATATAGGAGTCCGCCGGCACCTGAACACCGGATATAAAACTCAGCGGCTCCATCACATAAATGGTCAACGCCGCCCACACATCACCTATTTGCAACCCCAGCAACACGGCAATCAGAATCCCCAATGAGAAACCGGCCATGGGGCCCGCCAGCACCATCAAAAAGTGCTTCACGCGCGTGGGCATGGGCACGGGTGAATACGTAACACCGCCCATGTTGCCGATAATGATGATGGGGGTCGCACGCGTGAACGCACGTGATGAAAGCGCATGCCCCAGCTCGTGTGCCAGCACGGTCAGCATGCCCACCACCACGAATATCAGGGTGGGTTGTAAGGGCGACGGCATGGTGGAGTACATGGACAAACCCAATAATCCGAGTATCACCCAACTGAAAGGTTGTATCTCTGTGGGAATGCCGAAAATGGCAAATCGCAGGCTTCCTCTGCATCCGGTCTCGTTGTTCATGCCCCTTTTTTACCCGAATTTGCCCTCTTTTTCAACAAAAATTAAAAAAAATGCCATTTTTTACAAAAAAAAGCTTGCAATGAGTTTCAGAAAGTGATAAACTCCTCCCGCACCCCGACAACGGAAAGATGCAAATCCGGCGTAGCTCAGTGGCAGAGCGGATGACTGTTAATCATTAGGTCGTTGGTTCGACCCCAACCGCCGGAGGATGAAAAGCTCGGTAAGTGAATAACTTACCGAGCTTTTTCGTATACCCGCATCCGGCTTATGCCGCATCTGTATCACTTACAACGGCAGGCACCGTTGCTTGCGTACACTTAATGAATAACGGTGTACCGGCAGCAGCACAATCGGCATCCACCATAGCCATGGCAATGCCGTAATGCAACGCCGGCGAGGTACATGCCCCGGTTACACTCCCTACCTCATCCCCCTGAGCATTAAGCACCGCATCACCGCGGGTCGGCACGGCGGTACCCTCCGTGCAGCGTATTGTCACCATACGGCGCACAACATGCGTAGGTGCCTTTGTAACCTCACTGCCCATGTAATTTTTAGTCTCGCTGCACAAAGAATCCAACCCGGCAAACGCCGGTGTAAGGGTGCCCAAGCCCTCATCATGAGTTACCAGCCCTTTCTCCATCCTCAGACATTCTCTTGTTTTTAAGCCGCAGGGTATGGCTCCCGCCGCCAACAATGCTTCAAACCAATGAATACCGCGCGCAGCCGGGCAATAAATATCTACCCCCACTTCATCAAATACCCCGGCCCTGCTTAAAAACAAGCTGTCCCCTTGATAAAAAATGCGGGTAAAGGCATAGAGAGACGGATACGGCAAATTGCCGAACACTCGGTGAAACACCGTCTCACTGTCCGGCCCCTGCACCGCTATGGCGCACCAATCATCCGTATCATTGCTGAGGCTTACCCCATGCGGCGGCAGGTGCTCACACAGCCAGCGGTCATCCGTTTGCTCTTGCCCGGCAGAGCCTACCACATAAAACAGTGTCTCAGACTCACTCGCCAAGGTCACTTTATCTATAATGACACCTTGGTGATTCAGCATCAGATTCTGATGCGCAAAACCGCATTTCAATTCAGCTACTCCGTTGCTGAACATTTTTTCCAACCACGGCAGCGCGCCCTCCCCCTGCACTTTGAATTTGCAAAGGTAAGAAACATCAAATATGCCGCAGGAGGCGCGTGCCGCCAAATGCTCATCCACCAAATCGGTATACATGGCGGGCATATTCCAGCCGGCGGCATGCCCCATGGTGGCGCCCAATTCCCTGTGAAGGGGCGTTATAGGTGATTCTTTCATACACGTATCCTTTCAGTATTTCTCAGTAGAGTCAAGGAGTTAGAGCCAACAAAAAAGCACCGCACTCACTAACCCGCGCCGTGACACAAAAAATAGCACCCGCGCGCGCTTTTTGATTGATTCGGCACGCGCAAGCAGGTAGAATAGGCGCATAGAAAGATGGGGCACACACGCTCCTGTTTTACACATCATGAAAACGCTCATCACCAATGCGCACATCATCTCCCCGGGCATTGACATCGTGGGAGGTTCCGTCCTGATTGACGGCAATAAGATTGCCGCCGTTCTTACCCCCGGTGAAACCGCCGAGGCCGATAAGGTCATCGATGCCTGCGGCAACATGCTGATGCCGGGCTTTATCGATATCCACTCTCACGGTGCCGGTGGCTGTGATACCTGCGACTGCAAGGTTGAAAGCATACGTACCATTGCAGATTGCAAGATGAAAGAGGGTGTTACCACTTGGCTGCCCACCACGCTGACGCTGGGCACCAAAACCCTGATGGACGTTTGCGAAGTGGTGAAAGAATACGCAGCTTCTCCCAATGGCTCCAAGACTCCCGGTGTGCACCTAGAGGGGCCCTACATTAACCCCAAGCAGTGCGGTGCCCAAAACCCCGCTTTCGTACGCCCGGCAGATTATGAGGAGGTAGAGATGCTCAACAACATCTACCCCGTGCTCCTCATCTCCATGGCTCCCGAGATGCCCGGTGCGGTAGACTTCATTGCCAAGGCAAGTGCTGCCGGCATCACCTGCTCCGCCGGTCACTCCGCTGCTTCCTACGCCGACTTCAAGAAGGCTAAGGCAGCCGGCCTCAAGCACCTCACCCACTTCTGCAACCAGATGAGCCCCCAGCACCACCGCGAAATCGGTCTCGTGGGCTCCGGCATGCTGGATAAGGATGTAAAGATTGAAATCATCTGCGACAAGATTCACCTGTGTGAGGACATGCTCAAGCTCACCTTCACCAACAAGGACATCTCCCAGATGATCATGATTACAGACTCCCTGGCCTGCTCTTGGATGCCCGACGGCCCCGGCTCTCTGGGTGGTCTGCCCATCATTGTGAAGGGCGGCGTTGCCCGCTTGGAGTCCGGCAACCTGGCCGGCTCTACCCTGCGCTATGCCAAGGGCCTCAAGAATGTGCAGGAGCTTACCGGCCAGCCCCTCAGCGAGCTGGTAAAGGCTACCTCTTGGAACCAGGCTCAGTCCCTCGGCCTGTATGACCTGGGTAAGGTTGCCCCCGGCTACACGGCAGACCTTGTGCTGCTTGACGCCGAATACGATGTGGTTAAGACCATCATCGACGGCGAGGTTCGCTACGAGGCTTAAGCCCCCGCTTTGTTTACCGCTCCCGGCGTGCGCATAACGCCGCCGGGAGCTTTCTTTATCATCAAAAATTTATCAGATATTTGCCGCTCATGAAGATATCCCCCCTGGCAGCCAAAATATGCAAAGCCAAAGGCATTAATCCCGCAACGCTCACGGGCACGGGCCCCGGCGGTCGCATCATGGCGGCAGATGTAAAAGAAACCACCGCACAAAAACAACGCGGCTGTACCGCCATTGCAGAGTTTGCCCTGCTGCCCACCCGCCCCCAAAAAGACAACTACTATGTCTATGATACGGAGGTAGACATGGCCGCACTGGGAGACATAAGCCTGCCCATTGCCGTGCAGTGTGAAAAACTGCTGGAGAACCGCTACTCTGTCATAGACTACATTACGCGTGCCGTGGTAAAAGCCGGGCTTTCTGCCCCCTCTCAACAAGGCAGAACGGAGCCTGCCGATGTGCTCATTTTTGAAAACTGCGGTGAAAAACGCGCCGCCGTTACGGATGCGGCTAAGAAAAATATTTTCAAAATCTCCAAAGAGGCGGCATCCGGTGCCCCAATTCCGCCTCATTATAACCCCACTTTCATTGTGTGTGATGCCCACACCACCCGCGCGTGCGTAGCTGCCCATGTAGAGCCGGGCTGCCGCCCGCTCTTTGCCTTTGTAGACCGCGGTAATACCCCCAAAGAAAAGGTGCGTGCAGGTGCTGCCGGCATGGCAGACTATATTCTCTCTTACACCTTTTACGTGCACACCTCTATCCCCGAATCAGAGGCCAACGGCGTGGCCGCCAACCTGCATGCCATGCTTTATAACCCCGTGCGCTTGCTGTTGCTCTCTTGATTCCGGCAATGAATTGGGTAGAAATTCTCCTCATCGGTTTGGCACTGGCGGTGGATGCCACGGTGTACTCTTTCTCATACGGGCTGATTCTGAAACAACGGCGCACCGTATCCTCCCTGTGGCTGGCGCTTACCGTGGGTATCTACCAAGCCGGCATGCCCTTGCTGGGTTACATGTTCGGCCATGAGCTTAAAGACTATGTAGAGGGCTATGCCCCCGTACTGGTGCTTACCGTATTCGGGCTGCTGGGGGGCTATATCATCTATGAGGCATGGACCGGCAATGAAGATGAAGAAAATGACAACTCCACCCCGCTGGGCTTTCTTGCCCTGATGCTCGTAGGCATTGCCACCGCCATAGATGCCTTTGCCGTGGGCACCGGTATGGCACTGGGCAACATAGGCGGCAATATGCACAACACAACCTTACTGCTGCCGGCAGTGGGTATCATAGGTGCCATTACCTTTATTTGCTCTCTGGCAGCATTCCACAGCGCAAGATTCTTACACCACCTGCCCACCCGCTGGCTTGAGACCACCGCCGGCCTGCTCCTCATGGGCCTTGGCATACATGCCGCGCTTTAACGTCCGGCGGCTAAATCATTAATCAGCTGCACAACGGCGCGTACATTGGGTACGTTGCAAAATACAGCCGTTTCATCATCTGCGGATGTAGCAAAAACAATATCCCCGCACCCTGCGGGTTTCATGACCACGCGGCGCACCATGTTTTGCGTAAGCGGCAGGCTCACGCTATCTGTTGTGCCCACCATAAACCAAACCACGCGATGATTGGTCAGCATATAGCCCTTGCTGCGGTAGGCGCGCGCGTTGCGATAGCTCCGCCATGTCACCACGGCGGCAGGCAGCAGTAGTAAAAGCCCGGCTACATGCGGCCATAATAACCATACACACACCGCACACAATACCCACACGGTCAAATTCAACAAAACCAACATGGGGACGGCACCGCGCGGCAAGGCCCCGCACAGGCCGCACCAATGCAAAATCTCGCCGCTGCGCAGCTCTGCTGCGGCGCGCTCTTGTGCCTTACCGTTTAACATGCGGTGGTTCATACGCATATTCAAGAAAAAAGCCCGCAGGCATGCCATATACCTGCGGGCTGAAAGCTTCAAAAGAATCAGCGAATACGCTTCAGCAGCCAGTGGAGAAGGTCCTTAATGGCTACACGCTCCTGCTCCATGGAGTCACGGTGGCGGATGGTGACGGTATCCTTCAGGGAAACATCGCCCTCCTCGCCCAGCGTCTCAAAGTCCACCGTAATGCAGAAGGGAGTACCCACTTCGTCCTGGCGGCGGTAGCGGCGGCCCACGGCGCCGCTCTCATCATAGAACACGTTCATGAAGGGGCGCAGCTCTTCCTCAATCTCACGGGCAATGCGCACCTGAGCCTCATTCTTCTTGAGCAGCGGGAACACAGCAGCCTTAATGGGAGCCATGCGCGGGTGGAAACGCATCACGGTACGGATGTCGCTCTTGCCGTCCTTGCCCAGCTCTTCTTCATCGTAAGCCTCACAAATCACGGCCAGCACAGAGCGGTCGCAACCGGCAGAGGGCTCTACCACGTGCGGGATAAACTTCTCGCGCGTTGCCTCGTCAAAGTATTCCATCGGCTTGCCGGAGCCCTCCTGGTGACGGCCCAAGTCATAATCCGTACGGTAGGCAATACCCATCAGCTCCTGCACACCGAAGGGGAACTCGTACTCCAAATCATACGTCTTCTTGGAGTAGAAGGCACGCTCATCATCCGGTACATCCAGAATATGAATCTTCTCGCGGGAAATACCGATGTTCTCGTAGAACTTGAGGCAGAACTCCAACCATTCATCGGTAAGAGCAAAACCATTCTCGGCGCGGCAGAAATACTCTACCTCCATCTCCTCAAACTCACGGGAGCGGAAGGTGAAGTTACGCGGGTTAATCTCATTGCGGAAAGACTTGCCGATTTGAGCAATACCGAAAGGAATCTTCATACGGGAAGAATCCAAGATATTCTTGTACTGGCAGAAAATGCTCTGAGCCGTCTCCGGACGCAGCCAACCGATGCTGGAGGGGTCATTCTCATCAGACGTAGCACCGATGGTGGTCTTGAACATCAGGTTGAAAGAGCGCGCCTCCGTCACCAAAGAACCGTTAGAGGGGTTGTAACGGGTGCTGTCCGTCACCGTCTCCGTGCTTTCCTCAGCCAACTCAATATCAGCCAAGGGGATATTCTTGCCGGAAATCTGGCTGTAATACTGCTGGGCACTGCGGCGGGCAGCCTTGGCCTCTTTCTCGCTGCCCTCAGTGGTCAGCATGGAGAACTCCTTGTTGCTGCTCCAAGAGCCATCCTTGGCAGCGGCACCCTTCCACCAATAAGCCACACCGCTTTGGGCGGGAATTTGGTCTGCACGCAAACGCTCCTTGCTGAGCAGGCAATCACACAGCGGGTCAGAGAAACCACCCACGTGGCCGGATGCCACCAGCACAGAGTTGTGCGTCAGGATAGAACCATCCATACCCACCACATCGGGGCGCTCCTGCACAAACATGCGCCACCAATAATCCTTCAAATTGCGCTTGAGCTCCACACCCAGAGGGCCGTAATCCCAGCAACCATTCAAGCCACCATAGATTTCAGCTGCCTGAAATACAAAGCCCTTGCGCTTACAAAGGCTCACAATCTTCTCCATACGAACGGGGTCTGTCTGTGTGCGATCTGCCATAACGCGATTATTTTACCTCATTTTGCAGACTATGCAAGCTTAAAGGCTGGCTAAGTATGGCAACACCTGTAAATTCTGCATTTACGGCTTGACGCCGCCATGCGCAACAGCTACACTGTACATACAAACAGATATTACCGTTAAACGATGAAGTGCCGCCTTGCCCTCACCGCCCTGCTTTTTGCCACGCTCTGCTCCTGCGAGAGCGTACGTACCGTGTACGATGAAAACGGCAAAATAGTAAAAGAACATGAGGGAGCCCGCGAGCGCAGCCTTAACGACTACTTTGAAGAAGAATTCGACTCCGGCTTCACCGAGCTGAAAAACAAAGACGGCGTCCCGCAGGCCACCTCTCACAAGGTAAGCAGCTACCAAAAAGACATTGACGCCGCCCGTCGTAATGATAAACAATACGCCACCGGCACTTATGATGCAGGCGGCACCAGCGGCTATGCCGGCAAACGCTTCAGCGGCTCGGCAGAGCAATTCAACGGCAGCAAACGCTATGATGGCTTCTCCGGCACCGGCCCCTACAATACAGACATGCGCCCCGCCTTCATGAGCGAGGGCAAAGGCGTAGCCCACACCCCCTACACCGGCCACAGCTCCGCAGACCGCTATAACGCAGAAGGCATCAGCTATGATGCCAACGGCCGTATCTACGCCACACATGACAGCGGTATCTCCACCACAGATACCAGCAATTACTTTGAAAGCCGTAAAGACAAATGGGGCAAACCCGTCATTATCAATAAAAACGAGTATTATAAGCGCACCATCGAGGAGACTCGTACCATGCTCGGCCGCGAGTAAAAAACACACAAATTTCAGTGTGAGCGCCAGCGAACCCTTCATTTACACGCGCGCCCCGCGCGTGTTCTTCATTCTCGCGACAGCGAGTCTTCATATACGCCCTACGGGCGTTCTTCATTGCGAGCATCGCGAGCTCTTCATGCTTGCGCAGCAAGCCTATGCTGAATTTTCAATGTAAAAAAAATCCCGCACGCTTGTCACACTGAAACTTATGCCAAAGCGGACGGCGTGCCCCCCCAAAAAAATTCAGTGTGAGCGCCAGCGAACCCTTCATTTACACGCGCGCCCCGCGTGTGTTCTTCATTCTCGCGATAGCGAGTCTTCATATACGCCCTACGGGCGTTCTTCATTGCGAGCATCGCGAGCTCTTCATGCTTGCGCAGCAAGCCCATGTAAGAAAAAAATCCGCACGCTTGTCACGCTGATTCATCAAGCCGTAGCAAGCGCGTAGGCTGAAGCTTATGCGAAAGCTGACGGCGAGCCGAATTCAATACTTTCAACATCAAACATTCAAAATTCAACATATTTTTTATCAGGCCTCGCGGCCTGATAAAAAATCGGGGCGTCACCCGTTAAGATGACGCCCCGGAGATTTGAATTTAACTAACTTTTTACACCATCGCCATTACTTGCGGCGGCGGCGGGCTGCAAGAGCAGCCAAAGCCAGCAGGCT
The DNA here is from genome assembly GCA_045634945.1 of Akkermansia sp. GTDB lineage: Bacteria > Verrucomicrobiota > Verrucomicrobiia > Verrucomicrobiales > Akkermansiaceae > Akkermansia. Next base: position 7,551 of record JAZRBG010000003.1, on the reverse strand, counting down.
CAGCGTAGCCGTGGTCGGCTCGGGTACAGTGGCTGTACCGGTCAAAGATACGGTACCACCGCTGAACACCATGTCCACATCGGTCACTTCTACATTATAGCCGTTATTCAGCGTGAAGCTGATTTCGTGGTTCTGAATAGCTTGTTTAAGCATGCTGTACTCAGTATCCGTAGCATCGGTGAAGATATCCAGCTTAAACTCCTGACCGTTGTTGATGGAGTTGAGCATGTCGGACGTAATCACGAAGTTCACCCCGGCAATACCATCTGCACCGCTGCGGGAGTAGGAGGATACCATGCTGAGCACGGTGCTCTCGCCGCTCAGGGCAATGGCGGTGCTGTTCTGGGTGAGGCTGTCAACCACAAACACCAAGGTGGTGGATTGCAGGGTCAACTCACCGCTTACGGATATGCTGCCGGCGTTGTACAAGGTACCACCGGACAATGCAGCGTTCTCCAAGCTCAGAGAACCGAAGTTCTCAATATCGCCGATAGACTCCAAATTGCTGATATTCAGGCTAGAGCCGGACTCGATGAAGGATTCACCACCCAACATTACATTAGAGAGCGCGGCATGGGCATTATTGGAAACCGTCATACCGTCAGCGGCATACATGCTGCCACCGCTCATCGCAATATTCACGTCGGAGAAGTTGATGCGACCCTGCTCAGCCGTCACCGTAGAGCCAGTTACCGTAGCAATACCACCGCTGATGGAGACATTGCCGCTTACGGACTGAATCGTAGAGTTGTTGATGGTGTGCAAGACACTGCTGCTCATAGCAACATTACCACCGGCGGATACCGTGGCGTTGTCAACCACGTTGGCAGCAGCCTTCATGGATACATTACCGGCAGCGTTCAGCTGTGCACCGTCAACAACAGCGTTGGCATTGCCTTGTGCCAGCAGGTTGTTTACGCGCTCAGCGGTCTCGGAGTCCGGCAGCAGCTTATCAACCACCTCGCTCAGGCCGTTGCTTACTGCACCCAAGGCTTCCATGTTGATATTGCCCGTCTCTGTGGTGGTTACGGTAGCCCCCTGCACCACGTTGGCAGCACCGGTCATGGTAGCATTACCCTTGGCAGAGACCGTGGCACCGTCCAGCACCAAGTTGCCCACTGTGCCCAGCATCTCTACCTTGTCGGCGGACACAGCAGCAGCAGTTGCCACAGCATTCAGCGTACCGGCCATGCGAGCGGTCGCGGTCTCGGCGTTAATCTTTGCAGAATCAGCCACCACGTTCACATTGCTGAGCATCTCTACACGGTTGCTAGCGTTCACAGCGGTGCCATTGCCCATCACAACACCGGCAGATACACCGGAGGGCAGCTCAACACCCGGAATCACGCTCTCAATCAGAGCAGCAAACTCATCGCTGAGGGCAGCATTGCCGCCAATGGATACGTTATTGGCCGTCAGGTTAGCACCACCGCTCACCAAGTTGGCTGCGGCATCCATGTTGATGGCATTGCCTGCCGTCACCACATTGTTGCCGTTCACCACGTTGAGCACACCGGCCATAGTCACATCATTACCGGCAGTAAGCGTTACCTTGCCACCGTTCACCACATTCAACTTGGAAATCAGGTTGATGTCGTTACCGGCGGTCAGCACCGTTTCAATATTACCACCCTTCAACAGCGGGTCAATGCTCTGCTGCTTCAAGGCGTCCAGCACGTTGGTCATGCTCGTGTCAACCACGGCACTGGCAACACCGCTCAGTGTAATGTCGTTCTTGGCAGTAAGCTTGGCACCACCGGCCACTACGTTGAGGTTCAGGCCTTCCTCAACAATCTCGTTAGCCAAGTCATTATACTCAGCGGGCAAGATGCCGCTCAGGTCAAGCTCAGGCACCTCCATACCGGTCATGTTGATATCCGTAGCATTCACCTTGGTATTGCCGCTGAATACGTTTACAGCACCTGTCATGTTCACGGCCTCACCGGCCTCAAGCACTACCTTACCGCCGTTTACAACGTTGAGAGCAGCACCCAGGTTGATGTCACCCGTTGCGGACAGCTTCGTTACCTCGCTGCCACCCTGCATCAGGGGGGCAAGGCTCTGCTGCTGCAGGGCGTCCACCACATTACCCAGCGTGGTATCTACCACGGCGTTCAAGCCACCGGTCATGTTGATATCACCAACCTGAACCACGTTGCCGTTTGCATCAACAACACCGGCGTTTACGTTTGCGCCACCGGCAATCACGTTGGCAACGGCATCCATGTTTACGGATCCCTTACCACTTACCGTTGCACCACCGGATACCACGTTGGTAATACCCTGCATGGTCACAGTGTTATCAGCCGTCACGGCTACCTTGCCGTTCACAAGGTTGACCTTGGCATCCAAGGTGACGTTGTTACCGGAAACCGTGGTCAGATCCTTACCACCGGCTACAATGGAATCCAAGTTGCCGTTAGCAATGGCATCCTTCACGTTGTCAAGCGTGGTGTCTACCAGCACGTTAGCACCACCGCTCAGGGTCACGTCACCGCCGTTCACGGCAGCACCGCCGGCTACCACGTTGGTCATACCGTCAATCTTCACGGTATTACCCGTTACAGAGGCCAGGTCACCCACATAGTTGATGGTGCCGTTCATGTACACGCCGTTACCATTTACCATGGCACCGCCGGATACCGTGTTCACATTGCCGTTGAAGCTCAGGTTCAGGGCGGCATCGCCGTGCTCCTTCACAAAGTCCTTCAGGTCGCTGTAAATACCGCTCAGCTGGTCCTTCAGGCCCAAGGCGGCTGCGGCCTCCAACAGGTCGGACATGTTGTTCTCTGCGGCGTAGGCCATGATGGCGTTGAGCACCTCGCTCTTGGCATCATCCAACAAGGCGGGCACACCCAGCTCGCGGGCCAAGTCTACCACCTGCTGCACCGTCAAGGTGCTCAGCTCAAACAGCGGTTCGCCCATACCGGCCATAACCACATCACCGGTAGCGGTTACATGCACATTGCCGTGTACCACGTTGGCGGCACCCCACAACTGCACGTCCTTGCCGCTCAGCGTGGTCAAGGCACCATCAACAGGCAGTGCGGTGCCGTTCTGTACGGCATTCACAAAGTCGTTGAAGCCAAGGCTGCTTACCAAGTTAAGGCTGCCGCTCATAGAGAGTGTGCCATCGGCAGCACTCAGCTTTGCACCATTCAGCACCACATTGGCAGCACTGCTCAGGGACATGCCGTTGACGGCTGTGGCTTCCAGCTCGGCACCGTCGGCAACCAAGTTCATGAGGCCGGAGTTCAGCTCAATACCCTTACCGGATACCTTAGCACCCTCACCCATTACCACGTTGACACCGAACTGCTTGTTCAGCAGGCCGCTAAGCCCCAGCTTGTTGGCATAGTCGGCATACTCGGCGGGAATCTGCACGCCCAGCTCGTTCAGGCTCGGGCCATAGCCGTTCATACGCACCGTGCCGTTCTCAGAGATCAGGCTACCATTGCTCAGCACCAGGTTCATCGGGCCGTACAGCTGTACCAAATTAGCACCGCTTACGCTACCACCGTTGCCGATGTAGTTGACGGAGGCGTCAATCACGGCCTTATCCGTGGCGCTCACGCTACCACCGTTGATAATAACGTTGGTGTTGAGACCAATCTTACCATCCAAGCTACCCAGCACACCTGTTACAGCTTCCGGCAGCTCTACATACTGAGAGGCCAAGCCGTTGATGATGCTACCCAGCGGCAGGTCAATGTACTGCGTGCCCGTCAGCGTTACCTTGCCGCCGGTCACTTGGGCACCTTCACCCATCACCACGTTGGCAAGGGCATCCATCTTCACGCTGTCGGTGCCGTTTACCACGGCATTGCCGGTTACCACGTTGATGTTGCCGTTAATCTTGCCCAGGTTGCCTACCAAATCGGTAATCTCGGCACCTACACCGGCAGACTCAAGCAAGGGTTTAATCACGCCACCCACATCAATGCCCGATGTGCCTTGTTGCATGGTAACAGTGTTACCGGTTACGCTACCCCCCATCAGGAAATTGATGGCTCCGTTCATGACAACAGAGTTACCCTCAATCTTGCCACCCGTCATTGCATTGGCTATGCCATTCAGGGTCACATTGCCACCATTAACCTTGCCATCTTCCGTCTTTACAGTGTTGGCAATTATATCGCCATTCATCAGCACGTTAGCCGTACCGTTCAGGGTTACAGAACCAGAGCCATCTTCATACACACCATCTTCCGTTTTTGCAGAATTAGCAGTAATAGTGCCACCCATCATCACGTTAAGATTGCCCTCTAAGTCCTCTACCAAGTAGCCATAGTCACCCAGCATACCGGACAACAAACCACCGAGGTTCGCAGAATCAGATCCGGACAGAGTCACCGTGTTGCCGGTCAACGAGCCGCTGACTACGGCATTAATAGCTCCGCTCATGGCAACGGTGTTGCCACTTACCTTGCTACCCATCAACAGGTTAATGGTGTTGTCCATCGTTACGGTATTTGAGGCAGTCAATTCACCACCCATCAGCAAGTTGGCACTGACGGAGTCTAAGTCGGTGAAAGCACCTAATACCGGAGCAAGTTGTTCATTCTGTTCCTTAGTCAAGAAGGATTCAATCACGCTTACGATGCCCTTCTGATTCGTTTCAGATGCCTGCAATACAATATTGCCTGCATTCACAGAACCCAGCATCACAGCATTAAGAGAACCGGCCAACGTAGCTGTGCCGCTTTCTGCTTTTACTGTGGTACCCACCATCAGGTTTACCACGCTATCCAGCGTTACGCTACCGGTTTCAGCAGTTACGCTACCACCCAACATCAGGTTTGCATTGACTTGAGCTTGCTCAAGAGGAGCAAGGTACTTATCGGCATTGGTGGAAAGCTCTGTCAAAAGAGGGGAAACCTCTTTGATGATAGCATCACCAACATTTAGCTCATATCCAGCATATTCAAAATTCAGCCCCTCAAATTTGGAGATAAATAAGTTAAGCTCATCAATCATCGGCTTCAAAGAGCCTGCTGACATGATACCGGAACCGGTCAAGCATACATTCCCACCCGTGGAAGTAACTGATGCCGTACCGAGCAAAGTGTTCAACCCTCCGGACATGGTAACATCCCCGGTAGCAGTTACAGTTGTTGGCATGCCAACGTTAAAAGGCAAGTCTCCCAAACCATACGGCAATGTGATAACAGTGTCGACATTTAACCCAAACACCGCATTCACTGCTTTCTCTCCGCCCATGGTAACTTTACCGTTTTTAGCCTCAATCGAGCCACCAAAGATAGTGTTACTTCCATTCGTATCAATGGTGACAGATTGGCCTTTAATAGAAGAGACGGGAATCAACACCTTTCCAGACATTACCTGACTAAAATCAATCCCAAAATCTGCCGCCAGCGACACATTGCTGGCATTGATATTAACATTACCGCCGGTAGCTTCTACAGAGCTTGCCGTAAGACGCACAGATTCGACAGGCTGAAGAACCACCTTACCATCGGTTTCGACAGGACTACCAATAGTAACATTCTTACCGCTGATGCTGCCTTTCGTCATATCAACAGCACCGGTCATGATGACATCACCGGCTGCTGAGCCCTCACCAGAGGCGGCTTCTACCTTTACGTTTGTAGCGGTAAGGGAATTCAAGAAAACATCTTGAGAAGCTTTAATGTCGCCATCCGTCAGGCTTGCTGCGCCGGAAATGATAACATCGCCACCGTTTGCTGTTACGTCAACATTGGTGGCGGTAAGGGAATTCAAAGTGACATCCTCAGCTGCGATGATGCTGCCATTCGTCATATTTGCCGTTCCGCCAATGGTCAAATCCTTGGCTGAGTTAAGATGTATATTTGAACCATTAACATCATTCAGAACCATGTCACCACCATTGGTGGTTGTAACGGACATCTTTCGGTTGTCCGGCAATTGTTCAGGAGTAAACAGAATACCTGTTGAAGTCAGCTTGCCATTAACAGTAAGAGAATAGTCTCGGTCAAGTTTATCTTTTGTAAAAGCTTTGTTTACTTCTACCTCACTTTTTTTATCATTATATGCGGCATCTTTTCGAGCGACCAAAGCACCATATAGAGAATATTTAATTTTCTCCCCCGTACTAAGACTATCCCAAATCACGTCCTTCACTCCATCTAATGTTTCACGGAATGTTCCTCTATACGTGTAGCCAACAATAGATTCTTCATCTGAGCCTGGTACAATGGTTACATTTTCATAGGTAACGCCCTCTTCAGAAGCTGTTACTACAAGATTAGGACCATTTTCCTTACTAAGCTTGCAATCATCAGCCTGTGCTGTCGCAGAGGCAAATGTAACAGACACCATAGCTGTTGGCAATACAGCCAACACCGCCATCAGGGCTTTTCTCAGCCCGATAGGTAAATGTAATTTCATTATCGTTAATAAGTTAGTTAAAATCAGAAATATAAAAGCAGACATGAGTCCACAATTATACGGGCCGTAGCCTACCACAAAAAGAGCGCAACGTCAAGAGGAAATATTGATATAACTCATTTATTTTTAATGTTTTGCTATCCCGTAGGAATAATAGGAATTGTAATGTTTAATTTTTAATGGTGGATGTTTAATGTGTCAAATTCCGCTCGCTAACGCTCTCAAAAGCGGGGAAAAAAGTGAGGAAACAAGCGGGTTTCACGGTCGAGAGGGGAAAAAGTTGAAAGTTGAATTTTTAAAGTTGAAAGTGTGCGGGTAGCCTCGGAACACATCGGGAACAACGCATCTATGTATGAACTCGAAATATGACAAATTCAAATTTCGCTCGCATTTGCTCGCCGGTTTGATTGCTCCTTCCCTGCTCCGGAGGTGTGCATAGATTGATACTTTGCATTTTCTGCTTTCAACCTTCAACTTCCCATTTTCAACTTTCAACTTTTAATGATATTAGCCCTGCGGGCAAGTGATATTCACGCTGCGCGTGAGTGATATTACTCCTGAGCAGTAGTGATATTGAAGGGCTCTGCCCTTCAGTTGATGAGTAACCCGCACGCAAAGCGTGCCGAACTATACACATTAAACATTAAAAAATCAAGCTTCAAACATTAACGAAAGCGAGCGTTAGCGAGACGCGGAGACGGGTCGCGGGACCTCGGGGCTGATACATACTTTTTTTGCAAGCTGCGCGCCGCCGAGGCGGCTTGCATGATAGTGCGGCGCTATCGCGCCTTTCATGATAGTTTGGCAACATGATAGTTTACACATGATAGTTACGACACCTGCGGTACCGTAACATGAAGGCCCCCGCAACCCTTTCGTTTTGCGGGGGTCATGAGCCCTGGCGGCTATCTACTCCCAGAGAGCTACGCAGTAGCTCGGAGGCCTCGGCGTAGCAAGCGAGCGTTAGCGAGACGCGGAGCCGGGTCGCGGGACCTCGGGGGCTGATACATACTTTACAAGCTGCGCGCCGCCGGGGGCGGCTTGCATGATAGTGCGGCGCTGGCGCGCCTTTCATGATAGTTTGGCAACATGATAGCTTTACGCATGATAGTTACGGCTCCTGCGGGGCCGTAACATGAAGAACCCCGCAAACCTTTCGGT
>JAZRBG010000002.1:0-44254 GCA_045634945.1 Akkermansia sp. | reverse complement strand
AGCGGGCGGGACTTGGCTTTGCGGCCATGTTCCTCGGTTTTAAGCGAAGGGCATGTTCTGCTTTACGGCCCAAACCTGGGTCTCGTCAACCAGAGCGGGTCTGCCGAGAGCGCGCTTGCGCTTGGAGGACTTCTTCTGGAGGATGTGACGCTTACCCTGCTTGCGACGCAGAACCTTGCCCGTGCCGGTCACCTTGAAACGCTTGGCAACAGCCTTACGTGTCTTGTTGATACCACCTTTACGAGTCATGGTGCGAGGATTATACGCACAAATTTTCATTTGGCAAGAAAAAACACACGGATTTTCAAATATTTTTGATATTTTTAACAAAAAAATGAAAAATTTTGTAAGCCGATGGAAAGTTGAAGGTTGAAAATTGAATATTGAAAGTTTTTTTGTGCACGTGAACCGTTTTTTTGAAAAAATCAAAGTAAAACACGTAAAACATCACATATTAGCACATTAGTACAATTTTGCATAGCTCATTTCAAATGAGATATACGGCATCGCATTCATGTTTCAATATATTACGTAGGCCGTTTTTGTTTTCCTTAAAAAAAGAGGGCGTTTTCTGCACCTGATTTTTTGTTAGTATGTAATAGTTCTAAATTAACTAACGAAAGCAGCCATGCATATTCAACATGGGGAGGCCTATCGAGAAGCCTGTCAGCTCGGGAGGGCTGGTTGCTACGCCCGCAAGCCGAATTGATTTACAATTTACAAGGTACAATTTACAAAGTGCAGAGAGTGACGCCTGACGGCGTAAGGGGGGCAAAGCTTTGCATAACTTACCGCCCGCGCCTTGAGGGCGCGGAGCACTAGCGGTGGACTATGCTACGCTCATCCCGCGAGACTAGGCGAGCCGAATTCTAAAACTTTCAACTTTCAACATTAAACCTTCAACATCCCCCCTCGGGGGGTGAAATCTCGCTATGCTCGGTGAAATTTCACGTAAGTTCAGTGAAATCTTACGGCTACGCCGTTCGGTGAAACCTCACTGTTTGTTCGGTGAAATCTCGCGGCGGGGCCGCTCGGTGTTTATTATTGGGGAGACTGCACTTTACGCAGGCGGAGCTGGCCGCAGGCGGCGTTGATATCATGCCCTTTTTCGTAGCGCATGGTGACGGGGATGCCTTTGGCGATGAGGGATTTGCAGAAGAAGCGGCAGGCGGCTTCTGTGGGGCGCACCCAGGGGAGGCCGTCTACGGTGTTGTAGGGGATGAGGTTGACTTTGGCATTGAGCAGGTGGGCAATGCGGGCAAGTTTGTCTACCTCTGAGAGCATGGCGTTGACATCCTGTATGAGGATGTATTCAAGGGTGATTTTGTGTTTGGAGGTGCGTGTCCATTCTTGCAGGGCGGGTACGAGCTCGCCGAGGGGCCATTTTTTGTTGACGGGCATGATTTGGTTGCGCACTTCATCACACGCGCCGTGCAGGGAGACGGCAAGGCGCAGGGGGCGACCGAATGCTGCCAGTTTTTTGAGGCCGGGAACGTTGCCGGAGGTGGAGATGGTGATGTGGCGCGCCCCGATGTTGAGGGAGTGCTCATCCATGATGATGGTGAGGGCGGGCAGCAGGTTATCCATGTTGGCCAGGGGCTCTCCCATGCCCATGAATACGAGGTTGTCTACACGTGTGCCGCTGATTTCCTCTGCCGCTACGATTTGGCCCACAATCTCTGCCGTGGTGAGGTTGCGGGTAAGCCCCAGCAGGCCGCTGGCGCAGAATTTGCAGCCGAATGCACAGCCCACTTGTGAGGATACGCAGAGGGTGATGCGGTCGCTGTGCACACCGCCTTGCCCCACGGCTGCGGGGATGATGACGGACTCTACCAAGTGGCCGTCTTGCATGCGGGAGAGGAACTTGCGGGTGGTGCCGGTGGTGCTCTCGTTTACCTCTACTACCTCCAGCGGGCGCAGGGTGCATTGTGCAGCCAGCTGCTCACGCAGAGCAGGGGGCAGGTTGGTCATGGCTTCAAAATCCGTGACGCGGTGTTTCCACACCCATTCCTGCAACTGTTTGGCGCGGTAGGGCTTTTGGCCGAGGGAGGCCATGAGCTCTACGAGTTGAGTGGGCGTGCAGCCAATCAGGCAGGTTTTTGCGGTCATGATATTAAAGAATGCAGTCTACGTATTGTTTGACGTCAAAGGGGATGAGGTCATCTTTACCCTCACCCACGCCGAGCATGATGGGGGATACCTTGAGCTCATCCTGAATGGCAACGGCTACACCGCCCTTGCCCGAGCCGTCCATTTTGGTGACAACCACGGCGTCCAGCGGGGTGGCTTTGTGGAACTCGCGAGCTTGCATGAGGGCATTGCCGCCGGTGGTGGCATCTACCACCAAGTAGCAGGCGTGGGGGGCTGCGGGGTCTTGCTTGCCGATGGAGCGGCGTATTTTGGAGAGCTCCTCCATGAGGTTGTGGCGGGTATGCAAGCGGCCGGCGGTGTCGCAAATCACGTAGTCAAAGCCGTTGTTAAGGGCTTTGGTGTGGGCCTCATAGCACACGGAGGCGGGGTCTTGGTTGGGGTTGCCCTTGTACATGGGAACGCCCAGGCGGGTTGCCCAGCTTTCCAGCTGCTCTACGGCGGCGGCTCGGAAGGTGTCTGCGGCGGCCAGCAGTACTTTGTAGCCTTGGTTTTGCAAACGGTAGGCCAGTTTGGCAGAGGTGGTGGTTTTGCCGGCACCGTTGACGCCTACCATCATGATGACGCAGGGTTTGCCGCCCGTGGGTTGGGGCAGGGCGGGCAGATTGGCGGGGAAGGCGGCGCGCAGCCGGGCTTTGATGTAGTCTGCAATGTCGCAGGCATCTTGCTCGTTGCGCTCCTGCAATTCTTCTACCATGGGCAGCACGCGCTTGGCACCTATGTCTGCGGAGATGAGGTCTGCCTCCAGCTCGTCCCAATCAATCTGAGGCTCGCCGAGGAATTTGTCAATCAGTTTGGAAAAGAAACCGGCCATGGCGGTGGGGGATTAGGCTTTAGCGGCGGCGGAGATGATACCGTGGATGAACGGGGCGCTCTTGCCGCCGGCGTAGGCGTGTGCAAGGGCTGTGGCCTCTGATACAACGATGGGGGTGTCAAGTTTGTTGACCTCCATCTCATACAGAGAGAGGTAGATGATGCACTTGTCTACAACATCCAGACGCTCCAGAGAATAGTTTTGCAGCAGCGTGTTGACTTTCTCCTCCAGACGGGCGCGGTGGGCAATGACGCCCAGAGCGAGTTTCTCTGCCTCGGGGCGCAGCTCTTGCAGCATCTCTGCACTGCGTACCAAGTTGACGAACTCGGGCTGGCCGAGCAGGTTTTGCGGGTAGCGCAGGGCGGCGCACACGCTCATGAGCTTGTTGCGGCGGTTGATGGCGGACTCCAGCTGTTGCAGGATTTGGCGGTACTCGGGGAAATCTGCAAAAAGCGGGGTGAGCTCTTTGCTGAGAGCCTCTACCACCTGTGCCAGGGTCATGACATCCATGCAGCAAATGCCCAGCTGCTCCGTGGTGTCTTGGCGCTTGTCTTTGATGCAGTATTTGAGGGCTTTGAGGGCGGCTTCAAACTCATCTGAGCGTTTTTGCAGGCGTGCCACATCTTCTGCCAATTTGGCGGCGGGCAGGTTGTCTTTGGTGGCGGTCAATACGGCCTCCGTGCGGGTGCTCAGCAAGCGGGCGGAGTCTGCCGAGGAGCGGGCGGTGTGCACAATGGCTTTGGCCAGTGTTTTGCGGTAGGTGTCTACCTCTTTTTCCTGAGAGATGGCCCAGAAGAGGTTCAAATCGAAAGCGTCCATGGTGCCGCCGTTTTCCTCTACGGCATAGATGAGGTTGAGTGCGGCTTGGCGTACTTTGCTTTTGTTGATCATGGGAGGTAAAAGGGGTGAATCAGTGAAGAATGGGGGCGTGGGGGTCAATGCCGGCGGTGCGGTTGAGGTTGCTGCTGAGGGCGTCTTCTTCCTCCAGCACGCGCAGCATTTCAATGGCGGCACGGGCGGCTTCTCTGCCGCGGTTGAGGGCGGCGGCAATGCAACGGGCAAAGGCCTGTTGCTCATTATCCAGCAGCAGTACCTCATGGATAACGGGGGTAAGCGTATCGCAAGAGGTGGTGAGCAATTGGCGGGTGATGGATTCGCCAATCAAATCTGCATGGGCGGTGCTGCCTCTCAAAATAACGCCCAGTGCAATCACGGCGTCGGGGCGGATGTTGTCTGCTGCGGCAACGATGGCGCGTTTGACCATCATCGGTACTTCAAAAGCTCCCGGTACGCGTACTATGTGCACCTTAATCAGGTCTTCATATTCTTTGAGCTCTGCCAAGCAGTTCTCCAGCAAAGCTGAGGTGTATTTCTCGTTGTAGGTTGAGGCTACAATGGTGATTCTGGCTGAGCTGTGCAGCCTTTCCGTTCCTTTGCTGGGAAGTTCTGTTGACATGGCAATATACATTCACGGTGTCTTTGACCGCAGCGCGAGCATAGCAGGGTTTGCCATTGATGTCAAGAGAAATTGATTTACAATTTACCATGTACAATTATCCGTGTGAACGATAGTGAACGCTTCATTTACGCGCCGTAGGCGAGTTCTTCATTGCGAGCATTGCGAGTCTTCATATACAAGCTCCTGCGGAGTGTGTTCTTCATGCTCGATGTCATCGAGCTCTTCATGCTTGCGCAGCAAGAGTGTGTTGGATTTACAATTTACGAGGTACAATTTACAAAGTGTGAGCTAGGCGGGCGATACACCCGCGCCTGGAGGGCGCGGAGCCCAAGCTGCGGCATTTGCTACGCTCACCCCGCGAGCCCAGGCGAGCCGAATTCTAATACTTTCAACTTTCAACATTAAACTTTCAACCTTCAACATCCCCCCGGGGGCGGGTTTAGGAATAATGGCGGGCGGGCCGCCCGCGGGGGAAACAATGCCCATTTGCCTTAGCGGGCAAATGGAGGGGGCTTGCTGCGCAAGCATGAAGAGCTTGCGATGCTCGCAATGAAGAACACGCGGGGGCCTCGTCGCCTGCGGCGTCTACGCCCACCCGGGGAGGGCGTATATGAAGACTCGCTATCGCTCGAATGAAGAACACGCGCCGGGGGCGCGTGTAAATGAAGGGTTCGCTGACGCTCACACCGAATTCTGGTGGCGGGGGCTGCTCGGTGATAAAAAAGAAATCCGCATGCATTATCTGCATGCGGATTTCAAAATCAAAAATTAAACATATTACTGCGCTTGCAGTTCTTCCAAGCATTCTCTCAAAGCTTGGCTGCCGTAGCAGTCGTTGGCGCGGAGGTTGTCTACCACCACGGAGACGCGCTGGCCGTGCTCTACAACAGTACCCAAAACGATGGGCAGGAGCTTTTGCTGAATAGCCGGATCCATGGTTTGGATGCGGTTGAGTTTTTCCTGCAAGCCGGGGGCGGTCAATTTGAGGGTATTGATGCGCTCTGCGGCGGCGTCTGCGCTGGTGAGGTCCGTGGCGCTCTCCAGAGCAGTGGTCAGCTCGTTCATGAATTGAGCGAACTCATTAACCGCGGCCATGGCTTCTTCTTCAGAGATGGTAGCGGTGAGGTCAGTCGTGTCAATCATGTAGTCTTGTGCATTGGCAAGACCCATGGTCATAACGGCGGCTAAAGCAATGTTCTTGAACATAAGATTTATTTTTTTCTGTTTTTGATGAATGATACAAGCAAGGCCGTGCCCCATACGTAGTCTATACCGGCAAAGGCAAAGAGCATGGTGCGCCCCCATTGGGGTTGCATCTGCAATGCAAATACCAGGAAAAACGTGGCCAGTGCCCAGAAAACAACGGCGCGCATGAGAGGCTGCATGAGGCTGAAACGGTGTGAAGGTTTACTTGCTCAGGGAGATAAGCTCCATCTCGAAAATGAGGGTGGAGTTGGGGCCGATGCTGCCGGGGCCGTTGGCTCCGTATGCCAGATTGGCGGGGATGGTCACCTTCCACTTAGAGCCTACGGGCATGAGTGTGAGAGCCTCCGTAAAGCCGGGGATTACCTGACGAATGTTGAACTTGACGGGAGCCTTGGACTGGTCAAACACGGTGCCGTCTACCAGCGTGCCCTTGTACATTACCTCTGCGGTGGGGGCATCGCCGTGCTTGGCGGCGTCATAAGTTTCACCATTGCCGGCGGTGATTACCTCATACTGCAAGCCGCTGTCGGTGGTGGTAACCTCTGCACGCTTGCCGTTTTCCTCCATGTACTTGCGGCCGAGCTCCAGATTGGCGGCACCGCGTTGCTCGCCGCGCTGTTGCAGCATGCTGATGAACTCTTGCTGGTAGCGGTCTACATTTTCATCAATGAGGCTCATGTCCATATCACCGGCAATGCCGTTCTGCACGCCTTTGGCCAGCATGTCGCCCACGATGTCGGCGGCCTCAATGCCGGGCAGCATTTGCGGAAGGATTTGGCTACCGAGGCGGTACCCGATGAGGTACCCCATCACTTGTTTCATTTTATCTTGGTCGGTCATGTGTGTTATTTTAGCGTGAAAAAAATGAGATACAAGCATACATCAAGACATGCAAGCCGAGAAATGCTGTTTTTTTACTTGCGAAGCAAGGGGGCTTGCGGTACACTGTATGCAACCTGTATAACGGTTAAAATTTTTATGAGTAAAGGAAAAATAGCTGCGATAGCGATGCTGCTTGCCGGTGCGGCAGGTAGCGCGTATCTTGTCGATTCGGTTCGGTTTGGCCCGGTGCAGACCGAATATGTGGAGCAAGCGGATGCGATGGCTCCTGCCAAGAAAAAAGCAAAAAGCAAGAAGTCTAAAAAGACAACCAAGACTGAAAAAGTTGAGAAATCTGCAAAGGGCGGCAGCGCCTTTGACGGTGTTACGCTGATTACGTCTACAAAGTGGGCAGATTCTGCCGCTATGAGAGATTCTCTGGCGGACTCTATTCTGAAGGCCATGGCCGGTGATGATAAGGCAGATGCCCAGCGTTTTGTGCAGGATGACAAGAACCTGCCGCTGATTGCCAAGTGGGTGGTGGCCCAGGCAGATGTTGCCGCTGAGGCAGAGCAGGCCAAGCGCACGGCAGATGCCCAAGCCAACCTCAAGAAATTGCAGGATGAGCTTGCCAAGAAAAAAGCCGAGGTGCCCGAGGGCAGCAAGCCCTCCGACCGCAAGGCTTGGGAGATTGAGCAGCTGGAGCGCAAGGTGGCTCGTGCAGAGGTGGTGCTGGCTACGGCATCTACCATTAAAGAGGCCGTTGCAAGCGGCAAGGCAGCCACGTTGATGGAGAAAATTACCGCAGATGATGATTGGATGGAGCAATTTGCTTTCAGCGGTGAGTGTATTCGCCCCGGCATGGCTCTTGATATTCTTGTGGCCATTGCAGACAAACAGCCGGATTTCTTCAGCAGCCGCATGGTGCGTGATATTGCCACGGCTACTGCTTTGGAGTATGCCAAATCTTCTTGGAACAAGGAGGATGCCGTGGAGCGTGCAGACTACTACATACGCAGTTACAAGGCAGGCCGCTTGAACTCCGTGTTTGATAAAATCCCGTTCTGGCAGCGCCGTATGGTATGCGGCTGCAAGGGTGATAACCCCTACGGCAGCATTGCCAGCTTGGAGTGGAGCTTGGAGAACGTGCATATACCCGCAGACCAGTACCCCGGCAGCTGCTGGCGCTGTGCCTACCGCCTGAACAACATTTACGGCGACAGTATTCACGGCCCGCAGTACTATGCACCTTGGGAGGCCTCTTACCCGGAAAACCGCACGGCGCTTACCTACTATGTGGGCGGTGTGTGCGGCAGTCTTTCCCACTTCGGTGCTTTCTCTGCCTTGGCCAACGGTGTGCCCGCATTGACCGCCGGTGAGCCCGGCCACTGCGCCTACATTGTTAAGGTGGGTAACAAGTGGACCCCCGCTTATTCCCTGAGCTGGGAGCGCGGCTTGCACTGGCAGGTGTTCCAGAATGTGTACTCATTCTCTTCTCTGCACTCTGCCACGGAGCTGTACGATAAGAAATCCGCCAAAGACACCACCTTGTCACAGGTGTTGAGAGTGGCCGGTAACATCTATGCCCAGCAGGGCAAGGCCTCTTCCGCTGCTTCTTGTTTCAAGGCTGCGGTAGAGACGCAGCCCCGCAACTTCATGGCATGGCGTGAGTGGTGGACCGCGCTGACGCCCTCCGGCTCTGCCGAAGAGTGGGGGCAATTCAACGCAGCTCTCTGCAAGAATCTGGTGCCCGTGTACCCCGAGATGGCTTATGAAGCCATGCAAAAGGGTGCTCTTGCCGGTATGGCCGCCGCCATGGATAAAAAGCAGCTGCGCAAGTGCGTGCTTGATTTCTGGCGTGCCTGTGACACCATGGGCCCCGACCGCTGGCACATTGAAAAGCTGGCCAACGCTCAGCTGGAGAAGCTCGGTATCTCTGCCAAGACCCCCAAGGAGCTTTGCAGCATTTACTCAGATATTCTGACTTCTACCTCCTCATCTGCCCCCTACATGTCTGTCATGCTGGGTTGGGGTAACAACGTATCTGCCAATCTGGGTGAGAATGACCGCAAGGAGTTCATGTCTGCCATGGTAAAGGGTATTCAGAAGGGTAAAGGCATGTCTGCCGAAGACAAGGATAAGTTGCTGGGGCCTGCTCTGCTTGCTGCTGAGAAGTCACGCGATATGAATACCTTCCAGGCCATCGGCCGCATGTTGTCCGACAAATACAAGAAACCCGCCAATGTATTGCCCAAGCATGAGCCGTTCCCCGGCAAGCTGGCATCTCAGGGTGGTTTGGTATGGGCCAGCTCCACATCTCAGTGGGATAATCCCTGTTCTCACTGGGGGCTTATTGAGCCCTGCGGCGGTACTTTCCATACGGCTAAAGATAAGGATGCATGGCTGGTAGTGCAGCTGCCCCGCCAGGTGAATGTGACGGGTGTTGTGCTGATAACGAACCCCGGCAACCTGCACCGTTTGAACAACATGAAGATTCAGGTATCTGAGGACGGCGAGACGTGGACGGATGTTCACCAGTTCGGCCCCTGCAAGGAGCGCGTGCTGCGTGCGGATTTGGGAGACAAGCTGCCCCTGGCCAAGTATGTGCGCATACTTCGCCCCGGTGGTCCTGAGTTCTTCCACCTCAATGCCGTTTATGTATATGGTAATCAGGCTGCTTAAACCCTAACCCACTTGTACGAAAATGAAGAAATTATTTTATGGTGTTATATTGACCTCTCTGCTTGCCGCCGGTGTAGAAGCTGCACCCGCCAAGGGTGGTGTACGCACTGCTGCCAATTATGAAGCCGTGCAGGGTAAGGTGCCGGAGGGTGGCTATGTGCTGGCCCTCTATGCCGATGGGTGGGATAAGTACAGCGAGAAGCTTGCCGAAAAAATGCTCGGTGATTCAGACATGAAGAAAGCCTTGTCTGACACCGCAGTCATTAAATATGCCGTGCCGAATCTTTCTACGGATGAAACCAACAAAGCACGTGCCGACAAGCTCGGTAAGCTGCGTTGGGTGGCCCCCAACACATACCCCGCATTTGCGCTGTATGATAAGAACGGCCGCCACTATGCCACGGTAACGGTGCCGTACTCCGACCGCAAGGACCCGGATAAGATTGCTGCTCAGATTACCGCAGCCAGAGAGGCTCTTGCCAAGCAGAATGCTCTGTTGGAGAAAGCCAAGGGTGAGACCGGTCTGGCTAAGGCTCAGTCTCTCGGTAAATCCGCTGTCTTTGAAAACATCAATCGTCCGGACAACATTGTCAAGATGATTAAGGAGGCAGACCCGCAGGATAAGTCCGGCTATGTGCGCCGCCTGGAGTTCAACGGGCATGCCTATGCCATTGAGAGTGCCGGTACGAAAGACTGGCAAGCCACGCTCAAAGATTGCGAAGATAAGATTAAAGACAAAGCCTATTCCGACGCACAGCGTCAGGGCTTGTACGCAACGGCTATCGGTATCATTCGTCGCCATGGCGATTTGAAGGACCAGAAGAAGGTGGTGAGTTATCTGCGAGAGATGGAAAAGATTGATCCCAAGTCTCCCTTGGGACGCTCTGCCGACCATGCCAAAATCATTTGGGTGAGCAACCTGAGCGTGGCAGACGGCTGGTCCCCCGCCGTGCTGCCCAAGACAGAGGAGCCCGTTGAAATTGCAGGGCCGTTGGCTATTAAAGACGCCGGTACATATGAGGTGACTTTTACTTATTCCAGCGGTCGTCATCAGCTTATGATTAAGGGTGTGCGTTTGTATGACGGCAGCCGTATGATTGCTGAGGATATGCATGACGGCTCCACCGGTATCAAACACAACAAGAACGTGTATACCCTTGAGGTGCCCGCCAAGGTGAAATCTCCCAAGCTGGAGGGTATTTTCTTTATGCCGAAAGATCGTGATTCTTACGGCAAAATCTCCGTTAAAAAGAAATAATTGAAGCGTTTCGTTAACAGCTTACGCTTTTTGGGGCACCCCCTCTGCCTGTTTTGTGCAGCGGGGGTGCTTGCCGTGGTGTCGGTATATTACCATGCGTATTCTCCGCGAGCGGTGGTGGTGCCGCAGCCGCTGCCGTTCCGTCATGCCACGCATACGGCGGCAAACGGCACCAACATGCAATGCCAAAGTTGCCATACCGGTGCAGAGCAGGGCGCCGGTGCCGGTATGCCCCATGCTGCGCAGTGTTTAGACTGCCACCGCCATATACTGAGCAATGATACCCGCCTGTTGCCCTTGCATGCCGCTGCCAACCCTGATTCCCCCGTCTATTCGGGAGAGCCGCTTGCCTGGGTGCGCCGCACACCGCTGCCGGCACATGTGCATTTTCACCACGCACGGCATGCACGCGCCGGGGTTAGCTGTGCAGAGTGCCACCCCACGCCCGATGCCCCCGTGCCCCACACCATGAGCTCTTGCCTGGACTGCCACCGCAAGCATGCGCTGCCCTGCAATTGTGATAAATGCCATTATTAGAAGTACAATTTACCATCTACAATTTACAAAGTTTTGAATTTCGCACGCGAAGCGTGCCTAACTTTCCACTTTGTAAATTGTAAATCCTCCATTATGCCGTCTCAAAGACTTGACTCTTACGGTGTAAATAATTATAGTTCGGTGTGTATGAATAAGTTTTTGTCAATACTGGCGGCATTGTTGGTGATGTTGCAAATGAGCTGCACTCAAATGAATGCTCCTGCGGGGGGCGGTGCTGCGGCCGGTGGCAGCAGCCGCGGTGTGGTGGTGTTGGATATAGGCCACTTTATCGGCGGGGATGGTGCCGGTACCCCCGGTGCGGTAAATGGCAAACGCCTTACGGAATGCACCTGGTGGTACCAATATGTGTATTACACCAAAAAAGTGATTGAAGACGCGGGCTATACCTGCATTGTGACCAACCGCGGTAATGCCCCCACTACCGAGCCGCTGGCTTCTTACGCCCGCCGTGCGGGGGTGGTGCAGTTGAATCACCCGGATAAAAACGGGGCGCGCTACCCCTCTTCTTATCACCCCGACCGTGTTGCAGGCGGCATGGTGAGTGCAGACTATGCCATTTCTCGCAAGGCAAGTTGTGTGGTGTTCTTGCACCACAACAGTACCGGCGGGTGGACCAATGGGCCGTCTCCCTCCCTCATTATCTGCAATAAATATAACGGCGGGCGTTTGGGTAATGCGCTTGCCCGCACGCTGGAGCACACGGTGCTTAACCATGGTTTGGATAACGGCGGGCGCGGTTGCTCTGTGGTGGTGCGCAGTAAAGATGCCGACCGCTCTGCGGGGTGGATGAATGCGTGCGATGACTCCGGTATACCTGCTGCGGTTATTGAATGCGCATTCCTGAACAACCGTAAGCATGCAGAGTATTTGGCAGATGATACCAATGCCCGCCGCTATGCAGAGGCCATAGGCAAGGGTGTGGTGAATTACATGCGCTACTTCGGTAATGAGAAACGCCATTACCGCGCAGATGAAGATGCGGCAGATGAGGGCTCTTTCGGGTATGCGGCAGAATCCCGCCGCCTGAATGTTCCCGGTGCCAAGCGTTTGTTGCATTGAAAATTGCCGTTGGCAGCGGTAGGACGAAAAACTTTCGCATCAGCACCGTCGGGCGTTCTTTGCGCTTGCGGTGCTGTACTTTTTTGTGTTAAGATGAGGGCATAATGAGACCGGTTGTTTATCAGCTTTTCGTTAGGCATTTTTCCAATTTTACGGAGGGAGGTGTAGCTTGGGGTAGCAAAGAGCAGAATGGCTGCGGTACCTTTGCCGCGGTTACGGATGCCGCCTTGGAGTCCATTGCCCGCATGGGTGTGACTCATATTTGGCTTACGGGTGTGCTGCGCCATGCCACGCAAACGGCTCACCCCGGTTTGCCTGCGGACCCCGCCTGCGTGGTAAAGGGTATAGCCGGCAGCCCCTATGCCGTGACGGATTATTTTGATGTAGACCCCGATTTGGCGGTGGAGCCCGAAAATCGTTTGGAGGAGTTCCGCGCCTTGTTGGCAAGGTGCCGCCGCTGGGGTATGCTGCCGCTTATAGACTTTGTGCCCAACCATGTTTCCCGCTGTTATAACTCGGTGGTGAAACCTGAGCTTTGTTTCGGTAAGTATGACAATAAGGGTGTATTCTTTAACCGTGATAATGCCTTTTATTATTTGGAGCCGCACCACAGTGATTGGCGCATGCAGATGCCTGCCGGTGAGTTTGAGGCAGAGCGCGGTTGCGGCCGTGTTACGGGCAACAATGCCGCCACGTGGTCTCCCTCTGCCTATGATTGGTATGAGACGATAAAACTCAATTACGGCACGGATTACCGCCACGGTGCCCATGTGGCGGACCACTTGCCCGGGGTGTTGGCACCGCACCATGCCGTGCCGCGTACCTGGCAGTTGGTGGATGCCGTGTTGGCCTATTGGCAAGAGATGGGGGTAGGCGGTTTCAGGTGCGATATGGCGCACATGGTGCCCATGCCTTTCTGGCGCTGGGTTATCAGCAATGCCAGGTTGAGAGATTGTGATGTGTTCTTTATGGCAGAGGCCTACAATGACCACATGAAACTCTGCGCGGGAGATGTGACGGAGACGCTCATTCATTGCGGTTTCAGCGGTGTGTATGACAGCGAGGCTTACAACGAGGCGCGCGCCATTTACGAGGGCGTGGTTTGGGCAAATGATATGGACCGCCACAACCGCCCGGAGCCTGCCATGTTTACCCACGGTGTGCGTTATTTGGAAAACCATGACGAGCCGCGCTTGGCCTCCCCCCTGTACTGGGGCGGGCATGGCAGTGCCGTGGCACGCGCTCTTATGGTGGCTCACTACGGTTCATCTGCGGGGCCGGTGCTGGTGTACAACGGGCAAGAGGTAGCAGAACAGGCTGAGGGGCCGGGTGGTTTCGGCGGTGACAATGGCCGTACCTCCATTTTTGACTACACCAACCTGCCGCGCCTGCAACATTGGACCAACGGCGGCAAGTATGATGGTGCCCTCCTTACCCCGGCTGAACGTGAGTTGCGTGATTTTATGGTGCGGTTGTTGCCCCTCATGCAGCACCCGGCGCTCAGCAAGGGCTCTTTCTACGGGCTCAACTGGGCCAACGGGCAAACCCCCGGCTACGGGCGGCGCGCAGAGGACCCGGCATCCGGGCACCTCATGTACTCTTATTTGCGCCATGACCGCAAAGCCCGCGCCACGGTGTTGGCCGTTTGCAATCTTGACCCTGTTTATGATGCATGCACGCATATTCATATTCCGGCCGGTGCTGCGGAATGGGCAGGCAAAAAGCTGCCTGAGTGCAGGTTCCGTAACTTGTTGGAGCCCGCCGCCCCCGATTTGGAAAGCACGCTTGCAGAGCTTAGCTCTGCGGGCTTGGCCGTTACCGTGCCGGCGGGCGGAGCGCTGTTGCTTGAATGGATTTAATAATACCCCCACTATAACACTTATGACCATACGTACCGTTATTCTTGTTGCTTTGGCAGCCTTGGCAAGTGTGCCTGTGTTCGGCCGCTCTGCTACATCTGTGGTGCTCAGTCCGGAGGCTTCTCAATACCCCGAGACTGTTGTGTTGATGCATATTGATGACGCCGGCAAAGAGAGCCTGCGTACCCCCATTGCCCGCTATAAAGACAAGGCCGGGCATATTGTGGATTTGGTGGGTGCCATTCACTTGGCAGATGCCCGCTACTACCGCGCCCTCAACAAGGCTTTTGCCCGCTATGATAAGGTGCTTTATGAAATGGTAGATGGTGAAGACCTGCCGAAGATGACCCGCATTTCCCGCAAAATGGCAGAGGGCACGGCAACAGAAGAAGAAATTGCCGAGTTCAACCGCTACCAAGCGGCAAGAGAAGATGGTGGTGCTGGGCGACTTTTGGGGGCGTACTATGCCTACATGGCATCCATGATGCAGCTTTCTCTGCAAGCGGAGGTGGTGGACTATGGGCGCGCTAACCTGGTGCATGCAGATATGAGCTCTGAGGAGTTTTCAGCCGCCATGGCAGAGCGTGGGGAATCTTGGCTCACGCTGGTGCTGGACTCAATGAGAGAAGGGAAAAATGCAGATGCTGGCGGCTCCCTCTTTACACTGTCGAACCCCGAGAGCCTGCGCCGCATGGTGTGCCGCCAATTGGCTGCCACGGCCACGGGGTCCCGCTCTGAGCAACGTGCCATTATTGTTGCCCGCAATGAGCGTTGCATGCAGGTGTTGGACCGCGTGCTGGCAGACAAAGAATCCCCCGTGCGTACCGCTGCCGTTTTTTACGGTGCCATGCACCTGCGTGACATGCATGCCCGCATGTTGCAACGAGGGTTTGAGTTGGTGGGTGTGCAGTGGATTTCTGCCGTGCGGGTAGAAAGATGATTGTTCAGAGTGGGTGTCCGTCATCGGCTATGCCTATGCTGTGACACGTCAGCGCCCCCTTATTACGCCCTCTCTGGGTGAAATCTCGCGGCTGCGCCGCTTGGTGAAAGGCCGGAAAAATAATTTAAAAATTTGAAAAAATTATCGGTTTTGGATTGACAAAAATCCAATTTATGTTTACAAATCGTGGCGGCGGGGATAGCTCAGATACCCCCACCGCCTCAACAATATCATGAAATACATTCCCTTCAAAGCTCTCTGCGTACTGTTTCTCGGCCTGGTTGTGCTGAGTACCACTTCTTGTTTGGGCCCGCAGATATCCCCCGAGTTGGCTGCCAAGATTGATGCAGCGGAAGAGGAATTGGAGCAGGCCCGCCTGTTGGAGGAGCCCCCGCACCTGCCCGGTACTTACGAGCACTTTGTGACCCACCACGGCTACCCCAAGACCATGACGATTTATAAGGATGAGCAGTTGCTGGCACAGGCCGGTGGCCGCAGCCCCATTTACATTTGCCTGGAGCAACAGCGTGGCCGCATTTATGTGGGCGACCGCGTGGCCGCAGACTGGCCCGTGTCTACCGGTGTATCCGGTCACCCCACCCCTACCGGTACTTACAAGGTGCTGGAGAAAAAGCCGGAATACGCCTCTAACCTTTACGGCAAAATTAAAGATGCCAAAGGCAAAACCGTGAATCATAATGCCGATATTACCAAGGATGTGGTGCCGGAGGGCGGGCGTTTTGACGGCTCCCCCATGCCTTATTGGCAGCGTCTTACTTGGGATGGTCTCGGCATGCATGTAGGCAAAGTGAAAGCCGGTACCCCCTTGTCTCACGGTTGTATCCGCACCCCCAGAGACATGGCCAAGAGCCTGTTTGATATCACCACTTTCCGCACCAAGGTGCATATTGTGGAGCAGTTGGAGAGCTGCTACCCCGCCCGTGAGGCTTTGGTGAACGGCGTGGGTTATCAGGAGTCCGTACGCCGCCGTGAAGAGGCTGAGAAAAACCTTGCCAAGCTCCGCAAGCAGGCAGAAGAAGAAATTGCCGCCAAACTGGCAGCAGAGCAAAAGGCCTCCGGCAAGAAGGTGACAAGCAAACCCGCCGCCAAGAAAAAGAACAAAGTTGCAGTGACAGCCCCCGCCAAGCCGGTTTCCAATGTAGGCCGCGTGCAGTCTGTGATGTCTCTGTCCAGATAATCATGCGCAGCTATCATGTTTCACTATCATGCGCCGCTATCATGAGAGCGTAGCGAGCTATCATGCAAGCGGCTTCGCCGCGCGCAGTACAAAAACACCTTTCAGGTGGGTACGCCTGACATAACAAAATCATCAAAACTTTAACGGCCCATTTTCAAAATTATTTGACAAAGTTAAGTATAGGTGCTACAGTGTAAATACTGTAGCACTTTTTATATCATCATGAAGCGATATTTCACGCAGATTTTCACATGGGGTGTAGCGCTTTTAGTGGCTGCTTGCCAACAGGTGCCGATTACGTTGCTGCCCGAGGAAGAAGAGCAACTGAGCATACTGGAGGATAGAATGGAGGCATTGGAGTCAGCCGAACCGGATGAAATTGAGGGGCTGCCCCGTAATACCTATGAGCATTTTGTAAGCCACCACGGCTACCCCCGCAACATGATTATTTATCATGATGATGCCGTGATTGACACGGCCACCATGGAGAACGCCCACATTGTCATCAGCCTGTATCACCAGCGCGGTCGTTTGTATGTGGATGACAAAGTGGTGGCAGATTGGCCCGTGTCTACCGGTGTGGAGGGACGCGCCACCACCCCGGGTCAATATACCGTGCTGGAGAAAAAGAAAGACCATTCATCCCGTCGGTTCGGCTCCATTAAAGATGCCGGCGGTAACACACTGGTGGGGGATGCCGACTCCCGCAAACACAAAGTGCCGGCAGGGGCAACTTGGGTGGGGTCTCCCATGCCCAATTGGATGCGACTTACCGACTACGGCATGGGCATGCACACGGGCGTGGTGCAGGCGGGCACCTGCCTGTCACACGGCTGCATACGCATGCCGGATTTCATAGCCTCCCGCCTTTTTGATATTATTGAGGTGGGTTTCCCCGTGACCGTGACCATGGAACTGGAGCCTGAGTACCCCGCGCTTGATGTTCTATTTGCTGCCGCCCCTTACAACACGTGGTTGTATGAGAAAAAGATTTTGCAGAAAGAAATAGACGCCATTATCAAAAAAGGCACGGAGCGAGCCAAGGCAGAAGCCGAGTCTCAACCCGAGGAGCCCATGGCTGCTGCGGAGAGCGCAGACGCGCCTAGTTTGCCGACAACGGAATCACCAACGGCGGGGTAATGAACGGGCTGCCGTTGTGGCTTTGGCCGAACAGGCGCAGCTCCATATGCACTGCGGGCTTGTCAAAATATTGACAACCGCTGAAGCTGAAAACCGCGCCGGGGGTAAGGATGGGCTCGTTGTTGAATACCTGCGCTGCTTCAATAATGCGGGTGTCGCCGGCGGTGTCATTAAGCTGCCATTTACGCCCCAACAAGCGCACGCTGGTGCGCCCCGTATTGAGTAAATTGATGCGGTAAAATACCTTGTAGCGGGGGCGGGGCTCACGCTCCAACTGCAAGCCCGCCAAAGCAACCCGCATGCGTACATCCGCACGCTCGGGTAAGTGCGTGTGGTGGTCAGTGGGCATACTCTTCACCGGCAATGAGCACGGCAAGTTTGCCTGCGGTAAGGCGCAGTTGCTCCACTTTCTGCAAGGTGGGCGTTTCTCCCTCTTGCAGGGTCATCAACGTGGTCAACTCATCGAGCAGGGCGCACATTTGTTCAATCTCCAACTTGCGGGCGGTGGCAGGGTCTATACCGCGCAAAATGGCACTGAAATAATCCGGGGCATCAGGGTAAAAAACAATGGCGGCATCTTCTTCTGCAAACTCCTCACACAATGCTGCGGTAGAGGCCTCATAGGCGCGCACCCAACCGCCCAGTGCAATGAGGTGTGATAAATCCGGATCGCCCAGGCCGGAGAGCTCATCATTCACATCACTCTGTGTGCCGGTAAGAATCTTTTTGAACTCGCGCTTGTTGCCTTTTTCCGCCTGCTCCAGCAGGGCGGCGGAGTGAGCCTCCATCTTGCTGCCGACACCCAGCGCGCGGCCATAGCGGTTGAGCTCAAGGGCAATGGGTTTTACATCATTCATGTGCCCGCTGCACACGGCAATAAAGCCGTCCGCCAGCAGAAAACCCATCTCCAACGCCACCTTGCCGGGTACCGTAGAGAGGCGCGGGGAGCGCTGGCGCAGCACGTACTCCTCCGGCACGGCGGGCAGCTCCTCCAACTGTGCAAAAATCTTGGCGATGGAGGGAGACGTGTACACGTTCACCCCCAGTTCTCGGTTGGCATGAGACTCATCCAGCAGGGCGTCATCCCTGAACAGCTCCGGCACCTCGGGCATGGTACCCTCGGTCTCTTCGTCACTGAGATAACTCGGCAGACCATCTGTCACAAACTCTTCCACAACGGGTTCCTGCGCACTCAGTATGCCGCTGCAAACCAGTGAAAGCGGTATGAACAGTTGATTGAATCTCATTTTCATATTCTGATATTTATTGTTTATTGCCGGAGCGGTGATTTAGGCTTGACACCTCTCTGAATATACATTACTATCGCTGTGCGTCAAGTTAATCTTGTGTGCTGACAAAGAAAACAGGCACTCGAATCTCCGCGCGCGCGAACAGACTCTTAGACTTGCTATGACACCTATCGCAATGACAACTGCAGAATACTGGTTCAATTTCTTTTGGCTGCTGGCCTACTTCCTCGTGCTCTTCGGCATGGCCGGGTATGGGTTCCACCGCCTGATGATGGTGATTCTTTATATCATTCACCGCAAAGATATCCCCAAGCCTGCAGCTCAGTGGGATGAATGGCCGCTGGTGACCATTCAGCTGCCCATGTTCAATGAGAAATATGTGGTAGAGGGTCTGCTGCGCAGCGTTACGGCCATTGATTACCCCAAAGATAAGCTTGAAATCCAGATTCTGGATGACTCTACCGATGATACGTGGGACCTCTGCAAGCAACAGGTGGAGTACTACAAAGCTCAGGGCTTTGACATTGTGTGCCTGCACCGTGTGGACCGCACCGGCTACAAGGCCGGTGCTCTTGAGGCTGCCGATGCCGTGGCCAAGGGTGAGTACCTGCTGATTCTGGATGCCGACTTCCGCCCCGAGCCCGATATTCTCAAAGTAACCATGCCCTACTTTACCGACCCCAAGGTGGGTTTGGTGCAGACCCGCTGGGGGCACATCAACCGTGAGAAAAACATGCTCACCAAGTTGCAGTCCATTTTCTTGGACGGTCACTTTGCGCTGGAGCAAACCGTGCGTAACCGTTCCGGCCGCTTCTTCACCTTCAACGGTACTGCCGGTGTGTGGCGTAAGTGCGCCATTGTGGATGGCGGCGGTTGGGAGCACGATACCATTACGGAGGACATGGACCTCTCTTACCGTGTGCAGATGAAGGGCTGGAACTTCATTTACCTGAATGACTATGTAACCCCCGCCGAGCTGCCCGAGGATATGGACGGCTTCAAAGCCCAGCAGCACCGCTGGACCAAGGGTTGCATCCAGGTATGCCAAAAGATGCTCTTTGACATTTGGCGCGCCAAGATTCCCATGAAGGCCAAGATGGAGGCCACCACGCACCTTACCTGCAATTACTCTTACCTGGCATTGATTCTTCTTTGCCTGTTGGTAATGCCCATTTGCCTGCAGTATATAAGCCCCTGGGGTGTTATGTCTTGGGATGGCCTGCCCATGATGCTGCTCACGGCATTCCTCTTCTTCTTTGCCACGGTATCCGTATGTATTTTCTACATTACGGCAGAGATTATCGTGCGTCCCAAGCGCTGGTGGCGTGTGTTCTTCTTCATCATTCCCCTGCTGGCTCTGGGCGTGGGTATGGCGGTGAACAATGCCAAGGCCGTGCTTGAGGCCGTGTTCGGTAAGCCCAGTGAGTTCGTGCGCACGCCCAAGTTCGGTGAGTCTCAGGAGGGCAGCAAGTCCATTGAAAAGCGCGCTGCCAACTACAAGGCTCTCAAGTCCGTTATCGTGCCCGTGCTTGAGCTTATGTTCGGCCTCTTCTTTGCCTCGGTAGAGATTGTCAACCTCTCCCACTTCTTCTACGCATGGGATTGGTCTGCCTTGGTCAATTTCTTCCTCATGAGCCCGTTCCTCGGCTTCTTCTACACCAGCCTTTGCTCCTTTGCCCGCCTGATAGACGGTGTGCGCCAGCGCAAGCGTGCTGCGGCCGAGTCCTCTGCCTCATGATGCTGCTTTTTACTCAGCTACGTCAATGTTCAGCAAGTTCAGTTTATTTTCCGTTGTCACGTTGGCATGCTCCCTGTTACAGGTAGCATGCCAAACGCAGGTATACACCGCCGGGCCGGATACCCCGCCCCGTGCCGTTATCAGAGACGGTGTGGCCATTACCCTGCGAGACCAAAAACTGACCGTCATCCGTAACGGGCAAAAAGTTAAGGATTACGATATCAGCTCCTCCAAGTTCGGTATCGGCGGTAAAACCGGTAGTCACTACACCCCCACCGGTATTCACGCCGTTACCAAAAAAGTGGGAGATGGTCAACCCAAGGGTATGGTGTTCAAAGGCTGCCGCCCCACGGGTGAGGTGGTGCCGGTGGATGCCGCAGGCCGAGACCCCATTGTTACCCGTGTGATTCAGATTGCCGGGCTTGAGCAGTTCAACAAAAACTCCCACAGCCGCCGCATTTATATTCACGGCACGCCTGAGGAGCGTAAAATAGGTCGCCCCGCTTCATACGGTTGTATCCGCATGCGCAGTAATGACGTGCTGGACCTCTACCCGCGCGTGTACCGCGGTATGCCCGTGGTGATTGAATGTTGCTCTCAGGACATGTACCTCAAAACGGAGCAGAAGTCGGATGTTAAGCGCATTGCCATCCCTGACAATATCGTGGCATCTCTGCCCAAGGATGACATCAACTTCCGCCCCTCTAAAAAGAAGGCTCGCAAGCGTGGCTTAGCCGCCCGCCGCGGCAAGGCCTCCAAGTCCTCCAAAAAATCCTCCCGCAACAAGCGTGCTATTACCTCCAAATCCAAAAAGAAGTCGAAATCTTCTAAAAAGGTCGCCGCTAATACCAAGCGAAAGAAAAAACGATGAAAAAAATCCCCGAAAGGGGATTTTTTTTTGAAGTACAATTTACCATGTACAATCTACAAAGTGCAGAGAGAGACGCCTGACGGCGTAAGGGGAGGCAGGGCTTTGCAGAACTTACCGCCCGCGCCTTGAGGGCGCGGAGCCCAAACGGCGGCATTTGCTACGCCTAAGCTGCGAGCCTCGGCGAGCGGAATTCAAACTTTGTAAATTGTAGATGGTAAATTGTAAATCACAATTTTATTCCCAATTGCTCGGGCAGGGCGATGCGCGGGCGTTCGGTAAGGATTTCTCCACCGCGGGAGCCTACGGCTACCATGTGCTCAAAGTGGGCGGACCAAGAGCCGTCTGCCGTTACGGCGGTCCAATCATCCTCCAACACTTTTACTCGGAAACTACCCAGCGTAATCATCGGCTCAATGGCCAGAATCATGCCTCGCTTCAAACGCGGCAGCGGGTATTTGGGGCGGTAGTTCGGAATCTGCGGTTCCTCGTGCAGCTTGCGCCCCACGCCGTGCCCCACATAATCCCGCACAATACCGAACCCGAACGGCTTCACATAATCCTCCACGGCCCCGCATACTTCTACCAATGAATTGCCTTGCTTGGCCTCTGCAATGGCGCGGAACAAGGCCTCCTCTGTCACGGCCAGCAAGCGTTTGGCATCCTCGCTCACATTGCCCACGGGCACCGTCATGGCGTTGTCTCCATACCAGCCGTCCACAATGGCACCGCAGTCCAGGGATACGATATCGCCATCCTGAATCACACGCTTGCCGCCTATGCCGTGTACAATCTCCTCATTAACCGATATGCACAACTGCCCCGGGTACCCGTAGTACCCCAAAAAGGCGTTGCCGCACTTCTCTCTCTTGAACAGTTCTGCGGCATAATCATCAATCTCCTTGGTAGTAATACCGGGGCGGATGATGGGCATCAAATCCATCAATATGCGGGCCGATACCTCACCGGCCTTGCGGAGCTTGCTGAGCTCATTCGGATTGCGTACGGGAATGCGTTCTGCCATGGTGTGTGTTGCGCTTGTGTTGTTGCCGTCAGTCTATCACCATACACCGCGTTTTGCAACCCTATTCTCTTTCTCATGTCGCAACAGGAGGCTTTGCTGCTTACGGGCGCAGCGCGGTGATGGGTACAGTAAATGCACAATCGGCCGTTGGTTGTTGATAGGGTTAGACTTTTTTAAGATTTGTTGCTTTTCATTACCTCAAATTTTCATTTCCTCATTCTCTGTTCCTTTTGTTTTTCTGCACCTGCTCGGTATGCAAAACGCGCCTCCCGATTCCTCGGAAGACGCGTTTCTGAAAAAATGACCGTTCGGTCGCGTTACTTGCGGCGGCGACGTGCAGCCAAACCGGCCAAGGCCAACAGGCTCAGTGTAGCCGTGGTGGGCTCGGGGATGGCCTTCGCTACCAAAGTTGCTTTATAAGATGCCCCCTGCTTAAATGCGGACTCTTCTACCCAGAAATAACCCGCCTTACCGATATTTTCAGCATCAGATGCATAAGTGAGAGAATTACCATTTGCATCAGTTACGCTGAAATTGCTAAAGTCCCAGCCACCATCGGCTTGCTGCATATTAGCAACAGTAATGAAAGTGCGTGAATAGTTGATATCACTGAGGGTGATAGAGCCTGTAACGTTTACGGTTCCTTGTTTCCATACTCTGTCAGAATATGCGAATTGGGAAGTAGATATATCTGCGAAATGGAGTTTTGTGCCGGCATAAATACCATTATCGTTACCGGTTAAAGTAACATTCCCTCCAATGTATATGCCCTTGGTAGGAAGCCATTTTTGTGCAGCAATACTAATTTCTACGTTTGTCGAAGTAAGTGTCTGAACCCCGTTGGCATAGGCGAAAGTATAACCTACAAAATAAGGGTCTTTGGTTGGTGTCCACCCTGAACCTGTTGTAAGTGATGTAGCATCAATCGACGGTGAGTAATCCCAACTATTAGTCTCAGTATTCCATACGTATATATAAGACCCAACATAAAATGAGTCATCGAGAGTGATAGTTTCTGCTATCGACACACCGGCCAGAGCCATAAGTGCTATGATTGTCTTCTTCATATTTAATTCTTTATGTGTGTGTTAATATGATGTTGACAGCTCTGTCGGGGGTGCTTATTTCCACGCGCGTCGGAATGATAAGATACCCGTTAGAGCTCAACGGGCAGAGTATATCTCTTTTTAAATGAGGTGAGCAGCATTCGTCATAATGTTATTAGGCATTCATATAAACAAATGCGTTTTATGATAAAAACAATTCTCGGCTTTATTTTAACATCAAGGCAAAATGTCAAATATGAGCTTGATTTTGCAAAGCTAACCTGATATTCTCTTCTCTAAGAAAGGCGCCGTTAATATGCCGGAAGACCAGAATATAGAGTGGAAACTTACGTGGAAGGATGAATACCTGAAGTGGATTTGCGGTTTTGCAAATGCTCAGGGCGGACGTATCTATATTGGTGTGGATGACAATGGATACGCTGTCGGCATACACGATTACAAGCGACTGATGGAAGACATTCCCAACAAGATTCAAATGTATCTGGGAATTGTCGTAGATGTGAATTTATTAGAGGATTATGGAAAATTCTACATAGAAATTAACGTTCCTCCTTCATCTTATGCTGTT
Organism: Akkermansia sp.; assembly: GCA_045634945.1. Taxonomy (GTDB): domain Bacteria; phylum Verrucomicrobiota; class Verrucomicrobiia; order Verrucomicrobiales; family Akkermansiaceae; genus Akkermansia. The sequence continues at coordinate 20,599 of JAZRBG010000002.1, read as the reverse complement.
AATTATAAAGGTGAGTATCATTATAGAAGCGGCAGCACAAAACAACAGTTAAAGGGTGAAGCTCTTACTGATTTTCTCCTCCGAAAAACCGGGCGACAATTTAGGTGGGATGCTGTTCCTGAACCAGATTATACCGTGGAGAAACTTGATTATGAAAGTTTTTCCATATTCAGAAGAGAAGCAAAGCTAAGTGGCAGAATCACAGAATCAGATTTAACTGTTGACAATGCAGAGCTTCTTTCGCGTCTTGGGCTAATGACAAAAGGAGAGCTCAAACGCGCTGCTATACTGTTGTTTTACCGCCACCCTGAGGAAATTATCTCCGGCTGCTATGTAAAAATAGGAAAATTCGGAAAGGGATCTGATCTTATTCATCACGAAGAGATAAGGGGTTCGCTCTTTGTTATGGCTGAACGCATTATGGAAGTTCTCTACCTCAAATACCTTACAGCCACCATACGGTATGAGGGCAATACACGAGTAGAGCGCTATCCTTACCCGCCGGAGGCTATACGTGAAACCATTTACAATGCGCTCATTCACTGTGATTGGTCAGCCGGATACCCCATTCAAATCAGGATTGATGAAAACAGCCTCCGTATTACTAATGTAGGCAAATTGCCATATGGTTGGACGCAAGAGACCCTGACATCTTATCACCACTCCAAACCGTTCAATCCGGATATTGCCCGTGTATTTTTCCGTGCAGGCTGGGTTGAGACCTGGGGAAGAGGCATTAAAAAAGTATGCGAAGCATGCGAGGCATATGGAACCCCTATTCCCACGTACTCCGTCTTGGGTGAGGATGTAACCGTTATATTTCATGCTCCTACTCAGACTACAGTCTTACCCACCCCAGAAGAGAAGACTCTATTAATCAACCTCAGTCTTACAGAACAAAAAGTAGTCAATGAGCTCAAAAAAAATCCCAATATTACTCAAATAGAATTATCAAGGATACTTTGTGTAGGCAAAACAACTATTCAAAAAAACATAAAAACACTATTAAGTAAAGGAATCATCAAAAGAACGGGCTCTCGAAAAAAAGGTATATGGTCTTTTCCTGAATAGTCATATAAATCGTCAAGCCTCTGAGCTTTAAAGTGAGCTTTAAAGTGAGCTTTAAGCATGCTCATAAAAACAGCGCATACCATTTATCCTTAATATACAGAACAATTTTCTGCATATTTAACTTTTCATGAAGCGCGTTTCAAGGTGAGCTTTAAAGTGAGCTTTAAAGTGAGCTTTAAATTTACATTAATTACACAATTGAATTATCAGACTCTATAAGACAAGCGTAAAAATCAGGATTTTTTAACATGTGCACGAAAGATTAAACAATTATAAAAATCTGCCGCAAAGACTACAATTCATTCACATGCGTTTTCTGTATAAAGAAAGTAAGGCAATAATCATTGTGCTGTACAGAATCACCGGAAAACTGCCATATTCTGAACACTGTGAAGCCAATCTCCCTGCGTAGAACTCCGTTTTTAAGGCTTCTCTATTGCAATAAAAAGCGCCTCCCTGTTTCCAAGGAGACGCTTTTTGTATAAGCTCAAATCTTCTTCAGCTATTACTTGCGGCGACGACGTGCAGCCAAACCGGCCAAGGCCAACAGGCTCAGCGTAGCCGTGGTGGGCTCGGGGACGGCCGCAATCTGAATCTTAACAGGCTGGTTCCATTTTACCTGTCCTACACCCACTTCACCGTCCTCCAGCGTGCTTGCATCAGTTACGTTGCCGGTTGCAACGGTATAGCCCATAGCAATAAGATTATCAGACAGGGTTAATTGAACCTTATTGTTCGTAAATATCTGCTCAAACTCCCATGTTTTATATGTGTCAAACAACGTCTTCGAGTAAGTCTCGTTATTTGCAAGCGCAGATTGGAATGCAGATACTTCATCATCCTCAACAATGAGACCGAAAGTTACACTTTGAACTTGATTGTTGCTGCTATCTGTAAGCCATACCTTATCCGTTGTCTGAATATAACCGTCCCACGTGAAATTAAAGGTAACATTCTTGATGGTTTCATTCTCTGCGAAACGCAAGGTTCCAATTGTAATGGCTTGGTCAATCGTAATATTGACACCATCTGTAAATGTAATCTCTGTAATTTCGTCTGCTGTGTAACCGCTGTTTGCGATGGCTGTCGAAAGCAAAGTATCATTAGTAGTCAGGTTTAGCGTAGCAGCAGAAGCCACCCCGGCCAAAACCATAAGTGCTATGATTGTCTTTTTCATTTATTTGTTTTGATTTATTGTTCGTATGCTATGCGGCTCATGCAGCAGGGGTGCTCGTCTCTTCGCGCGATGGAGTGCCGAGATACCTGATACACGCCGCTGAGAGCAGCATAGCTCATTTTAAAAGAAGTGCGCATTTTTTACATATTGTTTATTGGTGAAGCGTTGATTCCAATGGTATATAAAGTTCATGAAGAAAAGAGAAAAAACATGAGCCAAAAGGCAGGGATAAGCACGTAAATTGTTCCGATTATCTCTGCCCTTTGTATCATTATTGGTGTAGAAGAGACCCTTTACATGAACAAAAAATATAATCTGTAATCATATACAAGCCTCCCATTATGTTATCAAAGTAAAATGTTGCAAAATTTAAATAAAAAAATCACTTAACACCCACAAAAAATGGAATTTACACGTTTTTATGCTGTACATCTCCTTTAAAATGAGATATACTCTGCCCGTTGGGCTCTAACGGGTATCTTATCATTCCGACGCGCGTGGAAATAAGCACTCCCGGCAGAGCTGTCAACATCATATTAACACACACATAAAGAATTAAATATGAAAAAGACAATCATGGCGTTTATGGCTCTTGCCGTTGCAGCCCAAGCTGCAACGGTAGTGACGTTTGGTGGCCTTGGTGAGGACCGTTCTTATGTAACGGATACATACTCAATTCACTCCGTATGGAAATCAAATATGATTACGTCCGTATCGGATAAGTTGAGTGATGGAAATTCTTTCACTCTCTTCACTACAACAGGAAACGACAATGCATTATGGGGGACTTCTGCTGATGGTTCCATACAGGGGGCTTGGACAAACACTGATGCTCTGACCGAGATTAATGAAGCAATGGGCACAGCTTACACTGCCGCCGATTTTTCTAAAGACAGCACTATGTACTATACTGCTCCCGGCAACGGTGGCACAGCAGCGACTTTGTCATTCGATTTTTCTCAGGCAAATGTAGGAGAATCTCTTACCATGTATGTCACAGTAACTGGTAGGGCTGGTTCTTTGTCTTCTTTCGGTGTAACCGGTCTAAATAATCTTCAGGTATCTTATGCAGTGAACGATGGTACGGGCTTTAGTACCTCTGCTGCATTCTCAGCCGGAGCTGCGAATATTACCATGATTAAGGTTACGGGAAATCTCACCGATTCTGCCGTAGTTCTCTCTCCGGGGGGCGGTATAAAGGCAGGATTCCAGTCTGTTGCATATAACATTGTTCCCGAGCCCACTACGGCTACACTTTCTCTGCTGGCCTTGGCCGGCTTGGCTGCACGTCGCCGCCGCCGCTAAAGCTCCGGCGTGACAAGCGCCGACGCAAGTAAGTTTAATCTTACATCGGATTTATAATAAGGGTCGCTGCTCCCGTAGGGGGGGCAGCGACTTTTGTGTTTTTGTATTGCCGTGAGGCATTTTAACACGTGAGAGTTTCAATAAGTGTGGAGCATGGAAAACGTGGTGTTGTAACAAACATGTAACACATTTGTAACAAAAATGTAACAAACCTGTAACGCTCTTGTAACACTGTAACAAACTTGTAACACTAAACGGCTGGAAGTGTGGAAATGGATGTGGTATGAATCAACTGTAACAACAAATTCAACCCCACAATTCATCTATGTCCATACACATTCAAATGAGCGAAGACGCAGAAAAGGCGCTCAAGAAGGCCTCTCTGCGCAATAAGTTGTCAGCCTTGCTGTCTTGCATGCTGTTTCTTTTGTTGGGTGGTGCTATTTTGGTGTACGTAGTATACCATGTAATAGAGGCCGCACCGGCATCCTTCGTGTCTTATAAGCCGAAGACCAAGCCCAATGCCAAGACAACCCGCAAGCAGGTGTCTGAGGAAAATGCCATAGTGGAGGATAGCATAGCCTCTGCTCCGGCCACGCCGGTCATTTTAACCAACACCCCCAATGCCGTAACCATGCCCTTTGCTACAGCTATGGCAGATATGGGTGAGGGTATCTCTGCGGACATCGGCTTGGGTGACGGCATAGGGGCCGGAGACCTGGGCGATAGCCTTGGCGGCGGTGGCGATGGCATGGGTAGATCAGATGGCGGCGGCTCCACGCTGGAGGGTACTTTCTATGACCTCAAGCTGAAGAAGAACGGTGCCCCCTCCGGTATTCAGCCCGGCAACCAGATGCAGGTGGTAGAGGCCTTGGCCAAGTTTTTTACCAACTGGAACGAGCAAGAGCTGAACAAGTACTACAAGTCTGACACCAAGTTGTATGCCTCCAACTGGTATCTGCCCGTGGCATACGCTAAGTACGGCCCCATCGCCTTCCGGGTGGGTGACCCCGAGAAGCCCGAGTCTCAGTGGGAGTGTAAACCCTCTGCCTGGGTGGCCGTATACCGTGGTAAAGTGATTGCTCCCAAGACCGGTACTTTCCGCTTCATCGGTACGGGGGATGACTTCTTTGCCGTGCGCTTTGACCGCAAGAAAGCCTTGTCTGCCGGTTATCGTCTGGCAACGGAGTATGATAAAAAATCCCCCGATGATTGCTTTATCTACCATGGTGATGCCGCCGTACGCCAGCAGCGTTTGGAGAAGTTCCTTAAAGCCAACCGCGGTTATGAAATGATTAAGGGTGTACCCGGCTGCGGCATTTGGGATAATGAATTGGGTGGTCTTGTGGCCGGTGCCCCGTTCAAAGTGAAAGAGGGGCAGGCATACGATATTGAGATTGCCATTTCCGAAATTCCCGGTGGTAAGTTCGGTTTCGTGCTCTTCATTGAGGATATCACGGATGGAGCAAACGCCAAGGCTAAGAGATATGACCTCTTCCGCACGTGCGATGCGAACCCCGATGTGGATAAGGTAATGCAGGCACTCAAGGATGCCGGTTGCCATGCCGGTGAGAACCGCATTCCCTTCAACGAGGACTCCTGGGTATGGGAATCCGTACCGATGGATTGATGCCCGCTGCATTGAAGTGCTACTGCACTACAATATCATTGCCCGCTGACGCCGGTAGTGGTGGTGGAAGGAAAAATGCACTGTAACACAATTGTAACACTTTAATGCTCGCCATGTGAAAAAAAATGTGGTATAAATCATCCGTAACGACAAATTTAACCCCACAATCAACTTATGGCAATACACATTCAAATGAGCGAAGACGCAGAAAAGGCTCTCAAGAAGGCCTCTATGCGCAATAAGCTGTCAGCGTTGCTGTCTTGTGTTCTGTTTATTTTGCTGGGTGGCGCTATTTTGGTGTACGTTGTATACCATGTGATAGAGGCCGCACCGGCATCCTTCGTGTCATATAAGCCGAAGGCCAAGCCCAACGCCAAGACAACCCGCAAGCAGCCGTCTGAAGAAAACGCAATTCAGGAGGAGGCTGCTGCCTCTGACCCCACCACGCCCGTTATCATGTCCAACAGCCCCAACGCTGTTCCCATGCCCATTGCTACCTCTATGGCAGATATGGGTGAGGGTATTTCCGCAGACATCGGCTTGGGTGACGGCATTGGCGCCGGTGACTTGGGCGATGGCCTTGGCGGCGGTGGCGACGGTATGGGTAGCTCAGAGGGCGGTGGCTCTACGCTGGAGGGTACTTTCTATGACCTCAAGCTCAAGAAGAACGGTGCTCCCTCCGGTATTCAGCCCGGCAACCAGATGCAGGTGGTAGAGGCCTTGGCCAAGTTCTTTACCAACTGGAATGAGGCAGAGCTTAACAAGTACTACAAGTCTGACACCAAGTTGTATGCCTCCAACTGGTATCTGCCCGTGGCATACGCTAAGTACGGTCCCATCGCCTTCCAGGTGGGTGACCCCAAGAAGCCCGAGTCTCAGTGGGAGTGTAAACCCTCTGCCTGGGTGGCCGTATACCGTGGTAAAGTGATTGCTCCCAAGACCGGTACTTTCCGCTTCATCGGTACGGGTGACGACTTCTTTGCCGTGCGCTTTGACCGCAAGAAAGCCTTGTCTGCCGGTTACCGTTTGGCAACGGAGTATGATAAGAAGTCTCCCGATGACTGCTTCACTTACCATGGTGATGCAAGCATCCGCCAGCAGCGTTTGGAGAAGTTCCTGAAAGCCAACCGCGGTTATGAAATGATTAAGGGTGTTCCCGGTTGCCAGATTTGGGATAATGAATTGGGTGGTCTTGTGGCCGGTGCCCCGTTCAAGGTGAAAGAGGGACAGGCTTACGATATTGAGATTGCCATCTCCGAAATTCCCGGTGGTAAGTTCGGTTTCGTGCTCTTCATTGAGGATATCACGGATGGTGCCAACTCCAAGGCTAAGAGATATGACCTCTTCCGCACTTGTGACGTGAACCCCGATGTGGATAAGGTAATGCAGGCACTTAAAGATGCCGGTTGCCATGCCGGTGAGAACCGCATTCCTTTCAACGAGGACTCCTGGGTATGGGAATCCGTACCGATGGACTAATACGCGCTGAAGCTTAACAAAAAAAGCAGGGTTCCCGCAGTGGAATCCTGCTTTTTTGTTGTAGGAGTTACTCCCCATATTGAAGACAACAGCTCTTCAATATCATTGCCCGTAGGGTAAATATCACTTGTGGACAATATACCTTAACGGTGGCAATGCGTGTTGTTCAGTGGCGTAAATACTTGCGTAACTAAGGCATATTGCGCGTTTTTTTACGCCAAATTGTCAATTGTCAATTGTAAATTGTACTTTTTTTCTTGCCTATCTCTCAAAGTGTGAGATACTAAACGGAGAGCGTATGCAAGAAGAAACAGAAAATTTCTATAAAGAACCGACCAAGCAGGAGTGGCGCGGATTCTGGACTCTTGTTGCCGTGCAGGCACAGAATGCATTTAATGAAAAAGCCGTGCAGTTTTTGCTGATTCCCTTGGGCGTATGGCTGTGGGGCGGTGATGCGAGCACGTTGGAGTACATATTGGGTGCCATATTCGTATTGCCCTATATTTTATTTTCACCGTTGGTAGGGTGGCTGACAGACTGTTTTTGCAAGACCCGCATCATCCAGGTGATGAGCTTGTTCCAAATCGTGGTAATGAGCTGCATGCTGTTCTGTTTCTATAAGCATGACATGGAGGCCTCCATCTTGTGGTTTGCCGTATTTGCCACGCAGGCAACCATATTGAGCCCGGCAAAGAAAGGTATTGTAAAAGACTTGCTGGGGTCTCGCTATATCGGGTTCGGCAGCGGTATTATAGAAATCAGCATGGTGTTTGTGCTGTTGTTGGCGCAAATCGGCGTATTCTTCCTGTTCAGTTGGTTGTTGGATTCTTACTATGACAGCCACGCCTTTGCAGAGGCAGAGCAGCAAGCCGGTTGGTATGCCGTTATTTTGCCCACTTGGGTATTTGTGGCATTGGCGTGTGTGGTGGCCGTGGCCTCCATTTGGCTGCCGTCTTACCCCAGCCACCAAAAACAGCAGTTTTCCTGGAGCCTGCTGTACGAGCACTTTGTGCAGATTAAGTACCTGTGGCGAGAGCGCTTGCTGCGCCTGAGCGAGCTGGGTATTGCTTATTTCTGGTGCTTGGCCGGCTCATTGTTCCTGATTCTGATTCAGATTGCCAAGGCCATGTATCCCACGGATACCGCCGCTTTCTCCCTGCAATGCGGTATTTTGATGGCATGGTTGGGCGGTGGTGTGGTAACCGGTGGTGCCATTGCCTCTTGCCTGTGCCGCGGCAAGAATGAGCTGGGGCTTATCCCGCTGGGGGCTATCGGTATTACGGTGAGCACTTTCATGCTCACGGTGCTTGATGCCGCCTCCACCTACAATCACGTGTTCCTGTTGCTTACGGGTGCATTCGGTGCCATGTATCTGGTGCCGCTCAATGCTTTCCTGCAAGACCATTGCGACCCCGCCAACCGTGGCAACATTATTGCCGCCGGTAACCTGATTGATAACCTGATGGGCTTGGGTGCGGTAATCCTCATGTGGTTTATGCATGAGTGCGGTGCTACCCCCAATACGCAGTATTTCGTGCTCTTCGTGATGAGTGCGTTCATCATGATAACCTCGCTGCGTCTCATCCCCAGCGACTTTATCCGCATGATAGGCATTTGGGTGATGAAGCTGTTCTACCGCCCGCGCGTTATCAACGGTAATCGCATCCCCGAGGTAGGCGGTGCCTTGCTGGTGTGCAACCACGTAACCTACGCAGATGCCCTCTTCCTTACCATGGTGTGCCCGCGCCCCATACGCTTTGTGGTGGCAGAGGAGTTCATGGGTACCCGCTTGCTCGGTTGGGCGTTGGAAATTTTCAACTCTCTGCCCATCTCCAACAAGAACCCCAGAGAAGCAATCTCTGCCGCGGCTCATGCTATTGAAAACGGAGACCTCATTTGTATCTTCCCCGAGGGGCAGCTTACCCGCAGCGGTTGCCTTACCCCCATTCGCCGCGGTATGGAGCTCATTGCCCGCCGTGCACATGCGCCGGTTATCCCCATTTATATGGACGGCGTTTGGGGCAGCATCTTCTCATACTACCGCAACCGTTTCTTCTTTACGCCGCCGTTCAAGCTGCCGCGTTGCCTGCCGTACCCGTATACCGTGGCGGTGGGTGAGCCGCTGCCGCCGGGCTTCAACACCAAATCCGTGGTATGCACGTTCCGTGATTTGGCGGCAACTTGTTTGGAAAACTCCGGCGGTGGCCGCAGAGAGCGTCTCATCCGCACGCTGGAGGAAACCGGCCGCCGCGCCGTGGTGCACTACGGGGATTTCTCTCTCAACGGTATTCAGGTAGCCGGTGCACTCATCGGCCTGCAAGTGCCCGAGACGTATCCCGAGCCCATACGCCACTGGCTCACCCTGCTCATTAAGGGCACACGAGACTTGGTAGCACTCAACCGCCTTTGGATGAATGTGGACCAGGTGCGCCGCGTGAATGCGCTCAAAGAAGGGCGTCACCCGCTGCTTACAACCGTGGGGCATGATGAGCCGCATGAGCTTGTCATGGGTGTGCTGTGGCCCATCATTACCCGCACGCAGGTGTACCTGATAGAGAGCGCCAAGGCACAAATCCCCGTGAATATCTCTCAGCTGGTGGGCAGCACGCACATGCGCCGTATCTTGTTGGAGTCCGTTCCCCCGCGCCAAGTGCCGTTCTTTGATTTCAGTAACCGTGCAGACTTGGCAACGGCCAACACCCGTTGGCGCCCGTGCCTGGCAACGCCGGACGGTATCATCCTTGCCATGAGCATGGCCAGCAGCACCTACAAAGTGCCCGACGGCACCAAGCAGCGCGGCATGCAAACCCGTACCCGCGGTATCTTGTTGCCCTGCTTCCGTGTGCAGCTGCCGGCAGATGAGGAAGACAGTTTGGTGGTCTCCGGCCCCAGCTTGCTTTCGGAATACGCCTTGCCCGGTAAGCTGTATATGGATGAAAGCGGCTTCCTGAAGCAGTTGTTCTGACGCTGCTGAAAATCGAGCTTTGAAGCGCGCGACCCTTGTTCGGGTCGCGCGCTGTTTTTTTCTCGGGGAGTGGAAGTTCAGTCCCACTCACCGCTGAACGCCCACATGAAAAGAGCCTGCGGAAGGTGTGGAGATGTTGACGGTATAGGGGGTGGTGATGCATGCTGGCTGCATGTCAATACGAATGAAAGAATGGGGCATGCAGCAAGCACCCGCTGCGCCGCCGCGCATACCGGTAGAAAACTTACACGGCTGGGTGGAGTCTACCGAGAAGCTGGGGCGCGGTGTGGTGAGTGCCGTGCTGGGTACACAACAAATGTTATGGGCAGAAGAGCAGGTGAGCGCCGGCGGTGAGCTTGCTGCGTTTTCTGAACAATTGCACCGCATAGGTGATGAAACCGCTGCCGAGCTGGCGGAGCAGCAGGTGCAGGATTGGGATTATTCTTGGGCGCGGGCCGCCTCCCCCCGTTTTGCAGAGGCCGTGGCAGCACTGCCGCCGCAGGCCCGCGCGGCCGGGGCAGAGCTGGCAGAGGCCTTCAGCGCCCAAGCCTCTTTAAAAGCTTTGCGGGATCGCAAGGTAAACGGCATACGCCAAGCGCAGCAACATTGGCAACAGCGGGTGGATGCCGGCGTGCAGTCCGGTGATGCCCACCGCGCCGAGCAATGGTTGCAGAGCGGCGCCGGTGTGTTTGTGCCGCATGGTGAATTAAAGCAGCGCAAGCAAGAGGCAGACAGCAAGGCTTGTGCTGCCCGCTGGATGGGCGCATTGCAGGCAGACCCCATGCAGACTTTGGCAGATTTTCACGGCGCGGCGGATTTTGACTTGCCCGCGCTGGATGAAGACCGTGCCGACCTGGCAGAGCAAATGCAGCGGCAGCAAGCGCAAGAGCGCCGCGCGTTGGCGCAGGCTTTTATTGCGGGCAATCGCCCTGCGGAGCCGGAGCTTCAACGCTGCCTGGCCGCCGGTGTATTGTACCCGCGAGAGGCAGAGCAAGCCACCGCCACCCCGCGTGAGCTAAGCACGGCAGAGCATATTGATTGGCTGCGGCGGGTGGATGAATGCGCGGCAGATGAAGCCGCGCAAACGGAGTTGTTGATGGCCGTGGGCGTGGCCCCCATGCCGCCGGCTACCCGCAGCAAGCTTGTTGAACGCATGCAGCTTACAGCCCGCGTGGCCCCGGAAGACAGGCGCGCGTTTTCTCGCCGTTTGCTGTATTTGTATGCAGAGGGCGGGTTCGGTTGCCCGCAGGATACAGAGGCGCAGCAGCGCCTGAGAAACCTGCAATTGGCCGGCATGCCCGTGTTGGCAGAGCAGGGCGTTGATGCCGCGGCAGAGTGGCTGCAAGCCCTGCACAACCATGGTAATGCCTGGGTTTGTTTCTCAGATTTAACGTAAGACTATATTTGCTCGTAACCGCTCCCAAAACTTTAACAGAGACTTTAAGACACCACGCTTCATACATGCGTAGCATTGCTTCATTTCAGCAAAGCGGATTCCCATGAAGAACGGCTATAGCCGTAAATGAAGACCGACTGCATCGGATATGAAGATTGCACCTTCGGCGCAAAATGAAGAACGAGCTCCGCTCGTAAACGCACCCCCAAAAACTTTAACAGAAAACACAGACATGAATACACTCAATACCCCTGCAACAGCCATGGCAGAGCCTGTGGCTGCCCCCCACACTGCGCAGCCGCAAGAGCCGGCAGAGCAGGACCCCATGAAGATGAACCCGCTCTCCTTTGAACCCCGCCCGCTTGAGTTTGAAGAATCCGCGGATGCTGCACCGCCCACCGTCATATACCGCGCAGAGGAGCCGGCGGCGAAAGAGCCCGAGGCGGAGTCCACACCCGAGCTTCAAGCCACCCCCGCGCTTCAGCCCTCCACATCGCTTCAACCCATCCCCGCCAGGCCGGGCACGCGAGATTCCCTCGGCGGTTACTGGAGTAATCTGCTGACGGGAGATGCCGATACTGTGCCGGATGTCGTGCGCCATATCGCCGGCGCGGATGCGGCCGACCTCTCCCCGGATGAGAGAGACTACCGCATATACTCTACCATCAACCGCTCTTGGTATGCAGACCACCGAGAGAGCAACCGCGCCAAGGTGCGCGCCAACTGGCCGCAAATGCGCAGCCAATTGGCGCAAGAATTAAACGTGGCAGATGATGAGCGTGAAATTTACATGGCCTTGTCAGAGCGTTACTCGCAAAAGAATTTAAGAGATGCCGCCGCCGCTGTATATGATCGCGCCTACCGCGCCGCGTTGAGTGGTGAGCCCGCGCCCGACCTGAGCGACATTACAAAAAACTTGCCCGCAGAATATGCCGCTGCGGCTCATATGGTTGCTGTGCAGGCGGAGGATGAAGCGCGCTACAAGCGCGAGTATTACATGCCGTTGGCAGAAGAGCTGGCCAATGGTATGAAGGTGTTTGCCTCAATGGAAGAAGATATCATCTACGATGAAGTCATTAGGTACGCCCCTGCGTTGATAGCTGCCGTCAACAGATATACCAAGATGCCGCAGGAGGAAAAGCAACTGGTTACCTACTTGGCTGTGCAGCGCAGCCGCGCTCAACGCCGCAATGCTGCAGATGAGGGGCTGGGCTCCCGCGTTGTCAGAGCCTTTAGGCGCGGTATCAATGACCTGGGTATGGGAATCGGGCACATGCTTGCTTATGTAGGCAGTGCCACTTTACAGCAATTGGGAGACTCTACGGACAATAGAAGCATGCAGGAGTATGCTGCAAAAATTGACAAGTGCATGCAAGCTTTGCAGCAAATACGCAATGTTACGATGCAGGAGGTCATGCCGCTGGAGCTCCCCGGCAGCTCTATGGCAGAGAAGATACTGCTTACGGCCGTAGAGGCTGCACCAACTGCTGTGTTGACCTTAGCAGGTGGGTCCGGGCTTGCTCTCATGGTGGCATCGGGCGCCGGCAATTCTATTGTAGAGGGGCGCTTGCGCTCGCCGGAGACCGCCATAAAATATCATATGGCTGCCGGTACCATCAGTGGCGTTACTCAGGCTGCCATTTTCATGAAGTTTACCAAGTTCGGTGGCCGTATGCTGGATAATACCATCCACAATTTCATGAAAAGTGCCGGCAAAGGCGTGGGCGAGTTCGGTATGGCTGCGGCTAAAAGCGCGGTCGGTATTTCGGCAGAGGGTGCAAGACTTATGGCTTTGGGCAAAATTGCGCAGGCATCGGACCTCTCTTTGCACGAGCTTGCCTCCGAGTTCGATGGTAAAAACTCTCATATTGACTGGAAAGAGGTAGGTGCCGGCATGTTGGATGAAGAAGTTAATATGAGAGAGGCAGCCGCTTTATTGCCGTTCATGTTAATCGGTGCCGGGCGTGCCGCGCTGCATCATTTTCGCGACCCTCATCATTTGGTGGGGGATGGCACCCGCCTGTTGGAGCTGGGGGTGGATGAGCATGTAGTGACTCAGATTGTGAATGAGCGCAACGTGTTTAAAAAGGGCATGATGTTGCGAGAGGCTTTGTCTCGCAATGCTATGAAGATTAGCCCGGAGCTTCTTGATGGCACCGTGAAGGTGATGCGCTGTTTAAGCCCGAGCTTTGACTCGATGGAGTCCGTGATTGAGTTCTTGCGGCTTCCGTCCACAGTGACCATTGCACGCAGCAAAACCCCGCCCGGGCTCACGATGGGGGATGCCGCGGATAGCCCCACCTTTACCCTTGCGCGCTCTTCCGAGCGTGTTAAAAACGTGCTGGCTTTGCGAGATGAGTGGGAGTCTCAGGCTCACCTCAGTGAGAACAGCTCGCGTTCGTTGCTGCGGGAGTGGCAGCTGCGCACGGGGGCAAATGCCGCGCGCTATGAGCACAGCGCCCGTTACCTGGCAGAGCTGCAAAGTAAAGACAGCAACATTCCCAAGCGCATGCAAGCTTCTGCACCGTATATACCCGGGGCAGAGCTGGAGCGCCGCGCGCTGATGCATGAGCGCGTGTCCGAGTTGCAGGATTTGTCGTACCGATTTCTCTTGAATGTCAACCCGCCGGAGTCTCTTATTTATAAGGATTACCCGCTGAGCCGCATACGCACGGAGGCCGAGCACACGCGTGAGTTGTTGCTGGGTAACATAGGCACAACATTGGTGAATGCCGGCTTGGGTATGCCGCGTGAGGAGAATTTGGGGCAACTGTGTGATTGGTTTCAGGGCTATTACATAGGCAAGAAATACAGAGAGAACAATCGCGGCGCCCGTATTGATTGGATACACGAGGTGCCTGCCGATTACCTGCGCCGCATGTCAACACATGCCCTCTTGTTTGATAACGCAGAATACATGGAATACCCCGAGCTGCTGGATGCTTACCGCATTTATTTGGGTGTGCGCACTAATGCCGAGTTGCTGATGGATTTGCTGCCCATGACGGAGGATTTTCAGACGGCTCTCTCCCGCGGCATGAGCCCTGCGCAGGCTTATGAGCTGTTGGCGGAGCGTGAGCTGGGCTACAAAAAAGAAAATCTCAAAAAATACCCCGCAGAGCTGGTGCAGCAATCTCTCAACATTACACCCATGGAGGAATACACCCTTATGAATGAAGAAAAATGCCGCTACTTCATGCAGCTTTCAGGGGCAGCCTTGGAGCAACAACCGGGGGATGACGGCAAAACTTATTGGCGCTTGCGCCGCCCCAATGGCTCGTTCTCTCGCTGGCATGAGTCTGCCGCGTATGCCATGAATGATGTAGCGGCCAATGCCGCTCTTACCTTCTTGCCGCTGGGCAAGGGGATTCATGAGCACTGGGCGCAAACCGCCCGCGCCAATAATACAAACTTGCTGCAACTGCCGCTGGCCAAAAATAACGAGTACTCGGGGTATGACTACCTGTGCCACCAAGCCTTGGGGGACCTCATTACCTGCTGGGCAGAGTCCGCCCCCTATGTGCAGCCCGGCTGGCAGGTACAGCGTTTGGGCCATATGTTTGTTGCCGGTGAGAATGCAGACTTCGCCAAACCCGGCATGTATCTGGATATGGGGGTGGCGGACTTGCCCGAATACCGGTTTGACGCCCTCACCGTGGCCACGCCCTTCAGTTTTGCGTCTTCCCGTTTTTACTCGGCTTGGCAGCGTTTGTTGGCAACGGATGCTTTGCCGCCGCAGCAGGCAGAGGCATTCCTCAACAGCTTGGGCGCACCTTGGTCCCCGGATGCCGCCACCCTGCCACCGCCGCAAAACGCGGAGGCGCACCGCACGGCCTTGGCACATGCGCTGACGAATTTTTCTGAGCAATACTTTTTGATGAAGTTGCCGCAATTGCCGTTGCCGCCCTCTGTTAAAGAGTGGGCCGGGTTGGCCCCGTTTTGTCCGCCTGTGGCAGAAACCGCAGTCCCCGGTGCAGAGCCCAAATACATATCGGCGTCCAATGCGGTGTCTTGGGGCAACCGCCGTGCGGCGGCAGAGATCAGAGAGCTGATGCCCATGGTAGATTTATTGCGCCGCTCCTACGGCGAATCTCCTTTGCCGGATGCGCATGTGCAAGTATTGCTGGATGGCATGCTGGGTGTAGATCCCGTGCAGAATGCTGAGCAAGCCTGGTGTTATTATTACTCCGGGGCGCAAGGGTTGCAAACGCTTTCTCCCGCCTTTATGAATTTGCTGCGTAGCCCGGCAGAGTGGTGGCCGCGCATGGCGGCGGCAGAGCAGCGCTTGCTGTATGATTACCTGATGCCGTTTTGTGAGCAGAACCTGCCCCCCGGCACTGCTGCCGGTACGGATGCCGTGGTGGCGGCTCTCTCTAATTTAAGCTCGGTGTTGCAGCAGCACCCGCAACTGCATGACATGAGCCTGGCCGGCGAAAATCGCAACCG
The DNA here is from genome assembly GCA_045634945.1 of Akkermansia sp. Taxonomy (GTDB): domain Bacteria; phylum Verrucomicrobiota; class Verrucomicrobiia; order Verrucomicrobiales; family Akkermansiaceae; genus Akkermansia. The sequence goes on along the minus strand of JAZRBG010000002.1, from coordinate 5,130 downwards.
CGTACTTACACTGCAACTGCCGCCGCAGTACGAGGGCAGCACGCAGCCGGGGGCTGAGCCGGAGTTCAGTATCCCGGAGTTCCCCTACGCCAAAGAGGTGAGAGAGCTGGGTAACTATACGGATGCCGAGATGCCCCCGCAGCTGGCAGACCCCGCCGTGCACCACGCCATGAGTTTTTTGGATGTTTTGCGCAGGTACCCCTCCCGGTTGCCGTATGCCACGCAAAGCGGCATACGGTGGAACCACCTTACCTACGGCGGCAAAACGGGGCTGCGCCCCGCGGGCTTGGAGCAGCATGTTGCCGTCAGCCCCTTGGCACGCATTAAACGCTTGCTCAAAGAGGTGAACGAGGCCTGCACCGCGCAGGGCACGGATACCATCACCATAGGCGGTGTTTCTCTGCCTGCGCTTCAGCCGCATGAGCTGGCATGCCCCGCTTTGCAAAATATCACGGTATACCGCAACATGCTGCATGGTTTCAAAAACAGAGATATTACAGACCTGTGCCGTTTGATGCCGGGGGATGCCATGGCGCCGGATGCCCGCGCCCGCGCACCCTATGTGGTAGATGTACGCCGCGGTGTGTATATGGGGGCTGAGTCCTCGGTAAAAGATGCTGCGGACCTGCTGCTCACCATGGTGCCGCTGCAAAGTTATACGCCGCTGCCGTACCGTTACATCAACGAGGCAAAAAGCCGTACCTGGGGCGGCAAAATCCTGAACCACGCGTTAGAGGGGCTGTACAAGGTGGCAGATGCAGATGTCTCTTTTATGGAGCACCGCATGTGCAACGGCTTATCTCTTACAGAGGTATTGATGCGCTTGTTTGAAGACACCAATTTCTCCACGGGCGTGCTGGGCAAGCAAAACCTCAGAGAGCTGAGCGCCCCCGCCTTGCGCTCGCTGAGCTTGGCGTCGGATATTATCTCTTGCCTTGCCGCACCGTATAGTGCCGTGGCCCCGGAGTCCGTGCGTGCCTTTGGCCGCTTGCAGAAAAACGTGCGCCGTATTCTGGCAGATGATGCCAATAGAGAAGCCTTGGAGCACATACTGAGCCGTGGCTCGAGTTTCTTGCAAAACAGAGTAAACCCAACCCTGCCTACCCGTGCAGAGAATAATCAACCATGAGCAACGACTTATCACAACACCCCTGCCGCGGGCGTTTGGATGACCCCATGTGGCGTCTGCACCATTTGTACTGGATAGAAAACAAGGCCGGTCATTTGCAGCGCTTTCGCCCCAATGCCGCTCAGTTGCGTTTGCACCGCAACCTGTGGTATCGCAATGCCGTGCTCAAGGCTCGCCAGCTGGGCATCTCTACTTATGTAGCCATGCTCATGCTGGACCGCTGCCTCTTCACCCCGCATTTTCACGCCGGTATCATTGACAAAACTTTGCCCGATGCCGAGCAGAAGTTGGAGAAACTGCGCTTTGCGTGGGAGCACCTGGATTACCTGCCACCCAACCCCAGTGAGCAAGACCGCGCCTTGGCCTGCCTGGGCGCCTTGCTCAAACGGCAATCGGGGCTGCAAAAACGCAATGAGTGGCACCCGGTGTCAGATGCCCGCACCCGCCTGGCTTTTGCCAACGGCAGTGATGTGCGCTTGGGCACCACCCTGCGCGGCGGTACCTTGCAGCTGTTGCATGTGTCAGAGCTGGCCCATGTCTCCGTGCATGCCCCGTGGCGTGCGCGTGAGATTCGCACCGGTGCCATCAACACCGTGCCGGCAGACGGTACCATTATTTTGGAGAGTACCCATGAGGGCGGCCGCTACGGCGTGAACTATGAGATGACCCTGCGCGCCATGGAAAACGCGGCGCGCGGGGAGCTCTCCCCGCTGGATTTTCGCTTCTTCTTTTTCAGCTGGGCAGATAACCCGGACTACGCCTTGCCGGGCAAAGGGCATTGGCCTGATACCATGGCAGAGTATTTTGAAAAGCTGGAATCACAGCACGGCATTTGCCTTACCGCAGGGCAAAAACGCTGGTACAGCCATATGGAGCGTACCATGGGTGCCGCCATGCGCCAAGAGTACCCCACCACGCCGGATGAAGCTTTCTCTACCGGCAATGACGGCGCTATCTACGGCACACAAATTGCCCTGCTGAGAGAGGCCGGCCGCATAGGTGCCGCCTTTGCGTATAATGCAGAAGAACCCTTGTACACTGCGTGGGATTTGGGCTTGAGTGACCATACCGCCATTTGGTTGCTACAGTACTACGGCGGGGCTGTTTATTGGCTCAATCACTATGCGGCCAATCAGCAACCGCTGGAGCATTTTGCCGCCCATATTCACCAATGGCAGCGTCAATACGGCCACATTGCCACGCACTTTCTGCCGCACGATGCCGCCCACCGAGACCCCCACGGGCAATCATACGTAGAGAGCCTTGCGCAATGCGGTATTACCGCCGTGCGTGTGGTGCCGCGCACGCCGGATATTTGGCGCGGCATTAACAACCTGCGCATGCTGCTGCCGCGCAGCTGGTTTCACCCCGATACCCTCGCGCAACGCATCAATGCCCGCGGACAAAAAGAACCCTCAGGCCTCACGTGTTTGGAGATGTACCATACCGCCCCGCCATCCCCCTCCGGCACGGCGCATGATACGCCCGTGCATGATGCCGCCTCTCACTCCGCAGATGCCGCCCGCATGTTTGCAGAGGCCCTCAGCCACGGCCTGGTGGTGCCTATGCTCTATGCGCGTAAACGTGCCAAAATGTAATTCTCATGTGAGCACTCTGTGCGAACTATCATGTAAAGTGCAACGTCACTATCATGTATAACTATCATGTGCAACTATCTTGCCGTAGGCAATCATTGAGCGGCTCCGCCGCGAAGTTTCATTGATGGCTTAGCCGGAAGTTTCATTGAGCAAAGCGAAGTTTCACTGACGGGTTACCGGAAGTTTCACTGACGAGCCGTATAGGCGAGGATTAAAAAATGCAATCACTTCGCAGCGATAGCTGCGCTGACTTTCTGAATTAAGAATAGTGGCGGCTGTCGCCGCAAAAGAGATTACGTTTGTAATAACTTTGCCCTTGCGGACAAAGTTAGTGAAACTTTCCTTCGGTCAATGAAACTTCCTGCCGGTGGCCGTCAATGAAACTTCATCCGTAAGCGGATTCAATTAAACTTCGTCCACCTGCGGCGGACTCAGAATTTCTCCCCCACAAATTGCCGTTGCATGAGGTTCGGGTATTTATCGGGCATCAATCATTGAGCGGCTCCGCCGCGAAGTTTCATTGATGGCGTAGCCGGAAGTTTCATTGAGCAAAGCGAAGTTTCACTGACGGGTTACCGGAAGTTTCACTGACGAGCCGTATAGGCGAGGATTAAAAAACGCAATCTCCTCGCCTTGTCGGCTCGTCGGATAAACCTACGGGCTACCACCCTACGGTGACATTTCTCGGCTTTCGCCGCTCAGTTTTCAGTTCGTCAAACTTAAACTCCATCGAGCCGCCGGTTTTATCTTACACCAGACTCTGCAAGAACGCATCCAGCTCTTCCAAGGCGCGCCGCTGGGTGGGGCATACACGCTGACGATCCCCCAGGGCAAGAGAACACTCTTTTTTGCCGCTGAAGTGGTAGGTGTCCAGCCCTATGCTGCGCAGGCTGTCCATGCGCCGCTTCAGCTCGGTGTAAAAGAAGAGGGGCAGGGGCGTTTCTTCTGCCAACGCATCCAAATCAATATCAACGGGGGGCGTTTGCTTGCGCAGATTGGCCGCTATCAGCGGAAGCCCAATCTGCTCCAGCAGGCGGCGCATGCGGTCAAACAGGTAATCCAGCGGCACGGCGCGCAGCGGGCATTCGGTCTCCAAATAAAGCAGAATCCCCGCTGCAATCTCATCCTTGAGGGGCAAGGTGGTGCCGGCTGCCTCTGCGGCCTCTTGCAGCAGATTGCTCAGCCACTCGCGGTCATAGTCAGAGATAACGCAGTGACCGGTTTGCAGCACGGGGCGGTTGTTTTTGAAAGCAATCATCCCAAGGAGAGTTTAGCTTGCAGCGGGTCATTGAGGGTCTTGCGCTCCATCTTACGCACCAGGTCAATGAACTCGTCTACGTTGGAGAAATGACGGTATACGGACACATAGCGAATATAGGCCACGGGGTCTATGGCCTGCAACTTCTCAATCACCTTCATGCCGATGATGGAGGAGGGTACCTCCCGCTGGTGGTCGCGGTGCAGCTCTGCCACAATTTCATCTGCCGCAATGTCCAGCTGGTCCATGCTCACGGGGCGTTTCTCGCAGGCTTTAATCATGCCGCGCAGAATCTTCTCTCGGTTGAGTGATTCATGCACATTGTCACGCTTCACCACGCGCAGCTCCGTGCGCTCCACCTGCTCATAAGTGGTATAGCGGTAGCCGCAGCGCAAACACTCGCGGCGGCGGCGTATACACGTGCCGTCTCGTGACATGCGCGAGTCGATTACTTTATCTTCCATGTAGCTGCATTGTACGCATCGCATGCACGCATATTACCACAATTTGTGGTACCGTCAAGAGCGTTTCAGTGCCATATATTCTGCGTGTGTATGTTATGCCTTTTGCGCTTTTCTAAGTTTTCCGAAGTATTCGGAATTTGAATCTTGAACAAGAGTTCCCACTCCGTGTGAGCGTCAGCAACCCCTTCATGTAACTCGTTCCGCGAGTTACCCACCCCAAAAAAATACCGGAACATCAATGCCCATACAGAGCGAAGCCACTCTCTGTATGGGCATTGATACGGGACACTTCAGTTTCTTAAACAGGGCAGTCGGTAAATCTTACAACACAGTCGCGTCGGGGCGTTCATCCGTCCTTGGGGAGAGGGATGGGGCGAAGAAGCTGCGCCGTCTCAGCTTTCTGCTTCCGCATCCTCTCTTAAATCAAGTGCCCGTTTTTGTTTTAACGCATTCATGTGGTAGCGCAGGCACTTCACATCAGACTGATGGAAAAAATGGGAGAGACACGCGCAACAATCTGATTTCTTGCGATACACCATAGATGACAACAAGCCGCATTGTACATACCGGGTCAACGTGCTTCGGGAAATGCGCAGATAAGCACACACCTCGCGGGAGCACATACACTGCTCGGGTACGCCGCGTATTTCTTTGCAACGTGCCGCAGCAATGGCTTCCACT
>JAZRBG010000001.1:0-27410 GCA_045634945.1 Akkermansia sp. | reverse complement strand
GGCTCCTCTACGCCGGGTTCCTCAACAACGGGAGCGGGCTCTACCACGGCGGGTTCCTCTACAGCGGGGGCGGGCTCTACCACGGCGGGTTCCTCAACAACGGGGGCGGGTTCTACCACAGCGGGCTCCTCTACAACGGGGGCGGGCTCTACCACAACGGGCTCCTCTACAACGGGGGCGGGTTCTACCACGGCGGGCTCCTCTACAACGGCAGGAGCCGTTGTTTCTACCGTTGCAGCAGCGGGCTTATCAGCAGCCTGCTCGGGAGCAGGAGCAGCGGATTCCTCTTTGCAGCTGACAACGCTGACACCAACGCCAACGGCCAACAAGAGAGCGGCAACACCACCAAGGGTGTTCTTCTTCATTTCTTCAGGAGTACTCATTTGTATGCTCGAGTTGTGTTCTTATACGCACAGCCGTGTTCGGCTGTGCCGCTTACGCGCACGAGTTTAGTGCTAAATTATTAAATAGTCAAGATTTATTTACTATTTACACAAAAAGAATTCGCCATAGATGAACAGGGCAGAGCACGCAACCGCGCCCTGCCCTGAAAGAATCAAAAGAATTCTGCAAAAATGGCTTAGCCCTTCATGCCGGAGATATTGCCATCGGCATCCACACGAATATCGCAAGCGGAGGGCACCTTGGGCAGCCCCGGCATACGCATAATATCACCGCACAGGGCTACGAGGAACCCGGCACCGTTTGCAATCTCGAAATCACGCACGGTGATGGTGAAACCGGTGGGACGACCGGGCAAATTGGCGTTGTCGGAAAGGGAGTTCTGCGTCTTGGCCATGCAGATGGGGAGGTCTGTCAGCCCATTGGCCTCCATAAGAGCCAGCTTCTTCTTGGCAGCGGGTGTAAGCACTACGCCGTCTGCACCATAGATACTGCGGGCGATAGTGGCCATACGCTCCACCACGGGGATATCCAGAGAGTACAGGCACTCAAAGGGCGCATTCTCAGCATTCTCCATGCTGTCAATTACCAAGCGGGCAAGCTCCGTAGAGCCCTCGCCACCCTTGCCGAACACATTGGCCACGGCACAGCCTACACCCATGGAGGCGCACAGCTCCTTAACGGCGGCAATTTCCTCCTCGGTATCAAAGGCTTCAAAAAGGTTGATAGCCACGGTAACGGGGCGCTTGTAGAGCTTGGCACTCTCAATGTGAGCCTGCAAGTTGGCCAAGCCACGCTTCACTGCCTCGGGGTTGGAGGGGTCCAGCTGCTTTTTATCAACACCACCGTGCATCTTGAGTGCACGAATCGTGGCCACAATCACGATAGCATCGGGAGAAAGGCCACTCTGGCGGCACTTGATATCCAAGAACTTCTCTGCACCCAAGTCAAAGGCAAAGCCGGCTTCCGTCACGGCATAATCACCGCAGGCCAAAGCCATCTTGGTAGCAATCACAGAGTTACAACCGTGGGCAATGTTAGCAAAGGGACCACCATGCACAAAGGCAGGTACACCCTCCAAAGACTGTACCAAATTGGGGTTGATGGCATCTTTAAGAATGGCCAGCAGAGAATCCGTTACGCCGAACTCCTTGGCATATACGGCCTCATTGTCGGCCGTAAAGCCCACCACAATGTTGTCAATGCGGCGGCGCAGGTCATCGCGGTCTTCAGCCAAGCAGAAGCAGGCCATAATCTCAGAGGCGGGGGTGATATTAAAGCCGTCCTCACGGGTTACACCGTTCTTGTTAAGACCAATGACGATATTGCGCAGGGCGCGGTCATTCATGTCCATAACGCGCTTCCACGTTACCTTATTCTGGTCCAAACGCGTTGTCTTGTAGAACAGGGCATTGTCAATCACCGCAGCCAACAGATTGTTTGCAGCTGTAATGGCGGGGAAATCACCCGTAAAACCTAAGTTAATACTCTCACCGGGAGTAATGGAGGAAGCGCCACCACCCGTAGCACCGCCTTTGCGACCGAACACGGGCCCCATGCTGGGCTCACGCAGGGCCAAACACACATTTTTGCCGATGGCCTTCATGCCCTGAGCCAGACCAATGGAAACCGTAGTCTTGGCCTCACCGGCAGGGGTGGGAGTAAGTGCACTCACCAATATCAACTTGCCCTTGCAGGGGCGTTCTTTAAGCACTTGCAGGCTCACCTTGGCCTTGTCAAGACCGTAGGGAATAATCATCTGCTCGTCCAAACCGAGGACGGCAGCCATCTTCTCCGTGAAACGCTCAGTGGTGTTCATGCTTGTATACTAGCACATTCACTTGCAACTTGCAATCCTAATTCCCATGAATTCACACCAATCTGCTTTTACTCATGATAAAAAAGTCGGCGTGCCGCCCATGGTGGGAGGCACGCCGACCAAACGATAGCAGGGCACCCTGTGCGGGTGACTCATAGGCCGCGCCATATGCGTGTACCGACACATGCCGGCGCAATGGGATGTAAACGGATATTTTAACCGAAAATAAGACAAAAAATGCAAGGTGTTTTTTGCGCCTTTGTATATCAATAAGTTATCACGGCAATATTACGTTGGGTGAAAATTTGCCACTTTTTCTGTTATTTCAACATTTCAGTATCATAATCCATTTAAAATCAACACTGCTTGTAGTAAAAAAACACTAAAAAAGCAGCACTCTAAAGGCTCGATAAAAGCACAAAAAAATCCCCCCACTTTATTCAGGGGGAAATTTACCCGCGCAAATCGGACATCCACTCATCAACGGAGCGGTAGCGGGATTCTATGGAGGGAGAGAGGGCGCGGTCTATACCGGCAAGCAAATCTACATGAAAACAAGCCGTAAGCGCCGCACGAGACGCGAGGGGCTCATGGTTATCATACAACAGGCGTTGCCCGCCGGGTGCGGGGGCATTACCGGTTAACAGGTAGCAAAGCGTGGCACCGAAAGCGTAAATATCTGACCACGGCCCCAATTTTTCACCGCCGTTCATCCCTTGCTCGGGCGGGCTGTAGCCGGGGGTTTCCACAACACCGGCCCCGGTATCGCCGAAATTTTCATGAGCGGCACCGAAGTCAATGAGCACGGGGCGCCCCGTGCGAGTGAGCAAGATATTGTCCGGCTTGATATCCAGGTGCAGAATACGGCGGGAGTGCAGGTAATGCAAGGCATCCAACACGCGCACCATTAAGCCGTACAACTCATCTTGAGTAATGCGGGTAGAGCTTTTGTGGTGCGCATGAACAAAAGCACCCAAGCTTTGACCGTCTATATACTCCGTCACATAATAATGTGTATTATACGCCCGGAAGGAGGAGAAGATTTTAACGATATTGTGGTGATCGAGAGAAGACAACAGGCGCACCTCTCTCAAAAAGTTGCGGTACGACCACTCCAGCCCCTCCTTGGCAGCGGGGTCTTGCAGCTCCACATGCAAGGTATCTGCACGGCGCTCGCAAATGGCTTGCGGGAAATGCTCTTTAATCACCACACGGCGCCCCAACGGTTCATCTGCCGCCAAATAAGTGATACCGAAACCGCCGCTCCCCACACACTGAAGCAAGCGATAGCCGTTGAGCAAGTGATTGACCGGCAATTCACGCGGCGCGGGGTAAAAACCGGGGTCTACCCCACCGCAGGGCAATGAGGGCGGTGCCACATTGAAACGGTTGAGAATATCATCCGCAAAACCGCCACCTACCGGGGCTTGTGACAAGGGGATAACGGGTACAGAATCGGGCATGGCAGTGGGATGATGCAAAAGGGGTTATTTACCGGCACGCAGCACGCTCTGAATACCACGGCGACACAGCTCGTAGTTCACCGAGCCATCCGCCAACAACGGAATAGCAGGCACTGCCAGAATTTGCTTGGGTGCCCACTGCGGAGACAGCTTCATGTTAAGCAGCCCGTAATACAACGCCACCGTATCATTGGGAATCACCTTCTTATGCACGGTTGAGAGCAATACCAACATGTGCCCGCCGCTTGCGGCATCCGGCATACCGATGAGGGCGATACGGCGCACGCTATCATGCGGATTTATCTTGAGCAGACTGCAAAGAGCGGCCTCTGCACCGGCATGCGGCACCAGCTCACCGCGCACCTTACTGAAGGCATCTACGGGCCCCAAGATGCACAGCTCGCCGTTATCATTCATTCTGCCCAGATAGGGAACGGTATAATGATTATCCACCGCCGCATCTTTGCTGAGCAGACTGCGTACCAAAGTAGGCCCGTACAGGCGCACAACACCGGGAGAATCGGGGGCAATAACGCTGTCCCGCTGAGCAAGGTCGGTAACACGCAGATAGGTGCCCGGCAACAAGCAGCCCAAGTTACCGGCAAACGTGGGGTTTTGCGCCACGGGAGCCGCGCTCTCTGCCTGCACAGAGCCTTTGTACTCCATGGTAAGGGGGGCGGCAAACTCCGGCACACTGCGGCACTCACACAAAGTAAGGCGGAACCGTGTGAGAGCCTCACGCACGAGAGCATCAGGGGCTTTCTCCCCGATAATCAAAAAATGACGCACGGCAGAAAACTGCTCAGCCTCTGCAGAGCCCAGCAAACGCTGTGCATTATCCGGCAGCAAGGCAATATGCTGCACCTTGTTGCGCCTGATCATGAGGTTAAGGCGCACATCTGCCGTGGGCGTGGGGTATGTTACCAGTTGATGCCCCAGCAACAGTGGCAACAGCAAGGTAGGCAGCAACGTCTCAGTGCGGTACAGGGGCTGCGCGCAAAGGGTGGTGTCTCCCTCTGCCATGGCCAGGCGGCTCTGCATCTGCACGGCAGCGGCCATCAAGGTGCGGTGTGTGTAGGAAACCAAGCGGGACTCCGCCCCTTCTGCGGTAAAGCCCAGCATCACCTCCGTATCGGGGGTGGTGGGCTGCAAGCCTGCCCTGGAGACAACAAAACTCCTGGAGGACCAGCTGCTCAGCAGCTCCCAAAAACGCAGATGAGAGGAGCCTACATCCAACAACTCTTTATCAATGAATATAATATCTCTCTGGCTGGGCCATGAGAAAGTATGCGTTTTATGAATAAAGGCCTCGGTGGCAATAAAGCGCTCTATGCCGGACTCTTTACACAGGTGCGCAAAGGCTTGGGGGGTGGCACAATAGTCCACATTCAACGGCGCAATACCGGCAAAAAGACAGGCTAAATTGGCGATTACGGACAACTTGCCCGGGGGCAATATAATACCCAAGCGTTTGCCGGAGGTATAATGGCGCAAGCGGCGACTGAGAGTGAGGGCATATACCAACACGCGGCGGTAGCTCATGCGGCTGTCATCCACACCGTCAATAATTTCTGCATGTGGGTGACTCAGCAAACTATGCAGCAACAGCTCCGTTACAGAGGCATGTTCTACCAACGGATGCACGGCAAGTGCAGCGCCCGATGCCTCTTGCCAGGCTGACTGCACACGGGCTGCCAATGAGGGACCGGCGGGCTCCTCTGCCATGAAATGCAGCAACAGGCGGCCATACGGGGCGCGTGCCACCATGGGGCGCTCCACATCGTCATTGAACATGTTTACCCCCAACGGCACAACGGACAAGTCAGAGGAATCCGCAAAGCGCAAGAATGACAGGGGAACATCACTCACAATATCCGCCGCACCGGTGGATGCACACAAAAAGATGACATGACGCCCGGCATCCAGCATGCGGCGCACCTGCTGCACCACGGGCTCTGCCCCACTGGCAGACAATGCGGTGAAAAAGCCGGCGGAGCGCGTCTCTTGCAGGTATTGCATCAGCTCCGGCGCAGGGCGCAGGGAGTTCTCCACCATCCATGCCACACGGTCTCTGCCACCCAACACTTGCTCCAGCTCACGCATGACCGCCAAATCTACCCTGGCAGGTACAATAAAAGACGGTTGAGCAGGCACTTTGCCGAAAATTTCTGTGGTAAGAGCATTCATGCAGCGGACTCAGTATAGCACAGCAGGCTTGCGGATTCAACAGGGAGGCACCGATTTATTGCCATCATGACTCACATCTCACGCAGCATTTTGCGGTAGGCATCTCGGGCAACCTCAGGGGTAAGCGGCTCAGCAGAGGTCGGTGTCTCTTGCGGCTGTTCGGGTTGCGCAGGTGTGCCCTGCTCTGCAGGTGGTGTCACGGCAGGTATACCCTCCGTCGGAATCTCGGGGACTCTATCAGATGACTCCTCTTCTTCTTTATCAACCCTCAAGGTCTCCAGCAGGCTATCCGCAACAGGGGCAGAGGGCAGCGTAACTTGCCACTCAGAAAAATCAGGGTTGGCAAAACCGTATTTTTTAAAATTGGCCCCTTTCTCTGCCGCTTTACGCAAAGCCTCCTCTGTGCCGGCGGCAAAAAAGCGGGAATTACGGGTCAGGTAGTACGTACCATCACACGTGAGCGAACGCAAACGGTTGCCCCCTTTGCCGAATGAGGCGCATTCACGCTCCGGCTCGTCCTCCAAGTCAGAGAACATGCTTTTTACCACCTCCTCCGGGTTAATCCTGCCCTTACTCTGCACCTTACCGCCACGCAGCTCCACATAATCCACCTCATCGGCTGCCAAATCTATGGCATACTCCAGCTCAACGCCGTCTTTTTCTACCGTAAAAGCACAGGCCAAGCCCTCGGCATCTTGCAACACAGGCTCAGCATCATCAAAAGCTACATACAAATGGCGCAAGGCATCCCAGCGAGACTCTGATAACACGGCATCATCGTCAGTACCGCTTATGGATTCATAGCATAAAAGCGCAGAATTTCCGCTAGCGGACAGCAGCTCCGACTGCAGCGCAGGTTGGTCGTACACCAAGCGCAAGCGTGTTCTCACCGCATTGACAACAGATTTACGTTTGGCTTTTTTAACATGCGAAGCCGCACGCACGAAGATAAACTTGACGCGCTGATCATCATCCGCAAAAAACATGATGTCGCAATCACCCGCGCGTGCCAGCAAGCATCCATCATCATACCGATGGCTACCGGGCAAGGACGCATGGAGCACCGCCATATCAATATACCTGACGGGCTGCTTCTTTTTCTTCTTCTTTTTGCCGGCTTTAAGAGACGGCTCTTTCATCTGAGTAGTAACGCCACCATACCCCGGCAGGGCAGCCCCCGCCATGGGGGCAAGCACTGCCGCGCATATAATGCTGAGTATCAGTAAGCGCATGGCTCAGAATTACTTTTTGAAGTATGACTTGACCAAGCGGGCAATGTATTTCTCCATGGTCGGCAGCTCTTTGTAGATGCTGCGGGCCAAGGCAAACTGGTTGCGGGCGCGAATGAGGTTGTGAGCCGGTTTCTCTGTGCGGAAATACTTGTCGCCGTCCAAATAGTCCGTCAGGAAGCGTATGCCGATTTCCGTCGTAATCAACCAGCCGGAGAACGCCAACTGCCCTATCTCCTTATCCGTCAGGAAATTGTGAGCAGCATCCAAATACCCCTCTGCCAAAGACTCAAAGAAAGGCATCTGCATCACCACCTTGCTGAGGTCCTCTTCATCCTCAGAGGCCGTGCAAGTGGCCGTGCGCACCATATCCCCGAAATCATAGAGAGAGAGCCCCGGCATCACCGTATCCAAATCAATCACGCATACGGCATTGTCGGTATCTTCATCCAGCATCACGTTGTTGATTTTGGTATCATTATGCGTGATACGGGTGGGCAACTCCCCGCTCTTCTGCATATCCACCAAGCGGCTGAGCATGGGGGCCCACTCCTGCAGCAAATCCAGCTCTGCCTTGCAGTCGGCCACGCGACCCATAACATCTGCCTCCACACTGGCCTTCAGCGCATCATAACGCTTGGGCGTATTGTGGAAGTCGGGGATAGACTCGCGCAAATCCTCCGGGTTCATGTCAGAGATAAGCTCTTGGAACGAGCCGAAGGCAAAACCGGCCTGATATGCCTGGCGGGTGTTCTCTACCACATCATACGTGTGGGTACCCTCGATATTGTTATAGCAACGCCACATGCCGCCTTCCTCCGGCAAATTGATGTAGCTGCGGCCACCGCGGGCGGGGTACAGCGTCAGGGTTTGACCGGCAGCATTTTTGCGGCGGCGCATCACCTTCCAGCTGATATGGCGTGTCACCTTCTCTACGTTTTTCATCACCATCACGGGGTCTTTGAAAACGTAGTCATTGATACGCTGAAGAATGTAGCGCTCCTCCGCGCCGTCCTCCGTACGGTAACAAGCGCGGTACGTGGTGTTGATGTGGCCATTGCACAGCTCCTCTCCGTACAGGAACTCGCCGTTAATGGCAAACAAATCCCCGATGCGGGCAATGCGCTCTGCCAGCGGGCCTACATACAATCTGCTTGACGGCATGGGTGTATAACAGGTGTGAATTTTCAGTGAGAATACGGTATCTCCCGCGGCAATCAGTCTGCCAACTGAATGCTCAGCAGTTTCACGCCGTCACGGGCGGGGTCATCTACCAGAATAGAGATAAGCGACTGGCGCTCGGATACCACAAACTTGGAGCGGCGAACCATGATTTCGCTCTTCACCTTTTCCTTGCGCACCTTGCCCTTGTCATCCTTAATGCTCTTGCCGCCGGTACCTTTCACGCGTTGCTCTTTAACACCCTCATAGGTAATTTGGAACGCAAGCTGGTCCCCGTGGTTGGCACCGGTCATGCTCCACTTGTTGGAGGAGCTCACGCCCTTGGTGTTGCCACCCTTCAGCATGGTTATCTTGGCATCAGAGAAATCACCCTTCTGAGAGGTGCTGATTTTCACATTCTTGGATGACAGATTGATAAGGTGCACACCCTGCTTGGGGAAATCGCTCTCGCTGAGCATGATGGTCTCCACCTTGGTCTCCGTCTCGGGCATCACAATGCAAAATGCTTTGGAGGCGGCACCGCTGGCATCTACCGTAAATACAACCTTGGGCTCTTTCCAATTCTTGGCGGCCTCTTTATCCTCAGGGGGAATGGGGTTATCCTCATAGAACACTACCTTGCCGCCCTGCGGCTTAATGCGGGGGCTGGCCGTGCGGGCAGATATGCTTACCGTATCGGCCTCTTCATCATTAAGCTTGTACCACAGCGGGCTCTTTACCTTAACATTTTTAGCAGAGCAAATCACAAAGCGAACACCGCTCTTGGCTTCCTTCTGTTCCGTCTGCGCAGTCTTGGCACCTTTACCACGAGAAGACTGAGCCTGCACCGGAGCCACTGCCACCAATGCTGCCAACATGAGAGAAAAAGCTGTATATTTCATATTGTTCACAATTCTACTCGCCTACTTTACCAGCTTAACTACACCATAGCAAGCAGAAAAAAAATCAAATAAAACAAAAATCTCTATTTTTATTTGAACAAAATCCCCTTAAACGGAGTCTATACCTTTGTCAGCCGCTGGGTGATGCGCCCGTGAAGGAGAGAGCACGAGCCTCACCACTTTATATAGCTGCTGAGTTTCATAAGGTAGTAAGTTGAAACACCCCTCGGGCGGATACCCGAGGGGTGTTTTGATTATTCATTTCAATCATTTATAAAATCGACTCACCTTTTTTATAGTAAAATTTGTGACAAAATTGTGACAGGCTTTTCAAGCCGCACCATCAATGTTATCCTTTGCATCCCTCCGTTTGTCACAAAATTCGTCACAAAACATTAATCTTGTCATAATTGCATTTTATTCTTGACTACCCCCCCCGATTGATAAAATTCGCGTACATACTTTGATTTTATTATGAAAAACAAACTCTTTCTCAGCACGCTCTTAGCTGCTTGTGTTACTTGTGTAGCTCAAGCTGAAACTTTAAAAATGACAGGTGGCTCTAAAACAGTTAATGGAGATTATACCGTTAACCACCTGAGACTCGAACCTGGCACTGGCAGTAAGCTTACGGTTTCCGGCAAAACTACTATAGATTCAAACATCACGGAAGGAAACTACTTCGCATGCTTTATTGGTAGAGGTTGTTCTTTTACCTCGGACTCGATTGAATTCAACAAACAAACCACATACTGGCCGAAAGAACTCACGATTCAGGGCACTGTAACAACCAACAGCCTTGTCGTCAATGTCCCTGAAGAATATGTTGATGAAAAAGCCCCGGCCACGATTGTGATCACCTCGGAAGCCGAGATTCTGTCACTCGACAAAAATAACACGGGGAATTTTAAATTCGGAAAAAACACCGTTGTTACTGTAGGCTCTCCAGCACTAAAACACAACACTGTCATTGAACTGAACACTGAGATTAATGGGGGGTCTCTCACAGTGAATCACTGTGCAACTATGGCCGACGTTACTTTGAATAATGGTACAGTCAATGTTAAAGTAGACCCCCAACACGTACCCGGAGGTAGCGCTATAGAAAAAGTCGAATCCGTTATAATAATGGGTGATATCACCGTGAACGGTGGTACTTTTTCTCTTGAAAAAGGAGTTAAGATAACAAGCGCAGCCCCCACTTCCTCCGTAACGGTAGATGGTGGTACTTTCTCTCTGGACGAAGCAGCAATCGGTTCCAGCATAACAGTGGAATCCGGTGTGCTCAATATCTTGGGCGACTGTCAGACAGGTAATTTGATTTTGAATGGAGGCGAAATTTACTTTGGTGAGAGCGCAGTTACCCTTTCCGAGGAGGGATTGGCCTCCACCGTTACTACAGTTTCAACAGGCGCCATGACACTCAATAGCGGTACCATTTACATTGCCGACAATTACGTCATCGACCTGCGCGGCGAGGCTTTGATATTGACAGAAAATGTTAATATCGTCATGAGCGTGGCTTCTCTTGACAACGCTGAGGGTCTTACCGTCTTCGCGGAAGCAGGTAACGTGGAAGGCTTGGATAAGCTCTCTGTAACACTGGTAGATGAAACAGGTACAGAAAAGAAAATGGCTGTTTCCTACAACAGTGACGGCTCTGTGGTGACAAGCACCATCCCCGAGCCCACCACAGCTACGCTTAGCTTGCTGGCTTTGGCGGCTCTTGCAGCACGCCGTCGCCGTGCTTCTCGTTGATACGCCCAGACAGGCCGCAAGTAAAACAATTTTTCGGTAAATGTAAATTCAAGCCGTTGCTTCAGAAATGAGGCAGCGGCTTTTTTGACGCAGCAATTCAGCTGGAATCGGATTTTCATATGCAGAAAACACCCCTCGGGCGGATACCCGAGGGGTGTTTTGATTCACGGTATCTGCGCATGCAGGGCTCAGGGAGCCACAGGCTCCGGCTGAATCTGCACAGCTTTGATGGCTTGCAAGAGCGGGGCAATGGCCTCACTGCCTACGTTGATATGGGGGAAACGAATCCTATCCAGATTCTGGACGGTTTGCCAACGGATGAGGTTCTCGCCGATGGCATCATTGAGAGCCTTGCGGCCCTCGGCCTCCAAGCGCATACCCTCTGCCTCGGCTTTTTTCATGGCCAGCACGGCGGCGGCCTCCTGCTGGCGGCGGTAGAGCTCGGCATCTGCCTCTGCCTTGGCTTTAAGCAGGGCGCCTTGCGCCTCTTGGTTCATGCGGTTGGCCTTGGCGCGGCCCTCGGCATCGGCAATTTCCTCATTACGCTTGGCAATCTCCAGCTGAATGGCCTGGCGCTCGTATTCCTGCGTAGCCTCTACCTTTTTGGTAATACCGGCCGTTACGGATTCCGGCGGAACCGTGCTGCCGATGGTCACACTCTCCACAATAAAGGGAGTATCTTTCAAGGCTTCTCGCAATTCTTTCTCCACCATATCGGTAATCTCGGGGATATGGCCGGGGGCATCCAAACCACGGAAACGGGCAATGGAGGTACGCACGGCAGAGCAGAAGGGCTGGCGGATAAAGCTGGCATAAGCATCTTGAGCAATAGCCTCCGGGGTGGGGTCTACCTCTGTCACGGCACCGTATTGCTCTACAAACTCACGCACTTTGTTGGCATCGATACGCCATACCAAGTGGGCATCCGCACGCATTTTCAGGTGGTCGGCGGCGCGAATATCATCAAATTTTTCTTCCGTGGTATAGGGGGTAACACAAATGATAACGCTGTTTTGGCGCCACACAAGCCCCGTACCGCCCGGGCCTTTAATCACTTGGCGGAACTCCGGCACACCCACAATGGGATTAGTGCGCACATAGGCCACATAACCGCCATCCACCTTCTCATTGCTGGTATTGTGATACAACACCAAGAATGCTGCAAACAGCAACACGAGCACACCGACAAGGATTACCTTGGTGCGGGTTTTCATATTAAGAATGGGTATCATTTCAATAGGTCGTTGCGAGAAATTAGGTTGTTTCATGGTGTAATCAGTATAGCAAGATACGTATCGGCTGTCAAGCACCTCTCCCTCTCCAATCCTCCATGCGAACGCAGTGAGCTCTCATGATTCACTATCATGCACCGCTATCATGCGAACGCAGTGAGCTATCATGCAAGCGGCGAAGCCGCGCGCAGCTTATATAGCGTATGATGAAACGCGGCTGCGCCGCATGAAGAACGGCTATCGCCGTATATGAAGACCGCTTGCAGCGGATATGAAGATTGCACCTGCGGTGCAAAATGAAGAATGAGCAAAGCTCATAGATGATTAACTTGCCACAATGACATATTGCGGGAAGCAATATGCCAACAAGGTCACAAGAAGCACGAAGCTCACAAGGTGCAAAAGCACGATGATACCGGCGGCCAAAGCTGCGCGCCACCAACTGAAGTGAAGAAAAAAGCGGCAATGAAAGACAGGGAACAGGAACAAGACCGCAAACACCACCCACCACCAAGAAACCGTTGCAGATTCGGCCCCCGCCAACATTTTGCTCAGCCCCGCCGCCAACATAGTCAACAGGCACAGCAGCGCACTGAGGCCGGGGGCCAAAAGCCTGCGCCACCAAGATACCTTGAGGCCCCAACCGGCCAACATAAACCCCAACGCCGACAACACCGTGTATACAAGCGTAGGAACAACAACCGATGCAACGGCAAGCCCACCCAACAATAACAGTATCAACTCAGGATTATGTGCCAGAACCGGTATCATAAACAAGCGCAGGGGTTATTCAACAATCTCTGCAAAGTCATCATTGGTAAAGAGGGGGGCGTGCTCGGGTTCCTCGGCAAAGCCGTCGGCGGGGGCACCGTTGGGGCCTTCTACAATTTCTGCAATATCATCATCTACCAAAGCATCATTGGCAGAGTGATGCGCACACAGCGGGCGGGGCACGGTGAAATCTACCATGGTATCTGTATAGGCCGTGCGCTTGGCCTCACACCCGGCATGAGCAAGGGAGCCCGTTACACGGCAAAGGCGAATCCCCATGTTGCGCCCGGCTGTGGGGGTGGTGCGAATATCTGCCATTTTGTAACCGCGTTTTTCTGCACACTGCATGGCCCCCACCCACAGGGGCAGCGCAACCGTGCCGCCATAGGCTTTATCTGCAATGGTAACAGGGCGGTCAAACCCTACCCACACAGCGGCGGTAATCTCAGAGGTAAAGCCACAGAACCACGCATTTTTGTAGGCATTGGTAGTACCCGTTTTGCCACCGCAGGGTTTATCAAAACCCAAGTTGACCACATTAGCAGCGGTGCCGCCCTTTTTAGTGATTTTCTGCAAAATCTCAGACGTGGCGTTGGAGGCACGGCGGCTGAATACATTGGTGGCAGAGGGCTGATTTTGCCAGATGACACGCCCCTCGGAGTCCGTAATGCTCTCAATAATATAGGGTGTGGGGCGTACCCCGCCGTTGGCATAGGTGGTAAATGAGGTTGCAACCTCCAGCGGAGACGCCTCCCACGTGCCGAGGTAAATGGTGGGGCCCAACCACTTGGGCGGGTCAGAAAAACCGGAGCGCAGCGCGGTATTGACCACATTTTGCAACCCGGCCCGTGCGCCCACACGCACAGACATGGTATTGCGGCTCTTGAGCAAGCCCCAAGAGGCGGGTTTAAGCCCATTGTAGCGGCCATCTGCATTGCGGGGGCTCCACTTTTTGGCACCGGGTATTTCACCGGGCTGCAAGCGGGCATCGGAAATCATGGAGTCAGGCCCCCCGCCCTGCTCAAAGTAGGTAGAATACACCATCGGTTTAAAGAGGGAGCCGACCTGGCGGCGGCTTTGCAGCGCGCGGTTCAGGGGGGATTCACCGCTATCTCTGCCACCCACCACAGCCAGCAGGGCACCGGTGGCGTTGTCAATCATCACACAGGCACCCTGCACATATTTGGGTGCGGGGATGATATTCTCCGGGTTTTCGGCACGCAGCTGTTGCACCAAGGCTTGGTACTGCGCGCGGGTTTGGTGTTTGTAGTGTTTGAGGGCCTCCAGATTTGCCGTAAGGCGCGCATCCATATCGCGCATAACATCATCTTGCAAATTGAGGTCCAGCGTAGTACGCACAATGAGACCACCGGAGTACAAGGCATCTTCTTTTACCCGTTGGCCGTTGGCATCCAACAAGGTAAGAATATGGTCCACCTCTGCACGGATGAGGTCCAGAGAGTAATTATCATACCCGCGCGGCTCGGGGCGGCGGGTAATAATGGGCTCATTGCGTGCTATCTCATATTGCGTGTGGGTAATCTTACCGAAATCACGCATCAGCACCAGCACTTTATCTCGTTGCACCTTGGCGGCAGAGGGATTACGCAGGGGCGAAAACTCGTTGGGGTTACACACGATACCGGCCAACATGGCGCACTCACCGATAGTGAGCTCTGAGGGGTCTTTGCTGAAATAGCCGTAGGCCGCCTGCTTGAGCCCCAAATAGGTATGCCCCCAGAACACGCGGTTGATGTAACAGGTAAGAATGGTCTTTTTGTCGTAAGTGGCCTCTATGCGGCGCGCCAGCACTACCTCCGTAAGCTTGGCATCAAAATTGCGGTCCGCATGGTTATAAGTATTCTTGGCCAGCTGCATGGTAATGGTAGAGCCACCCTGAGTGGCACGCCCGTGCTTGAACACCTGCCCCACGGCACGCAGCACACCGCGGGGGTCCACACCGCCGTGCTCCCAGAATGAGCGGTCTTCCTGCAACACAATAGCGTCCAAGAAATACTGCGGTACTTCATCCAACGAATTGATACTGCGACGATTTTCACCGTGCAGGGTACCTATCTCCAAACCGGTGCGGTCCAGCACGATACTGCGCTCGGGCATGCGCAGCACTTGCGTTATATCATAACGCCCGCCTTTCACGGTATACAAACCGGCCAACACCACAAATAAAAAACTGCCCACTATCAACATGGCCGCCAACAGGCGCAAAGGCCACATAACCAATGCAGGCAAATTGCGCGTCAGGAAAAACGCCATGCGGAACGGCAAGCCGAAAATATACCACACGCCTTTCCAAAAGCTGATACCCTTAGGCGGGGGCTTGGCAACATCTGCCCACGGGTTATGCGCAGCGGCAGCACCCGTGCGCGCGGGGTCGGGGGCAGGCTCATCATCCGGCACCTCCCAGTAGGAGCGGCGTTTCGGCTTGGCAGGCGAGGGCTCTTCCTGCGGGGGGAGGGAGGGCTGTTGCTCATAGAGCGGCTCATCCTCCTGCGGGGCAGGCTCCTCCATATAAGAGGGATAAACGGGGTTTTGCTCCGGCACAAGGCGGGGTCTGCGCCGCGGGGGCAAGGTGCCCTGTGGCGTTTCAGGCTCGTCTGCTTTGTACCTGGCACACATACACTTGTTGCTGACAAGGCAGCAGAGCCCGGTTAGGCTCTGCTGCCGCAAAAGTTAACATACGCCGTATGCGTATGAAGGGGAGACTTCAGTCTTGCTCTGCGAGGCGCTGCAATTTAATGATACCGGCGCGGCGCAATTCATCATTGGCAGCCTCGGCAGCGGCGCTCTCCATATAAATACGGTAAGGAGCCTTGTTGATGGAGATTTCAACCATACCGGATTCCGTGGGGGCCTTGAGCAGGGAAACAAACTCCTCAAAGCTGTGCGGCTCTGCACCGTTTACCTTCTCTACCATGGCAAAGTTGCAGGAGTCATAGCCGAGGGTGGCCTTGGTGGGCACCACAATGGTGAGGGCCGTGAGCTCTCGGAAACCGCGTTTTTGCAGTTCTTCTTCCTGCTTATTAAGCTTCATGAACTCGGTGGGCAAAGCCTTGGCCTCTGCCTTGAGAGCCTCCAGATAATTAGAGGTAAGCGGCTGGAACACCAAACCACCCCACACCAGATAGCGCGGGGGCGTGCCGGAGGTCTCTGTGCGGATAAGGGCTTTCTCTTCGGCATCGCGGTTCAGGTTCAGCTCTGCCTCGTATTCTTGGCCATCGCGGCAATAGGTAAGCTTGAGGGACTCACCCAAAGGCTTGAGGTAGCGCACCACGGTAGATACATCTATCATGCCGTAGCCTTGCAGCTCACAGCGGCCGCGGTTGTCAATTTTAAGACCTTCAACAGAGGTAAGCACGTCACCTTTTTTCAGGCCGGCAGCAGCTGCCGCCCCCATGGGCTGAACATCGCTCACGTATACACCGCTGCGGTCATCGCTGAGCTTGAGGTAGCGGCGGAAAACGGGGTCCGTAAGCTCAGCCATGCTCACCCCCATAACCGGCACACCTTTCGGGGCATCTGCGGCCGTGTTCAGGAATCTGTTGATAAGCTCAGCATTAATCACCTTGAGCTGGCGGGCGGCGGCATTGTAACCGGCACTGATACCCACAAGCTTGCCGTCTGCCACCACGGGAGCACCGTGGCTGTAATTGCCGGGCACGGCTTGGTCGGCACGCATTTGCAGGCGGGGCATACCGCGATCCGTGGTGCCGATTTCACCATGCAGAGCAATGGCTGTCGGCTGGGTGCCGTTAAGCGTGCACAACAACTCTGCTTGGGCATTCTGAGCCATGGCTTCACCCACGGCTAACGCAGTACGCGTGTCAAAAATAGAGGCGTCTTCCTCACTATCTACCACCAGCAGACCGAGATTCAGGTCACTGTCATAGCGCAGCACGCGGGCAGGCACCGTGCGGGATGAATCAGGCAGGCTTATTTCCACATAATTGGCCGTAGCCAATGAAGAACCCAGGGTAAGCACCTTACCGTTGCCCAAGTACACACCATTAAGGCGGGTGCTTGAGGCAGACTGCTTCTCCCAAGGCATCACTCTGTTGTAGTCCTGCACCGTAAGGCCGACGGAAAGCAGCGAGGCAGAGGCATCTGCGGACACGGCTTCGGCAGGTTGCGCGGTAGGCTCCGCCACAGGCTCGGTCACGGGAGTTTCCGCCTGTGTTTGCTCAGCAGTCTGAGCAGCCTCCGGCTGAGTCTGCTCTGCCGGGGTGGTTGCAGCTGTCGGCTCAGCGGCAGCAGTCTCAGCGGTTTGCTCCGTGGTGGGTTTGGGTGCTTTCTTTTGCGTAACAGCGGTGCGCTCCGTAGGCTCACAGCATGTCAGAGCAAGCCCGGAAAGAGCAATCAAAATCAAATGACGATTCATAAAGAAGAAAAATGAAAATTATTTAAGACGAGCGGGAGCCGGCACACCATAGCGTGCATTGATGCGGCTGTTGGCGGCATCTATCACGGCATTATCAATCACCATGGGGCGGGGGGAGTCAGAGAACTCAATCACGGTGAAGTCCGGGCGGGGTGCATCCTCCGGGTACAGCAGGCTGTACAGGTGCTCCAACCCCTTGACCTCTACACCGTTCACCTTGGTGACAAGGCGTGTACCGTAGGCGGAGTAGCGGGCGTTGACCTCATCCTTGAGCACTTTGGTAAGCAGCACCAAATCCTGCTTCTCAAGGGAGCCGCCGTGTTTCAGGTAGTCCTCCACATCTACATTGAGGGTGGTAAGGTTAATCTGGTGAGCACTGATAACATTGCGGTGCAAGGGCTGGAATACCAAACCGCCGAACTGCACGTAGCGGGGCATGCGGTCATACTCCTGAGCCAGAATAGAATTGGCAATGAGCGGCTTGAGCTGCACCTCCACATCATGCTGCACACCGTCTCTCTGAATGCGCATACGCAGGGTGTCGCCCTTAAAGGAACGCTCGGCCAGCTCCTCAAGCATCACGCGCTCGCCGTCCAGCTCAATCATGGCAGAGCGGTCAACGGGCAAATCATTGATAGCCAGCAACAGGTCACCGGGCTGCAACACGCCGTCGCAAGTACCGCCCTTCACCACCTGCCCCACCAGCACACCGGGAGAGCTCTCTGCCAAGCCGTACTGCTTACGCATGGCAGGGTTGGTAAGGGGGAAGAAGTTTACGGACAAATCCACATACTTATCGTAGTGGCCGTCTTCCACATCTTTGAGGAAACGCTTAATGACGGGCATGGGAATCATGTAACCCGTAGAGTTGGCCTGCAACAAGCCTTGGAAAGCCACGCCCACCACCTTGTCATCCATCAGCACGGGGCCACCGCTGTTACCGGGATTGATGGCGGCATCAATCTGCACGGTAAGGTGGCTCTCACTCTGAGAGTGAGAGTACAGCGTGGTATCAATGCGGGATACGATACCGCGGGTGACAGACAAACGGCTGCCGCCGATGGGGTAGCCCACGGCACGCACCTCGTCCTCCAGCTTGGGCAGCTTGTCGCTGAATTGCAGGCAAGGCACATCTGCAAAAGATTCTACGGCTTCCGTCACTTCCACAAGAGCCAAGTCCGCATCATGTGCCACATGTTTCACACGGGCGGCATATTTGCGGGCATCGCCGTAGGGAGAAACGGTAATGCGCTCGGCATTGGCCACCACGTGGGCGTTGGTCATGAACAAACCGGGTGAAACCATGAAACCCGTGCCGTTACCGGCACCGAATCGGCCGCTCTGCCACGGCGTGGTGTAGTCCGGCTGGCGTATGGCCACTTCAATTTTCACAATACCCTTATAGGCATCCACGGCACTCTTGGCAACGGTGGAGGCAGCACTCTCCGCCGGAGCCGTCTCGGGCCCGGGTTGCACCACTTCAGGAGTGGGTGCCGGGGAGGGCTCGGGCTGCACTTCCGGCGCAGGCGTGGGTTCCACCGGCTGCTCAGGTTGAGCCGGCTCTGCGGCGGGCTCAGGCTCCGCGGGGACAACAGGTTCTGCGGGTGTTGCAGGCGCAACAGCCTCAACCGTTGCAATCATTTCAGGCTGCACGGCAGGTACAGCAGACTCAACGGCGGCACCCTCAGGTTCCGCCAACACAGGAAGCGTTGCCAGCAATGCGGCAGTAGCAGTTCTCTTAATCACATACACATTGTGAACCATAGCACCTGACAAGTCAAGATTAAAGCATGGCAACAAGATTAATCTTGCCAATCAGCACAACGTCCTGCAACATTCTTCCCCAAAGCCAATTATCCCCACCGGTACGCATAAAAACGAAAAAAACACGACACAATCGGCATTTCCGTTTTTATCACATAACCGTCACCTATCCTTATGCTCTTCTTTTACAAGATTTCTCACCTCATTAACTTCACGGATAAACTCTTCAGAGCTTGGCAAATACAAACGATATTCGCTGGCAAGAATAGTTTGATTATCCTGAGGCAATGTCATTTTTACAGCAGTATCATTTTTTGCAGCACAAAGCAAAATACCTATGGTCGGGTTCTCATCCGGACGCTTTTCCGTGCGGTCATAGAAATTAACATACATTTGCAACTGCCCCAAATCCTGATGTGTTAATTTGCCGGTCTTGAGTTCTATAACCACAAAACAACGAAGAAGACGGTTATAAAAAACAAGGTCAGCGTAGTACTCATCATCCTCAACAAGCAATCTTTTCTGACGTGCAACAAAAGTAAAACCATTACCCAATTCAAGCAGAAATTGTTGAATATGGGTCAAAATAGCACTTTCTAAATCTTTCTCATAATAGCTGGCCTTACGTTCCAACCCGAGAAACTCAAGAACCATTGGGTCTTTAATCACTTCTGTCGGCAGTTCCGGCAAGCGTTCACCCCGAGCAACGGCAAGAACGGCATCTTTATCGTTGCTTAATAAAAGCCTTTCATAAAGTTGAGAATTGATTTGACGCTCCAATTCTCTACCCGTCCACGCATTATTAACGCTTTCGCATTCATAATACTCGCGTTTGCTTTTATCTTCAATGGATATCAGCATTTTGTACTGAGACCAGTTCAATTGCGACCGCAGTGCGGACGCAATTGGGTATGTACGATAAAATTGCCTGGCACGTTCTAACTGACGCAAAGAAAATCCACTGCCATATTCCTTTTCAAGCCTGAGCGCGAGATTTTTTAAAAGATAAGCACCGTACCGTGCACGGACCTCCCCCTGCTGTTCTTCTTCCACAATACGTTGCCCCAATTCCCAATACATACGCACACGGCAAAAGTCAATACTGCGTATCGTATTGTTTCGTGCAGTATCAATGATATGCCTCAGGTCATTCAAAATCGCTGTGAGAGATACTATATCCTTTCCGTCACTCATGGCAGACAAGAGTTAAAACATTGTGAATTCTATACATTTGCATGAAAAAGTCAAGAAAAAAGCTTTTTCGGCATCCGGCATAACAACGTGGGTGAATACTTGAAAAAACACTTGCGCCGCAGCCCTGACTGAGATAAAATACACCCACATGAGAACCACCGGCACCACAGGCATTTTGCTCACCCTGCTCCGCATAGGGATGGGGCTGTTTTTTCTCATCAACTCGGTTATCAAGCTCAATGCCAAATCTCTGTGGGAGAATGCCCAATTCATGACGGGGTGTGATGTTCTGCCGGAGTGGTGCTCCATGCCTCTTACCTGTATCGGCATGATGATGGAGCTGGTAGTGGGTGTGTGCCTGTTGTTCCGCATTGATTACCGCGGCATCACCATCTGGGGAACCATCATGACGGGCGTTTTCTTTGTATTGTACGCCCAAGCCTGGGCACGCGGTTTGGACCTCAGTTGCGCGTGCTCCGGCAGCACGCACCACATTGAAAACTATGCCATGGACACAGGAGCCCGCCTACTGCTGGTAGGTAGCATGCTCTTGCTGCTGTGGGACTCCCGCCGCACCGGTGCCAAACGTCGCCGCAAATCACCCAAATTTGATTTTTCGGACGCCTGATTCGGCATATAATCACGGCCATCAATCAGGCTACACCTATCCTCCCCTAATCGGCACAATGAAAAACGCCGAGCGCCACAAACACGGGCGCTCTGACGGCAAATATAAAGAAGCGAGCCTCAACGAGCACGGTTACTTTTTACCGGCGTTTTTGGGCGTCTTGGCGTATTTTTCCTGATAGGAAGCCATAATGCGCTTGGCATTGGCAGGATCAGCCTTAATGGCAGAGAGAATCTCATCTCTCAACGCAAGAGCTGCTTCAAATGAGCCTTGCTCACCATCATAAGCAGCATCCGCAAAATACTTGGTAAACATCATTCCCTTACGGCTGATACATACACGCCAGCCCAAGAAGGAGGTCTTCTCGCGAGTGTAGCGAGTCAGATTTTTCATTGACGATTTCATGTTGTATAAAAGAAGCAATATACGAGGAGATATATAGCCCATACGTTAGAAAAAGTCAAGCATAATAGTCAAGAAAATCAAATAATTTCGCGCATTTTTTCACCAACGGTCGACAGAGTGCTTAATGATCTCAAAACCTATATATGAAGTGCAGTTAGCCGCATAACATCTAATAACGATTGAAAGACAAAGAATCGCCCCGTATAATACAGCCATGACCCCATTACACATGATAACATTCCGTTGCCGTAAAGAGCTGTATCAACGTCTGGAAGTATTCTCCAACCGGCGCAATATAGACCGCACATCCGTGTTGAAATTGGCACTTCATTACTTTTTGAACCTGCACCGCATCTGAAAGAGCCTTGACAACGCGCGAGCGCTCGTGTACACTCGCACGTATGCAAGACTCAGGCAAAAGGGGAGGATACAAAGACAGAAAGCCCGCACCGTTCAACCGCAACAACGCGCGCAAGAATACCACACCCGCACCCAAACCGGTTAAAGAAACACCGGCACCGGA
Source organism: Akkermansia sp. (assembly GCA_045634945.1). Taxonomy (GTDB): domain Bacteria; phylum Verrucomicrobiota; class Verrucomicrobiia; order Verrucomicrobiales; family Akkermansiaceae; genus Akkermansia. Next base: position 5,576 of record JAZRBG010000001.1, on the reverse strand, counting down.
GGGCAGTGAAAATTGGGCACGCCCGTGGGTGCAGCTCAAGTACTTTACCTACAACCCTGCCGTGTTCCCCCGCATGCTGGGTGCCGTGAGCCCCGATGCCGTGGCCGGCGGCATCATCAACGTGTACGATAAAAACGGCGAGCCTTTCGGCTGCGGATTCTGGAACCCCAAGAGCCGCACCCCGCTGAGAATGTTCTACCATGGCCCCGAGACCATGGGCGAGAAAGATTTGGAAGCCGCACTGAAACGCGCCGTTGAATGGCGCCGCCGCGATTGCGGGCTGGATGCCACCACCACCGCTTACCGCATCATTCACGGCGACTCAGACGGCATAGGCGGTTTGATTGCCGACCGCTATGCCGACGTGCTGAGCCTGGAGGTAACAACCTTGGGCGTATGGCAACGCCTGCCCCGCTGGCTGCCCCTGCTGCACGAGCTGTGCGGCACAAGCCGCCACGTTATCACGGTGGATGAAAGCATTGCCCGCATGGAGGGCATAGACCCCACCACCGCACCGCCCAGTGAACCCGTGCACCGTGTACGCATTGTTGAACACGGTGTCAACTTTGAGGTAGACTTTGCCAAGGGGCACAAAACCGGCTTCTTCTGCGACCAGAGAGACAACCGCCTCAAACTCTCCAAACTGGTAGAAGGTAAAACCATGCTCGACCTGTGCTGCTACTCCGGCGGTTTCTCCATACATGCCAAGTTGCACGGTGGTGCCAAAGAGGTGACAGCGGTGGATTTGGATGAAAAAGCCATTGCCATGGCCAAACGCAACGCCAATATCAATGCTGCGGGCGGCCCGCTGCGCATCGACTTCGTGCATGCGGATGCCTTTGTATACGCCCGCCAAATGGTACGCAACGGCAAGTTGTTTGATGTAGTACTGCTGGACCCGCCCAAGTTTGTGCTGGGGCGCGACGAAGAAAAAGAAGAGGGACTCAAAAAATACCATGACCTCAACATGCTGGGCTTGCAATGCGTGCGCAAGGGAGGCTTGTTTGTCACCTGCTCCTGCTCGGGCTTGGTTTCCCCCTCAGAGTTCGAGAAAACCGTTATCAAGGCAGCACAGCGTTTGGGACGCCGCTTACAGATTCTGGAAATGACCGGCCCGGGTTGGGATCACCCCTTCCTTTCCACCTACCCCGAGGGTCGCTACCTCAAGGTTCTGTGGGCCAGGGTTCTCATGTAAATACAATTACTCCCTTTCAGCTGAGTATACATTAAATACCCCACAAAAATGATAGGAACATTAGCACTCGGTCTTATATTGGCACTGGCACTGGGCATGCTGGCCCAGCGCATCAAATTATCACCCTTGGTGGGCTACCTGTTGGCCGGCATATTGGCAGCGCAACCCTGGTGGGGACTTACGGATGACCCGCACGCGGTAATGCATGAGTTTGCCTCCATCGGTGAGGTACTGTTGCTTTTCGGGGTGGGCCTGCACTTTCATTTCAAAGACCTGCTGGCCGTGCGCAAAGTGGCCGTACCGGGGTCTTTGATGTGCATGACCTTGTGGACGGGCTGCGGCGCACTGGTATACCATGCCTGTGTACCCGGTGCAAATTGGGTAGCGGCACTCATCTTCGGTATGTGCGTGTGCGTATCCAGCACCGTGGTGCTCACCCGCGTGCTTGAGGACAGCAAATTACTGCACACCCCCAGCGGCCACACCGCCGTGGGTTGGCTGGTAATGGAAGATATCTTCACCATTGTGTTGCTGGTGCTGTTGCCGGCGGTATTCGTGTTGCCGGAGGGTGCCACCCAAGCCGTTTTTTGCGCGGATGACCTGTGGAGTGCCCTGTGGGGTATGACCTGGAAGCTCGCGCTCATGGTGTTCTGTGTGGCCTTTTTGGGCAAACACGTTATTTCCCGCGTGCTCACTTTTGTAGCGCGCAGCAACTCCAATGAGCTGTTCACCCTGGCCGTGCTTACCTGCGCACTGGGTGTGGCCGTGTTGTCGGCAGAGGTGTTCAATGCCTCCATGGTATTCGGTGCATTCCTCTCGGGCATGGTGGTAGGCCAAAGTAAATTTGCCAGCCGCGCCGCAAGCGATGCCTTGCCCATGCGTGATGCCTTTGCCGTGCTCTTCTTCGTGTCCGTAGGCATGGGATTCGATGCCCCCATGCTGCTGGAGCATTGGCCGCTGGCCGTGGGTACACTGGGGCTTACCCTGCTCTTTAAGCCGCTGAGTGCTTACGGCGTCATCCGCCTGCTGCGCCGCCCCGGTAGTTTGGGCGTGGTGGTGGGCACCTCTCTCTCCCAAATCGGTGAGTTCTCCTTCATTCTGGCAGCCTTGGCAGCAAGTGACCGCTTCGGCCTGTTGCCGCGTGAGGCCGTCAACGTCATCACCGGTGTGGCCATCATCACCATCACGCTCAATGTGGGTCTCTTCAGGCTGGTACCCTCCCTCATCCGCAAGATGGATGCCCGCGGCGTGGGTATGCCCCCGGCAGATGACTCTGCCATACCCGCCCCCACAGAAACCAAAGACCGCGTGATTGTGGTGGGCTATGGCCCCTGCGGTAAAATTATCACCAAAATCCTCAACAAATACCATGTGGAGGTGGTGGTGCTGGAGATGAACATCGACACCGTTACCCATTTATCCGCTAAAGGTATACCCGCCATGCACGGAGATGCCCGCCTGCACTCCATTCTGCGCATGGCCGGCGCAGAACAGGCAAAAGCCATCATCATTACCGCCGCCGGTGCTCCGGCTGCCGAGATTTCTTCCGCAGCACGAGACGTCAACCCGAATATCGCCGTACTGGCGCACACCACCTACATGCGCAACGCGCGCGACATGCGTAAACAGGGTGCTCAAATGGTGGTTTCCGGTGAAGAAGAGGTGGCACTTACCCTCAGCTCCATGCTTCTGCGCGGCCTCGGTGCCACAGAAGAGCAAATTCAAAAGGCCCGCGCCGAAAATCGGGCAAAACTCACCGGCACTCCTCAACACGCTTTCGTAAACATTCTGGAATAATCGTTTACATCCATTCCCCAAGGTGCTGTCCACCCCATGGCAGCACCTTTTTTTGTACCCCCGTTGAAACTTTTTTGCATTTTTTACAAAAAAAAGCTTGCAATACTCTTCAATTTTCGCTAAAATGCCCTCGCACCCCTCCCACGGAGGAGAGCAAAGGCAAGGAGCGGTAGCTCAGTTTGGTTAGAGCGCAGCCCTGTCACGGCTGAGGTCGCGGGTTCGAGCCCCGTCCGCTTCGTACAACAAAAAAGGATACTCATTCGAGTATCCTTTTTTGTTGTCTATGCACCGGCTCTCTCCACTACCTCGTCAAGTGACCTTGTCCCAAGCGTCGCGGATGAGGTAAGGAAGCACAGTGTGCTTCCTTCCGACAAGCCGAGCAGACACCTCTGCGAGGGTACCGCTTGCCTGCAAGCGGCTTGGAGGGAGGGCGCGGGTTCTTCGAGCGAAGCTCGACACGCATATTTACCCGCCACTCATTCGAGTATCTTTTTTGTTGTCTATGCACAGGCTCTCTCCCATCACCTCGTCAAGTGACCTTGGCCCCTCAAGCGTCACCCGACTCCGCCGCTGCGCGGCTTCGTCGTGGCAAGCCCGTTCTATGGGAGCATACCCTACACCATTCTGTAATTCTGAATGGTTGCCCACAAAACTCGGCAAGCCCGCTCTATGGGAGTAGGCCCTATACCTTTCATTCTTTCGGGTCAACCCCGAACACATGCACCTCAACCGTTCGATACGGTGCATAGATACCATAAAATAATGCATTAGACGCAACGAAAAGAGGTATCTCTACCCCCCAGGCAGCCCAAGCCACAGGACGCAGCAAGGTATGCAGCGTGCCACCGGAAAAAGGCTCGATGTGAGGGTAATAATATTCGGAGTGGGCGTACTCTGCCCGTTCTCGCCGGTTAAATTTGAACTTAACGGGGTTTACGGCGCAACGCTCAGCGCGGGCATAATCAAAATCTTTTTCAGCAATGAGCTCGGCATCATCATCGCCGGGTTGTTCGACGTGCCGTTGTAAGATATGAAACACATCTGTATCAGAAAGCCGCGCCAAGTATTTTTTCACCTCATTGTTTTTGGTACCCGCTACACAAATACCCTTTGTTCCGCTCATAATGGCCTCATAATAAAACATGCATGTCTCCACGGGCTTATACCTTAACTCCACTTCCATGTAATATCTGCCATCCAAGCAATAAACTTTCAGGTCATGAGGTGTTGCAGCAGAGCTATCTTTGATTACTTGATAATTATCGATATGGTTGATGGTTTGCTGTATACCCGGCACCACACAACTACTGAGAAACAAAGAGCCCGATAATGCTGCGAAAAAATGGTAGATGGAACGAGATTTTCTGCACATAAATAAACGGATATCTGTTACGTGGCATTGTATCAACTTTCTCCGACCGATTCAAGGGCAAAGTAAACACACAGCGTTTGAAAAGGATTGACAAGCGCAGCATCGTTATTTAGAATAACAGCATGAAAACTTCCCTCGTAGCTCTGAGTGTTCTCTTTACGGCTTGTATTCCTGCCCTCGCAACAGAAGAAGAAAGCAGCAAGAACGTCGAGTTCAAGCTACCGTTCGGGCTACAAATCGATTTCGATGATGAGGTAGTTTGGAATGCTCTCGCCGATTTCGATGACGAGGTATTTTGGAATGCTTTCGTAGAAGAATTACAACGCGTGAAAACACCCCAAGACGCCATCCTGGAGGGTGATAAAGAAAAGCTGAAAGAGTTTTTGCACGCCGGAGCAGAGCTGACACCGGATTTGCTTATACTGGCAGCAGTGCAGGGCCAAACAGAATGTATGAAGGTGCTGTTGGATTCCGGGATGTCCCCCAATGCTCATGATGATAAAAGCGTGCTTCCATTGCATTTTTGTGTCAAATATGGGCTTGCGGAATGTGTCAAACTGTTGTTGGATGCAGGTGCTAATATCAATATGCGCAATCCTAATCTATTAGATTTCACCCCGCTCATGCTCGCAGCATATTATAACCGTACAGAATGTGCCGAACTATTGGTTGAGGCCGGGGCAGATGTTTTTCTGAGGTCAGAAAATTATTATACCGCTATGCATTGGGCCTTGCATCAGAAAGCGTGGGATGTATTCGGATATTTGTTGAGTGTAGAAAAAATACGCGCCGATAAAGCGTTAATTCAAGATTTATTTGAACCAATCCCACAAAATGCGGAATCTGTGCGCTTGCTGATGGATGTCGGTGCCACCACAGGCGATGCTTGGGCAGATGCCGTCTGCTACGGTGATGAGCAAAAACTGCAAAAATTGCTTGAAAGCGGTGCCTATAAAGAGGCGGATAATATGCGACAGCTCCTCAGAGCCATCCGACTGCATGATACGACTATCATGCAGTATGTGTTACAAACCGGGGTAGATGTCACACACTTTGCGAGGGACGCCGGCAGGGAGGTTACTTTCGTCCTGAAACAGGGAAAGACCGCGCATTTACAAATGCTGATAGAACATGGAATGAATGTTAATGAAAATTGCTCGGCGGATATGAATCATTCCCTGCTTATTGAAGCTGCGTTCCGAGGTTGCGATG